>JAGQLS010000010.1 GCA_020429045.1 Candidatus Woesebacteria bacterium
CAGCGAACCTTGAAACAGCTCTCTTCCGATGAACTTGAAAGAAATTGATGGACCGATAAGCGTAATTGCTTTGCTTCTCCACAATTCCAAAGATTTTGTTGCAAATAATGCTTGGTCTGTGGAGAAGTTGAGATATTCGGAATAATGGAGCGAACGGGTCAATAATCCTAAAAAAAATAGGCCGATAAGAAGTGTGAATTCATTTTGTAGGGCGCGTTTCATAAGAAACAGAAAAAATTTGAATATGTGCCGAGGATCAGAGTCGAACTGATATCTGAGGTTTTTCAGACCACCGCCGTGACCACCTTGGCTACCTCGGCAAAGACTTAAACAACATGTTATATATTACTTCATGACCCCTTCCTGATTTATAAAATTTTTCTTTCTTAAAAGCTTCTTCTTCTGTTATAAACGCTTCATAATATAGCAATTTAAACGGTTTCCTTGATTTTGTTGATTTACTTTTTCCGCTATTATGTTCGACTAAACGTTTTTTTAAATTATTTGTCGAACCAATGTATAACTTGTCATCTTTATACGATTGTAAAATATATACATAGTTCATATTATTTTTCTAGTGACCACCTTGACCTCCGATTCGGAGGTCTTGGCTACCTCGGCAATTCCTATGTTTAAAATCTATTGATGTGCGTCTGGATGGATTCGAACCATCGACCCCCATTTTATAAGAATGGTGCTACTACCACTGAGCTACAGACGCATAGTATACCCAACATTATAATACATAACTAGGCTCAAACAACACGATCCATTAGTTAATCTAATAGAATAAATATATTATGTGATATAATTCAAATTATGCTCGAATTTAAAGATGGAGTTTGTAACTTTTTTTCCTTTTTATCAAAAAAAAAGAGGCGTAAAGAACTTACCCCGATAGAAAGTATAAATCAATTATTTGATAATTTTCTTCAACAATATAGAAATGTTGACATCTTTCCAACTGATGAAAATATCGATCGAGTGTGGATTGATAATAAAAAAAGATCTCCTGAAGATAAAATTGATAATCCCCGACTAAGTTATGCTTTCTTTGACAAGCTGAAAAGATTATTAAATAATGTACCTTCACGCCATAGAATTATAATAGATTTGATCTTAAATCAGCCATCTCTGCATTATGAAATGGAACTTCGTCAAATATTAGAACAATCTGGTGTATTACAACAATCTCAAACAGAGTGTACAATAATTATTCAAGCTAATTATGACGCCAGAAATTATATCGGTGTCGCTAATACGACAGATAGTAGAAATGCAGTTTTGAGCGGGGTGGCAAGGTCGGCATTTGGAAGAATACAAATTTCTCATTATTTTGATAGAGATGGCAATACTGTCGGCATAACAGATTGCTTAGAAGTCAATCTAAACGGATATCCTTTTGACATGGATAGAGCAGGGCATTTATTTATTCCTCCATGGGTAATCAAAAGTGTTTCAATTTCAAACAACCTTAACTTACCTTTGACACCTGGATTTGATTCAGATATAAATGTTCCGTATACAATAAGTCCCTGGGAAAACTTAGAATAACATGAAACTAAAAAATATTCAATATTCAATTCAAAATAGATTCAAACATAATTAAATAAGGGTTTGGTTATTACAATCCTTTCTCCATCATTTCTTTTCCTTCCATAGCGTCGCCCGTATTTTCCATCATACTATCAGTTGCTTCTGGGTCTGTTTTTTTGAACCTCCTTCATCTGCATAAAACCTTCTGACACTATGCTGTTGATATGCTGAGTCTGACGATATAAATAATATTCTCCAACCGCAAGAATAAAAAACCCTGCAACAACAAGCATAGCAATAAATAATGTATGTTTTTTAACATAGTGCATGAGTTGGTCGTTCATAAATAATCAGTCACCCCCTTTTCGTAGAAACTTGTACAGATTGATTCTTCATATTCACTATAGCACATTGGGGAAAGGAAAAGAAGAGAAACTCCAGCGTTTTTTATAAAATAATCGTGACCGTATTGTTTTGAACGTGGCATTCTCCTCCTTGAATTTCAACCCGTTCAACAGGTTTAGCTTCCGAAGCAAGTTTGATCCTACCTTTTTGTAGCAACACGAACATTTCTGCATGGCCCGACAAAATCTGCAATTCACCGTTATGCCCAGGTACGCTCACACTGCGCAATAAACTGTAGCGAGTTGTTTGCGAAGGCGAGGTGATAGTGCACGTGATCATGGTGTTGTTTTGTCAATTGATCCAATCATATATAGTTTTTCAAGATCAATTTCGTCAAAGGCGCCACTGAGAATCTGTTCGCACCCTTCCAATGTTTTCTCAAGGGGGACGTGCACGCCTTTTCTGTCGTTAAACGATTCTGTCACAAAAAGCGGCTGCGTGAGAAATCGCTGCAACCGTTCTGCGCGTTTGGCGATGGTGCGATCTGATCGAGACAATTCATCGATCCCTAAGATCGCTATGATGTGTGCAAGCTCCTGATATTGCTGAAAAATTTCTTTGACGCGTGAGGCGATTTCATAATGTCGTTTCCCTACCACGTCTTTATCAAGTGCTACGGAATGAGAGCGCAACGGGTCAACTGCTGGATAAATACCTTTTTCAGCCACTTCTCGTGAGAGTACCAAAGAAGCGTCAAGGTGCGAAAAAATAGCAACTACCGCCGGATCGGTCAAGTCATCGGCGGGTACATATACCGCTTGAATGGATGTAATCGAATGACCATCGCGCTTTGCAATTCTCTCTTGCAGTACAGCCAAATCTTTTTCGAGTGTTGCTTGATATCCAAGTTCCGAAGGAACTTTTCCAAGTGCCGCCCCAATTTCCATCCCTGCCATTACATACCGAAAAATATTGTCAGCAAAAAGAAAGGTATTTTTACCAAAGGTTTTAGATAAAAACTGAGCCGCAGCAACAGCTGCAAGCCCCACTCTTGCACGAACACCGGGCGCCTTATCCATTTCGCCAAAATAGAGCGCAGTGTTTTTGAGCACATCAAGTGATTGTAAAGTGAGGTATAAATCATTGCCCTCCCGTATGCGTTCTCCTATGCCGGCAAACACCGAATAACCTATGTGTTTAAGTGCGATATTGTGTATGAGTTCTGTTGTCAGAATAGTTTTCCCCACACCCGCACCGCCAAACAACCCGATCTTGTCTCCCGTGCGAAAGGGAACCAGAAGATCAATAACTTTTATGCCTGTCTCGATAATGGTATCGTTGGATGTGTGCAAGATCTCAGGGGTATCTTGTTCGCGCTGATAAAGCGGCAACTGATGTTGACAAACAAATGGTTTGTTATCTATTGGTAATCCGCGCATGTCAAACATTCTTCCTAAAATTTCTTTGGAAAGTCCAACCGTAATTTCTTTCCCAATCGTTAAGACTTTTTCTCCGCGCTCCGTGTGTTTAACATTGGACAATGCAATAGCGCGTACCGTATGTTCGTCTTTTTGTTCCACGACTTCAAAAAATACGTCTTTATCTGCGTTGCAAAGGAGTCCGTGAATAGCTGGTGGGTGATCTTCGAAGACCACTTCAACTACTCCCCCTTTCATCGAGACGACCGCTCCGTTGTGTTTGTGTATTTCCATAGATTTATGTTCTATGCGTAGCAAAACTTTCAAGTTGTCGTTGGGTGATCAGACGACGTTGCTCTTTTTTAAAGTCATGGTTGAGTGTTTGGATGAGTTCTTTTGTTTTGACCGATGCGTGCTCCATGGCAACTGTTCGCGCGGAACATTCGGAAAGTTTCGTCTCCAAAACCAGTTTGTATACAAACAATTGCATGTATTTTTGCAACAACCGATCAAAAATAGCGTATCGGGAAGGTTCAAAAATAGGGATGCCCAACGCGTGCTGCGGCGATGAGTCGTCCTGCGCATGATCTGGTTGAAATGCAAACGGCACAAACGGGACAAAAACTGCTTTTTGTTGCGCCAAAGAAACAAAGCGCGGATACAAGATGTCAACGCGCGTAAATGCTTTTTTTTTCAAACCGTCAAAAATAGTTTTTGTCAATAGAGCAATCTCCTCTTGTGTCGGGATGATCCCGTCTTGTTTGAATGATTGGAGGACAGGTGCGTGTTCCTCGCGTAAATAATGACTGCCTCGTTTTCCCAAAACAATAATCGCACGGTAATCGTCAAGCGCGCTGACAAAAGCACGCGCAAGGGAATGCCACAAATCGCCCACCAGTCCTTTGTCTCCTGAGAGCACCACAAGTGCCCTGTTTCCCGATGTATGCTGAAAAAATACATGATCTTTTTTGACATAAAAGCGGGAAAGTCGTGCAAGTACCCGCTCGATAGAGCCAATATAGTCTTGCAAGTTGAGGACCTCGTGTTTGAGACGGTGCACGGTCGATGCTGCAATCTTTTCAGTCATCTTGACTGTTGCAGCAACATCGCTAAAGCCTTTGATTTGTGTTTTGTAGGTAAGATATGCTTTCATGGTTGTGTTGCAATAAATTCATTTTTTGCGTCTTCGACAATTTGTTGTATGTTGTTTGTGACTGTTTTGTCGAATGTATCGCGAGCAATATGCTGAAGCACTTCGGCGTATCGATTGCGCATGAGCGCCCGCAATTTATCTTCGAAATTGCTCCACTGCTCTTTTTCCATCGTGTCAAAAAAACCTTCCTCAACAGCATAGAAAAGGACAACCTGTTCCGGCCACGATATGTTGGTGTGTTTTTCTTGTTTGAGTAGTTCAAGCATCAATTCTCCCCGGTGAATCTTCGTTTTGGCCTGCTCGCTGACCGTAGTCTCAAGTTGAGTAAGCTTTTGTAATTCTTTGTGTTGGGAAAGAGCCAAACGTATGCCGCCCACCACACTGCGCAGTGCCGAAGGTTGGGACTGCGAACCCACGCGCGAAACAGAAAGTCCGACATTCACCGCAGGGAGAAATCCCTTTTGAAATAATCCACGCTCCACATAAATTTGCCCGTCGGTAATGGAAATGATGTTGGTAGAAATAAATGAGGTGATGTCGCCTTCTTGCGTTTCAACGATAGGAAGCGCAGTGAGCGAACCACCTCCTTGTTTTTTGGACAATTGTCCTGCGCGTTCAAGAAGTGCCGCGTGCAAAGAAAAGATGTCGCCGGGATATGATTCTCTTCCTGGCGGCCGACCCAAAAGGAGCGCGATACTTCGATAGGCATTGGCGTGTTTTGAAAGATCGTCATACACAACCAGCGCGTCTTTGCCAGCATCGCGAAAATACTCACCGATTGCACAGCCGACAAATGGTGCGACATACTGACTTGCATACGATGATTCCGCTGTTGCCGCAACAATAACAGTGTATAAAAATGCGTTGTTTTTTTCAAAAAGGCCTGCTATTTCTTTCAATTGTTGTTCTTTTTGGCCACAAAGGACATAAACACAATAAACCGGAAGTGCTTCATGTTTTTGATTCAGTACGGTATCAAGCGCGAGCGTGCTTTTGCCCAACTTCCTGTCTCCGATGATAAGTTCCCTCTGGCCGCGGCCAAGCGACAAAACGCTGTCAATGATTTTTACCCCTGTTGTCAATGGTCTGATTACGGGTTGACGATCGATTATCTGAGGCGCCGACCGAAAAACAGGGATCCGTTTCCCGACGATGTCTCCTAAGAAATCGCGGGGGGTACCCAAACCGTCAAACACTCGCCCGACGACACTTTCTGAAATGGGAATAGAAAACACGCGTTTGCTTCTTGAAAGTGGTTTTTGTAAATCAACTGTTTCGTCAAAAAAAAGCGCTTCGACAAACTGTTTATCAAACCCAATCACGATAGCAGCCGGATTACCGTCCGGATCAAGAAGAACTTCGTGTAAAAATACATGAGGAAGGCCGGAAATTTTTGCAACTCCGGAAAAGAACGAAATGATTTTCCCGGTCTCGTGCGAAGACACCGCTAATGTGCGTGATGAAATATTATTCATTGTTCACTTCCTTCAGGCGGGCATGAATCTGTTCGATAACTGCTTGTTTTTCTTGTGCCGCTTCTTGGCGCGCCCTACTTTTAATTTGTTCTGCTACGTCTTCTGCTTCTTGTATGATCTGTTGGGATTTTTTCTTTGCTTCCATGACGGTTTTTTCTTTGGTTTGTGCAAATGTTTCTTGTTCGCGCTGCAATTGTTGTGCTTTTTGTTGGGCCTGTGCAAGGGCTTGCTCGTCTTTTTCTATACGATCAATTATGGGCTTGTATACGAATCGTTTGAACAACCACAACAACAACCCAAAATTTATCATTTGGGCAACGAGAAGTTTTACATCAATACCAAGACTTCCAAATAATTGCATATGTGTCAGATTGAAAATTTCTCTCTTTTTTTTACGTGATTTGTTACGCGACAAATTTCAAAATAAGCGCAACGACAAGCGCGTAAATAGCGATTGCTTCGGCAAAGGCAATAGCAATAATCATGGCGATCTGGATGCGTTCAGAATTTTCAGGGTTTCGAGCCATACCAATAAGCGCGGCAGCGCCGATCATGCCGATTCCAAGGGCCGGACCAATGGTACCGATCGCCATAGTGAATGCTGATGGATTTTGCATAATATATTTATTGTACACCTCCTCAATCTATTATTGCACCTCTTGCTCGGCTTGATGATGTTGCAGCAGGTTGAACTTTTGAGCGAGCTGTCAAATGTTGCATGGTGCTTGTTTTGATAAATGTTAATGTGAGAATGGCGAAAATAAATGCTTGAATGACGCCCACAAATACTTCCAAAATCATAAAGGGCAAGGGTATGACAAACGGCACCAAAAACGCAATGACCAAGAGGAGCACTTCTCCGGCAAAGATGTTGCCGAAAAGTCGAAATGAAAATGACAGGATTTTTACCCCTTCGGAAATCATTTCAAAAAACCCGAGAATGAATTGTATCGGGCCGGTGAAATTGAAAAAACGTTTGAAATATGCGGCTATGCCGAGCGTGCGAAGCGAAAAAAGCTGAATGGAAAAAACAGAAAACAATGCGAGCGCAACGGTTGTGGTAAGGTCGCTATTTGGCGATCGAAGAAGAGGCACATTGCCTACTTCCGTGGAGACAAAAAACGATCCAAGAAAACCTGGAACAAGCGCCAACACATTACTGCTCACGATAAATAGAAAAAAAGTGGTAATGAGCGGAAGAACGTTTTTAGATAATACACGATCTTCGGTTACACTGTCGGTGAGCTTGAGCAGCTCATAGATAAGAATGCGTATACCATCAATCACGATGCTTTTGTGATTTTCACGATTGAGATAAAACACTATACCCAACGCGCCGAGACAGAACGTGACAAGGAGCGAGGTAAAAAAAGTGTTGGTAATGGCAACGCCAAAAATGTGACCAATGTATCCAGGTTGTAGGCGAATATTAATCATGATGTTCCTCATGTTCCATGAGTGGACTGAGCAAATGATAAACAGTGTATATGTCTACGACAATACCTACTAATAAACCGGCGACAATAAAAAGGGGTGTTGTCCCTAAAAATCCATCAAGGGCAAAACCAAGAAACAAAAACCCACCGATGGGAAGTGTGATGAGAAAACCTAATTGCCAGGCTAATGAAAATGCGTACCATGTTTTTGCGCTGTGTTTTTTTGAAGTCATATGCTATGTGATTAGCATACATCTTTGCACAGTGGCAGTCAAATACCATAAAAGATGGGATGGATGCTCCTTTGGACTGATTTGTGGACCTAGCCAGAATCGTAGAAAACCAGAGCGAAGCTCGGTATTCTACGTCCTGAACCATGCTTTGCATTGGTTCATGGGCGAACTGGCGACCGACTCACCCACCAACTCGACGGATGATATTATTTTGGACTGATTTGTGGACCTAGCCAGAATCGAACTGGCGACTGTGCAATGCGAATGCACCGGTATACCACTTACCTATAGGCCCAGTTTGTATCTTGCGTCCTCAAGAGGACTCGAACCTCCATCGCTGGTTCCGGAAACCAGTGCTCTATCCATTAAGCTATGAGGACTGTGTGCATATCATTGTCACGGAGAAAATTGAGTCTTTTATAATCCCCGCGCAAAAAGAACCAGCAAGAGTATTATACCAAGAAGAAGGCGGTACCAACCGAATATGTTGAGAGATTTTTGCTGCAAATACCCGATGAGCCACTTCACCCCAACAAGCGCGCTAACAAAAGCAATAATCGTACCAAGAAGAAGCGTTATCGTCTGCGCGCTGTCGGCGAGCGCAACACCGCGCATTTTGTACAAATCAAATAGTGCTGCCGAGACGATCGTGGGGATCGAAAGGAGGAAAGAATATTTTGCCGATTCATCGCGCCGGTACCCCATCATCATCATGGCGGCAAGTACGGCTCCGGCTCGCGAAACGCCAGGAACCACGGCAAAAGCCTGACAAAGACCAATGATCACCGCGTGTTTGTAGGTGAGTACCGAGATAGTCTTTTCAAGTTTGAGATATTTGTGTTCTATGGCGTACTCAAGCAACAGGAAAAATCCGCCAACCAGTGCAAATATTGATGTTGTGATGCCGAGCGCCTCGAAAAAAACGCTTTTAATCAATGGGTAAAGAAGTACGGCAACGACCGCAGTTGGGATAAAGGAGGCTAAAAGAAGCTTCTGCAAAGTACGATTATTACAGATCTCGCGCGCATACAGCACCACTACCGCCATGATTGCTCCAGCCTGTATAACGACTTGAAATAATTTCACGAAATCTGTTTCAGGGATGGTGAGAACATAGCTACTCCACAACAAGTGGAAGGTCGATGAGATGGGAAGAAATTCGGTGACTCCTTCAACGACGCCAAGAAAAAGTGTTTCAAAAATATTCATATGTTAGCTATTATACTCTGATGGCTTGAAAGCTTGCATACGATCTCATCTTGCGCGCCAAGTCGTCAAGAAAATATAGTATTTTCGCTCACATTTCAAGCTACAAGCTATAAGTTGTGCGTTATACGTTATAATAACCCTACATGAAGATTGCATTGGTACACGATCAACTCCAGGAATTTGGTGGCGCAGAACGCGTTCTGGTCGCACTCAAAAAAATATACCCGCAAGCCGATGTGTACACCTCCTTCTATAACCCACGTGGGTTGGGAGAACACAACAAACACTTTGAAGGCTGGCATATACACGAGTCATGGGCGAGTCGTATTCCTTTTTTTGGCAAGTTGTATTCACCGCTTCGGTTTTTAGCTCCATGGATTTGGGAATCGTTCGATTTCTCGGCGTACGATGTGGTGATGAGTTCCTCGGGGTGGTACATGTCCAAAGGTATCATAACCAAACCCGACACCCAGCACATATGCTATCTGCATCATCAACCACGCTACCTCTACCATTACCCCACTGCTGTCGAGTGGCAAAAATACCTGCCAGTGAACATTTACGCGCATATCATAAATCATGGTTTGCGTATGTGGGATTTCGAGTCGTCGCAGCGTGTAGACTTTTTCATCGCCAATTCTGAAGAAACGAAATCAAGGATCAAAAAATTTTACCGACGAGATGCGCATGTTATTTACCCACCGGTTGCAATCCCTGCAACCATAAGCGAAAGCGCAGAGAATAAAAACTATTTTGTCACCACCGCGCGCCTGGCACGAGCCAAGCATATTGACCTTCTGATCAAGGCCGCAAACAAAAAAAAGTTCTCCCTCAAGATCATTGGGCGTGGGAGGGATGAAGAATATTTGCGCAGCATCGCGGGCCCAACAGTTGAATTTCTCTCATATGTTGAAGACAAGGCATTTGCCAACATTTATCAACAAGCAAAAGCCTTTTTGTTTGCGGCAGAGGAAGAAGAATTTGGCATCGCACCTGTTGAAGCCATGGGCTATGGATTGCCGGTTGTCGCCTATGCCTCTGGGGGGCTAAAAGAAACAGTCAAACACAAAAAAAACGGGTACCTTTTTAACGCGCTTACTGTTGATGCACTTCTTGAACAAATTGCAGCGCTTGACAATCTTTCTAAACAGAAATATCATGAGATGCAACAAGCAGCACGAAAAGAAGCTGAATGCTATAGTTTTGCAGTTTTCGAAAAACACATCAAGCAATTTGTGGAAAATATTACACAGGAATGAAAAGTCTCAAGCTGCATTCGCATGATAAAAAAACGTCCTTGTTTCGTGCATGAGTCTTGATGCGAGTACTCTTTTCTCACAATAATCCTACTTTTGTTTGTGCACCTTAACCGGAAGTTTCTTAAAATCGTTATCAAATGTTACAACTTCACAATTTTCCTTCAAAGCTCGAAAGCAAAGATATAAATCGGTAAAGTCAATGGTCGTTTTTTTAGACGATAATAATATTTCGATAACCCGCGATTTTGATATTTCAAGAATGTTAATCATGTTCCAATTGATGAGTGTTATGAGTCCATCAATATACTCACTTCGCTGTATTTTATATTGTCGATCCATGAGGTACATAAATTCATGAATAACAATAATAGAAAGATAGGTTTCCACCTCTTGTCTGGTAATTGTTTCAAGTATTTTTTTACTTTTTGCGAATGCCTTTGGATTGTCCTTTGTAAAAAAACGTAAAAGAATTTTGGTATCTAGAATAAATTTTTTCATTTTTGTCGATTATATTTTTCCATAAGATAAACAGGATAATCCTTTTCCATCGCCTTTTTTAATTGTCTGTCGGTAAACTTTCTCTTGCTTGGCTTGATATGTGATGCCAAATCATCAACCATCGACCCTTTCACGGGTTTGAGCATTGCTTCATCTTTAATGATTTCTATATATACACTATCCCCGGGCTTGACACGCAGTGCATCCATGACCGCAGTACCGAGCGTTATCTGATTTTTTGAAGAAATTTTAGCGTATTTCATAGCCTATTGTGACTAAATGATAATGATGGAGAACGACCTCAATACTTTACTTTATATCATTTCGCTTTACTTATAAAAGTGGGAATAGGAAGCAGAATATTATTCGTATCGTATAGCCTCGATTGGCGAAAGATCGGCAGCTTTTTTTGCTGGAAAGACACCAAAAATAACACCAATCGCAGAAGACACACCAATGGCAAGCGCAACAGAGCCCGCATCGATATACGCTGGGAAAAATCGCTGAATAAACAGCACGATGAGATACGAAAAAAACAAACCTGCAATTCCGCCCAAGAGCGATAAGATAACCGACTCAAGCAGAAATTGATAGAGAATGTCGTTGCGCCGTGCACCAAGCGCACGACGAATACCGATTTCCTTGATGCGTTCAGTCACCGACACGTACATAATATTCATAATCCCGATGCCGCCGACAACGAGAGAAATTGCGGCAATGGCAACAAGCACCGTATTGATCACCGAAAAAATAGACGAAATGGCACTTATGAGTTCGTCTTGCCGAAGAATCGAAAATTCATCTTCCTCGTACCGTTTGAGAAGCGTACGTTCGATTTCTTTTATTGCTTTGGTCATGTCGTTTTCGGAACGTGCTTGACCTATCAGCACGATAAATTCTTTATTGGTGTTATAAATGAATCCGGTTTTGTAGGGAATATAGACGAATGAATCAAAATCCGGACCGCCAAACCCCCCGCCTCCTTTGGAATTGGCTACGCCGATGACTTTGAATGACTGTTTCCCGATTTTTATTTGTTCGTTGATCGCTTTTTGCGGAGAACCGAACAAGTCTTCTGCAAGATTTGGGGCAAGGACCGCGACTTTGGCGCGCTTGTCGTTGTCCAGATCCGTAAACAACGTTCCGTATTCAGCTTTCAAATTGAGCACGGTAAACACTTCGGCATTGGACATATAAATATCAGTGTATTTTGACTCCGAACGCGCCTCTACTGTTGTAGTATTTGTGAAAACGGGTACCACGCTCGTGAGTGTGCGTATTCGTTGCAAACTCCGCACGTCCTTTTCGTCAAATTTGATGGATCCAAACCCCGGACCCGCACTGCTGCGGAAACCACCGCTTTCATTGAGGATCTGTCCTGGAACAACCCGGATGAGATTCGTTCCCAAGTCTTCAAATTGTTGTTCGATATATGCGCGCAACCCGAGTCCGAAGGCGGTTAAAAGTACGACGGCCATCACGCCGATGAGTATGCCAAGCGACGTGAGGAATGTTCGACTTTTGTTACGAGAAAAATCAAACAACGCTGATTTGAGTGTAAAAAATAGATATTCCAATGAAATACAGTACGAATTGATAATGGTGAATTGATTTCAAACAATTTTTCCGTCGACGATTTGAATTTGTCTATTTGTTTGTTCGGCGATTTCTTTTTCATGCGTCACAATGACAATCGTCACTTGTTCGTCTTTATTAAGTTCTTTTAATAGTTTCATAATTTCTTGACCAGTTTTGCTATCCAAGTTTCCTGTCGGCTCGTCTGCCAACACAAGCTCCGGACTAATAATAAGTGCTCGAGCTATAGCAACACGCTGTTGTTGCCCTCCTGAAATTTTGTTGGGGTAGGAATCTGCCTTCTCTGCGATACCAAATCGTTCCATGAGTGTTTGTGAGCGTTTTTCCGGATCAAACGACAGTTTTCTGCGCGAATAAATCGTAGGAAGGAGAATATTTTCTTTAACTGTCAATTTTGGAATAAGATTAAATTGTTGAAATACAAACCCGACAAATTCGTTGCGGAGTTTAGAAATTTCATTGTCATTTAATTGCGAAGCGTCGATATCGTTAAAATACACAGAGCCTCGTGAAGGTTTGTCAAGCAAGCCAATAACGTGCATAAGGGTCGATTTTCCCGAACCCGACGGCCCGATGATTGAACTAAATTCTCCCTTTTTGATCGCCAGCGATATTCCTTTAAGCGCGGTGAATACGACGCCCTTGTCAATTTCGAATTCTTTCCAGACAGTATCGACTCTAATCATAAAAATAATGAGTGTAAGTAATAACACATAGTTTTTGGTGAAAGCAATGGGTAACGACTGAACTCGAACGCTTGATGAGGTTGTCAGCTTTCCGGCTCGACGATGACATCGCCTTCGGATAAACCTGAGGTCACCTCTATCCCTTGATCGTATTCCTTGCCAACAGTGATGACTGTTTTTTCCAACGTGCCGTCTTGTTTTTCGAGCATCACGTAGTCTTTGTCGTTCTCCTCGATGAGATATTCAAACGGAACAAACAAACTGTTTGGAGCATCGCCTATCACAAATTCCACATCGCCTGTCATGCCCAATCGCAGCTGGGAAACATCTGCTCCATCCAGGTCCATGCGCACATCATAGACCGTGCCGGTTTCATCGGTACGTGGAGCAAACCCGATTTTTGCGATAGTACCGGTAAAGCTCTGGTCAGGAAAGGCATCAAGCGTGATACTACCAGTTTGTCCTTCGACCAAATCTACTACTTCTGTCTGATCCGCAGACAAAGAAAAGTCGATCGTGTCGGGGTTTACCACTTCGTACATATCGGTTACAGAAACATTGACTCCTGCAACGTCTGCATCAGCGCGGGTCACGACACCTGCGATAGGGGTGTAAAGATATGAATATTCTTTGGCAATAGACTGGAGCTCAACATCGAGCACCGTGTTGTTGAGATCGAGTTGCGATTGTTTGAGTACCCGCTCTGCCTCGGTACGGACTTCTTTTGAAAGGTCGACGATGTCATCTTGGTTATCATCATTGGTTTGCTCAAACGTGTATCTATTTTTTTCATAGGTATTGAGATATTTTTCAAGCGTTTTCTGAAGTTGACGTTGATCAAGCGAGGCGATGCCTTGATATTGTTTTACCGTGTCGCCTTCTTTAACCCCCACCCACGACAAACGCCCTGCGGTTTGGAAATGAAGGAGCACATGTTCTTCTGCATCGATTGCTCCACTGAGGGCAAGTGTCTCTTTGAGGTCTTCGCGGGTCACAGTATAACGCTTGCGCTCTTGTGCTTGTGTTTTTTGTTTGTTGTATCGATAGAGCAAAAATCCTCCGATGGCGATAATGATAAAAATAAGGTACCAACGTTTTTTGAGGATATTCCAAACGCCCGATGCTTGTTTTTTTACCTTTTGCATAGAATTTATATTCTACCATGAAATAATAAATCATAAAAACGCGCTCCAGTCGGAGATAGGAAGCGTGTTGTGCAGCATGAAATTCCACGCGTACAAATAGATCGCAGGAAGAAGAATAGCCGCGATGACGGCAAACCGCTTGGAAGTAAAAAATTGTTGAAATGCAATGACCGCAAACGGCCACATGGGTAGACTATAACGAGCGATGTCTCGGTGCTCGACAAACAACGTGGAGACAAAAAACACCAGAGGAACATAAAAAAAACTCCTGTTCCAGTGATCTTTCAGCGAATACAGCGCAAGACCATAGAGGAAAAAGTAAAAAATCACATCCTCGAGCCACCAGCTACCAACCCACGTAGCCCCCGCATTAAACACGGCAAATGGTTTAACCAAGTGTATGTTGTCGCCGGACTTGAAATATGCAAAAAAGTCGCCGTACTGTATGGCATAAAGTTTAAACACTGCCACAAGCCCCAGCGGGATAAGCGCAAGAAAGAACCAACGCCAGTTGAATCGCTTTGTACGTATCCATTCCTCGATTATGGCAAGGCCGTAGCCTCCGGCAAGGAGGATGCCGGGCGATTTGGTCATAGCAGCAAGGCCTCCGAGAAATCCGGCAATGAGATAATTTTTCTGTTCAAAATAATAGATTGAAGACAAAATGAAAAAAAGAAACATGGTTTCTGGTGCTCCAACAGATCGTACAACGAGAAACCGCGGCAAAAACAAAAAAACCGTTGTCAATAGGAGTGGCTTTTCAGTAAGACGAAGCTTATCGATGAGTGCATAAAAAAATAGTCCCAGCAACACCGAATAAAATATTGACGTAAACAACATCGACTTCAGATACCCCATGATGTACGCAAATGCCGAAATGACAACTGGATAAAGCGGCAAATGAGCGGCAAAATACTCCCACGAAAGTCCTTGTTCTATGGGCAACTTTTCAAAGAGCTCTTTGTTGTAGAGTGTTTTGGCGGGAATGATGTAGAGGGGGCCATCGTAGTTTTGATACACCATCAAAAAACTTGCATTTGATGACGCTGAACCGACAAAAAAGTCGATGCCGTACCACGAGTGAGCTTTGAGCATAAATGGAAGCCACGCAATAACCGTACTTACCAAAACAACCAGAAGTACAGTACAATAAGAAGATATGTTTCGCGACATACGATCTATTGTAGCAAAAAACTGGCCCGCGGTACTGATCATCGTGTGTGCTGCTCTCCTGCGATTTTATAATATTGCAGGCTATGTCACTTTTTTGGGCGACCAAGGGAGAGACGCGCTTATTCTCAAACACATTGTCACACTAAAACATTTACCTGCTATTGGAGCGCCCAGTTCGGTTGGACAAATTTATCTTGGTCCGTTTTATTATTACCTTATCGCGCCGTTCCTTCTTTTGTTTCGCTTTGATCCTATTGGGCCGGCAGTGGGCGTTGCGCTCCTTTCGATCGTGGGGACAATCGCGCTGTACTGGATAATGAAAAAGGAATGCGGAGTGAAAACAGCGCTCATTTCGATTCTTTTCATTTCGTTTTCCAGTTCCCTGATTGATTTGTCGCGATTTTCTTGGAACCCCAACCTTCTTCCCTATTTTTCTTTTTTTACACTCTACTTTTTTGACAAATTGCTTAAGGGAAAAGAAAAATTATATTGGCATGCGATACTGTGTGGCGCTTTTTTGTCCTTTTCTATTCAATTGCATTATCTTGCAGTTTTGTTGCTTGTACCGATGATGGTGATGCTAATTATCAATGTATTAAATAGTAATTTTTACACGCGAGGCAAAAAAAATCTTATGAAATGGGTCTATGCGTTGCTCTCATTTTGTTTCTTTTCTTCTCCGCTTATCGTATTTGATCTTCGTCACGATTTTTTAAACACGCGCAACTTTATGGCGCTTATCCAAGGTGGCAAGGTCATCGGGAATAGCTCGTATGCTTCTCGCGTGATCGAAACAGCAAGCGCGCTCGTAAATTTTACCTTTCGTCTACCGCTTGACGCGCGCCTGAATATGTTGCTTGTGCTGTTCGTTGCATGTGGCGGCGTGTATATTGCATGGAAAAAAAAGAATACATTCATGGTGTTGATCAGTGCAAATATCGTCGCTTATCTTTTTGGGTTTTCTCTGCTGAATAGCCCTCGGCTGATACATTACTTTGGTCCGGCATATCTTAGCCTATTCGTTGTTGTTGCCTATTTCATAGCTCAGATAAAAAATACCCGGGCGGTGGTTTTAATCACTGCTTGGACCATGCTCTTTTTCATCATTGCCCATTGGCGATACTATTACTTCAATATGCCTCCCAGCAATCAAATCGTGTATGCTAAAGAAGTTGCCGATTCGTTTGGGGAACACATCAACGCCCAGCCAATACAAATTGTTCCCTTGCCTTTCACCGAAACAGATGGGCACTTTCGTTACTTCTTGGATCTTGCAGGATACAACGTGCTCCCCGACAATTCTTCTGATCAGGCTGAAGAGCTTTTTGTCATGTGCTTTTCTCAAGATTGTAACCCGACCGGAGACCCCCACTGGCAAATCGCTGCGTTTTACAATAAACAATTGGTCGACTCTTGGCGTGTAAAAAATGTTACGATATACAAATTCATCCATGGAAAAGAAACGTAAAGCGTACGTCTTGTAACTCAAAGCCTGTAACTTGTCCCTAATATCTAATAACTAATTATCTAGCCTTATGGCCATCTCACTCATCATTCCTTGTTACAACGAGGAGGCAAACATACAAAAAGGAGTACTCGATAAAATCGGCAACTTCACCAAAAACGATAAACGATTTAAAGAAGTGCTCATCGTCGACGATGGTTCAGCTGACGAATCAAAAAGCATCATTCGTACAAAATATCTTTCACTTTTTCCCAAATTTCGCCTCATCCAAAACAAACATCTGGGGAAAGCGTTTGCCATCATAAAAGGCATACAAGAAGCAACCGGAGAAACGATTATGTTTTCGGACATCGATCTGGCAACCCCCATCGAAGAAGCAGAAAAGTTGATCCAACTTGCGCAAAAAGAGTTTGATATCGTCATCGGTTCACGCAATACTTCTCGAGAAGGTGCCCCACTCAAGCGCAAAATCATGGCGCTGGGGATGATTTTCATTCGAAGGTATCTCATCGGGCTCAAAGGAGTAACCGATACCCAGTGCGGGTTTAAACTTTTCCAAGCCAAAGCGGCAAAGGAAATCGTCAAACGGTTGCAAGTGTTTAAGAGTCGTTCTGAAGTACAAAATTCATCGATTTCTGCAGGGTTTGATCTGGAATTTTTGTTTGTCGGTTCAAAGTTAGGATATAAAATAGCAGAAGTGCCAGTTGTCTGGCGTCACGTTGAAACGAAAAACGTTACTTTTTTTCAATCGTCGCTTGAAGGGTTGAAAGATATTCTTATGATTAAATGGTATGACATTTGTAAAAAATATTAAGCTTCGTTGGTATCTGGTTGTCACACTTGTTGTAGCGTGTGCCATCATTTTGTATCGATTTCCCTACATTCCACAAAATTTGAGCGAAGATGAGCTCGATTTCGCACGACTCGCTTTTCACCTGGGCACGCAATCTTTTGCACCCTACACCACACTCGCTACCGGTCACACCACGCTCTACTATTACATACTTCTTTATTCGATGAAACTATTTGGCGTCAATGCGTTTGGGCTGAGATTCCCCATCGCTCTTGTTTCGATTTTGAATGCAGGGATGATCTTTTTGTTATTTGAAAATGTGTTGAGAAGCTATATTGAAAAAAAGAATGTGTGGATGATCCGCGTTGTCGCCCTCTTTTCTACGCTCCTTGTCGTGTGTTCGCATTGGTATATCAACTTTGCGCGCTTTGCCTTCGAGGCGCCACTTCTCATGTTTTTCGAACTCGTGTCGCTTTACGCCTTCTGTCTTGTACGGGAAACGAGAAAACCTGTATGGGCGATAATCTCGGGTATGGGCGCGGGCTTAGCCTTCAATTCTTATCTACCCGGGCGTATCTTTTTCCTTGTTCCGCTTATTATGATGCTTGTGGGTGTAGTCATACGCGTTATAAAAGGAAGGAGTGTTAAAGGTCGTACCCTGAGCGGAGTCGAAGGCCGTACTCTAAATAAAATCGAAGGTCGTACCCTGAGCGGAGTCGAAGGGGAATCGCTTACCAAAAAAGAGACCAACGCAATACTATTCTTCTTTTTCATCAGCTTCCTTATTATCGCCCTGCCGCTTATTGTGTACTTTGTGCAAAACAGCAAAAACCCCGACGTGCGCGTCAACCAACTTTCGTACGTCAACAACAATAGTTTGTCTTTGGAAGAAAAATTTTCGTTTACCGGGCAAAATGTCGTGACCATAACAAATATGTTTTTCGTGCGCGGAGATGGCAATGGCAGACACAACTTCCCCTTCAAACCAGCGCTCAACCCAATCATGGGATTCCTTTTTGTTGGGGGACTACTGATCGCGGTGAAGGATTTCAAACGGTCTCGCTTTCACCAGCTGTTTTTGTTATTTTTGTTTTTTTCTCTTTTGCCCGCTCAGATGACCTACCCCTGGGAAAACCCAAACATGCTGCGCACCTTCACTTCGCTTCTTCCCATAGGGTATTTCTCCGGAGTCGCGATGGTGCATGCTATAAAAAATGTGAACAAACTGTTCAAAAAAATTCCTACTGCCGTTGTTGTAGTGGGCGTGACGATTGTGGTAGTAACTTCGATAGGGTACGAACTGCGCACCTATTTCTTTTTTCAGAGAATCACGTTTAAGGAAGCCTTCACTATGTTTGAACCGCTTGATGTCTACATCAAGCGATCAATAAAATATCACTCCGACCCCGAGTTCAACCTCGACTTCAAGAAAATCTTCCCTCACGAAGACGCGTCTGTTCTTGACTCTATTTGAATGGGGTATATAACTCAAAACGTATAACTTATAACTTGTCCCTTGTAGCTTGAAAGACAATACGCAAACCAATAGCTTAACCTCAAAAAAAGGTGTTGAAAGCGCGTTTATAAGGAAAGATCATGAATAAATACAATATTGTTTGTATCAAAACGCTTTCATCAAGAGAACGAGGAAGGAGAATTACAAGCTTCACGCTACACGTTTTTAGTTCTTCGTTTTTACCTGTTACTTGTTAATTGTTAGTTGTAAGTTTTTCGTTGTTACTTGTTAATTTTTTACTATTTTCTATTTACTTATTACCCTTAGTTACAAGCTTCACGTTTCAAGCTGCGGGCTATACAATAGTTAAGTATAATAACCACATGGCAAATAGCGTTCGACACCACTGGGCAATCATCACCTTTCTCGCCATCTTTACCCTCTTCTTCTCCTACAAAATCATTGCCCACCAAACGCCATTTTACGACTGGGACGAATCGATATACATCGAGCTTGGCAAAGAAATGGTGCACAACCATTCGTTTGTACCCACCTGGGAAGGGAAAGTGTGGCTCGACAAACCCCAACTTGTGCCACTTTTTTACGGGCTCGTCATGCAACTCACCCCCTTCATGCCGGCAGAAGTCTCGACACGACTGGCCACGCTGTACCTGAGCGTCGTGGCACTTTACCTTGTGTACAAACTCTACAACACCATTGTGAAAGAGAAATATTTGACAACAGTTATGGTTGTCATGACTGCGTTTACACCGATTTTTCTCCAACGCGCACAAGTAGTAAACACCGACATATTTCTCCTCATCGGATGGGTGGGCTACCTGCTATTTTATGAAAAAAAATACTGGGGACTCGTGTTTCTTGGAATAGGAATTTTAAGCAAATCGCTCCTTGGGTTTTATCCTGTGGCACTTATCGCCGGTATGTACACTTTTCAACTGGCAGTAAAAACAATCACCAAAAAAGAATATAAAAAAAAATTGCAGCACATTGGTTTCCACGTTGGTGTTTTGTCAATCTGGTACGCAGTGATGTTTGTATTTTACGGCAAGGCATTTTGGATTCAACACATCATCGAAAGCCATACCAAGCGTGTCACTGCTTCCATAGAAACGCATTTTGGCAAACGCACGTTTTATTTTGACGTATTGCTTGAACAATTCAAGTGGGTCATGATCATAAGTGTCGGCGGATGGTTGCTCTTTCTCAAACAATGGGTCGATGCGCGGAAAAACCTCAAAAAAGGAGCAAACAGAGAAAATCACGACAAACATTTTCTCTATGCCAACGCGCTATTGCCCTGGTTTGCGTTTTTGAATCTCACCAAAACCAAAATTCACTGGTATATCTTCCCTGCACTCCCTCAGTTTCCCCTTCTCATTTTGTACCCTCTGACACTGCTTAAAAAATACAAAAAATGGTATTTTGGGATTCTTGCCGTCGTTTGTGTTGCGATCTGTTACCAAGCACTTTTCAAAGAGAAACTACAAAATTATACGTATTCAAAACTCGAACCTCACCATATTCTGGCACAAGAAGCAAACACATCGTGTTCCGCAATTGACCTATTGGTCGATCGTACGGGAAGAGAGACGATGCAAACCTTAAAAGATATGGATTTGACGATCACAACGTCCGATTGGTGGGGCAGCCATCCGTCGATGATGGTATATTTCAATAACAAAATAGATGTATACTATGATGAAACCGCCTTTTTTGAACAAGGAGGAAAGAATAACCATTGTATGATTGTGGAAGAACAGGATCTACCAATGTTGCTCAATAAACAAGCAATTTTACTCAAAAAAGAGGGCGATTTGTTGTTATTTATGTAATTTCATGTTTGATTATCAAACAATATTTTCATTTCTCAAAAAAAATATAAAGAAAAAAGATGTCGTGATTTTGCTGATTCTTGTTGGATTATTTTTTCTCATGCGACTTGTTAACCTTACGAAATGGCCTATTTTTTCAGACGAAGGCATTTATATCCGATGGGCAAAAACTGCCTGGAAAGACGCATCATGGCGGTTCATATCCTTAACCGACGGGCGGCAACCACTCCAAACGTGGGCAACCATACCGTTTTTGAAATTGTTTCCCCATAATGCGCTTTTGGCAGGTAGACTCTTCTCTGTACTCACCGGATTTACCGCATTGTCGGGAATGTTTTGTCTGCTCTACTACCTGTGGGGCAAAAAAGCTGCATACATCGGCGCGCTTCTGCATATTTTTATTCCCTATTTTTTGTTTTATGACCGCATGGCGCTTGTAGACTCTGCGGTGAATGCAGGGTTTATTTGGATATTGTTTTTTTCTTTGCTTTTGGTGAAAACACGCAAGCTTGATGTTGCCCTTATGTTTGGATTTGTCGGCGGTTTTGCCTCGCTCGCCAAATCTTCGATGCGGATTTTTCTTGCGCTTTCTGCAATGGCGCCTGTGCTGTATCTTACTGACTGGAAAAAAAGAGAGCTTCTCACGACAGTAAAAAAAACACTAAACTATTTCATATTGCTTGCCATAGTGATTGTCATAAGCCTGCTCTTTTACAATGTCCAGCGACTGTCCCCATTTTTCCATTATGTTGCGATGAAAAATACGACATTTGTGATGACGCTTGATGAGTTTCTGACTTCGCCTTTTGCCGTCTTTTGGAGAAACATCCAACTCATACCGCTTTACGCCTCGTGGGAGGCCGGTTGGCTGATCGTGCCATTCAGCGTATTTGGACTTTATCGGCTTGTAAAGAATAATCGACTGCTTGGTATGTATATGCTCTTGTGGTTTGTAATCCCGTTTTTCGGCATTGCTTTTATGGCGAAGGTGCTCTTTCCACGCTATATCATTTTTTATGGTTCGCTGTTTGTTATAACCGCAACGTACGGGCTGATGGAATTGAAAAAGGAAAAAAAAACTATATATAAACGCGGATACCTTTTTGCGATACTACTTGTGACGATGATTTTATTGGACATGCCTATGCTCTTTGCCCCAGCAAAAGCTTCATTTCCCGAAGTTGATCGAGGGCAATATATCGAAGGCGCAACCGCGGTCTGGGGAGCGCAAGACCTTGTGCAAACCTTGCGCACTGCCGCAAACAACGAGAAAGAACCGGTTGTCGTACTCGCCGAAGGAGATTTTGGTCTAGTCGCCGATGTGCTACGAGTATTCGTGCAAGATACCGACCGCATAGAGATCCGCGGGCTCTGGCCGCTTTCCGAAGAAGACATTTTCAAAGCCATGCACGAAGTACCCGAGCGCAGAGTGTTTGTGGTGTTTTCCCACAGAGATGAGTTTCCCAGCCACTGGCCAATAGTGCTCATCAAAAAATACGAAAAACCCGGCAACCAAAAAGCGCTCTACTTGTACGAAATAAAAACCGACGCTCTTTCATGCGATGTTTTGTGCAAGTCCGAACATATCTAAAAACAGTCAAGGTTATGAAAAAACACATCATACGCATTGCAGTCATCGTCGGGATCATCCTCATTTTTGCGCGCCACCTTTCGCCTTTTTCTCAGGAGATGTTTGTTGGTCACGATGAAACCCAGGCGGCACGAATAGTTGAGTTTAGCTACGATCTCCAACACGGCATGATTCCTCCACGGATCGCCCTCCACATGTCTTACGGCCTTGGCTATCCGCTCTTTAATTATTATGCACCGTTTGCGTATTGGGTCACGAGCGGGTTGCACATGGTTGGGTTCGATGTCGTCTCTGCGCTGCAACTTTCGTTTGGCCTTGCACTTTTAACAGGCGGTCTCGCCATGTATCTCTTTCTCAGGCACAATCTACGATCGCTTGCAAGTCTTGTGGGAAGTATTGCGTATGTATCTTCGCCGTTTGTGGCGGTTGATATTTTCGTGCGCGCCAACTTGGCAGAACTGTGGTTTTTTGCTCTGCTCCCGCTTGCCTTTTTCATGCTTGAGCGAAATGATAAAAAAAGAGCACTGATGACAGCGATTGTGCTTTCATGTCTGTTCACGGTACACAATGTGTTTTCTCTCGTTTCAGTAGGAATAATTGCGGTATATATTTTTCTGATTAAAAAATCTCGCGTGAATGTGTTGGCTTTTTTTGGAGGGCTACTTCTCTCGAGTTATTTTCTCATCCCTGCCGTTGTCGAATTACCACTTGTGCACGCCGCCGCAATCGCAACAAAAACACACTATCAAGACCACTTTTTGTGCTTCGCGCAACTCTGGTCGTCGCCATGGGGGTTTGCCGGTTCTGCTCCCGGGTGTACTGCAGATGGTATGAGCTTCATGCTCGGGAAAGTGCAAATTCTGTTTGGCGTGGGTGGGGTGTTGCTTGCCCTGATGTCGATTGTTTTCAAAAAGACGAAAAAATGGTTTTCTTTCATACGGTTTGAAACAAAAAACAACCACGAAAAAACGCTCATTCTTTTCATGGCAGTTATAACGATCGTGTCGCTGTTTCTTACCCTTCCTGTTTCACAAATCGTGTGGCAGATGTTTGAACCCGTGCTCGCGCTGTTTCAGTTCCCGTGGCGGTTTTTGCTCATTAGCGTATTTGGTCTATCGTTTTTCGTCGCATATGGAATCGACAAACTCCGCTGGGAAAATTTACATATCGTAGTCGGGCTCTGCGCATTGCTGGGCATGCTTCTTCTGAATGGAAAATTTTTTCAAGGACAAACACGTTCAAAAGAAACGTTTCATAACACATATGTTTCGCAGGAATATATTGTGCAGAAAGCCGCATACAAAGTTCAGGAATATCTGCCAACAACAGCCGATTACGATGCGTGGAAAACTATTGAGCAAACAGAAGATGTGACGAAGCCAAAAGGTATAGGGAATTTCAATGCGCTCATTGATGTCAAAGGCGGAACCGATTGGGTGGCGCCCATACACTACGCGCCTTACTGGCACATTACTGTAAACAATAAAGAGATAGTGCCGAAAAAATTTGATACACTTGGTAGACCATTGTTGCGATTTGAACATGGCACGACGGTAACGATAACCTATCGACAGACAACGGTAGAGATATTGAGTAATATCCTAACTCTGATGAGTTTTATAGCGTTGGCGGTTATGAGCGAAAAGGAACAGTATTGTTCATTGTTTTATTGACATATTGTTTTAATGTTTTAATGTTTTATTGATTTAATGATTTATTGACTTTTAACTAAATCATGCACCACGAACTCAAAAAAAACACTGTCGTAAGCATACTCAGCCTCTTTTTCCAAAGTGGCTACTCCGCCGTGCTCGGACTCGTCGCAAACCTCATCCTCACCATCGTCATGCCAACCAAAACCTTTGGCATCTACATCCTCACGCTCTCCATCATATCGTTTCTCAACTACTTCTCAGACATCGGACTCGCAGCTTCGCTTGTTCAAAAAAAAGAAATAACCGACGACGATGTCAAGACCACCTTCACCGTCCAACAAATACTCATCCTCACGCTCATCACCCTAGGGTATCTACTCACCCCGCGGATTCGAGGTATCTACAATCTCCCGGCAAACGCAATCTCGCTCTATTGGGCACTGCTTGCTGCGTTTTTCTTTTCCTCGCTTAAAACCATTCCTTCAATTTTTCTCGAACGCAAGGTGCAGTTTCAAAAAATCGTCCTTGTCCAAGTTGTCGAAAATACGCTTTTCTATATCGTTGTTTCGATTTTGGCACTGATGCGGTTTGATCTACAAAGTTTCACCATTGCCGTCCTTGTCCGATCCATTTCCGGCACCGCGCTGATGTATTATCTTTCCTTTTGGAAACCACGCATTGGCATCTCGGGTGCGAGTTTGCGTAAACTTCTTTCATTTGGACTACCATTTCAGACCAACACACTGCTTGCACTAGTGAAAGACGATCTCATCACTTTGTTTCTCGGAAGTATCCTGGGGCTTGAAGCGCTTGGGTTTATCGGTTGGGCAAAACGCTGGGCAGAAGCGCCAATCCGCATCATCATGGACAATGTCAATCGTATTCTATTCCCGATTTTTTCCCGGCTGCAACATGATAAAGAAAAAGTTGGACACCTTATTGAAAAAATTTTGTACAATCAGACATTGCTCCTTGCCCCAATTTATGTTGGTGCACTGCTCCTCATGCACGAAGTGGTCTTGTTGATTCCAAAATACAGCAAGTGGGAACCGGCGCTCCCCATTTTTTACCTTATTTGTATTTCCGCTTTTCTCTCTTCTTTCTCCACACCGTTTATCAATGTCTTCAATGCCCTGGGCAAAGTGAAAATTTCATTCCTATTTATGATCTACTGGACCACTATGACATGGATTTTGGTACCAACGTTGAGTAATAGCTATGGTATGCTCGGCTTCCCCATGACGCTTGTGTTTCTTTCGCTGACCTTTGTGGTGATTGGTATTGTTGCCGGACGACTTATTCCGTTTAGTCCGTGGCAACAAGTTGCTCCGCCTATTCTTTCAAGTCTTGTGATGGGGGTAGTGATTTACACATTGATGCACGTTCTCACCGGCACAAGTTACCTCAACCTCCTTATTTACGTCCTGGCAGGAGGAGTCACCTACCTGATGATGCTCTATACTGTATTTCGCAGAAATGTTGTTCATGAGATAGTTAGTTTACTGAAATAACTGAATTATGTCTTCGCATTCTTCAAATTATTTCATTTCAATAAAAAACGTCTCTCACTTCTTCTTAAAAATTCTTCCCTATATCATTATTTTATTGTTTACTTTTGCCTACATTCTTTTGGCTTTAAACCGCTATTGGCAATTTGAGTCGGGCTACTATGACTTAGGCATTTTTGATACGGCTTTATGGAAAGTTGCGCATTTTCAGACTCCTATCATTGATCACTTTAAACTAAGCGGGAAGAATATTTTCGCGGATCACTTCCATCCGAGTATTTTTATTCTTGCGCCCATCTATTGGTTCACGGATAAAACTGAGGCAATACTAGTAGCACAAGCAATAATAGTTGGTTTAAGCGGCGTTGTGTTATTTCATATTGCCAAAGATAAATTGCGAAATGCGTTTGCTGCAATATCGATCGTTATTGCTTACTTTCTTTTTATTGGTTTACAAAATGCCTTAGCATTTGACTTTCACGAAGTTACGGTGATGACTCTTCCTTTGATGCTGCTTTACTGGGCAATTTTTACTGAAAAGAAAAAGCTCTATTATATTTTTTTAATTTATCTTAGGATTTAAAGAGTCAATATTTCTCACTGGTATCGGGCTTGGAATATTCATATTTTTTCATAATAAAAAATGGAGAGACATTTCAAAAAAGACCGTACTTATATCTCTTGTATGGGGTATTGCCGCTATCAAAATTATCATCCCCTACTTTTCAAAGGGAATATATTTGTATGGTTTAGATTTTTCTCAAGGAATCGGAGAGGCTATATCAAGATTGTGGAAACCAATAATAAAAATTGAAACAGTAATAAAAACGGCAATGAGTTTTGGTTTTTTGTCTGTTTTAGTCCCGCATATTTGGCCATTGTTTTTTCTTCACTACGCAGCACGATTTGTAAGTAATGAGGGACTCAGATGGGATCTTGGTCTCCATTACAATGCTGAGATCGCTCCTTCTTTTGCGGTCGCTACCGTTCTTGGATTTTCAGTTTTATTAACTAAATTTCCTAAAAAATATCGGCGAAAAGTGCTCTATATCGTATCTGGAATAGTATTGTGTGGGTCAATATTATTGCACCGGTTTTATTTTCGGGGACCTCTTGGACTCACTTATAACAAAGCTTTCTATGAACATTCTCAGGATTTTACATTTCTTGAAGATGTTGTAAAAAAAATACCTAAAAATGCTTCTGTGACTGCTCAAAATAATATTATTGTACGATTTACTCATCAAGAAGCTTACATTCTTCGACCTTTGTTCAAACAAAAAAAGACAGATTACGTCATATTTGATCTTCGTCCTGGCCAAAATCCATATCACGTCGCAATGAGTGATGAAGCCATGAAAGAAACATTTCAGATAGTTGATAATGACTCAGACTATGCTTTAATTTATAATCAAGGTGACCAATATATTTTTAAAAGAAAAAAATGATATCAACGCTGATCATTGCTAAAGGCAACCCTCCATATCTTTTTGAAACTATCGATTCTGTGAAGCAATTAGCTGATGAAATTATCGTTGTCGACATTGGATTATCTGCTGATGTTTCAAATAAATTACAGAAAATGGGTGTAAGAGTAAAAAAAATTGGTGAAAATGTGCCGTATGTAGAACAAATTAGAGAACGCACAAAATCATTTGCCAAGAACAAGTATATCCTTTTTCTCGATCCTGACGAAATAATTCAGCCAACCCTTTCAAAAAAACTATCTGAAGTGTACATGCAATACGATTACATTTCGATCCCAAGAAAAAATATTATTTTTGGGAAATGGATTCAACATGCCAAATGGTGGCCAGATTATCAAACGCGATTATTTAAGAAGGATCAAGCAACATGGCCGACAAAAATCCACAAACAACCCCATCTCACGGGTAATGGGCTTACACTCAAGAGTGAAGAACAAAATGCCATTACGCATCATAATTACAAAAACATTGATGAATATTTTTCTAAAATGGTGCGCTATGCAAAATCAGAAGCTCATTTCATGACCGAAAATAAGCAAATGTTTTCACTTCACGAAGCGCTTGTCAAAGGAATTGGCGAATTTATAAGTCGATTTTTTGCATCGGATGGATACAAAGACGGCATGCATGGGTTTGTATTGTCGTTTTTGCAGATGATGTACTATCCCCTGGTCTACTTTTACGTTTGGGAAGAAAAAAAACATGAAAGTCATGATGATGTTGTCGAAGAGTCGCACTTTTTCTTTAAACAAGGCCTTTTTGAAACAACTCACTGGCTCACCAAAAAACAACTCAAAAAACTCAATGCGCTCAAGACGAAGTTGCAATCATTTATTACAAAACCGTAAACGCTTATGCGCGAGTTATTTGCTCAATCAAAAACCGTATTGGTGCTTGCTGCGATTGTCTGTGTCGCCTTTGCTTTCAGAATCTACAAATTGGGCACTCTCCCGCCAAGCCCGCTGATTGATGAGGTAAGTTTTGGCTACAACGCCTATTCGATCGCGCAAACCGGACGAGACGAACACGGCAACTTCTTTCCACTGGTATTTGAAGCGTTTGGCGATCAAAAACTGCCAGCGTATGGATACACGATGGTGCCTTTTGTCAAGCTGTTGGGTTTGAATACCTTTGCGGTCCGCCTGCCCTCGGCGCTTATCGGAGTAGCAACCGTGATCGCACTCTATTTTTTTCTTAAGGAATTGCGCTGTTCCGAAGCGGTGAGTTTGCTGGGAAGTTTGACCCTTGCGGTCAGTCCGTGGTCGCTTACACTCAGCCGGTTTGCCTACGAGAGCAATCTAGGGCTCCTGTTGTTCCTTGTGGGGCTCATTTTCGCCTTGAAATCGTTAAAACATTCGTGGATATGGCATGTTGTTTTGGCTGGTGGTTGGACTCCTGGTAGTCGTGTACGTCGTGCTACTTGCAAGAACCAAAGGAGGTACGGTTAGTCACGCATGGCTTACAGGGCTTACGACGTTTGTCCTCATTGCTTTGCCGATTCTTTGGTTTACGGTCAGCACCCATGGCCAGGCGCGATTCAAACAAGTTGGATTGCTCTCGGATTCGGGAACCGTCATGACGATAAACGAGGACCGCACCTATTGTTCCACACACGCCCCTTCCCTCCTGTGTTATGCTAATTTCAACAAAGTGCTTTCTTTTTCGCGGCAAATTGCCGATCGTTTTGCTCATACCTTCTCGACCGACATGCTCTTTTTCAATGGAGAGGCTGAACCAAAACACATAAGCACGGATCATTTCGGCCTTTTGCCACTTGTGGTTATTCTTTTTTATCTCTTGGGGTGGGTAGCATTTGTGCAAAAATGGCTGCGCACAAAACACACGCACGAAGATCTCTTAGTTCTTGTCGGACTCATCGTTGCTCCGATCCCTGCCCTTTTATCTACTGGAGCCCACCGCGTTCGGTTGTCTCCGCTTCTGCCGTTTGTGTGTGCGATCGTTATGTTTGGCTATGGGTACGCGCGAGAACTGGCAATAGAAAAGTTGCCCAGCCATCGGATGGTGCGCATACTCGACATCGTTGTGGCATTATTGCTGCTGATGAATGGGGTTGCGTTTATGTTTCGCTATGAAACAGTCCACGTGGAAAAATACGAGATCGCGTTCAATTCATACATGGCCGGTCTTATGCCCTATCTTGTCGAACAAAAAGACACCGACATTTTTGTCCGCGGTTTCACCGAGGCACCGGCATTTTACGCCTTTTACGCCCAGGTTGACCCGCGCACATATCAACAGACGACACAATGGAGTGAACCGGATGCGATCGGTTTCAAACACCCAACAAAGGTCGCGAATCTGCAAAATACCGATCTCCAGCCCGATGCTGTTTATTGCCAAAACAAAGATTCGGGGAAAAGTATTGTCTATGTCTCCAATGAGGATCTGAGTAATACGGTTATTGGAAACCCTAAGGAAGTGATACGAACAAAAAATGGTGTCCATTCGCTTGTGTACGTGTATGGTATGGGCATATATCAAAAAAATATTGTAAATTGTGACTTTGCCACTCCATAAATTTTCATCGTTTTTCACTACGTTTTTTGAATATAATTATAGGTATTTATGTACTATAATATGGAATGAAAGATGCCCCTCAATTTGCCACTATAGGCCTTACTCCACCTGCTGACTATATAGAAAAAATACGATCGTTACTTATAAGTGGGGGTGTTCAGTTAGGTGCACGTCCCAGTAGTGAGGTTAAACAATTACAACCGACTCTTGATGAAGAGATTGAGCGTTATTTTAGTGGTCTGACAGAACAATCACCTGTTACAGCAGAAATTCGGATGAATGAAAATGGCTTACAAAGAAGCTTAGGAGTTATTTTGTTTGCTCTTATGAAAGCATCTGATAGAGCAAAAAAAGGGGGAAGAGTTTCATCCTCGCCAATTACCGATGATGGGTTACGTAATGGTATTATTGCCTGTATTGGTGATGAATTTTTAGAAGGTATAGTTAAAAAATACAATTTAGAAATAATTAAAAAATTGTTAGTTTATCATCCAATTTCATATATAGCAGATCTTATTACAGAATATTATATCCATACCACCATTACTCCCAGCACCATTCAATATTTTGCTTTGGCCAATCCACGAGATCCTAAGGGAGCAATAGAGCGTTATATCGCTTCTGTTACTGAGCTGTTGGCAGAGTATAAAGATAGTGATATTGTGACTCCAAGTGTTATTAGAGAGATTGTACAGCGTAATCCTCAAGATCCTAGGGGAGCAATAGAGCGTTATATCGCTTCTGTTACTGAGCTGTTGGCAGAGTATAAAGATAGTGATATTGTGACTCCAAGTGTTATTAGAGAGATTGTACGGGGTAATCCACGAGATCCTAAGGGAGCAGTAAAGCGTTATATCGCTTCTGTTACTGAGCTGTTGGCAGAGTATAAAGATAGTGATATTGTGACTCCCTACATGATTAAACGACTTGCTTTAAGACATCCTCAAAATCCAAAGGCGGTAATAAAACGTTATATCGCTTCTGTTACTGAGTTGTTGGCAGAGTATAAAGATAGTGATATTGTGACTCCCTACATAATTAAACGATTTGCTTTAACCGAACCTCAAGATCCTAGGGGAGCAATAGAGCGTTATATCGCTTCTGTTACTGAGCTGTTGGCAGAGTATAAAAATAGTAATATTGTGACTCCCCACATAATTAAAAAACTGGTCATTACTCATCCACTAAGTTATGCTAAAAAAATTAAAGAAATAATTCGGTCAGTTCATGATGTTTTACGAATAGCTCGATCTGGTAACTATCCATTCATTACCGCTGGTGGGGCTAAACTCATAGTTGGGATTGGGAGAAGTGATTTATCAGATGAGGAAATAACAAGGCGTCTTGATAAGTGGCGACAAAACTGTACAATTTATCCTAGATTATCACCATTATCTCTTCTATATGTACAAATAAAATATACAAATTTTGAAGATGGGTTAACAATTCTTACTAACAGGTTAAATATCACTTTTCCTTTATCGCTTGATGCTCCTAATCGTTTTGGTTTAACTCAGTTTCATTATAGTGCAGACACACAATCACCAATGCCCGAAGAGGAGCTTGTTAAAAAGGAAAGCTTGAGTGAGCGTATGATTAGCTTAATTAAGATTGCTCAAAAGGTAGGTCTTTCAGACGATGACATACATTTTCTTTTGAATTATATTCTCGCAATAGATGATCAAACAATACGGGTAGATTTAGAATTTGATTACAATATGTCATGGCAAAATATAGAAGCAAAGGGGGAACAATTGATTTTATCTATTCAACAAAGCCTTGCTAACTAATAATCAAATAACTCTATTTAGTATCTCCAAACATGACAAACCCACCAATCTTTCATTTACTCAATGGCTCAGATTATATAAGTTTTTCTCACAATCGACCGATACGCTCAAGAAACATTTTATAAATGGCTCTTATACTAAACTCTTGCTACAACAACAATCTTTATCAAAGATTAATCGAACTCGTCAAGAGAGAGACTGGAAACAAAAATTGTCTTGAATTCTTCGCTCTTCTATGCTCCGTGCGCTTCGTTTTACTGTTTTCTCATCTTCACATACAAAACCCCCAAACCGAGAATGCCCACAAGAGATAGCACATTCCCCAGCAAGCGCACCTTGGTATTTTTGAAGACCACCTCTAGCTCATGGTCGCCTTGTGGGACCGCGACTGTTATCACCCCACGATAGCTGGGGTCCTGAAATTGTATGTCGGTTTCTGTGCCGTCGACATAGGCGTGCCAACCGGGAAAATAAAACGTATAATCTGCCAGTTTCACATCTGACTCGGCATGCACGCGGAACAGGTGGCGAGCATTTTTTATCTCAGATGAGATGATTGTCCCCTTTCCTTCAAAAATTTCTCCCTTGTTTTTTCGGTAGGGGTAGTCGCGTACCTCGCCCATCCAGATGGTGTTAAGTACCGTGCCGTGCCGATTGTCATCTGTCACAAAATATTCCTTTTCCGCAGCAGTTCGTATATTTTTGGTGTACAGTTGGGGGAAACGCAGAAACGCAATGACCACAATCATGGCGATAACCCCTACGACATGCATGTACGAATTCTTCAGTCGTGACAACAGTAGTGCGCATACAATGGGAGGGATAAAAATATACCCGGTCAACATGCGCCATTGGTGTTGAATATTGCCAAGCGGAGTATGCGTATAGAGCCATTCGACTATAGGGAAAGTAAGGACCACGTACAATACACCCATACCGCACATCGTAGTTAGGAAGGATATACGCTTTTTCTTCACATAGTCAATAAGGGCGACAATGATGCCTAGGAGGAGAATGGCGCTTTCAATTATTCCACCAGTATGTATGTGTGCACGCGTTGCCACATCGTTGCCGAAATATTTCCATGTTTCAGAAATGAAATTGCGTACGCTAAGCGCGTTGCCTGTGGCAAATTGTGTGTCTGAAAGACCTGCATAAAAATACTTTAGCTCTAACTTTAGAGGAATAATGTAATATGCAGAAAGCAAAACACCGATTATTCCGGCAAGAAAAAGATCTGCAATGATAGTTTTTGCATGTTGCCGGTGTTGCGTTAGGAGGTATATCGCATAGACACCGATAAACGGCAGGGAAATTATGGCGACAAACGGATGTGCGAGCATGAGAAGCGCAGTAGCCAAAGCACATAATGATATCGCGCGCCTTTCCCCTTTTGCAATACATAAATAAAGACTAAACAAAATGAGAATCACAAAACTGCTCGCAAAAAATTCGGGTAACGCGCCGCGAATATAGATGTTGGCGATACGATACGGTGCAAAATTAAAAAGAATAGTCCCTGCAATCGCCGGCCAATGCGCAACATGATTGCGCAAAAATACATAGAACAGTACACACGATGCAAACGCACCAATAAAATACAAAAGATGATACGAAAATTCCAAATTGCCGACGAGAAAATAAATCGCTGCGCCAAGGTAGGAAGTAACTTGTTGAGAAATGATAGGAATAGGCATACCGTATCGAGCAAATCCCCCGCCCCACCGCACCGGAAAATCACCGCTTCGCAACCCCTGCACAAATTGCGCAATCGTTTGGATGTGTGTCGGGCCGTCAAAGGTGAACGACTGGCCACGGCTTACGAACAAATCTAAGGTGAGAATCAGTGCTATAATGAAGGAACATATGAGCGCAAACAAAAAATCATTTTTTTTCATTTCTTCATTCATTATACTATTTCTTCCATTGGTTCTTGCTGTGCTTTTGATGCCAAAAATACGCGCTACTTTAGATCCAGCTTATCGCAAGACGCGCATTGAAACGTTTGTGCAACATGCGATAGGAAACCACGCCATAGACCCACAAGAGTTCTGGGAAACACGAGATATCGTAGGGCGAGGCTCAATAACTGCCGATAGTGCGGGTCTCTCGCTCTACGAAAAAACAAATGCTCTGAGCATGGTCGATGCGCAGATGTTGGACAGCAAGGATATATTTGTTTTTTTTAGCTATACATCGCCTATGTGGTACAGTGTGGAAGGACTGGTGCCTGCGAAAAATGCGAATGAGATAACACAAACATATGTCGACAATATGCTTGCCTCAGGCGATGTCGTGCTCAACACAGAGCGCGACATCATTGTGAAAACCGATGCGGGCTATACGATTCTTTTCCTCAAACCTATCGACCAAATGCAAAAAACCAACGGATTTTTAGACTATAATGGGGCGCAAAAAGAACTCGTGAAAGATAAAGTTTGGGTGTCAATCTCCCGCATCACTGGAAAATTTTGAATAAATTTCCACCAAATCGTTTTCATATATGCGTGAAAATGTACCTACTTGTGGCTGACACGCATCTAAAAAGTCTCTTTTTAGAGTTTTGACAAAATATATATAATCTACTTCGTCAAAAATAGTACAATCTAAAGACTCAACTCGTGCTTTTCTTTCACGATAATCAATTCCCGTGATGCTCATTTGTGCTTCGTGACCATAAAAGATCGGTTTGTCGGTAAAGGCAGAAACATAACCAGTTAGTTTGTACGGAAGGAATCGGTATTGCTTTTCTACATCTTGAAATGCAGTAAAGACAACGCCGTAGGGTTGTTTGTCGAGATACGCCAATGCTTCCAACTCTTTGTCGTCGATATATATTGAGTTACGAGTCGTAAATGTGGTAAAAATTTGATAATTTTGAGGTAGGAGAAGGACAATAATACTGCCTGCAAGTATATATCGCAATAGTGTTTTCTTTTGCATAATTTTAAAGACGACTATTGCTAAAAAAATATTTGATAATGCAATGCCGTAATAAGAAAATTGAACAGTATTCCACCATTCTCCTCTTTGTATAAACAGTATTGTCGCAAGTGTTGTGGCAACAATGGTGAAAAAAATATAATAATTGTGTGATGTTGTCTTGCGACGAAAGAATTGAAAACATATATACACTAGACCTAATATTCGAGCGCCAAAATGTAATAAAATGAATATCGCCGTTGAAAAAAGTTCGATAGCAAGCAATCTCGGACCCCACACACCTTGCGCGTACAGGTAATATCGTGCGTTCACTATATTTGGAAGATATAATAAATCACGCTCTTCGATAGTTGCATGCACCATTGCAAATGGAGAAAATTTGAAAAGCGGTTCGCTTGTCGGGGAACGAAATGGATTATAGACAAAAATAACCATGAGAAAAAACAAACAGAAAAAAAATAACAATCGAAGAATAATTTGTTTCCAAGGGATTTGCTTTGACTTAACCATTTCGTAAAAAAAGATCAAACTAAATACACCTGCCACCACTATGCCATAAAATTTAAACGCTACGATTGCAATAACTCCCAGAATAAAATGTATCGTGGTTTTCAAAGAATAATTTTTTTCATAAATAAGAACGAGTAAATAAAATATGATCGGCAGAGAAAGTGCAAATGGCGGATTAAGAAGTAAATTGGCAGATTGTAATGAAACAGAATAGCTACCCGTCGCCAATGATCCACCATGATACAAAATCAAGAGATAACCGAAGGATCCTGCAAAATAACTCAAAAACAACAATATTCCCACAAATAATGGAGAATCGTGTATTTTCCTTCCTAAATTGATAAGAGTTGTTGTATAAAACGTGCTCTAGACTAATGGAAGAACTTTAAAGAACAAAACAAGGGTGCTCATTCCCGAAAATGACAGCAGATAAATAACTAGGTCCATGAACATGTTGTAGCCAGAAAGCGTTGCGCCAGCAAATGTCGGCATAATAAACGGAAATTGACGAAACGCAGTATTCATAAGTTCCAAATGCCACATGGCATCGTGGCTATTAACCGCCCAGAAGTGCAAACCACACCGACCTTCGATACAAAGATGCGTGCCGCTTGGGAAAAAGACGAGGAGCTGAAACAAACTGCCGAGGATGATGAGGGGAATAAGTTTTTTATGCTTCTTGATATACTGTATTGCATGAAGAACCATCTTTCTATTATAACGGTTGTTTACAATAATTACGATGTGTTAGAGGATTTTTTCAAAAGTTTGAACAAACAAATTGACACAAACTTCACAGTGTATATCGCTGATACTTCTTCGCGGCGTCATACGATCCAAAAACAAGGATTTCCCACAAAAGTAATGTGTGTTGAAAATAAAGGATACGCCCATGGGGTAAATGTCGCTTTACAAAAGGCAACAGAGAATGGTGGAGAACAATTTTGCGTGATCAATACCGATGTCTTTTTTAAAGAAAATTTTGTTGAGAAGGTGAAAGAAAGTCTCGGCGCCCATACTCGTTCGCTTATCGGCGGGAAAATTTACTACGCCCCAGGATACGAGTATCATACGGATCGTTATGGAGATAATGATCGCGGAAACGTGCTTTGGTATGCAGGCGGAACCGTAGATTGGAAAAACACCTGGACACAGCATGTAGGGGTTGATGAAGTCGACCATGGACAATATGATGAAAAAAAAGAAACAGGATTTATAACCGGTTGCTGTATATGTTTTGACAAAACGGTGTACGAAGCGCTTGGCCCCTGGGACGAACACTACTTTCTGTACTACGAAGATGCTGACTACTGCCAACGTGCAAAGAAAAATAATGTGCGCTTGGTTTACGATCCGCACATTGTCCTCTGGCACAAGAATGCCCAATCTACAGAAGGCTCAGGTTCAAAGCTCCATATGCGCTATCAAAAAAAGGCACAGCTACGATTTGCCCTGAAGTTTGCCCCATGGAGAACAAAGCTGCACGTGTTGAAGAATTATTTTTAAGATAATAAATTCTTCATTTCTAAATTTAATCTGCTATAAATACTTCTCAATTTATTAAATCGCGTTAATGTAATATAATTAATCGTATGGATAATAACAATATGGACCTGGATCCAAACAATGTTCCTTTTGGAGAAATAGTTTAAACAGTTGGTGTTTACGAAATTTATTCACGACGAGATTCTAGACTAGGCCTTCAAGCTGCTACAATAATGATGCATAAGGTAGATGAAGTTTTTAGAACTGTTGGGATTAATATTAGTAAAGAAAACAGACTGTTACATACGGTTTTGTACAATCCTGAAACGAAAGATTATATTGGTATAGGAGTCCATCCCAAAACTTTAGATCCAGACAATTCTGATCAACTTAGCAGAATGGTATCAGTTTATTTACCAGATTGTGAATTAACAGCCCATATTTCATACGCACGCCAAGAAGGTGATGATGTTCTTATTCATCCATCTTTCTTAGGTCTTAAGACTGATGATTACAGTTTACAATGCTGGACTGATAAATATAGAACATATAGCAGCACTAGAGAAAAGCTTGAGAAAGCTCCAAATATAGTTGATGCCACAACTCGAATAATTGATCGAGTTTCTGGAAAATTTGTTGATCCATTTGAATTACTATGCGGAAGTTTATCTGAATCTCAGCTTATTAAAAAATTTCTAGGAACAAATGTTGTTGTTGATCAGGAAGCTAAAATCGTATTAAAATTAAGTGTAGGAGAAGATAGCCAACAACATAAAAGATATGTTCGTTCTATATTACAAGAATATCAATATGATGAAGTATTAGAAAAAGCTCTAAAAGGTTTACGTAATAAAATTTGGTTTGAATCTTTTTATAGTCTTCCAAAAAGATTAAAAGAAGCCTCACAAGAAAAATAGATAAGTAAATTATTACCCTGCATTACAAGTGAATTCACATTCTTCATTATCCTCATTCTACAATCTTCTTACTTAAAGTCTTAAAAAGTGGTCGTTCTAATACAATTTTTACCGGGAATGGTACTTTTTATCAAACTACCGGAATTCCGGTAAAATGTATTTATTCTATTTTCCGGTAATCAATTGTAAGTTTATCCTTTCTTTAACAAAGAAAATCGTTTGAAAGTTGGGCAAAATGAACCTCCTCCTTGGACAAATTTGAATCTTGCCTTATTTATTATATCTTCAATAGCGTTCATATGGTGAACATGAATAATTACATCTAAATAGTGTTTGCAAATAAAAACTCGTATTATATCTACCATTTTCCCGAAAAAAGAACTGCTGGCAAATGCTCGGGTGGTAGCAAAACCATCTTTCCTAAGCAGTCGCCTCCATTCTTTCATAAGTAATAAGAGGTCCTTACTATTGAAATATTCAAAAAATCCATCTGTTTCTATGAAGTCAATTGACTCTGATATTAAACTAGTTTTTTTTGCATCTGCTTTGATGTATTCAATGTCTGCTTTTGGAAATAGTTTTGTAAGTAATTTTTTACTTTCTGTAAGTTGCATTTCGGAAATATCAAGTATGATGATTTTCGCTTGGTTGTTTTTTGAGAGAACGAAATCTACAAAAATTGAGGATGTTCTTTCTCCACTTGTGCCACAAAGCATCGCAGTAAAATCTTTTTTGAAAAAATCGGGGTGATATTTTATTTTATTGAAGTCATCTATGCACTTTTGATATGTCCATCGTAAGTATGTTTCCCAAAAGGGATTGTGCGTGAACAATTGAAAACGTGTGTAGTATTTATTGTTCATGAAAACATTTCTTTAAAACATAGTTAAATAATGCATAAAAAAACAATTATTTTATTCTTTCGTTCTTTATAATATTGTGCTAGAAGAAAAATTATGCTTACTGCTCCAAGAATTATTGGATAAGAAGGTAAATCAGAATAACCTTTTGTAATAACATCTCCGATTGCAAAAAATAGATATACAAATATGCCAAGATTATATCCAACCTTCAGGTATTTGACCAAAGCGAAAATTTAAAAAAGTAAAAAAACGATTTTCATTGTAATCTAAAGAACTAATATATTCTTGTTTTTCATTTTCATCAAGTTGTTTATAATTGGAATTTTCAAATATTCTCGTTCTGTATTTTTGAAACGAACGAAAAAAAAATCCACCCATTACGTTTAATCTTACTTTCACTAAAGATTCTATTGCACTCTTTAATGGAATATTTTGATCTGCTAGTCTTTCTATTCTAGAAATTATAGGTTCAACTGCTTGACCTATACAAAAGCCGGAAAGATGAAAAACATAATAAATGGTAAGAATTTGTGATATGTCAGCTGTTGATTCAGTCCTTTCAATTTCATCAAGCGATTTATTAATATCAGTTAAATTTACTGGCTTTTGCCAAACGTCAACCTTTACACCAGGCAATTTTTGACTAATCCTTTCTTCTAATAATCTTTGAGCTGGGTCGTCTTCTAATTCTGTTACCAAAGAAATATCTATATCGCTGGACTCTATGGCTTGACCAACCACTATTGAACCACCAAAAAAAACTGTTATCTTGTGCCCTTCGCTTTCCAAACCAGTTAAAATTTCTATTAAGGCATTTTTTCTTCGTTTATTTTCATCTGTTTCAAATTTGCTATAAATTCTCTCAATAGTACGTAAACAATTAGTAGCGGTTTTTAAGTCAATATTGCTTTTTGGTTTATTTTCGCTATCTATTCTCAAAGTTGTGGAATATCGAATATTAGGATTATTACTAGTTATTTGTTCTACTAAATCAACATCAACATTGGAAGGATTAATTTCTGATAAATTTGAGTCTGTCATAATAAATATAATTAGTCTTTTCACCTCTGACTCACCCAGTCGTCGATGAGAGGATCGTGAGGAACGTTTTGTTCCTCCTCAGACAATAGGTACTTTTCAAGTCTAAACCCACCGTTAAGCTCGTAGGTCTCATCTGCTGGGCGGGTCAGACCCATCTGCCACTGCCGGAAATACGTACCATTGAGCTCTGGTTTATCTTTGGGCGGAGGCTCGTACACGATGAATGTTTCTGGCAGCTTGGTGCTAAAGTGCATAGTTTTGTCTGGATACAGCGTACTTGCATAAAGTGCCGCGTATTTGGGCGCGTACGCATAAATATCTGGTGCGTAGACAAACACCCCGACATCCTGAGTATCAGCGTGCTCGTAAATCGCCTTGCCAACTGCAAGCTGGAACTTCCACGATTTGTGTTCGTTTTGAAACGCCTCTACTCCTTGTGCACGTTTGTGGAAATACGAAATGTTGGCAAGAAGAATAACGATCAGTAAAACGTGCATGACTTTTTTGTTTGTATGTTCATAGAGTGCGGTAAAAAAAAGCAACGGGAAAAACAATAACGAAATGAACTCGTGATTGAGCACAAACCCGCTGTGTACAAATGAAATCAAATAAAACCCACCGTACAAAAACAAAACGATGGAAAGGATTTCGGTGTGTTTCTTTTTTTTAGTAAAAATACTGCCTGAAACAAAGGCCATGAATAACGTGCCCAAGATGTTGAAGTCCGAAAGCACACCAGGCAAAAAACCAGCACCCGTCGTGAAGGCGACAACCATTCTATTTTTGGCGCGGTCGTACAAACTCGGGATGTAACGTAACTCGTCGCCATGGAAATGGTTGATCACCGCTTGCGTTTGCAAAAAACCGTGCCGCACTTCAAAGACGATGAAGGTTGAAAGTGGGATAAGAATGATGAGCATTGAAAAAAGATGTGTATATTTTTTGTGGCGCACTACTTCTTTCAATAAAAATAATGTGACAAGAATAGTCATCGGGATACCGATTGCAAGCTGAAATTGTACAATCAACCCTGCAACGAAAAACATAAGAAGCGCATGCAACATCTTGTGCGTTTTGAAATAACGATACATTGCATACACGAGGATCGGAATCATAAACGTGGCACCTACGGGATTATAAAATTCTTGCACATACTGCATAAGCACAGTCACACAAAGCAGAGAAAAAATGAGCGCGCCACCTTTCCCAATAATATCCTTGAAGAGGAAGTAATACAACCCAGGAAATATAAGAGAACACAATACCCAAAACCAGCCAACAACAACTGGGTTGCCGTGGCCAAGGACAAATGCCGGATAGTTGAAGTAAAACCACAAGGGTCCGTGAAAGAGACCCTTCCAATCAGCGCGAGGACCAACGAGCGTGATGCCCGCTCTCTGCATGTCGTGCATGACGATGAAGTCACGCGCGATGTCGGTATGAAATCCGATGTCGCCGTGCATTTGGTACTGGATGCCAAAGTAAAAAATGATGCCGGTTAATATTACGAGGATGAGACTGGTCAGTTTTGACATAGTAACTATAGTATTATACTTATGATGTGATTTTGGACTACAAATCTTTTTCTTATTGTATTATAACTCGCTTGATACACATATTATCCATCCTTCGGTCACGTTTTACGTTTCAAGCTAAAAGTTCTTTCTTATTCGCTTGATACGCTTTTTGCTCGCCGCTTCACCCCTCGGGAGAACCCAAGCGATTGCTCGCAAAAAGGCATCTTCGCTTCACGTTATACGTTTTTCACTTTTTGTTTTTCGTTGTTAGTTGTTACCTGTAAATTTTTTCTACTTTTTTTGTTCATTCTCTTTTTATACAGCACATACACGACGTTTATCGCTGCAAAGATAAAAATAATCGTATTTTTGAAGTCAACACCGCCAACCTTTTCCCACGTGCCGTAACGGATCAGTGGATAATTCGAAAGAAGCAATCCTAAAAATAAAAAATCTAAATCTTCGATACTATGCGGAAACACGGGTAAAAAAGCAAAAAAAATGAGGAAATACCACGCAAGGAGCGCATTCGCACTGACAAGGTACAAAACGATGGCAACTTGCACAATCAGGACGAAATATTTTGTGCGTCTTTCTTTATACATAAACCCGAGAAATGGCAGGGAAATAAACTTAATAAGACCCGAGCCAAGCAATACGAAGAACGCTTTTATTCGAGAACCATGCTTTTTCTGCAGAAGATACATGCCAACAAGCGCAAGAGCGACTGCAATAAGGTCGTTGTGTGCGTTTATCAATCCTTCGACGATGACAAATGGATGCAGAGCAAATATAAGTGCAGAACGTTTGTCAAGTTTTTGCAAACTCCACACGCCTAATAAGTAAAACATAGCATTCATCAGCTTGAACGAAAAAAAGTTGAGAATAAAGACATGCATGCTCAAAAATGAAGGAATGAAGGAAAGGACAAGGTATGCCGGTCCGTACGGATAGGTGCGGTGAATCCAATGCATGAATCGTATCCATGGATCGGCCATAAATTCATTGGGTGCGTGCAAATAAGGGTTCTGATGATAAAATGTAAAAATTTTCGCGTCAAAAATGTAGTTGAACAGGTCGTGCGATAAAAAAGGATAGGAGACGATAGTTACACAGACGACCCCAAGAGCAAGATGAAAAGGATTATGTGGAATTTTTTTCGTGCGGGTGATGAAGAAATAGATCATAAACAAAAGAAGAGTGAGAAAAAGAAACATATTAGTCGAGGTTGGTCGTTGCAAATACCCAAAATTGATAAATGCGCCTTGTATCTCCTGCCACCACGAAGCATTAATAAGTGTCAAGTTCGGGTCAATAAGCGAGAACGAATAGATTGAAAGTCCGGCAAGTGAAATAAAAAAAAGAATCAATGGTAACATAATTATTTTTTCGAAATAAGCGAGAACGAATCGTTTCTTTTTATTACGGCGATGTCTTGGTGTGTTTTGAGATATTGGTCGAGAATGTCATTTTTAACCATCATGATGGCATCTGGGGCTTGCGCAAAAGCTTCTTCAACGGTTTTTTCCGGCGTCTCGAGACGATTGTAAATAACCACTTCTTTGTCTGCATAAAATGACACAATGGGAAAAAAGTCTAAATCGGCGAGGATGCGCGCGTTGGGCAGTTGCTTTGCGTATTGAGCAATGGCCGTCTCGTTGGGTACATAGTGCGATGTGGGAAAGACTTCGTAATAAAATGTTTTTATTTGTAACAAAGCAATACCGATAAAAAATAACATATAGATACCATCCCAAAAATAGTTCTTGGATATTTTTACATATGTCTTGGTGAGGTGTTTTGTGTAACGATCGGTTATGCTCTTTACTATTTTAAGACAGAAATATGTTATGCGCGCGGTGATGAGTGCAAGGGGTACATATACCGGTATGAGGTGCCAAATCTGTGTTTGATCTGTTGTGAGGAACGGATACAAAATAACTAAATTCCACAGTACAAGGCCGGTATCGGCGTGTAAGATAGACGTGCAGTTTTTGTCAAATGATTTTTTTGAGTGCTTTGATGAAAACCACGATTTGATTTGCTTCTGTGCAAGAACAAGAATATGAATAATTATGACCACGCTTGAACCAACCCACACTTTGTACCACTTACGCACACCCATGTGTAGATAAAATAATGGCAGCTGCCAATTGAGCCTCAAAAATTGCCCGAGATGATCTTTTGCGAGCGCTCCTCTTGATCCGATGCGTACAAAATGAAATTCATAAAACCCCGGATAAGTATGAAGATGATAGAAATACCACGGCAATACAATGACTCCCCATGCAACAAGTCCCGCAATAAGAAAGGTCAGCACCTTCAATACTGATTGTTTTTTGAAAAAAATGGGGAACATAAACCACACAATAGGAACGATCGCCGAAACGCCAACCAATGTTTTGGTCATAATGAGAAGTCCAAACGAAATCATGGTTGGCACAAACCATGCGATGCTTGATTTCGTACGCATCGCACTGTAGAGAGAAAAAATATAGAAAAAAATAAATGGTGCGTCGAGATTGCCCGATCGAACCCGTATGACATACCAAACGCATGTATTCAAGATGATGGCCGCAGCAAAACCAATAGCTTTCTTTTTATACAATCGAACGGCTGTTGCATAGAGAAAAATTGATGACAATACTCCCAAAAAAGCGTTCAAAGCGCGCGTCGAAAATACGCTGATACCAAACAATTTGTACATCGTGGACAAAAGAATGAAACCAAAAGGAGGATGGTCAAAAAAATGTTTGCCGTTGAACATAAGATCGCGCATGTTGCCAGTTCGATACATCTCCCGCGCGATTGACCCATACCACGCCTCGTCCCAGCTCGTGAGTGGCAGCCAATCCAATCGGAAAAAAAATAGCCAAGCGGAGAAAGCGATGATACAATAAAGGAATATATGTTGAGAAAGATGCTTATAAATGCGAAGAAATATATCCGATCTCATAAATGTATTGTACTATTGTTTGGGATCATAATACTAGGCTTTAGTTATTTTAGACTGCGACCAATATATTTTCAAACAGTAGCGTACACCTACGACCAGGGCCGCGACATGCTCAAAGCCGCAGAGATCGTGCTCTATAAAAACCCCACATTCATCGGTCCAACGACCGGCATCATGGGCCTTTTTCACGGAGCTTGGTGGTACTATTATCTTTCATTCGTCTTCCTGTTGACGGGAGGCGCACCGATTTACTTCTATGTTGGAAGCTTTATCGTGCATACGGTAACGTTTGTAGCGATGTTTTGGTTTTTGCATAAATATTTCTCGACATATACCGCACTTGTTATTTCTCTCCTTGTTGCTGTTTCGCCCTACTTTATCAGTGCACATATTTTTATTGGAAACAATATTTTAGTATTGCCGTTTTTGGCATTGTTTTTGGGCGTACATTTTGTGCTTTTGGAAACGATGCCAAAACAGAAAAGAAACCAAAAATTTCTGTTTCTTTTGGCAGGTTTGAGTCTTGGGCTTGTTGCAGAATTTGAATTTGCATTCGGACTTCTCCTAATTCCATTATATGTCATTCTTATTGCGATAACGAATCTGAAACAGATCATGATGAAACAAAAAAATATTCTGTACGTTCTTGGCGGTTTGCTTATTGTCTTCTTCCCCCGCATTCTTTTTGAGGTAAAAAATAATTTTTCACAGACGCGCACGTTGCTTTCCTTCATTACGCATCCTAAACTTTATGATCCCAAACCGTACAGCGAACTTCTGGTCGATCGAGCTTTCATGCTTATGAATTTTTATAGAAGCCTCTTTCCCAATTTGTTTACGCTGGTTATTGTTACTCTTTTTCTTGTATTTACTGCTTTGTTTCTGGTCAAGACAAAAAAAGCTGTGTATAAAGATTTTTTTATGTTTGTTATCTATCTTATTTTTGGTTTGTTTGTAATGTCGGTTTTGTATCGAGACAATTTCTGGGCAAATTATTACGAAGGCTTTCCCTATTTTTATCTTGCCCTTATTGCCGTATGTTTGGTAAACCTCCCAAAAAAGATAACGCGCGTTGTCTCGATTTTTTTCCTAGTGGTATTATTCTTTGTGCTCGGGCAAAAAATATATGGGTCGTTTGGTCAAGCGCCGGTATTTGACGGCCTTGTGAAACAACAAACTGTTGTAGACTACGTGGTGAAACAATCGCCGCAGGAACTCGCCTGTGTGAGGGTGTATACCCCGCCGGTTATTCCCTACACGTACGACTATCTGTTCCAATTTAACGAGCGAAAGGGCACCGGTTTGCGAACCACAAAGGACTGGGTGGACGACGCGTGTTGGTTTATCATCGAATCGGACAGTTTTTTTGAACGCCAACAAAACTGGATTAAAGAAAATGTGCCCCAACAAGGTACACGAATAAATCAAAAAATCATTGGTGATATCTCAATCGAATTATGGAAAGCCTCTCAGTAATCATTCACACCAGAAACGAAGAACGTAATGTCAAAGCTTGCATAGAATCCGCGCGGCTTCTCTCCGACGACGTGATGCTGATTGATATGCAAAGCATCGACAAAACGGTCGCCATTGCAAAACGTTTTGGAGTGCAAGTAAAAAATTTTCCGTTCACGCACTATGTCGAACCTGCACGCGCCTTTGGCATAACGCATGCACGTGGTTCATGGGTATTTATCCTGGATGCAGATGAACGCATAACCCCAGCGCTCGCAAAAGAGATTAAGAATGTTGTGCGTCGAAACGATTCAAAGATGGGATGTTTTAAAGTACCGCGAAAAAATATTTTTGGTAAAAAGAAATGGCTCGAGCATGGTGGCTGGTGGCCCGATTATCAAATCCGACTGATTCACAAACCGCATTTCAAAAACTGGCCAACAGCAATCCACTCCACGCCACAGATTATCGGAGAAATGGGGTTTCTGAAAGAACCACTTCTCCACTACTTCCACGGCGACCTTGCGGCAATGGTTACAAAAACAACGGTGTTTGAAGAAATCGAAGCAGATTTATTATATAAAGCTGGCAGGCGAGTAACGACGCTGACATTTTTCAGAAAATTTCTTGCCGAACTCTATCGCCGGCTCATCCGCGACAAAGGATTTTTGGATGGCGCGATTGGTTTTATCGAAAGCATCTATCAAGCATATTCAAAAACTATTACTTATTTCTTTTTATATGAAAAACGAATGGTACACCATGGCAAAAAACAACATTCATAAATACCCATGAAAAAACATGCAGCTCTTTACGATCCATATCTTGATGTTTTGGGTGGTGGAGAAAAACATATTCTTGAAATCTGCAAAGTGCTCGAACGCCATGGGTATGATCTGTCGATTTTCTGGGACGAAGATCTATCAGCAAAAATCAAACAACAATTGCACATCGAACTGGAGGATGTAACGTTCACAAAAAATATATTCAAAAAAAATGTTTCAGTGATAAAAAAACGACGGGCGCTTGCAGAATACGATGTGCTTTTTTATGTAACCGACGGGAGCTATTTCTTTTCTTCGGCAAAAAAAACCGTTGTGTTTTGTATGGTGCCTAAACGCGAACTTTATCACATGAATCTCTTCAATCGTGTAAAAACCATGAACCAACAGTTTGTTTGCAACTCGCATTACACGCAGGTCAAACTTGCACAGTGGGGGGTGCATGCACAAACAATATACCCTTATCTTGAAAATGAGTGGGTGCGCATGCCGATTGATAAATTGACTAAAGAACCAATGATTCTTGTGGCAGGAAGATTTTTTAAACACCTCCATGCCAAGCGCCAAGATGTTGCAATCGCGTGGTTTAAAGATTTACAAAGGGTGCCTCGTTTCCGCGATTTTCGCCTCGTGCTTGTCGGCGGCATGAAAGACGAAGACGCTCCTTACGTTGAAGAATTGAAAACTATGATTGGGAATACGAATGCTATAGAAATACACACAAATGTTGATTTTGTAAAACTGAAAACGTATTACCAAAAGGCTTTGTTTTATTGGCACTTTGCAGGATACGAAGTAGATGAACGCGCGCACCCTGAGAATGCCGAGCACTTGGGTATCACCCCGCTTGAAGCCATGAGCGCTGGGTGTATACCCTGCGCTTACAAACTCGGTGGACCTACAGAAATCATAAGGCACAACGAAACAGGTATACTATTCAAACAGCAAAACGAACTGTTTTCTGCCATGGAAGAACTGGTAGACAATAGAGAAAAACAAGCCAAAATGCGCCGCAAAGCCAAAGAGTTTGTAAAAAATACTTTTTCGTATGAAGTGTTCGAAAAACGCGTCGTCGAAGTCCTTGAGCTATAACGAATAAATCGAAACTTGTAACTCGTAACTTACACCTTAAAACGTATAATGTGAAGCGAAGATACCCTATTTTCGAAGGCCTGCCCGCCTTGCCCACCGAATCGGCGGGTGAATCGGCGGGCGAATCGGAGGGGAATGACAATGCTCTATTGATTTCATGATATATTGATTTAATGTTTTCTTGATCTTTTCCTAAAATCTAACACCTAATATCTAACCAACTAATTATTTAAATCATGATCACCGTCCTCATACCCGTCTACAAACAAACCGAATTCTTCCTTGCGCACTTTAAACACAACCTCCCTTTTTTCAGTCACTGTGAAATCATTATCGTCAACGACGATCCGACAACCGACCTTAGCCCGTATCTGCAAAACATTGAGAATCTGACATTGATACAAAACAAACACAACCTCGGGTTCGCAGGCGCAGTCAATGTCGGCATACGCAAAGCACAAGGCACGCGCCTTGTGCTCTTAAACTCCGACGTCAAACTCAAAGACGCTTCATTCAAAAAAGCAGAAAAAACATTTGACCATCCAAAACTGTTTGCCGTATCTTTTGCCCAGGAAGAAAGAAATGGCACGATCGTAGGAGCAAATCGCTGGTACTGGCACGATGGCTTTTTTCAACACGAAGGAACAATAACAAAAAAAAGAAACATAAACGCGTGGGCAGAAGGCGGAGCAGCCATGTTTGACCTGCAAAAGCTGAGAAACCTTGGTGGGTTTGACGAGCGATTTTCGCCATTTTATTGGGAAGATATAGACCTCTCCTATCGAGCGTGGAAAGCAGGATACACCATCGTGTTTGATCCAACCATCGTTGTAATCCACGCACACGAGTCAACAATCAAAACGTATTTTGCAAACAAAATGAAAACCGTTGCTTACCGAAATCAACTCCTATTCATCTGGAAAAATATCTATGACCCAACGCTACGTATAAAACATATCGCAGGAGCAACCAAATTTTTTATGCGCGCTATGTTCAGAGGCGATTGGTCTTTTATCAAAGGATTTTTTTCTGCTGTGCTCAAACATATAACGACAAAAAAAGAAACAGTATCGTATGCAAAAACGGACAAAGAAGTCTTGCAACTCTTTGCAAAATAGATAACAATGTCAAAAGGAGAAACGTATGAAATGGTTTCAAAAACACAAGCAAACAATTATTGTCTTAACCATCATAACGGCGATTGCGGCTTTTTTTGCCTTGTACAAATTCAACCAAGTGCCGCTTTGTATGAACGCCGACGAACTTGCACATGGGTACAATGCCTACTCCTTGCTCAAAACCGGCAAAGACGAATTTGGTAAATCGTTCCCACTGAGGCTCGAATCGTTTCGCGATTTTAAACTGCCCCTTTATAGCTATTTGACCATGCCGTTTATCGCCATTTTCGGCTACAACGATGGTGCCGTTCGAGGCCTCAACGTGCTACTTTCATTGCTTTTCGTGCCGACGATGTACCTTGTGGTCAAAGAACTGTTTGGTAAAAAAAAGATCGCCTATCTTGCAGCACTACTTGTGAGTATAAACCCTGCAATACATATTTTGACGCGCCACGCGCATGAGGGAGTTTTGTGTATATTTCTCATTTTGTGGGGGATCTATTTTCTTTTGAAATTTGAAAAAACCAATCATATGCGTTGGTTGCTCCTTACCAACCTGGCCCTGTTTCTTTCAACGTTTGCCTACCACTTCGGCAGGATATTTTTGGGTATTTTAGTCTTGTATCAAGGGTACCTGATCATACGAGATCGTGCAAAAACGAAACAAAAGAAAATGTTGATCACTGGTGTTTTGCTACTTGTCCTTACCGCCACTATTCCCCTTGCTATTGATTTTTCAACAAGCGTCAACCGCGTCTCAAATTTATTTTTCACCAGCAACATTTCATTCAAGCTCATAATAGACGAACTAAGAGGTGAAGATCCAAACAGATTGCTGCATAATAAGCTAACCGAAGGAGTGCGACAAATACGTAACAATTATTTTAGACAAATTTCACCCGAATTTTTGGTTGTCAATGGCGATACCAATGCACGCTTTGGTCTCAAGAATCTTGGGCCGATCACGATTGTTGAATTTGGGATGTTTTTTGTTGGTCTTTATTTCCTCTTTCGCAATAAAGAACGTAAACGATTTTTTATTCTCCTTTTGTTTTTTGTTTCGCCCATTGCAAATGCACTCACGTGGCAAGACCCTTCGATTATTCGCGCCTATCCTCTCTTATTCTTCCTGCTTATCATCGTTGCCTATGGAACGATACAAATTGTGGAAATGAAACCAAACACGCATACGGAGCATTCTCGCTACTATGCAATAAGTGCGGCGCTTTTGATGCTGTTTGGCTGGACGCTTTTCAACAATTGGGAACTCTATTTTAATCACTACCCCAAACGACCTGTTGTATCACGCGCTTGGCAGTGCGGGTATAAAGAAATTGTACAATTTGTTCAAAAAAATTATGAAAACTATGACACATTTTACATAACGGATAAACTCGGGCAACCGTACATCTTTTTTCTCCATTACCTCAAATACGACCCCGCAACGTACCAAGCACAACATATCACATCTGTTCCGGACAAATATGGATTCGGAAGAGTTGACATATTCGATAAATTCATATTTCATTTCCCCAACTTCAAGGATGAAACGTCTGCTCTCTATATTGGTTATCCTGACGATTTTGAAGGGACTGGTGTTCAAGAAAAAAGTGTACAAAAAGTTACTATTAACAACGATACGATTTTTTGGATTTATCCTAAAGGAGAAAACAAAATGTAAATAATGAGGATGTAAAACAAGTGAATAACAATAGGAACAAGCACATTCTTGCGCAAAAGATAAATAAATGATACAGCAAAGCTAAAAAGAAGATCGCTCACCATAATCATGATAAGCGATGCGCCATAATATTGAGGGCTGGAGAAAACAATCGGAATGTGAGTAAGAAAAAAAAGGATGCTGGCTACAAATACCGCAGAGATTACATTATGCGATTCTTCGTATAAGCGCTTCAAAATAAATCCTCGAGCCAAAAGCTCTTCGGAAATACTAGATGCTAAGCTCACAATAATCGTAAATACCAATACGCCAATTGAGGGCCATATAATGTTGTGTCCCTGTGAAGAGCTGATGAGTGCTGCAAACCCAAACATGAGTACGCCTACCAGTGTGGCGATCGATATATCGCCCAGTGCGTTTTTGAATGAAATGTCTAGCCGTTTCAATACATTGCCATTTTCATAGCGTGTGATGAAATAATAAATCGGAATAAGAAAAATGGCGGGTTTTGCAATAAATTCATCGAACCAAACAGGAAGATCTGTTTTAAAAATTGAACGATACACGCTCCATAAAATAAGAACAATCGCCCAAATGTTGAGAGCTCGCTGCGTTTGTGAGAGATCCGACGTATTCTTCTTCATTTACTATACTGTACTCTTTTT
>JAGQLS010000011.1 GCA_020429045.1 Candidatus Woesebacteria bacterium
TATATCTCAGGCACACCGCTAGCGTTCATCCTGAGCCAGGATCAAACTCTTAAAAAATATAGAAATATACGTATTGTAAAATCCATTGCTAGATAAACAAATGCGCATATTCTAAAGAAAAATTGGCGAGTTTTAAAAAACTCGAAAAAAATAGTCCAAAGGAAAAGTCCCTTGGACAAGAAAGCTTGAATCGACCAAAAGCCGACTTCAAAACTTCCTAACCCGGTTATTAGGATAAAACACACGATATATTGTCAAAGTGCAGAGCTTATTATAACGACTCTAGAATTGAAAGTCAATGAAGAAATGTACGGAGGTTGTAGGGAGGTCAGCACATGGTATACACTTTTAAGAACAGGAAAAAATTTCCTTTAAAGTTGTCTAGACGCAATATAAATCACTGAACTGACTTTGAACAGAAAGAATTGGAGCAATATCAGAATTTTTTTAATAAAAAGGTTTGAAGGTTTAGGAGAAATTCTATCAGGCAATTTAAGCCAATCGTATCTGAACAAATTGACTGTTTCTTTATCATACCCCATCTTTTGAGCAAGTCCAACATTATCATTTAAATCTAAGAATCCGACAGCGCCAAGCCTACATAAACCGTTTGATTTAAAAAAAATGTAATTTGTTGGTATATTTCAACCATAAACGCATGCCAGTCATACCTTGGTAGCAATCCTGAACGATGAAAACCTCTTCCGGTTTTTAATCCTTGAAACTGCGCTATGCGAAGTATATGATCATTTTTACTTTCAGGAACCTCAATCCAACAAGAACTAAAGGCGTATAACTGACCACGAATTACATAAGGTTCATTATTCGATAGAGTGCTATCTTGTGGCAAAGCTTCATCGTATCTCATTAGTGACATTCCAAGTAATGGTGCATCTGGCCAAATTCCATGATCATCTCCGAATGCCCCACCCCTTCCTTAAAAGCCCGTCAAGCCATGATGCCAGCCTTCAAACGAGTGTCCGATAAGTACTAAAGGATTTAAATATTGCGAAGCTGCTTTTGACAACCTTCTATCAAATGGCTTTTGAAATGCATCAAAAACAGTAAAAGGCATAAAAAATTGTAAACCGGTAAAATCATTCACGGCCTGTTTTTCGTTTTTGTCTAGTAGTCTATTGAGTGTCCGTAGGTGATGACAAATGTTAGTTTCATAGTCATTATATGATTCAAAAATTGTCACAATATTTTAAAAATGTTTATTACTAAGTTGATTTATATAAATAGAAAGCACTTATGGTGTATAATTAGTTTAGTCAGAAAGAGGAGATAATCTCATACATTTCTTTGCTAAGGGGTTGATAAATCGTGAAAACGGTTGAGGCAAATTATTTTTCGAGTCGCGCAAAGTCTTAAATACATATAAGAGTTCCATTGCAAAAAAACCAACCACCATTTGCCCTAAACCTCTTAGCACTTCGTCTCCTAATTGAACGCTTTCACGAATAAGATTAAAGGAAGGTTGTTGTTCGTCCCCAGTCCGACCAATATGTGTTTGTTCCATACTTATAGTATACCATATTTATAGACTATAAGATGTTAAGGAGAAAGCGGCGATAATTCATAGACTTGGTCAGAATAAGCGCCACACCAGAGAAGATTGGTAAACCCATAGCGGTATTGTTTGTCGGCACAGCGGTCTGGATCGGTTTCTGATTCCAATCTGGTAGTCAAATCGTAGGCCTGGCCGTCAAGCGTAACATTGCCGTATGCATACGAATAATTATCATCATTCAAATCCCATGGGTCCTCTGCATTATTTTTCGGATCAACAGGCAAAACAGGAGCATAATCCGGTACCAATGGCTGAATCCAATCCTCTCCTGCAGTGCTATACACCCAGCAATTTGCCGCTCCATAGGCGCATGTCGTAGTACCATTGACGGCGGGCGGATATTTGCCATGTGCTTGGTAATAAGCGCTCAGCAAACTCGTAATTTTTTCGAGGTCAGTTTTGCGCTTTGCGTCGCGAGATTTAAGCCTGCCGGTATAGGCGAGATTGATACTCATGATGGTCAAAAATAAAATTAAGCTAATGACAATAAGTAGTTCGATAAGTGTAAACCCTTGTTGCTTCATAGTATTTAAATTGTTCCGATAATTTTTCGTAATGACTCAGGTTGTTTGCCAAGCTGCATGAGGCCATACACTGTGGCGTCCAAATGGCGCGTAGGTATGTGGGTCTCGATCTGTAATTCTTTTGCAATATATTGATCAATGCCCGACACCGAAGCCAAACCACCGGTCAAGGAAACACCTTTTTTATAAATCGTGTCAGCAATTTCTGGTGGAGATTGTTCAAACAATTCTTTTGCACTATCGATGATGGCATTGCATTGTGGTGCAAGTGCCTCGCGCATATCGGTTGCTTTCATTTTGATCGATTTTGGTAGTCCGGTTTCGAGCGATTTGCCACGCACTTCGACCATTTCTTTGCTTTCTTTGAACGTAAGTAGTCGCTCCTTGAGCTTGGAAGCAGTCGATTCGCCTATCACGATGCCATATTTGAGGTAGCAATAATTAGCCACCATTTTATCCATGTGCTCCCCTGCATTTTTGAGAGTTTTTTGGGCAACCACTCCTCCACCGCTTATGATGCTCAGTTCGATCATTCCCCCGCCCATATCGATAATAAATTGAGGTTCGTGGGAAAAAATATCAAACCCGCAGCCCGAGGCAGTCGCAAGAGCTTTCTCAACCATAATTACTCGTTGACACCCAGCCTTTTCTAGTGATTCTTCAACAGCACGGCGCTCAATCTCGGTTGCAATATGTGGAACACAACTTATGGCACGAAGTGGCGGTTTAATAAGTCGAAATTCGTTGAGATACGGCTTAACTGAAGTATCAATTGCATGTTTAAGATAGGCAACCTGACCGTCAAAATCGTACAAAATTCCATTGACCACCGGTCGCACGATTTCTATAAAATTTGGTGTTTTTCCTTGCACTGTTTTTGCTTCTGCGCCATAAAAAATATATTCTTTAATTTTGTTGTTATAGCCGATATAGCTTGGTTCGCGCAACACGATACCCTTATCTTTGACGCCGATACGGGTGAATGACGTCCCCATATCTACATATATTTCAAGACTAAACAAAAACGGTAGCTTAAACGACGATATATTCTTTATACTATTTTTCATGGGTATACTGAACAAAATTTCTGCATTGATTCCTCGTATTATTACCTATCTTTTTTACGCATTGTTTATCATAACGCCTTTTGCGATGAGTTCTCACACAAATGAGATATTTGAATTCAATAAAATGCTTGTCATATACGATTCTGTCACACTCATTATTGGTTTGTGGCTAATATCTATTATCATAACAGGTCGCAAGGTCATCATACACCGTTTTTTTCTCCTTTTTTTGCTTTTTCTTGTCGTGTTGGGAATTTCTACGCTTAAATCAATTGATATACACACATCGATATTTGGCTATTATGGCCGGTTTAACGGCGGATTATTATCAATTTTTGCCTACGCGTTATTAAGTTTTGTTTTTTATAACACGTTTGATCAGTTTAAAACCCATACACTATTATTTTTGTCGTATTGTACTTCGGTCATAGTTACTATGTGGGGCATGCTCAGTCATTTTGGTTTCGATTTGACGTGTCAACTATTTGCTGGGAACGCGTTTATAAACTGCTGGTCGGAGCAATTTAATCCACAAAAACGTATTTTTTCTACTTTGGGACAACCTAACTGGCTTGCAGCATATGTGGTGATTCATGCATTTATTGGTATCTATTTATTACTTAAGAAATCAAAATATATCAATCTATCTACTTTTCTAAGGTCAAAACGTACGCTTTTATATTTCATCTCCATCGCGTTGCTGGTATGGGCACTGATTTTGACTGGTTCTCGTTCTGGCGAATTGGCTTTTATATTTGGTTTTGGCGTTGCTGTGGCTTTGTACCTTCACTACATATATAGGAAAAAAAAACCTGCCCGATTTATCTTTGTTGGATCCGTCATTGGCTTAGTTTTTATTACCATATTCATCGTCTATCGCGCGGCGACAGCCCCGATAGATCAAAACATCACCGACTCGCTGACTATTCGCACCATCGTTTGGGAAGGAGCTATCAAACTCGCCGACATGTATCCTTTGTTTGGTACCGGTCCCGAGACGTTTGGTTATGCCTATTATTTTACTCGTCCGGCTCGACACAACCTCACGAGCGAATGGGATTTTCTTTACAACAAAGCACACAATGAATTTCTAAACCAACTCGCAACAACGGGCTATGTCGGCTTCATTGCATATCTTGCTATTATTTCCGGTACGTTTTTTCTTCTCCACAGAGTACTTCAACAATCAGGTAAACACGACGAGCAAAAGTTACTCATAACCCTCACCTCCGCGTATCTTTCTATCCTCGTAACGAATTTTTATGGATTTTCTACTACGACCATACAACTATTTTTTTACCTTATTCCTGCCATGGTTTTGGTATTGTTCCGTCAAGATCAAGAAGAGCCCAATGTGGTAAAAAAGAAGTTTTTAGCTCTTCGTGTAGCAACGTCGCTTGCTGTTTGCGTCCTTACTGCATTCCTTCTATCACGCACCGTCGCCTATTACAAAGGAGATATGTTGTTTAAGCGCGGCAACGAAGAACTTGCGCAAAACAACTACGGCTCCGCTGTTAGTTTGTTTGAAAAAGCACTTTCGTACAAAGAAGAGCATGTATATGAAGATAAACTTTCCTCTGCTTATGCGTATGCGGCACTGGTCACCACTACACCTGCCGATTCTCAATTGTCAGCAAACCTTATCGACCGATCAAAGCAATATCTATCTCTCATATTGAAACAATCGCCTAAAAATATTCTGTACTGGCGCACATCTGCTGAGAATTATTTTATTTATTATCAACTTACTCACGATGAAAATGACTTGAAACAAGCACTCTTTGCAAGCGATGTGATCGTGGAACTTGCCCCCACCGATGCCAAGAGTTTTTATAACGGGGCGGCGCTGTATCAGTATGCATATAACGAAACGGGCAATGAGAAGTATCGTCAAAACATGATGGAGTTAGTGAAAAAGGGTCTCCGCTTAAAACCACATTATCTTGAACTGCAACAATTTGTTGATGAAGGATAGTCGAGTCATAAGGCTAGGTAATTAGTTGTTAGTTATTAGATGTTAGGAAAAAAATCAAGATAACATTAAATTTATATATCAAGAAATCATTAAAGCAAAAAATCATTAAAACACTATCATTCCCCTCCGATTCGCCCTCCGATTCGGCGGGTAGGACGGGCAAGGCGGGCAGGTCTTCGAAAATACGGTATCTTCGCTCACGTTTTTTGTTTTATTCTTTCGCTCATAACAAAAAAAATAGAATGAATGTTCAGGCAATAACGATAGTAATGATTTAATAAATCACCAATACATAACAAAGATATATGTAATCTTAATACGCAGTAAGTCGTAGAATTCATTGACATGTCATCTATTTTGGTTATTTCGCTACAAGTTTTACGTTTTAAGGTATAAGTTTCAAGCTACAAACGGGCATAAAAAAACCCGAACAGATATGTTCGGGTTTTTTACTAATTGTCTGGTTATATTAGTTGGTCAAAAGATCGTTTGGTCCTGAAAATATCTCATACCATACGAGAGAATTTCCACCATCTCCACCAATAGTTGAAGCACTGTCTTCAGCTTCAAGCCGAGTGTTTATTTCATAATTTCCACTAGAGATACGCAAACGATATATTATCGTTATGTTATTAACGGGGGTTCCATTTGCTGTCATTATTGTTCGAGAGGTTGCATTTACCGGATCAACAGGAACCGTTCTTGTGTAATTGCAAAGATTAAGAGTTGTCCAGTTACTATCACAAGGTTCAGATTGCGTACCAGCAGCTACGTTCGTGGTGGTTACGTTAAGATTTGCTGGAATATCTTCATCGCTGTTCATGTATAGTTCAAGTACCGCTTGTAAGTTTTGCATATCTTTGAGTCTTTTTGCATCTCTTGCTCTTTTTTGAGCTTCAGCGGGATTAAGTGCGAGCATAAGCGTGACTGCCAACACACCAATAATACCGATAACGATAAGCAGTTCTACCAATGTAAAACCTTTTTTTGTTTTTTGCATAAATAACATAAGAACTTAATAATATATATTCACTATAGAGTGTTCACAAAAACGTGTCAAGGGGGAAACAAAAAACCAAAAAAACACCACCTTTTTGCGACAGCGCAGTCTCATGATTATGCTGCTATATCGAACTTGTCAGCGAAAAAATAGGCGTTATGACGGCAGAAACGAGAAGTCCAACCACAAGCCCGAGTACAGCGATAATGCTTGGTTCTACAAGCGAAAGGAGCCCTCGGATGGCAAGTTCAGACTCTGTTTGATAATATTCAGAAATTTTAGAAAGTGTTTCATCCAAATGTCCAGTCTGCTCTCCCACGATAGCCATTTGTACAAGTGTCTCGGGAAAAACTTGCGCATTTGACATAGATTGACCCAACGAAAATCCTTTTTCTACTTTTTTGGTAATTTCCTTAAATGCATTTTTGTACACAAGGTTCGTACTCACATCGGTGACGATTTCCAAACTTTCCAGGATAGAAACGCCCGAATTGATAAGAATCGACAACGTGCGGGTCGTATCGACCAAACTCGAGGTTTTTATTACCGGTCCGACAACCGGTAATTCGAGCATTATTTTATTGCTTATTGAGCGAGCAAGTGTTGTTTTGAGCAGTCGTCGTAAGCCAAATACTATAACTCCGACAAAAATGAGAATATACACCCAATTCGATTCAAAAAAAGAAGAAATGGCAATAAGGGCTTTCGTTGTCGCAGGGAGTTCGACGTCAAATTCACCGTAAAGCTCAAGCAAGCGCGGCACCACAAAGGTAAGCAAAACAAAAATCATACTTATCATACCAATGATTATGACCACCGGGTAGATCATGGCATTGCGAATTTTTTTACGAAATGTACGCGCATCTTCTAAGTTTTTTGCGAGCTTACTCAGAACAATATCTAGTTTTCCCGAGGCTTCACCGGATTTGACCAGTGCAATATAAAAATTGCTAAAATATTTCGGATAACGCGTGATAGCTTGAGAAAAATTAGAGCCTTCCCGTAAACTTTTATCAATATCCGAGACAAGTGCAACGAGTGATTTTTTTTTGGTCTGTTTTTTGATAATCTCCAACGAGTCGATAAGCGTCAGACCGGCATCGAGCATGATGGCAAGCTGTCTTGTTATGAAGGTCACATCGGAAAATGACACTCTATCAAACAGCCCCATAATTCTGTCCAGAAGTGAAGCTTTTTTTTCAACGACGTTTATGGGAAAAATGCCTTGCGATTTAAGAAATTCCACCACTTCGTTGGTGCTGTTTGCTTCGAGCGTATCTTTCACTTCTTTTCCGTTGCTGATTGCGGTGTAGCTAAATCTCATACATTAACCAATAAATTTTTTGATGAGCGTTTTCCGTTGAGCCGCAGCAAGAGCCGTTTCTTTTGCGATAACACCCGTTTGATAGAGCTTTGCCAAATTTTTTTCAAGAAGAATCATATCTTCTTCTTCTGAAGTTTCGATGACATTGTCGATCATGTGCGTCTTGGCATCGCGGATGAGCGCACTCACTGCTGAATTGTTGATAAGTACTTCTACTGCCGGCACAAGCGACTTACCATCGGAGCTGGGCAACAGGTGTTGAGTGACAACCGCCTTAAGTACCGAAGCAAGTTGCGATCGAATCTGGTTTTGCTGAGCCGCGGGGAAGACATCGATGATACGGTTTATGGCTTCGTGCGTGCTGCTTGTGTGCAGTGTTGAAAAAACCAAATGTCCGGTTTCTGCAATCGTAAGGGCAGAACTTATGGTATCAAAATCACGCATCTCGCCCACCAGTACGACATTTGGATCCTCTCGCAATACAGCTCGTAGTGCCCGTTTGAGCGAATAGGTATCAGAATGGAGCTCGCGTTGCGAAATAATCGATCTACCCGATTCGAAAACATATTCGATAGGATCTTCGATGGTGACAATATGCTGTTCTTGAGAGATATTGATCTCCTGCAAAAGCGACGCGATAGTGGTTGATTTTCCTTCGCCAGTCGGGCCGGTAAACAGGATGAATCCGTCGCTCAGTTGGGTAAATTTGTGAAATGCGTTGGGAAGGTGAAGTTCGTCTATGGTGGGGATGCGTTTAGGGATGAGACGAAACGCAGCTGCAAGTCCTCCTTGTGCATAGTAGTAGTTGACACGAAAGCGATAGGTGTTCCACTGGTAGCCAAAATCCAGTTCTCTATTTTCTTGAAGCTCGCTTTTTTGTTGATCGGTTAAAATACTGCTTAAAAGCGCTTCGGTTTCTTTGCCGGTGAGCGTGCCGGCATTTCGTATACGGATGAGCCTACCCAAAATACGCACTGTGGGTTCGTACCCCGAGATGATATGTAGGTCGGATGCACGTTTTTCAACGGCGGTGGCAAATAGTAATGTAAGGTCTGTCATAAGGCTAGATAATTAGTTGTTAGATAGTTAGATGTTAGGGAAAAATCATGAAACCATAAAATCATTAAATCAATAAATCAATAAAACAATATGTCAAGAAAACAATGAACAATACTTTCCCTTTTTCGCTTCCTGAAACAAAGTCCAGGATCGCTCCTTAAGCAAAGTCAATGGTCGGTCCTTCAAAAATAGATATCTTCGCTCACGTTTAAAGTTACATGTTTCAAGCTGCACGTTTCACGTTTCGGTCACGCGCATAACTTCTTCCAGCGTCGTGATGCCATCAAGCGCTTTCAAAAATCCATCCTGCTTTATTAATATCATACTTTGTTTGATAGCCATTTGCTCTATTTCTTGCGAGGATGCTTCTTTGATAATCAAATCATTGATTTCCTGTGTTACTTTCAATACTTCAAAAATACCGATTCTTCCCAAATAACCCGAACCATTGCACTCGTCACATTTTTTCCCTCTGGTCAGGCGGATTGGTTGACCGTCTTTATATTTTTTTGGCAGCAAATCGCCCAAGAGTTGTTTGATGTCTTCCTGAATTTCTGCAGGAGGTTCATAAAATTCTTTACAATGTTCACACACTTTACGCACGATTCTTTGGGCAACAGACATAGTGAGCACCGATGCGATCAAAAACGGTTCTGCTCCAAGATCGATAAGACGCGGTATGGCTGTTGCCGCATCGTTGGTATGCAGCGTGGAAAAGACCAAGTGGCCTGTCAATGCAGCCTGCACAGCAAGACGCGTTGTTTCAGTGTCGCGAATTTCTCCCACAAGGATGATATTGGGGTCTTGACGTAAAAACGCTTTCAGTCCTGTTGCAAAGGTTAGCCCAGCCTGCTGGTTGACTTGCACCTGATTAATTCCTTCAATTTGATACTCAACCGGGTCTTCGAGCGTTATGATGTTGACTGCCTTGGTGTTGAGCCTGCTCAGCACAGAATAAAGCGTGGTTGTTTTACCAGAGCCCGTTGGTCCGGTGATAAGGATGATGCCGTACGATTTTTTTATACCCTCCTCAAATTGGCTCAGTTGAATATCACGCAGCCCAAGTTCTTTCAGGCTTGGCATACCGCCAGACTTGCGAAGCAGACGCATGACGATCTTTTCACCAAAAACCGTTGGGAGCGTAGAAACACGCAAGTCAACCTCCATCTCATCGGATTTGAAGGTGAAGCGTCCATCTTGCGGTACGCGCTTTTCGTCGATTTTGAGACCTGCGAGGATTTTGATACGCGAAACAAGTGAAGGCTGAATGCTTATAGGAAGGGTCAATTTTTCCTGCAAAATGCCATCGATACGATACCGCACGCGTGTTTTTATTTCTTCAGGTTCGATGTGGATGTCAGAGGCTCGGCTTTTGACGGCATAGTCGAGAATAGTATTGACGATTTTGGCAATAGGCGCAGAACTTACATCGTTGCTGGTATCTTTGGTTTGAATCAATCGCCCAGGACGGATGTCCTCTATGGCCTCCTTTACTTCAGGTGACAGGTTGCGAGCATAAGCCACATTTATGGTTTTGAGGACATCTTCTTCTCCGGCAAGAGCCATTACGACTTTCATGCCTGTTTTTGTTTCAAGAAAATTAAGAAGGGTAATATTGAGCGGATCAGTGCTTGCGATATAGGCCGTTTGTGTTTTTTGATTAAACAAATACGGCATAATCGTATATTTCTGTGCCAGCGTTTGTGAAATGAGACTCAACGCTTGAGGGTCAATTGCCGTATTGACAATATCGACAAACGGCACATTCAACAGTTCAGCTTTAGATTTCAATATGAGATTTGGTTTGATGTTGGTGTACTGAAGGAGGTATTGATCAATTTCAACATTTTTTTTCAATGAATCCAGTTCGTATTGCTGAGCAGCGTCCTGCGCGATGATATTTTTTTCAACAAGATGAGCAAGAAATGTTTTCGGCGAAAATGTCATAATATTCATACTAGGGATTTTTGTGCTAAAATGCAATCACTCCTATGTATCCGCGTATTATCCATACAAAACAGATTAAAAAAGGCGAAGAGATCGCTTTTAAGCTACAAAAGGATTTTGAGATCAGTTCGTATGCAGTACATACTATTCGACCTGAGAAAACCAGACTTTCTATCGATCAGGTGCGCGACATGATCCGGTACATAACTCACGCCGGCAGTACGAAGCACATGTTTATGTTGTATAATTTCGATCAGTCGGGCTCGGAAGTGCAAAACGCCATGCTGAAACTTCTTGAGGAAGAGACCGAAAGTCATTTATTTATTTTATTTGTTTCCAATATTGAATCTGTTTTGCCAACCATACGCTCCCGCTCTCAATATATGATGATTGAAGAAGAGTTCGTGCACCATTCCACACAACCAATTCAAAAAACGAACAATTATCGATTTACCCATAGCCAAGTAACTCTTTTGAACGATATAACGTTGGCAACGGTCACCACAAAAGATGAAGCCATAGCCTTGTTACACGAACAGCTTGAATATTTTCGATTGCGCATGAAGCAAGGTCAGCCACATGCAACAGCGACCGTTCGCGCCATCATATCTGCTATTCACTATATTCAGAGCAACAATTTCAACCCACAACTTTCTCTTGATCGCGTACTTATTGAGCACGTGGTACTGTAAATTTGCATAGTGACGAACACTATAAAATCTGCTATGATTTTTACATGAAGCGTTGTATATCTTTACGTGAGGGTTTTTCGCTCATCGAAATGATTATCGCACTTGGTATATTTGCAACAGTCATTTCGATAGGCATTGTCGGCTACACCGGCTATTCGAGTACTGCCCGCGACGCACGCCGTAAAGTAGACCTGGAAGAGATACGTTCTGCTCTTGAAATCTACAAAAGCGACAGTATAAGCGCCGCTTACCCAATCGACGGCAACCTTACGGCGTTGGTGCCCCAATACCTTCAACAACTCCCGGTTGATCCACTGACAAAGGAAGTGTACGAATATAATGCATTACCCGATTCTCCACCATGCGACAACACGCCTGGCAATCTATGCAACTCATATCATCTCGTTACTTCGCTTGAAGGAGGAACCAGTTATCAAGTTGGTCCAGACTATACGGGTCTTATCGCCCAAGCTTCTCCAAGCGTCATGCCCGAAGGTACCGGCATGCCAGATAACATAAATGACCTCACCCCAACCATAACCCAACCGCAGTACAATTATTGTCCCGAGACATGCGATCCTTTCTCAAATGTATACCAAGCTGAGTGTCAAAATTGTGTGTACAATTATTGTTTCACCGGCTGTGTGGTAAGGAGAAGTTGTGCAGAAGAATATGCAGATTTGTGTACCACCTGCCCCATCGGATGCAACTTTGAAGATTATGGAAAAGGTGCTTGTGCAGTATGTTACTCAACGACATGCTTTGAGTCATGTTCGCCCGGCAACACCTGTCCGTCCTACTGTAAATAATACTTATGAAGAATCATTCATCAGGATTCACCCTTATCGAAATCGTCATTACCCTTGTTTTACTTCTGTCAATTCTTTCCCTTCTTTCAGTAAGCATTGTCAATCAAACGCGCGACGCCCGTGACAACAGAAGGAAAACAGACCTTGAAGAAATACGCTCTGCTCTAGAACTTTACCGTATGGATCAGCCAAATCGTGCATATCCAGTGAGTGGCGACCTCGCCCCGTTTTTGGTACCAACATATCTTCGTACGCTTCCTACCGATCCAGCAAGCAATACAAACTATGATTATAGCGCGCTTCCCGACTCGCCTTTGTGCGACAATACACCGGGCAACCTGTGTTCTTCGTACACACTCACGACGACACTTGATGATGGGTCTGCATACGTTGTTGGGCCTGGCTTTATCACGCCGGGTATATAATGTAAGAACAATATCACAGCATTCTTTAAATAGTATCTTCGAAAATCACATATCATACGTTCATTCATCAGCGTATCTTTTCAATTCTCAATTGTTTCCTATGTTGTAGGTTTGATAAGATAAAGTATGCGCACAGGGTTTACGATACTCGAGATCATTTTCGTTCTGATAATAATTGGTATTTTTACTGGACTTGGCGCAACCTCATATAATTATTCTTCCCAAAAACAATTGCTCGAAAGCGACGCAGAATTTGTCAACGAACTTTTTGCCAAAGCCAGATCCAATACGACGGCACGGCTTATCGAAGATCTATCGTGCACCAATTTCCAAGGATATACCGTTTCTGTTGTTCCTTCTTCACAAACATTTTCTCTTATCCAAACATGCGACACAACAACCGAAGTCGAATCGTACACACTAGTTGAAAGTATCGTTACAAATCCTATTTCTAACGACCTCGTGCTATTTACCTACCCATTGGGAAATATCAATTCTGCCCGCACCATCACATTGAAAAAAGAGAATATCTCTCGCTGTCTCGATCTTGATATCGACACACTTGGCAATATAACCCAGGGAGAACTGTATAGTTGTTGATTTTTTCATCATGACATCACATGCTTCCAAAAAAGGATTTTCGCTCATCGAAATACTTATTTTCGTATCAATCATAAGCGTCATCTTAGTCGCCGCAGCAGGGTATGTCATCAAACTACTCTTCGTGTTGAATGTGAATCGCCACAAAGCGCTTGCTTCCTACTACACCGAAGATACCAAAGCCTGGCTTGATGGCGAACGAGAAACAAATTGGCAAACAGTGGTAGATGCATCGTCTGTCTCCGGCACCGTGTATTGTTTAAATAACGAACTTGAGCTTGAAGATCAGTTGAGCGATTTTGCAGAAGGCGCCTGTACCACGGCCGACGGCATCGGCACACGCGTGCCTCAAATTTACAAACGAGAACTCACCCTCACAACAAACGCAACCCAGTCGCAGGTTACCGCTTCGGTTGTAGTCAGTTGGGTCGAAGGAGAGAAAAACCAGAGCGTTACATTACAAACTATTTATTTTCCATGGTACTGATGCCAGTTCATAATAAGAATAAAACTCAAGGATTCACTTTATTTGAAATGATTATTGTCATGCTCGTTTTGACGATCATTCTTCCTACGGTCTTTTCGATTCTCTATGTTATCACCGAACAGCAATTTAGAGTCTATGCCCTCACCAAAACGAAACGCGAAGGAGACTATATGTACTCCTACATCCGCGAGCGAATCATCCGTGATGCATCGTCTATCGTAGACGACCGAGGCACGCTCAACCCAATTTGTAATGCAGCAGGAAGCACCTATTCCTCGACAGCTGGCGATGATTTTATCTTTGTCGACAAATCTGGTGCAACATTCAATTGGTCATATAGCGGCACTGCACTCTTTGTCGATGACGGGATCAATCAGAGCCAAATCCACTCCGATGCAATAACAGTAGACGACTTTTTGATCCGCTGTCGAAAAAATACCTCTTCGAGTCCAACAATTGTCGAATTTTCATTTGACGTATCATTTTCTTCACAAACTGAGGAAACCATACTCCTTCCATACAAAACAAAAGTTGTTTTGCGCCCCTAAACCATCCAATATGGGACGATTAAGAACACCCGTTCATTTACTTTTGCAATTGAAAAGGTCTTCCCACCCACACTTCCATGTCACGTATTGATTTCGGGAGATTGTATTTGATAATCTGTATACATGGCTGTTAATCTGTTGTCGCTTAATATCAACAATCTCCACACGCGCATGGGGCATTTGCGCCTCACTAAAAAAGGCGTTGAACTCCTTTCGTTAGGAGTTGAAAACACGACAAACGAATTTTTCAGCAACATCAACGAAGTGACGGCAAAACAACAATCCGACGTTATAAAAGAACTCTATACAAACCTCAACATCAAGGCGCACGAAGTGTCAGTCATCATCCCCGACTCCATGACCTATTCACAAATCCTTATCATGCCCAATTTGAAAGAAGAAGAACTGGTGAAATCCATTCGTCTGCAAGCTGATGAATTTATTCCCCTCCCGATTGACGAAGTGTATATCGATATCGAAGTAATTTCGCAGCTTGAAGACAACAAACTGCTTGTACTTATCGTTGCCTCTCAGAAGAAATTTGTCGATCATATTAGTCGAACGCTTGAAATCATTGGTCTTGAGCCCCATTCGCTCGAGAACGAACTCAGTTCGCTGGGGCGCTTTGTTTCAGAAGTATTTAAGCCAAGCAAAGAGCCTTCGATCATCATCAATTTTGGTTATGAAGGGAGCTCAATTTATTTAGTTAATCCGGCACTTCCCCATTTTCAACTCACAAGAACGACCAACATTGGTCTTGAAATCATCGCACGAGATATAAAAATTAATTTTGGATGGAATGATGAACAAACATTTGATGCTCTCAAAAAAATTGGTTTTTCCTCAAGCGGTTCGGTGAATCTTTACTCTCTCGTGTATCCTGTTTTCAACGAATTGTTAGTTGAGATAGAAAAAACGTTACTGCAAGCACGCAACAAGCACAATGTTTCGGTAAAAAATATCTATATGTTCAACTACGACAACTATATTGGAAGCATTCATTCCGTGATTCAAACAAAGACTTCGTTACCGACCGCACCTTTTCCGCTTCAATCATTTGTCATCAAAAATCCCATAACTAAAGCGTTTAACGATAGTCTCAGCAGCTTTGTATCAGTTATAGCGGGACATATTAGATGAGAAAAATTAATTTGTTTTCCAGTTTGACCCCTGACGATCCGGAGACGAAGATGTTTAAAAGCATCACGCATTACGGGCGGATCTTCATTATTGTTGCCGTGGTCGTTTTATCTTTTGAGTTTGTCGGAATGCTGTATGTTTCTCAACAATTGAAAAAAACAAGAAAAGAATCCACGGTACTCAAAGAATTTGTCGATAGTAATCTTGCATTCACAACAGACTTAAAATATTTCACATTCAAATACGGTTTATTAAAAAACTATCTTGCTCAAGATGCCAATGTTGCCTACTATTATCAAACGGTATCTGATGTATTTCAATCGATCGACAATCAAACAATTATTACGCACTTTACACTCGACGCAAACAGAGCATTTAAAATCAGTGTGGGTCTACCAGATTATGAGACATCAATCCATTTTCTTGAAAGCCTCGAAGACAAAACCGTGGTCGACCATTTCGATTCTTTGACCATAACGTCGTTTGAAACAGCCCCAGCAGAATCAGGAGGATTATTTGTTATTGATTTGGAAGGAACATTCAAAGCTCAACATGGAATTTAAACTACCAGATATAAAAAAAATAATAAGAAACAGCCATTTTACCGGCACGCTTACTATTGTGCTGATCGATTTGGCACTTTTATTACTCGTTGCATGGCTCACATTTGTATTACAAGATACATTTCAGGTTTTCCAACAGGAGAAAACGCAGAAAGATTTGTTGTCTCAAGATGTTGCATTGCTGGAAAATAACAAACGGATTCTTGGATCAATCGAAATCTACAACGACGCACTTGACAAGCTGATACCCGACAACGAAGGCTATTTTGAACTCATTTCTGCCCTTGATCAGCTCGAGGAAAAATCGGGGGCACACATCAATTCCTACTCAATTGACCTTGAACAAACGACGCAAGAAAAACTATCACTTGATTTAGAGCTTGCTTCAAATACGTCGAGTCTTGAGTCATTTCTTTCCAACTATCGATATGGTAGCGGCAGGCTCATAACGATAGAACAAATAGACGTCAACCCCTATGAGTCTCAAAATGCCACCATTGGAATACATTTTTTTCACAAACCGTTTGTATTAGAGCAAGTAGAATCTGCAAACGAGGATGTTACGATTTCAGAAGACGACCGCAATGTCATGGATGAAATAGTACAGGAAATGTCGGCGAAATGAGTTATGGTAAATATATAAATGAAGATGTGTTTAGGTGAACGTGACATTCTTCTTGTTTTTGAGTAGTCTGCGCAATCCTTCAGAGATAATTGCACCTTTTGAGGTCCAGTATTCATATTTTGCTTTGTCTATAAGCACTTCGGCCGGTTCTTTCATAGGATCATATGAGCCAACCTTTTCCTTGTATGCGCCGTCTCTTTTTTTGCGCTTGTCGAGCGCAACGATACGATAATACGGACGGTGTTTTTTACCGAATCGCATAAGTCTGAGTGTTACTGCCATATATAGTTAGTTAATTAAAAAAAGTCAATAAATCATAAAATCAATAAAACATTAAAACAATATATCATGAAATCATTAAAACACTGTCATTCCCCGCCGATTCGCCCTCCGATTCGGCGGGCAGGACGGGCAGGTCTTCGAAAATACGGTATCTTCGCTTCACATTATACGTTTTACGTTACACGTTTCAAGCTGCAAGCTATAAAGGTTAATTGTACAATCAACCTTTAAGTTTTTCCAGCGCATTTGCAGCAGCCTTCTCTTCAGCCTTCTTTTTTGAGTCACCGCTTGCCTGGGCTATTGATTGATCTTTGACGCGCACCTCAATAGTAAACGTTTTGTCGTGTTCAGGACCTTTTTCTGAGACGAGTTTATACTTTGGTAATTGTTTGTAACGAGCCTGGGTCCATTGTTGCAAGTGGCTTTTTGGTGAGAGATACGATTTGCTTTCTATAATTTCCTTCAAGGTGTTGCCAAAAAGATGATCAGCGATAAACATATATGCTTTTTCAAATCCCTGATCAATAAAAATGGCTGCGATAAGTGCTTCCATACAATCAGCAAGGAGTGTAATTTTGCTTCTCCCTCCGCTTGCCTCTTCACCTTTTGAAAGCAACAAATGAGAACCTAAATCGAGCTTTTTTGCCGCTTCTCCCAAGCTTTCGGTGCGAACAATAGCTGCTTTTATGTCGGTATAGTCGCCTTCGTGTAATTGGGGGTATTCTTTATACAAATAAATTGAAGTCGTGAGGGATAATACACTATCACCCAGAAATTCCAACTTTTCATTTGAAGGCAAAGAAAATGATCGATGCTCATTCAAATATGAACGATGCACAAACACATTTTTCAATAATTGTTGGTTATGAAAAGTGATGTTGATTTGTTTTTCTAATTTTTGAAACATGCTGATACAAAAATTACACAGTGCGCGAACTCATAAACGATCCCAAGACCGCATTAACAAACGCATATGAACGTTCGTTGCCAAGTTCTTTTGCCAAATCAACCGCTTCGTTGATGATTACCTTTTCCGGCTGTTTTTTGTCATAGAGCATTTCATATAGGGCCAAACGTAAAATATTCACATCAACTTTGGAGATTCTATCGATCGGGTATTTGGGTGCATGTGTTTCGATATGAGCGTCGATTTCTTTTTTATGCTTGAGGATGTCGTCTATGGTGTCAGGAAGTTTGTCAGTTTGTTCCTGTGGAGAAGTCGGATCGTGAAATTCACGCGCAAAAAGGTCCTGGACGATTTCGATTCTTTGAAGGTGTCGTGAATCCACGGTATTTTTAAGGAAATATGTTAATCGAGGCAGCGCGCATCAAAAAAAGTTTATTTTCCACAGTATTTGCATTGCATGTGGGGTTTTTTCTTTTTTCCGCATTCCTTGCAGGTCACAAGCTGTGGTAAGGTGGTTTTGCGCTTTTTGTCCAAGATGCGTTTGCCTTTGCGGGCGTTTGAAATTTTACGTTTTGGTAATGGTGCCATGGTGTTATATGGATGAAATTAACAGTCACAATTATAGTACGCAAACGTTATGAAAACAAGCAATGTTTTTTTGTGTGAATGCAACAAGAAGTTGAAAAAGAAAATAATTATTTATACAATTACTCATAATGGGAGCATATACGCTATTTAAGAAATATGTCTACAAAACCGAGAAAAAGAAACATGTATTTCTAAAAGCTACAAAAATAACTTCATTAACTCAAGTAGTTTCTCGAGTTATAGATATAAAATCGAATAAGGTTTATATAACCACAAGAGTTCTTAAGCACTTATATGATAAAAAACCGTCAATAGAGTTTTATGATTGCATAAAAAATCTTCCTAAAATCATTCGATACCCAGACACAATTCATGCTAATATAGAAAGCAAAAGAGGCGATTATTGTTTTATTAAAAAATATGACTCTCGATTTTACATCTGTTCCTTGAAAAAGGCGCGTGTTGCTAAAAAAGACCTTACAGAAGAAACTTTATTTGTAGTGACAATTTTTTGGTTACGCAGACAAACATACTTAAAAAAATATCCTCACATTTGGAGCTGGAGGGGCGACATTCCCTCATCGTAACACGTTTGATACTTTGAATACAAAGTCTACTAGTGTTCTGCAGTAGAGCCATTTCTGACTTTCAACCCCAAATGCAAGGATATTTAAAAGTACATCTCTATTATGCCAGCCATTAGTGCTGCTGTCAAGAGAACACTGTTATAGCGGTATGCTTCATCTTCTCCGGTGCGTCTCATTTGTAAATAATTCTAATCTTTCGCGATTTGATGAATGCTGTATGTTTGAACAATTTGTTCTAATTTTTTGTACGAGCTAAGTTTATAATTTATCATAAATTCGCCAACCATTTCGCTTACTTCTTTGACAAATTTTGTGTTGGAAAGCTCGGCAATTTTGAGGTCATCGTAGCCATGCTGGCGTGTACCGTGCATTTCTCCGGGGCCTCGATGACGAAAGTCGTATTCTGCAAGCTCAAGTCCCGTATCGTGCTTGCTGAAAAATACCAATCGTTCGGTAGGCTTATTGTATTCATCAGATGTGAAAAGCAAACAATACGACTGCTTCTCTCCCCTGCCAACCCGACCGCGCAGTTGGTGAAGTTGTGCCATGCCAAATCGCTCGGCACCCTCAAGCACGATGATGGTCGCATTTGACACGTCGACACCCACTTCGACAACCGATGTGCAGACCAGGACATCGCACGCACCATCGCGAAATCGGTCCATGACTTCTTTTTTCTCTTTTGCTTTCATCTTTCCATGCAAAAGTCCTAGGGTTTGATTTTTAAACACGGTGTTTTTGAGATGTTCGTATTCTGCGGTTGCCGCACGCACCGATTGCATGGTTTCAGCTTCTGTCTCTTCGACAAGCGGGCAGACGATATACACCTGGTCACCGTGCGCGATCTGTTTTTTGATCCATTCGTAGCCAGCTGCACGTTTGACTTTGGGCACCACGTGGGTTTTTATTACCTTTCTTCCTTTGGGCATCTCGTCTATTATCGAGACATCAAGCTCGCTATATAGTGTCAACATCACGGTGCGCGGGATGGGTGTTGCCGTCATGGTCAAAACATGCGGATGCACACCTTTTTCTCGCAGCGCGGCTCGTTGTTTGACGCCAAAACGGTGCTGTTCATCGATGACCACGAGCCCCACGCGTTCAAGCGACACACTCTTAGTTATGAGCGCGTGTGTCCCCACAACAATATCAAATATTTCTTTTTTTGTTTTGAGCTGTTTTTCTGAGCCGGTTTGCAGACCGATCGTTATATCCATATCTTTAAAAAGCGTTGAAAGGCTTTGAAAATGTTGTCGTGCCAAAATTTCGGTCGGCGCCATGATGAGGGTTTGCATGCCATTGAGCGCACAGATGCAGGCTGCAATTGCAGCAATAATCGTTTTTCCCGATCCCACGTCTCCTTGCAAAAATCTATTCATTGGTTTCTTTTTTTGCAGATCTGCGGTTATTTCTTTCACCACTTTTTTCTGGGCCGTGGTCAGTTCAAACGGCAGGTTTGTTATGAAGGTGCTCACGTGTTTTTTTACATCGCTACCGATCGTCATGGCCTGAGTCACTTGTTGTTCTTCCCAATCTTTCTTGACCAGCCGCGATGCTAGGATGCGGACAAACAGTTCATCTGTTCCTATACGTTTGCGCGCCTTTTTGCACAGTGTTTGTGAAGAAGGGAAGTGAATTTGCACCAACGCTTGGTTGAGGGGCATCAAACGATGCGCAGCGATCATTTTTTCAGGAAGCAATTCTTCAATATCTTCTTTTTGAAAAAGCGAGAGTATGTACCACATTTTTTCCCGAATTGTTTTTGAGCTTAGCCCTCGAGTTTGCGGGTACACGGGCACGATGCGGCTTGTGTGAATGAGCTCATTTCCGTTTATTATTTCAAACGCTGTAGGTTGTATAGTCAGTGCGCCTCGATACGGTTGTACCGTGCCGGAAATGGCAATTTGTTCCTCGGGTTTGATGATCTGCGCGAGATAACGCTGGTTAAACCATGTGATCGTGATTTTTCCCGTTTCATCCGCTATGGTGCACGTTTGTATGTACATGCCTCTCCGGGTGCGCTGGTTTTTCATTGTTTCTACTGTGCCGTGGATGGTCACGAGTTCGTTTGGTCTTAAAAGAGAGATGGGTGATATTTCGTGTAGATCATCGTACCGAAAGGGATAGTAATGCAGAAGGTCGTTGTAGGTGTGTACGCCGAGTTTTTGGAGTTTTGCGATGGTTTTTGCGCTTGTGCGCGGAAGTGTGTCGATAGGGGTTTCCAGCATGGAGATAGTATAGTATAAAGTCAAAAAGTCTATAAAGTCGATAAAGTTATATATTACACGCTTCAAGTTTTAATAAAAAAACGCGGGGGCAAGGCTGGAGATAATAAGAAGCAATGAAGCGATAATGATAAATATTTTCACAATATTTTTAGGCTTGAACAGTTTTTTTAGTTGTTTCATTTCATTATTCTAACATTAAATTGCCTTAAAAATCGAATCAACTTTCCCTCACTTGAGCAACTACATCCACTCGTCAACAGATCGAGAGAAATCTGCATTTACCTTGAACATTTGCTACAATGATGCTATGGCTTACAGACCCAAACGACTCAGACGCATCAAAAAAGGATCATCTTCATTTGGATTCACCTTTTCCCCATCCTCGCTTTTTAAACTCAACAAGCAGCAGCTTATCTATCGTGGCATTATTGCAGTCATTATCCTTGCCATTGTAGGCTATATCGGTGCGTTTCTCCTCTTTGCGTGGTATGGGCGCGATTTGCCTGCACCGGGAAAATTGTCCGAAGCGCGTACCAATTCGACCGTTTTTTACGACCGCAACGGCGAAGTGCTCTACGAACTCTACAAAGACAAAAATCGAGTGTCAGTCGATGCTGCAGACATTCCCCAAACGCTCAAGCAGGCGACAGTCGCCATCGAAGACAAGCATTTCTACGAGCACGAAGGTATCTCGCAAGCCGGTATTATTCGTGCTGCGATCATGAACCTGTTGGGTCGCCCACAAGGAGGCTCGACCATCACGCAACAACTCATCAAAAATGTACTTCTCACATCGGAGCGCAGCCTTCCCCGCAAGATCAAAGAGGCAATACTTGCCTACGAAGCGGAAAAGCGCTACACAAAAGACGAAATTCTTACTATGTACCTCAACGAAGCGCCCTATGGCGGCAGCTTCTGGGGTGTTGGTTCTGCCGCCAAAGGATATTTTGACAAAGACGTAAACGAGCTTGATCTTACCGAGTCAGCAATTCTAGCCGGTCTTCCCCAAAGCCCGTCGTATTATTCTCCGTTTATCGGTGCCAAAGACGCGTGGAAGTCGCGGACCAAAGATGTCTTGCGCCGCATGCGCGAAGACAAATATATTACCAAAGAAGAAGAGCAAAACGCACTCAAAAAGCTCGATTCGGTCACGTTTTCTTCTCCAAAAATTACCGCAACAGCTCCTCACTTCATATTTCATCTCAAAGAACAACTAGAAAAGGAGTACGGAGCTGCACTCATAAACCAAGGGGTGAAAGTCAAAACGACGATTGATGCCGATCTGCAAAAAAAAGCAGAGAAAATCGTTAATGAAGAAATTACTTCGCTTGAGGATTATAAAGTCGGCAATGGCGCGCTTGTTGCGATAGAACCAGACACGGGAGACATCGTCGCCTATGTTGGCTCCTATGACTTCAATGACAACGAATACGGCAAATTCGATGTGGTGTCGCAAGGCAAACGCCAGCCAGGTTCAACACTCAAGCCGATCGAATATGCTGTTGCACTCAAAGAAGGCTACACTGCCTCGAGCGTCATCATGGATGTGCAAACAGTGTTTCCTAACCAAGGTGACGAAGACTATGTGCCGGAAAATTATGATCTTAAATATCGTGGGCCGGTACAGCTGAGGTTTGCACTTGGCAATTCGCTCAATGTGCCCGCAGTCAAGATGCTTGCCATGGTTGGCATTCGTGATTTTCTCCAACAGGCGTACGACATGGGGTTGACGGCGCTCGAACCCACAGACGCTCATATCGCCAATCTCGGACTATCCGCTTCCTTGGGTGGAGGAGAAACCACGCTGTACGATCTGACAACCGCCTACGGTGTATTTGCAAATGGTGGTGAGCGCATAGAGCCAAACGGCATTCTTGAGATAACCGATTTCAAAGGAAAAAAAATATATGAAAAAGAAGATCCGAAACCAAAACAAGTGCTTTCGAAAGAAATCAGCTTTATCATTTCTCACATCCTCTCTGACAACAACGCGCGCATAGACACATTTGGACCAAATTCGTATCTCAACATTCCGGGCAAGACGGTTGCCGTCAAAACAGGTACGACCAACGACAAGCGCGACAACTGGGCAGTCGGCTATACCAAAAAAATTGCATTGGGCGTTTGGGTTGGCAACAACGACAATTCTCCTATGAATCAAAAAATCGCCTCAGGAGTGACTGGTGCCTCGCCCATTTGGAATAGCTTTATGCGCGAATTGCTTGCTAAGTACGACGATGGCATAGTCGACAAACCAGACGACGTGGAAGCAAAAGAGATCGACGCATTCTTGGGCGGGTTGCCAAAAGATGGGTACCCAACCCGTTCGGAATATTTTATAAAAGGAACCGAACCCACCGAGCAGTCCCCATTTTATAAAAAACTTAAAATCTCCAAGGCCAATGGTAAACTGGCAAACGATGTCGAAATACGAACGGGTAATTATGATGAAAAAGAATTTGTGGTTATCGAAGAATTTGATCCGATTTCTGGCGATGGCAAAAATCGGTGGCAAGAGGCGATCGACGCCTGGGCTGCCCAGCAAGAAGATGAGAAGTTCCACTATCCAACCGAAACTTCAGACGCACAGGGAGACGAAATCGCGGTACGCATCACTTCCCCATCGGACCGCGCACGGGTCAATAGCAACTCGGTCACCGTCGAAGTGAAACTGACGAGCCTCGAACCAGTCCGCGAGGTCAAATTTTGGATCGACGACCAAGAGGTAAAAGCGGTAAGCGGTGACAACAAAGAGTTGTCAGCAACATTCGATAATGTGGAAAATGGCACGCACAAGATCAAGGTGCAAGCATGGAATGTGAAAGATAAATCGCGCGATACGACGATCACGATCGGCGTCAACGAAGACCCGAAGGATGAAGAGTAATCAAAGTAGTCGACCTCGCAGCAAATATAAAGTTTGATTCGATATTTTATTTTTTTTTAAATAGGAAATCGACGACGATTTTGGCGAGTGCCAGGATTTGTCCAAAGCCGCTCACGATGATGATTCTTAGTGTCCACTCGTCTTTTATGGTTATCCAGCCTGCGCCTATGGCCCACAAGAAAAATGCGTAAAATATAGTCAAGAAAACGACGAGAATGAGCAGATAACTTGACCACTGTTTTCTGAAATTCAGAAATTCGGATTTTTCTTTCAGTTCGAGTTCTTTGTACTTGAGTTCAAGCTCATTGGTTGCCTTTTCAGCCTCTTCTACGATTGTTTCTTCCTTTGCTGCGAGTTGGTTATGATTCATGGTGTGTTTTAATTTAGTTAAAAGTCTAAAACCAAGTCGTCCCTGTCGTCTCTTACTTGTATTTTCGCTTCAAGCATCGTGCCTTTTATCATCCGTTAATTTGTACAAGGCGAGAAACATAGTATTCATTATTGTTTTGCGCATGATCAACGCTAAAATATTTTTGCAGATAAATTATATTCGTTCCACACATCAGGAAAATCGGTTTTGAATGTTTTTAATCTCACTCTCAACGATTCGTCGCTCACGGCAAACATTTTGGAAAACGATTTCACAATGGTGTCTGCACCACTCAACACTTCGGTAAATTTCAATTTTTCCTCTAGCGCTTGGTCGGGCACAAGTAGGTAGCCGGCAAAATAGTTGGCTTCTGCTTCTTTTGTATCCCGTGGCTGGATCAAATCGCTTCGCAAATGGATAGTGTGCATGGGGTCGAGGGTGCTGTCGTGGAGTACGATATGCCCTATTTCATGCGCCATGGTGAAGCGTTGTCTGGTTATCGGCTGGTCGATTTCGTTAAGAAGTACACATTTCTTGTTGACATCGTAAAAACCAAGTACGCTGTCCCATGAGTCAACATGGTCTTTGGTTTTAGGGTGAGATTTGATGAGTTCTTTTTTGAGGATAAGTGGGGTGCAGGTCTTCCATTGTACGCCCATGAGGTCGGCCAGTTGAAAGACCTTAACCGGCACGGTAAGGGTATATTTGTCTATCAAAGCTTCTGCTTGTTTCTTTACATATCCCCTATCGACGTTCATATCTTTAAGTATAACAAAAGCTCAATTATTGAGCGAAGAGTAAATGAAAGGAGGGATGTCAGTATCAAATATATACGGCTCATTATCTAAAATATTACAAATTATTCTTACACCTAAACCCGGTAAAAAACTATCACAAAGATCAAGCACGCCTGTTTGGAAAAAAACTAGCTCTTTGAGTGTTTCGGAAGGTAAATAGGTCCTTAATATCTTTAGATAAGCTTCGATTGATGCTGGAATATTCACATTATCGTCGCAATCAATCAAAATAGGAATAAGATTGCTCCGAGGATCTATATATTCTAATTCAATAAGCATTTCAATTAGCTCAGGCGGGAATGATCCATTAAACATTTGTTTTGCTAAAAATAATTGACAAGTCATCAAATAAATGCAAACTTGATTATAAATTTCTATAATACATTGTACCGATTCAGTTTTATGAGGTGCTTTATAACCAGCTTGAAAAACAGACTGAGGAGTGACATCAGATCCTACCAAATCAGTCCAAGGAAAAGGACTATTGGTAATAGTAACTAAAGGATCAGCCATCAGGTTTATAGAAGGGTCGAAAACAACTATTTCTTGAGCATTAGACATTCTTTATTATATACTATAAGTCATTATTTTTCTACTCCTTTTCTATTTTTTTGTGATCAAATCAACAAACTCTTTAAAATGCCGGATAATATAATCCGGTTCCAAGTGAGCGAATTGATCCTTATCATACACAGAAGAGTTTTCCTTTGAGAAATACCACGCAGTCGCAATGCCAGCCGCCTTGCCAGCCAAAATATCGACATCAGTATCGCCAATCATAATTGTTTCGCTTGGCTTTGCGCCCATATCATTCATAGCTGACAGGAGCGGCATCGCATACGGCTTATTTTTTTCCGTATCTTCCCAGCCATAGACTGCGGTAAAATAGCGTTTGATATTTGTTGCATCAAGCAGTTCGTCAAGCGCTGGTCGTGGTGAGGAAGATACAATCGCACACGTTTTTCCTTTTTTTTTGAATGTTTTGAGCATTTCTTCTGCATAATCCTGCAAAAGTATTTCGTGTTTGTGTGCGATGAGTTCATCGATCGCGCGGGAAAAAAAGACATTCAATTCAACTTGTGGATAGTCTTTATCAATCTCTCTCTTTTCTTTAAAATATGCTCTTGTTACAGTCTCCAAAGAAACGTCGATGCCATATTCGTTTTTGAGCACAGCTTGAAAGGTTTTGATCCACAGCGGCAACGTGTGAGCCAAACACCCATCCCAATCAAAAAGAATATAATTGTACATATTGGAGTATTGTACCAATTTCTACCCGATATGTTGAAAATATATTTTCCTAAAAAATTTGAAACAAAAGTAAGGTTTTGATATACTATATTTATTGATAATTAAATTAGATTACTATTATGGATGGCGGTACACCTGATATTCCAACTCCCCAACCTCAGGAATCACAAGATCAAGCATATCCGAATTATTTATATGAATTACAAAGGAAAAATCCTAACACAAAGCCTGAAAGGGTAGTGGCGATGGGGGGGGTTTGGCGACCAAATGACGAACAAACTCGTAATAAAACTGGTATTATTGGTGTATATACTGTGTTTGGCGAGAAGAAACCTGATGCGCGTGGAACAAGGCAACAAATGACAGCATTTCGGATAGTGGTAAACCCTAAAAATGGTTTATCTGACGTTGTTAAAATAGAAGACGGAATTTTTTTTGGATTAGATGGAAAGGTTGCATTTTTAGAAAGCACTCTTGATCCAAATGCACAGCGTATAACTGAGGGGAGGGCAACAATGCCCCAATTTATTCCAGACAAATATGGGAACCTACAGGGAATACAGTATGTTGAGTTTGTAGATAGAAAACAACCATCAGAATAATAATTTCAATTGTGAATTTATATTCTATTTAAAATCGTCTCCAAATCTTTTTTTGCTTCTTGTTCGGTTATATTTCTTGTTTTCCCGTTAAAATACATCCGAACATTCAATTTGTTGTCGTAAAGACCGAGGAGCTCCATGTCAACAAGAAGCTCTGACGTTTTTTTGGCAGTCGCCACAACTTCGGCGTAGGGTTTATCGTGGGGAATATTTACGTCGAGCTTAATAGTGGCATATTGAGAAGGCGGAATATATGTCGTCACCGACGAAGCGTGCGTTTTGAGATACTCAAAATCCAACTCGGCGATGTAGACTGGCTTTTTGAACTCAAGGGCTTGTGTGTACCTCGGGTGCAGCATACCAACCATACCGATATACTCCCCCTGAGTATCTGTAACGCGAGCTTGCATCTGCTGGGTAAAAAACGCATGATCGCCTTTTTCAAATGAAACCTCATTAATGTGCAGATCTTTGCACATAAGCTCAACAATTCCTTTGAGGTCGAAAAAGTCAGTATTTGTCCCAATCGAAAGCCTGAACATTTCATCTGGAAGATCTTTTCCATTCTTCTCATATACTTTTGCTATTTCAAACATCTTCAATTCGTCGCAAAATCCTTCGTTATTTTTCATGGTCATGGCAAGAGACGGCACAAGCGAAGAGCGCAAATATTCAATTTCCGTAGAAATACTATTGGAAAGCTTAAGATGATCTCGCGGCTTCATATCAAATAACTCTATCAATTCACGGGAAATCATCGAATAACTCATAAGCTCATTCAAACCTGCGTGCTTTAACAATAGTTTAATTTGGCGTTGAATGGTAAATTGCAGTTCAATTTCCTTGGGTTGGGGGATATACACCATAGGTGGAATATTGTTTGGAAGATTAAAATAGCCATACACACGTGCAATTTCTTCGACAATATCTTCTTTGATTTCGATATCATCCAGTCGGAACGTAGGAACGGTAATTGTGTACTGTTCTCCATCTTTTTTTACACCAAAACCAAGAGCGGTCAAAATATTCTCAATCTGTTTTGGCTCTATCGATACGCCGATGTGGTTGTCTATGGTTTTTTGAGAAACAGTCAGTTTTTTTTCTGACATAGGGCTCGGATATATGTCATATAGCTTTGAGGCCATTGTTCCGCCAGTAAGCTCCGTAAGGAGCGAAAGCCCCCAGACAAAGGTTGGTTCAACACGCTCGGGGTCGAGTCCTTTTTCAAAATATGTTGCTGCGACGGTTCGTTGTCCGGTCCTCATCGAAGTCTTGCGAATATGTCGTTTGTCATAGGTTTGCACAAAAAAGACAATCGTTTTTGTTTCGTGCGTGATTGACGAGTTGAGCCCTCCCATGATGCCGCACAAGTCGATGATCGTTCCCGAACCATCCTCGATGACAATATCGCCGTCATCAAGGTCTATTTCTTTTTCGTCGAGCGTTGTCATTTTTTCGCCCTTTTGTGCTTCTCGAAGTTTCATCACTCCCCCACCGATTTTATCATAATCAAACATATGCACCGGTTGACCAAGTGCAAGCATGAGATAGTTTGAAATATCTACCACCGTGTTTATTGCTTTTATTCCACATGCGTTCAACCTTTTTTTTATGTATTCTGGAGAGTCTTTTATATCTACATCCTTGATTACTATTGCAGTAAAGCGCGGGTTAAGCTTTTCATCAGTTTCAATTGAAAGGTTATATTCTGAGTCATTGGAAAGTTCTATTGAATCAAATGTGTATGTTTTGAGCGGGTTTTGCTTCAAATGCGCTTTTTTTCCAAATTGGGGAAGGATGGCTTGTGCCTCTTGTGCTATACCGAACATACTCGCAGTATCGATACGATTGGAGGTAATTTCGATATCAAGCACCGTATCGTCACCTCGTTTTTCGATAGTCTCCACAGAAGGACCGCACAAAGACAGATATTTTTGCAACTCAGTTGCATTTGCATCTGTATCGAGATAGTCACAAAGCCAATTGTATGAAACCAATATATTCATTTTAAATATTAAATAGCAAATTGTAAATTTATTTTTTGTTCTGTTTTAAAGTTAAAATGCTTGAAGCGAATATTTTAGAAAATTCATCTAGCTCTTTTAAAAAATCCTGAGCATCCTTTATCTCTATATAATTCGTGTCTTTTAATAATGCTATCCAAACTTTGCTTTCATTTGTCGATTTCAAACAAATAGAAAGAAAATTGGTGAATTCTTTCCTCGAGTATGACGATTGACCTTCAACGTAATTAGCCAAAATACTTGTACTGCTCCTTAACAATTGATTATTTATCACTTTCGTCGTTTGGTTATATTTTGTATTTTCTAAAGTCTTAATGAGTTTTAAAACAAATCCGTACAATCTCTTCTTTAATTTATCTTTTTTCTCTTTACCATTTTCCATTTAATATTCTCTTTAGAATTGTTTTAAAAATCGTATGTCGCCGTTGTACAAAATGCGTATATCGTCAAGCTTCAGCCCTTCTTTCATTGAATAAACCCGTTCGACACCAAAGCCAAATGCCCAGCCACTGTATTCCTCAGGATCGACTCCCCCATCGCGCAGTACATTGGGGTGCACCATACCCGTGCCACCCAGTTCAAGCCAGCCTTGTTTGCACAGCTTGCATCTTTTTCCATTCACCGTTCCTGTTCCTTTGCAGACACCACACGTGATGTCGACTTCAAATGAAGGTTCGGTAAACTGAAAATGAAACGGGCGCAGTCGAATTTCCCTCTCTGGGCCGAAAAACTGCTTGGCGAAATAGTCAATTGTACCTTTCAAATGGGTGATATTTATTCCTTTGTCTACGCAAAGCCCTTCGAACTGGTGAAACATGGGTACATGGCTTGCGTCCCAGTTGGGGCGATAGGTTTTAGCCATATTGATCATCCGAATTGGCGGTTTTCCCAATCGTTTCATTTCTCTGTTTTGACCTGAGGAGGTGTGAGGGGTAAAAAGCATTTTTCCCAGCGTGGGATCTGGTTCGTGTTCTATGAAAAACGTTTCGAAATCGTCGCGCGCAGGGTGGCCTTTGGGCATATTGAGCGATTCAAACGAGAACCATTCCCATTCTACTTCTCGATACGACATGCGGATAAAGCCGATTTTCTCAAAAATTTTACTTATTTCATCAATGGCATAGGAAACCATGTGCAAACTTCCATGCGGATAGTGTTTTCCAGGAAGCGTTATGTCAACAGTTTTTTCTTTGCCGGCTTGTTCAATGAGCGCCTGACGATGCTTTTCAAGTAGTGCAGAAGCCTTGTCTTTTATTTCATTGATTGTTTGTCCATAGGCTTTTCGTTCCTTTTCTGGGATTTGTTTTATGTTACGCAGTGAAGTGTTGATGCTACCTTGCCTGCCAAAATGCTTTATTTCAATTTGTTCAAGTTGAGATAGCGTAGTCGTTCCCGAGACGTCAGTAACGATTTCGGTATATAGGTTGTCAACGTCTTGCATATGAAGATTATACACAACAAAGCGATGTTTTAAAGCTTATTTCTTTGTTGACTTGACGATTTCTCCAAATGTTTTGGGGTAGTCGAGAGCGAGTTGGGCCAATATTTTTCTATCAAGCTCGATATGTGCGTTTTTAAGATCTTTGATGAAGGCGCTGTATTTGACATCATATTGCTTGAGAGCTGCATTGACTCTGGTGATCCATTGTCTGCGAATATCTCTTTTTTTACGTTTGCGGCCGGCAAAAGCGTATTGACCAGCATGCAACACTGCTTCTTTGGCTTTTTTGATTTGTTTACGACGAGCCATCCAGTATCCTTTGGCTTGTTTAAGAACTTTTTTGTGTTTTCGGTTTGTTACGGTACCACCTTTTATTCTGGTCATAGTATGTAAAGTAAAAAATCAAAATTATTATTTATTATGCATGAGTCATTTTGTATTGTTCTTAGGCTTTACCCATCATTTGCTTAATTTTTTTCTTAAATGTCCCTTGCACTTCTTTGTCTTGTTTGAGTCTTCTAATATCTTTTTTGCTCTTTTTGGACATGAGATGTCGTGCACCTTTTGAACGATGTAAAACTTTTCCCGATCCAGTAATTTTGAATCGTTTTGCTGCCGATTTTCGTGTTTTTTGTTTGTTTTTTTTCATGAAATTAGTCTGTAACGTTAAAAGATATAAGATGCGAGCTTCAAGGTGAATTACTTTTTTTTGGAAACTACCGCTCGGACGATTCTACCTTCGATTCGTGGTTCTTTGGCTACATTTACTTCTCCAAGTTTGCCGATGAACTCGGCAACTGCCTTCAGAGCCATGGGCTTCTTGGTCATTTCGCGTCCTTTCAATTTTAAGTTTATGCGCACTTGATTTCCTTTTTCTAAAAATTCTATTGAGCGATTCACAAATCGTTGCAAGTCGGCTTCTGCAGTAAACAAAGAGAAATTAACATCTTTTGTACCGCTTTTTTTTGAACCTTTTTTTGCCTCTTTATCTTTTTTATTTTCTAAATAAAGAAATTTTTTAAAATCAATAATTTTCGCAACGGGTGGTTTGGCTGCTGGCGCAATGAGAACAAGGTCTAAGCCTTCTTCTTTTGCTTTTCGTATTGCGTCGTCTTTTGACAACACCCCCACCTGTTCACCACTTGCCGTTATGACGCGCAGTTCTTGCGCTTCGATTTTATAGTTCAGATAGTAATATTTTCGTTTCTGATATGGTTTGTATCTTCGGTTTCTGTTATTCAATATAAATTTTGGTAATTATTGAATTTGTCAATTATAAAGGGAAATCAGGACAATTGCAAGAAAAGATACTAATCAATCGACTTTTCTTGTATGCGTTTCTTTGCTTCGTTTACGAATTGTTCGACGCTCACGTCTTTGCTTTTTCCATCTCGTATGCGTACATTCACACTCCCCTTTTCAATCTCTTTGTCGCCGACGATGAGCATATAATAAACTTTCTCTTTTTGCGCATCGCGTATTTTTTTCTGCATAGAAGCTGAGCGGTCATCGATCTCAAATCGAATATTGGCATCGTGCAGCTCTTTCCCAATTTTTTGCGCATATTTCTGGTGCCGGTCTGCGATTGGTATCATTTTCACTTGCACAGGCGTAAGCCAAAGCGGAAAATTCCCTCCAAAATGCTCGATCAGAAATCCGATAAAGCGTTCGTGAGAGCCCAGTGGCGCTCGGTGGATGATCGCTGGTGTCTGCAAGGAGCCATCGTGCGATACGTACTTCAAATCAAATCTGCCTCCCATGTACAAATCAATCTGGTTCGTGGAAACCGCAAACTGTCTACCTATTGAGGAATGGACAATGAAATCTATTTTTGGGCCGTAAAACGCTGCACTTCCGTGCTCTTCGACCATCTCGATATCTACCTGCGCAACTGCCTTGCGCATAAGCTCTTCTGCAAGCTGCCACATCTTCTCGTCGCCGTGATACTTATCTTTTTTGTTAGGATCTCGAAGTGCCATCTCAAGATGATATTTTTCTATCCCTAGCGATTTGTAATAGTATTCATGCAAACGCATGACCGTTGCAAACTCTTCAGCGGCCTGCTCGATACTGCAGTAAATATGAGCATCGTTTATGTCGAGTCCGCGTACGCGCATAAGGCCGAATAGCTCGCCCGACGCTTCGTAGCGATAACACATACCATATTCGGCAAGGCGTAGTGGAAGTTCGCGATAGCTGCGTGGTCGCGCTTTGTACACCATATGATGGTGCGGGCAATTCATGGGTTTGAGATAGTAATTTTCGCCGTCATCAAGCACCATGGGCGGGAACATATCGCCTTTGTAATACGGTAAATGTCCAGACGTGTGGTACAGACTTTCTTTGGTGATATTTGGCGTGCTGACGCGTTGATATCCCCATTCTTGTTCTACCGACTTTGCCCAGTTTTCGAGTTCTTCTTTTATAATGTTGCCTTTTGGTAGCCAAATAATAAGCCCAGGTCCGACTTCCTCGCTTATGGTAAATAAATCGAGTTCTTGGCCAAGCTTGCGGTGATCGCGCCTTTTTGCTTCTTCTTTGAGGTGTAAGTATTCGTTAAGACCTTCTTTGCTTTCAAATGCCGTGCCATAGATGCGTGTAAGCATCTTATTTTTTTCGTTTCCTCGCCAATATGCACCTGCAAGGGATAGAAGTTTAAAGTGTTTAAGTTCTTTATTTGGGTGTTCAATGTGACCGCCACGGCAAAGATCGATGAAATTGCCAGATTTGTAGATACTGAGTTGTTTATCTTCTTCAGCGAATTCGTTAATGAGCTCTTGTTTATATTCGTTGTCTTTATATCGTGCAAGCGCTTCATTTTTATTTACTTCTATTCTTTCAAATGAATCCCATTTTTTAACCAATTCTCTCATTTTTTGTTCAATTTTTGGTAAATCTTCATCAGAAATTTTTATTTCTCCAAAATCGAAGTCGTAATAAAATCCGTCTTCAATAGGTGGTCCAATGGTTGGTTTGGCTTGTGGAAATAGTTCTAATACAGCAGCTGCAAGCAGATGGGCTGCTGAGTGTCGTAGTTGGGAAAGGTGATCTGTTTGGTTCATAAGATTATTATAATTGATAATGGGTGACAAGTTAGATAAAAGTCAAAAAATTTATAACGTCGAAAGTTTGTAAATCGAAAAGTTACAAGGTATACGTTTCGAGTTTTACATTTTTCACCAAAAAAAAGCCCTCCTGGCTTGGAGGGTTATTTTTTATAAATGTAAGCCACTACACACCCTCCGTTTTTAACGGGTTGTGGTAGTTGTTAATACGAGGCTTACGTTTTTCATGCAGAACTATTGTAGCAGAAACAAGTGTTTTGTCAAACTTCATATCAAAATACACCAATGCGCACTTTCTCTATCACCACATCAAACCACTAAACCAACAAAAATGTTGGTTTAGGCAAAAAATTTAACAATAGAAGTTATTTCGAGCACATTTTGCAGTCCTTATTGTGGGTCATAACCAGATAGAGACCGGCAAGACCAACCAATATATATACGAGATTCTCAAGCATGGGTAGGGACCCAAAAAGTGCCGTTACGAGATTGAAATCAAGCAATCCCACAAGAAGCCAGTTAAGGGCTCCTACCACCACGAGCAAAAAGCTCAACATGTGTAGTTCTTTCACGATATCTTCACCTCCTTTCGCATAGTATAGTTTTTAAACAGACGAATAACACTTATCTCTAATCATAACGGACTTGGAGCATAATAGGGAGAAAATAGAAAGAAAATTACGTATCAAATACCCACAGTTTTTTTCACGCGCTGCAGTGTGGTTGACGCAATAGCGTTTGCTTTTTCCGCACAAGTTTTACGAATATCAATAATATGTTTTTTATCTTTCATCAATGCAACATAGTTTTTCCGTATTGAAGCAAAATAGCGCATAAACGTTTCAAAAACGATAGTTTTCACCTCTACATCGCCTATCGTGCCTTTTTTGTAACGCGCTTTCATTTCAGAAAGCTGTGCCGAGTCAAAATCCATGAGTTGCAAATAGCTAAATGCGACATTTTTGCGTGGGTCGCCTGGGTCGGTCGGGTGGATACGATTGGGGTCTGTAGTTATGGCCATGATTTGTTTTTTTACCACCTTTTCCGCGGCAAAAATAGGTATATCGTTACCAAGCGACTTGCTCATTTTGCGCTGTCCATCGATACCTATGATTCGTGCTGCTTCTTTTTGTACAAAAAGTTCTGGGATTTTCAGAATGTTTCCATACCGCTTGTTGAAAGTGTGTGCAATTTCGCGGCATATTTCGACGTGCTGGGTTTGGTCCTCGCCAACAGGCACAATATCGGCATCAAATGCCAGGATATCTGCAGACATGAGTACGGGATACGAAAAGAGCCCCATGCTGATTTGATCATGCGATTTGGCATTTTTCAGTTTGTCTTTGTATGCGTGCATGCGTTTGAGCTCTGCAACAGTCACGACATTATTCAATATGGTCTGGAGGTACGGAATGGCGTGGATGTCAGATTGCACGAAAAAGGTTGTTTTTTTTGGGTTTATGCCACAGGCGAGAAACTGTACATAGGTTTCAAACGTATTCTGTTCGACCACGTTTTTGTCAAAAACCGTGTTGAGCGCATGGATATTGGCAATAAAATAGAAGCTCTCTGCGGTTTTTTGAAATTCGACATTGGGTTTGACCGCGCCAAAGTAGTTCCCAAGGTGCAATCCTTTGCTGGAGCTTGGCGTGGTACCGGAAAATGACCGTTTCATATATTACGTATTGTATTACACTGTTGTTGATTAGTCTAGAACAGCAACATACCACGACGATAAAAATAAAAAACTTTTTATATTATTTATTTAATCGTCGTTAACCTGAATGAAAGAGTCAAAAGATTACGAAAGTTACTCATTTTCTTGAAGCAACGATTCAAATGTTTCATCGACCATCGTGCCAAAGGCTTGAGGGTCTAAAGATCGCCACATAGAGATTTCCATTTTTTCAGCCAATTTTTGAAGAAGAGGTTGCCATCGTTTTTCTCTCAGAAGGGCTTGTACTTGCGCGTTCTTTTGTGCCTGCTGTTCCGAGTTATATCTTTGAAACATCCAGGACATATATCCATTCTGAGCGAATGTTTTGAGTAGAATATCATCTTGTTGAGCTCTGAGAAAGTCGTTCCAATTTATACCACATTGACCAAAATATTCCCTTGCTTCGTCAAAATAGCCAGTTATGGTAGTTTTAATTTGAGCATCCTCATCTTTCACCGTTTGATGGACTTTTGTAGCTAAAAGTTGAGAAAGCCAAAATGAAAGTTTATTAACTACGTGTTTTTCTGGTGTAAGATAAGACCAGTCAGGATGACGAACTTCCTTATCAGGTTCACAGATTCCGCGCACGCCCCACATTTCACCATTAATATTTGGTTGAGGAAAAATTGCTAGAAATTGATTTTTATCAAAAGTTAAAGCAGCATCAATGTCTGTTGATGGTGGTCCATTTTTAATATCCATAGTAATATTTATATGTTAATAACTTAACTTTAGAAATAATAATATTTTTATTTGTGAGCCTGACTGGACTTGCTTGAACTCTATGTTTATGAGTGAAACGAATAATTACATAGAGTTGGTCCTGATCGATTGCATTACTTCTTAAACGATATTACAGTAACGTTACCAAATAATTATTTGTGAGCCTGACTGGACTTGAACCAGTGACCTTTTCGATGTCAACGAAACGCTCTAGCCAACTGAGCTACAGGCTCTTTTATTCAAAGAACTATATCGTATTATACAAATAGGAAGGGAGAATATAAACAGCATGAAGAAAATTCATCAACCTCAATAATTGCCACCCCAAATAATATTACTAGTTGCGCCAGTAAGAGGGTCCACCTCTATACTCCAACCTTCAGTAAATCCAGCCTTTCTCCACCCCTTATCTGCACCAGGTGTAGAATAAACTGGTGGAGCGCCAACAGGCCTTCTTATCGAGGAAGGTTGCTTATCAATTAAGAGCGAAGATTCACAGCTTATAGGTTGGGGTTCCATGAGTGCGGAACCGACGGGACTCGAACCCGCAACCTTCCGCGTGACAGGCGGATGCTCTAACCAGTTGAGCTACGGCTCCTATGTTAGTTATTAGATATTAGTCGTTAGATAATTAGGTGCGCTACAATAAGACATCACGATTCTCATTTAGATAAGCGCACCGACAACCATACCCTTTTTCAATGCAGTAATTCTAACACGTTTTAGCTCCCCTGTCATGTCATTTGTTGTTCTCACCAGCACGCTCATCTGGTTTTGCAACGAGCCATGACTGTAATCATTCAATTCCCACATAATTTTAACTTATAATGTATTATTTAGTTTGAGATTCAAAAAAATATAAATACTATTATAAAAATCACTATTAAGCATTTATTGTAAAATAGTATTAGATATAAGTTTAAAATAATTACTACTTGACATTCCTATAATAATGTAGTATACTTCTTTTCAGATCCTAAGGTTTTTCTCTTTTAGACGAAAAGCTTTAGGATTTTTTTTATGGGCTGAAACGCTCTTTCAGCCCATATTAATCATCATACATCAAATTGCAGACACTGTGAATCTGCACAAAAGGGGGCAGCATTATGAAACGCATAATCTCCTTGATACTTATCACAACGCTTCTTTTTATTGTACCTACTGCTCACGCTACGCAAGAAGCAGGTACTTCTGCCAGTCTTATGGCAAACGAAGTACAAAATCAGGAAGTTATGCTTAAAAAGCTGGTTGTGCGTGAGTTTTTAGCACAGCACAACTCCCCGATGCTTGCACATGCCGACGATTTCGTCGACATCAGCCTAAAGTACGGTCTTAACCCATACCTTTTACCCTCCATCTCTGGAGTAGAATCAACATTTGGTCGATTTCTTATGCCCAACTCTTACAATCCATTTGGTTGGGGTGGCGGATATATCTATTTTGACAGCTGGAATGATGGTATCGAGACTGTGTCAAGCGGACTACACAAAAACTACCTCGGCAAAGGAGCTATATCTATTGAACAAATCGGTCATATTTATTCAGAAAGCCCTCGCTGGTCACGTAATGTACGCTATTTTATGAATCAAATGAACGCGCTTGAACAAGAAAAGCGTTTGTATTTTTCTCAACTTGCGGTAGAATTGTAACATTATGTATACGTATAAACGCAAAAATCTCCCTAAACATACCATAACATTCACTGTTTCTCTTCCCTGGAAAGAATTGGAAACAGCAAAAGATCAGTCTTTCAAAGAACTTTGCAAAACACTTCAGGTTGAAGGCTTCCGCAAAGGCAAAGTACCGAAAGATATTGCAAAAAAACACATTCCTGCTGCAGATATCTATCAGCACGCCATTCGATCACTCCTTCCCAAGATTTATGAAGAAATTGTCAAAAAGGAAAATATAAAACCGATTATTTCCCCCAAAATCGATTTAAAAGAAGCCGAAGAAAATAAAGATTGGACTATTGTATTTACCGTTGCCGAACGACCCACTGTAGACCTTAAAAAATATAAAGAACAGATCAAAAAAGCCAAAGCAGAACTCAAGAAATCTGATATCTGGGTCCCTGGAAAAGATACAAAAGAAGATGAGAAAGCTGTAGAACGCAAAAAACAGCTCGAATTCCAGGCTGCACTTGATGCCCTCATGAAAGAGGCAACCGTCGAGGTTCCCGATCTGATTATTGAAGATGAACTTGAGCAACGATTATCGCGTCTGGTTGACGATATCCAGCGTGTCGGTCTGACCATGGAATCGTATCTCAAGTCAAAAAACAAGACAAAAGAGCAACTGAATAATGAATTGAAAAAGGAAATCGAAAACACCTATAGATTAGAGTTTATACTACAGGAAATAGCCGAACAGGAAAAAATCACCGTTGATGATGCCGAGCTTGAGACCATGTTTAAAGCGGTAAAAGACGATAAGGAACGCGAGCTTGCAAAGCGTAATGCGTACTATTATGCAAGCCTGTTGCGTAAGCAAAAGACCCTTGATTACATACAAGGTATGTAGTATAATCGAGCCGTGAAAAGTGCTACTCCAATAAATAAAAAAAGATTGGGTAATGCGTACCGAAACGACAGTCTAGAGCGTGAAAAAGAAGGAGGCGTCGGAGGTACACTGTCCTCTCTTGGCAAAGATACCGTTTCTGCAATATCCGACACCCTCTCTGACATCGGCACGGGTATGTTTGATCAACTCATCGGTAACCAGAGTGCTGGTCACGAAATGACTGATTTAGAAAAATTTGAAAAAGAATTTCTTCCTGAAGCAGAAAGCAAAAAAACTTCTCATCGGATCAATGGCGAACGTGGAAACTTATTCAGCTATCGCATGATCGAAGAAGATCGCCAAATCGAAGCTATTTCCCAGCGTATTGGAGAAATCAAACAACAAACCAAAGCTATTCGACGTGCCGATAAACAATTCATGGGCGAAGTCAACAGAATTGATAAAGTGGTTAACCAGATCAACCCTTCAGAGGAAAACAACGAATACACTATCCACTTTCTTGATCTTATTATCGATACCCTCAAACACATCCTCAAGCGCGTGCAGGACTTGGGGAAATCCAATACATGGATGGAAGCCATGATGACAAAAAAATCGAAGAGAGGCTCTCTATTTGCCGCACGATCCAAGAAAAAAGGTACACAGTATTCAATGTCAAAGGAGCTTTCTCTCACGCGCCAAACGCAGTAAACACTTATCTTGAGCGAGTCATTATCCCTACTCCAAAACTCCGAGGACGTGGTTTACACCTTGAGCCCAACTGCCATCTGAGTTAGGATTGTACTTCATCATAATTTGTTCGGGCGTCACATAGCCTTTATCAACATAATGTTTTTTTAGTCCTGCGGCTATCGTTTCTATAGCTTCTTCGTACGATCTAAAGCGCGTTATTTGGTTGCCATAAATTCCCCATCCCCAACAATTGTACGAATTTTTGGGAATAAACTTGCAGGCAGTCGATTCTTTCATCGCAATTGCCGGTATAAGGCGATGATCAAGGTCGTTTTTGTCGGATTCTTGTACAATAAGCGTTGCATAATCATAAAGCGGCGAATCGTACCTTCTGAAAAAAGCTTTGAGCACGGCAATACGCTTATCTTTTATGCCTTCTTGTTCGTATTCTGCCAACTCTTCGTCTGTGAAGGTGAAGTTGTTGAGTTGATCAAGCTCATCGAGGATGACCATGATGCGGGTATTTTGCTTTTGTACAGCATAGACGTGGGTGACAATGGCGATGTTGACACAAAAAAGCACGGTAAATAGCAACGTGAAGATGATACCTTTTTTGCTTTGCTTGACAATCATGCATACATATTAAACTATTTTCTCGAGATTTTGTAATAATAGGTTGTGAAAGGCTTTTTTTTAAGCGTGCCAATCTGCATGTTGGAAAGAAATGGAATCCTGAATCCGTGCGAAATGATTATGCAACCCTTTTTCGTTTCATTGAGTAGCTTATCTTTGATTTTATCCACCAATTCGGGAAAGAGAAAAATATAGATATAATCAGCTTGGGAAAGATCTGCGTCGAGAATATTTTTTTGTTCAAAGTGAAGTGTTTTTTTATACTGATTTGCAGTAGTCAGGCGCGCAAAAATGACAAGAAGGTGGTTCACATCAATACCTAACCCTCTCACGCCATAGAGCTTGGCGGCAGTTTTCAGCACCCGTCCATCGCCGCACCCGAGCTCAAGCATATATGCTCCTTTTTTTATTTGTGCTTTTGCCAATAGTTCTTCAATGTTCTTTTGCTTGGTGGGCACAAAGGGGGCGCCGCTCAACCATGAATAGGTGAGGAATAACAAAAAAAATGAAAGAAAAATAAGAAAACATAATAGCAAGCCTACGGCAAGTAAGTATACAAGCGTAAGCACCATGGGTATAGTATAATTGCACTATACGGCAATGACAATCTGAAGTTGCTATTGCTTTTTTGATGGAGCGTCCGTAGCTCAATTGGACAGAGCGTATGGCTTCGGACCATAAGGTTGCGGGTTCAACTCCTGCCGGACGCGCTTATTTTTTTGGAAAAAAAGCACTTGATGGGTCCGTAGCTCAACGGTAGAGCAGTAGCCTCTTAAGCTATTGGTTGAGAGTTCGAATCTCTCCGGACTCACAGGAAAGAGTATTGTGAAATACGAAAGTATATGAAAAACTCAACTAAGGCTTCTTATAATTATAAAAAGAATCTTCAATTAGGATATCTGCTTATCGGACTCAATAATGCATTTTTTTGGTATGCACCGTGGCTTTTATTTTTGCTTAAATATATAACCATTGAACAAGTAGCCATAATTGAGGCTACAGGCTTGGCAACATCTGTTCTTGCCGAAGTTCCGACCGGCGCACTCTCTGACCTTATTGGTAAAAAACGCACATTACATCTTTCATTTTTGTTTACTGCAATCGGCGAAGTGTTCGTCGCCTTCAACACTTCCTATCACCGTTTTCTTTTTGCATGGATCATTTTGAACATCGGCTATAGTTTGTATTCCGGAACCATGGAGGCGTTTATGTACGATACGTTACTTAGCGTAAGAAAAGAAGACGAATACCCACGCGTGACTTCCCACAGTCAAGCGATATTGAACGTGAGTATTGCCATCGCAAGCATAACGGGCGGACTTATGTTCAAATGGTGGATAGGATTACCCTTTTTAGCAACAGGATTAACAAAGTGTATTGGACTTTGTGCGACTTTTTTCATCGACGAACCCACAGTAGATAGCCAAACATTTTCTTTGCAAACTTTTATCAGCCAAACGAAAAAAGGGTTTGCGCATTTATTTCAGCGTTCTTTTGTACGATACACCATACTTTTGCTCCTTTTTGGCGTATTTGCCGCGGTTGCATACGAAATACTTGACGACGTTGCAGTGGTTGATTGGGGGTATGATGCTGTTGGGATAGGTATTTTGTATGCTGCAGCTACATTTATAGCCGTTCCTGCGAGCTACTTGTATAATCGCGTGCGTGACAAACTCGGTATAGTACATATAATTATTGTTGGCATACTTATTTTAGCTTTGGGTTACCTTTTTTCACCGTGGATTACTGCTGCAATTTGGACAGGCATATTTCTTTTGCGCGTATTTTTTAGCCCGATACGTAATAGTGCTATTTCAGAGCTTATAAATAGCAAGACAGAATCAAGCATCCGCGCTACCACGCTTTCAACATATGAACTCCTACGTAAAATTCCTTATGTTATGCTTGCTTCTTTTATCGGCATGTCGATGGATAGGTACGGAATAAAGACGTTTTCTTTTTATTTCGCCTTCACGTTATTGACGTTGCTCCTTGTGTATATCTCAACAGTAGGAAGAAGGATAGTTTTTATGAAGAAGAGGGAGCTTGATTATGTGGATGAAGAAGATTTTTAGCCCGTGCAACCGCTTGAGAATAAGCATCAACAACTGGTTGATGTAACATTCCCGCCAACACCCCAAAGGTTAGAAGACCCAGCTCGGTTGTTGCAAAACCAGAAGAAAGACGATGACCTTCTATAAGAGAACTTGTGACATCTACTAGGCCCATAACTCCGAGAAGATACATCATGGGTGCTCTATTGCTTTTATTATCTGCAGAAAGCAAGTGAGATAATTTTTCTACTAATGCAGTTGAAGCCAACATTAAAGGTAATTCTCCGCCCATAAGAATCGTATTATACCATATCATAACACGCTTTTCTAGATAAACTCATCAACTATTTCTTATTCAAACGGTATAATATCCTAACAAGATGGAACATATTACATATTCATTATTTTTATGCTTGTAGACGATGTAACCATAACAGTCAAAGCTGGCGACGGTGGAAACGGAATGGTGGCCTTTTTCCCAAACAGGCGTGGCCCGTGCGGTGGCGATGGAGGCGATGGTGGAGATATCGTCATCACAGTCGATCCACACCGATCTGATCTGCGTGCCTACACTGGCAGCAAACGATACAAAGCGCAAAACGGCGGTCGTGGCATGAGCTTTAACAAAGATGGAAAAGCAGGCGAATCGCTTATGCTTTACGTTCCTCTGCACACGACTGTACACATTACAGAAACAGGCAAAACACACGAACTCGACAGCGCCGACACAAGATTTACCGTTGCTCGTGGTGGTCATGGGGGCAAAGGTAATGCGCACTTTGCAACTTCGACCAATCGTGCGCCAAGGAAAGCTGAAACCGGCACCCCAGGCGAAGAACACATCATCCACCTTGAGCTTAAGCTTATTGCAGATATCGGGCTCATCGGATTGCCAAACGCTGGCAAATCGACGCTTCTCAACACCCTTACCGCCGCAGACTCCCGCGTTGCGCCCTACCCTTTCACGACCCTTGAACCGCATCTGGGGGCACTTCATACAACTATCATCGCCGACATCCCCGGGCTCATCGAAGGGGCATCAAAAGGAAAGGGTTTGGGTCATGCGTTTCTCAAACACATCGAAAAGGTTCGCGTATTATTTCACTGCATTTCGTGCGAATCTTCCAATCTCCTTTCCGATTTCAACGTGATACGAAAAGAAATCGAACAATACAGCACAATACTTGGTGGAAAAAAGGAAGTTATTCTTCTTACGAAATCTGACCTTCTTAACGAGCAGGAAATCGCCCACGCAGTCAAAACACTTTCAACAACAGGTAAAACCGTTTACCCAGTCTCGGTTATAGACGATAGACAATTAGAACACCTAAAAAAATACATTCAAAAAAACATGTAGTATTTCCCCGCATTACTCCTTATGATGAAGAATTGTCAAACATTGCATCTTACACAATCTCTTCTTTGCGTTGTCTGACAAATGTGATCCACTCCTCTACCACTTCGACAACGAGCTTGAATGGAGCTTCGATAATGAAGTCGAAAAAAACAATAAATACATTGATCCGTGAAACACCCTCGCTAAATAATTTACCCAACGAAAGGATAGGCATGAAGAAAAAGTCAGTTACCGGCTGCAAAAATCCTTTCTTTTCAATCAGCCGATAGGTATTTGCGATTTGTTTGATACGATAGGAGAAAAAGGCAACAACGCTTATGAAGAAAACAAAGATAGACTCACTCAAAAGATTAAAGTCGACCATTTGCAAAATTTTGTGAATAATATACAGTGTAACAACAAAGGTAGAAGTATATAAAATGGTAAATCCGATCGAAAGTAACGGGCGTTTCGGTTTTGCTTTTTGTGCAATAAGTGCAACTGTTTTTTCAAAGGTAGTATCTCGGTTAACAATATCGAGAATTCTCAAGAAAAGTCGTCGGGTATTATTTTCCCCTGGAACCGAGACGGTAAGAATAATAAACAGCATAAAAATAGGTGGTGCAACAGTATTTATACCAATCGCATATAGATTTACTTCGTTATAAATAAGCTGAGAGATCGGTACCTCGAGAGCAAGCGCCAAAAGCATCTTAGTGACAAAAATATAAATCAAACTTCGAAACGCGAGGGTATTTAATCGCGACCTGATCATGGCATATTTATTCCGAGCAGTTTCCTCTACTTTTGACCATAGCGCATCTTTGCTCTTTACAATCTCGACAATATTTTTTTTATGGTCTTTAATAATAGAAAATAAAATCAAAAAAGGAGGAAGTTGTTTTCTCGAAAATCGTACAAGTTTTTCTACAAGAGGGTCGTGAATATGTTTATCAAGTTGATGAAAAATGTTGGGCATTTCAGCAATCATGTGGTCAAGTTGAGTATGGTTGTAGCTGTGAAGCGGCTCGTGAAACAGTCTAAACAAATGATAACGCTGATAAGCGCGGTCACTCTTGCGGTAGGCTTTTTCAATAGCAATAAAAAGGAGCAAATCTTTCTGGTGTTCTTCTAATTTTTCGATTTTTACTTTATCTTTGAGCACCTGGAAAATAAAATAGGTGAAGCTGTTTTCGACCTTCGCATTGACGACGGCAAGTTCCTCCTCAATTTCTGCAGTGACGATATCGAGGAGAAATTCATTGAGATATTGTTTTGCTTTCCCAGGGCGGCCAGACGTAAGGCGTGATTTAATTGAAAGATACGTGTTGATAATATGCTGGATATTCTCTACATCAGATTTGCCAATTTCACCTTCTTTAAAATACCGTGCCCACAACAGTTCACGCAAAACATTTTCGCTTTCGCTTGCACCTTTAGGGTTGAGCGCCAAACGACGCCTTAGTATACGCTCTATTGCCGCACGCCGCAGCAAATGGTCTTCGCGATATTCAATCGCGTTTCGTACTTTTTCGTACACGAGTGCAAAAATCGAGGCCGTACGAGAGACCGTCAATTTTTGATAATCGTTTATTGCGGGCTTTGGCTTTATTTCAAGAATAGCCTTGAGAAGGGTTTCGGCCAAAGGAGAAAGTTCGACTGCATCGTGTGAGGGTCGCTGTAATTTTGCCTCATCGGCATCTTGCTGCATAGAATATGCATTATATCATTTTTTACAATCTAGCGTCAGTTTGCACCCATTTTTTTGAGAATTTCGGTCGCATAAGTTGCACCAGCTTTCATAGCCTTTTTGATATAGCCATCTTGCAGGTAACTCGCAATAAATCCAGCTGTATATCCATCTCCAGCGCCTGTGGTATCGACTACATCTGCAACAGGCACCGCTTCTTGATAGAGTACTTTTCCGTTTTTATAGCCATAACTCCCCTTTTTGCCGTCGGTTATGATGAGTACGCGATCGTTGCGAAAGGGTTTGAACCGTTCGACGATATTACCCTGGAAATCCATCGTTTGGTATGGTGTTTTGCAAATATCTGCGCATTCGTGAGAATTGATGATAAATACGTCAACAAATTGAAGAAAATGGTCAATTTGTTCAACCGGTCGCCTGCAATCGGTCACATTAAAATTGGCAAATGTGGTAAGGTTGAGGCTCTTTGCTCGTTTGAGAAGCTCAATGCGCTCGGTGAGCGCCACCTTCGAAAGATTTGCCATGTATATTGCCTTGGTTTTTTCTAAAACTTCGTAATCATCTTCGCAGGTTACGATGTGTTGATGAGGGGTTCGATAATTGATGATTGTTTTTTCCCCGCGTTCGTTGAGGAGTATTGAAGAAATGTTGATATATTCGTCTTCAATTTGGCAAAAATTGGCATGACTGATTTTCATGTCGTCGAGTTTGTTACATATAATGGGTTTGAATGGATTTTTTCCAATTTTTGCCATAAGGCCAGATTTCATCCCTGCTTTTGCAACACCGATTGCGACGTTTGCTCCGCCTCCACCAAGTCCTTCGTAAAAGTAGTCTGCAAAATATTTGCCTCCCATGGAAAGTTCGAATCGTTCGTTGGTGTGAGTAAGCGATTTGCCTTTGTAATAGAGATCGATGGTGATGGTGCCTATGCTTAGAAGATCTAACATAGGTATCAGTATAGAGTTAAAAAGTCATAAAGTCTATAAAGTCAATAGATCATTAAATCAATATATCAACATATCATGAAAACATTAAATCAATATGTCAATAAAACAATGAACAATACTTTTCCTTT
>JAGQLS010000012.1 GCA_020429045.1 Candidatus Woesebacteria bacterium
TTTCCTTCACCATACGTCGAATGACTGACATGTTTAAAGTGTGGTCTATCGCCAGTTGTGTCGCTAAGTGTCACTTTAGAATTTATCGGTGTTTATAGAGGGGGAAGACAAAAAGCGCCCAAGGTGTTCCCACCTTGGGCGCTGACTGAACAGGTGTTAAGCTGCGTTATGGTTAGAGATAATCGCGCAGATTGTGTGCCAGACGTGGATGACGCAAACGACGCAGCGCTTCTTTTTCCAACTGTCGAATACGCTCGCGAGAGAGACCAAACTTATTGGCGATTTCTTCCAGCGTGTGCGGTTCACCGCCGCCGAGGCCAAAGCGCAGGCGCAGAATATGGCTCTGACGTGGGGTTAGTTCGCTGAGTACTTCTTCAATTGTTTCTTCCAGGAGGTGTTGTGTTGCTGATTCTACAGGACTGGGGGTGTCCTGATCTTCTATGAAGTCGCCAAATTCACTATCGCCATCATCACCAACAGGTCGTTCCAGGGCGATAGCGTGCTGACTGGCATCCATCATGCCCCGAATGGTTTCTTCCGGCAGGTCCATCTCCGCAGAGATTTCTTCAACCGTTGGCCGCCGCCCCTGTTTCTGCTCAAGATTCTGAGCAATGCGGTACATCTGGCGGATGCGTTCCGTCATGTGCAGCGGAATGCGGATTGTGCGCGTCTTTTGGGCGAGCGCGCGCGTAATTGCCTGACGAATCCACCAGGTTGCATAAGTTGAGAATTTGAATCCACGCCGCCAGTCATATTTTTCAACGCCTCGAATGAGTCCTTTGTTGCCCTCTTGGATAAGATCAAGAAATGAAAGTCTACGACCTAAATATTTTTTGGCAATCGAAACAACGAGGCGGAGATTGGCTTTGGTGAGTTGTTCTTTTGCAGACATATCTCCTTTTTCGTAGCGTTTTGCTAGGTCTATCTCCTCTTCAAACTTAAGAAGCGGCGTGCGTCCGATTTCTTTCAAATATTTTTTGATGGGGTCAAGCGAATCTCTATGACTTTTTCCCACAAGTCGTACGAGTTCTTTCTCGAGTTCTTCGGCGCTTTTGGTGGCGTCGGTTTCGTCACGCGAAGAAATGGTTTCGAAAATGTCGATTCCTTCTTTGAATGCAGTATCAAAAAAATGATCAATCTCTTCGACGTGATCCTCGGGTTCTGGAAAAATAATGAGAATGTCATCTTGGACGAGAAAGCCATCATCCTTTCCTTGCTTGAGTAATTCTTTGATGTTTTTGGGGAGTTTATTCATCATGGCTGTATATTGTACTAATTTTCAAGATGTTTTTCCACGTATTCTTGACCTTGGGTAATGAGTTTCTGCAATCGTTCTTTAAAAAAAGCATATCGCTTTTCTCCTTGTGCGGTTGTGTCCTTGGAATAGAGTGCTGAGTGGTATTTGCTGCTTTCTACAAGTACATCATACAAAATTTTCGCGGTCTGTGTACCTTTGTCTGCAGGATAACCCGAAATAAAAAGAAATGTTTCATCGCTTATAGATAAGAGTTCGTTTGGTAATATTTTGGCAAATTGTCGGTAGTCAAATGTTTTTTGTTTTGATACATACAGATGGAATACTTCATACAAACGTTTGAGTGCAGGAATAGTGAAATCTTCTTCGTCAAACAACCGCTGCATAGCCAGGTCGATGGAAGCGGGACGTGCGTGTTGAAGGAGAAAGCTCATGAGATATTTTTGCAACAATTCGTAGCGTGTCAATTCTGATCCTTTTTTTCGATGATGGACAATGGTGACTTGTTTCTTTTTCTTTTTTTTGTACATAAGTTGTTTTACGGTTGATTCGGTGACATCAAGAATTCGTGCCAATCGCTTGACATAATGTTCCTGCACAATGGGGTTTCTAATATCTTTTATGTATTCTGCCATTTCATCGCCGATGCGCTTCTTGTGAAGAGATGAGTGTTCGGGATATTTTGCAGTCACTCGATCGATGAGAAAATCGTATAGTGGTTGTGGATTCGTGAGCTCTTTCTTAAATTGCGCCAAATCGTTGCGCGCTGCTTCGTCTGGATCTTTGCCTTTGGAAAATTGTACAACCTGGATATCAAAATCAAGCGCCTCAGCTTCGCGCACACCGCGCTTGACTGCTTCTTCACCGGCTGCATCGGTATCAAGCGCAAGAGTGATTGTTTGGGTGTAATGCTTGAGGATTTGTAGTTGCTCTTGGGTGAGTGCGGATCCTTTGATCGCCACGATGTTGCTTATGCCGTGTTGATAGGGCGTAATCATGTCAAATTCGCCCTCCGCAATATAGACATTGTTTTGTTTACGAATGGCTTCTTTTGCAAGGTGTATCCCGAAAAGGCTTTTTCGTTTTTGATATACTGCGGTTTCAGGAGAATTGATGTACTTTGGCGATTTTGGATCGTCTTTGAGGAGTCGTCCTGAAAAACCGATAATGTTTGTGCGTGCATCGCGGATCGGGAATATGATGCGGTTGCGAAAGCGATCGTATATTCTCCCGTTTTTACTTTTTATGGACACTCCCGCAGTTATGATCTGGGGCTCGGTGAATTTCCGTTTTTCTAAAAATTTCGTGAGTGAGTGCCACGAAGCTGGCGCGTATCCGAGTTCAAAGGTTTTGATAATTTTATCATTGATTCCCCGATCCAAGAGATATTGCTTTGCATGTTTTCCTTTCTCTGTTTCGTTGAGCAGGTATTGATAGAATTTCATTGTGTATTCGTTTATGGTGTAAAGCGATTCTTTTTGTTTCCATTGTTTGTCTTCAAATTGTACGTTGGAAAGCTGCACGCCTGCGATGGGTGCAAGCTCTTTGAGTGCTTCATAAAACGTAATTCCTTCCCATTTCATAACAAACGATATGAGGTCGCCACCCTCGCCGCAGGCTCCAAAACAGCGCCAGATCTGCCGCTCGGGCGACACAACGAAAGAAGGCGTCTTTTCGTCGTGGAAGGGACAAACCGCCTTGAAATTGCGGCCAGCTTTTTTGAGTGACACAAATTGACCAATATAGTCTACAATGTCTATCTTATCTTTTATTGCTGTGACGTTATCTTGCATAGAGAAATAAAAAAGGTATATGATGCTTTATTGATTGTGCTTTATTGATTGTGCTTTATTAATTTCACGACGAACGAATTGATTTTCCTAATATCTAGAATCTAACAACTGATTATCTAATAAACTATTGCGTACATAAGGCTCTCCATATTATAATACGTACATGCTCTATATTTTCATTGATACGAATAATATTCGCATCCTCCATCTTAAAAAAACGCTTCTTGGACAATACGAAACTTCTTTCACTACAAAAAAGCTAGAAATTACCCTTTTGGAAAAGGGAAAACTTAACAACCTCGATGTCATCGCTTCAGCGCTCAAGGAATCGTTTGCACTTGTACCAACCGAGGCGCACAAGGATCATGATGTAACTCTTATTCTTCCACAGGAATCGTTTATCTTTTTCCGTGCCGACATGCCGCTTGATATAACGCCCGCAGTACTTGAGTCGTATTTGAAAGAAAAAGCACGCAGCCAAATGAACGCAGACATCGATAACAGCAACACGTCATATGTCATTCGTGAAAGCGAGCAACAGAAAAAAATCGTTCATTATGCGATTCATACCGATATCATCGACGATCTGCGACAAGCATTTGCCCTTCTTGATCTTAAAATATGTACCATCATCCCCGAACCCATGACGTATTTCAAATTGTTTGAAAAAACATTGCGGCCAAATAAAAAAGAAAATATCTGGTATGTTTCATATGATCATAATAATTTGTCAAGTTATATTTATGACTCGTTTGGCCTGTTGGACGAAAAGCGTTGGGCACATGAGCTCAAAGACGATGAAGACGTACAAAAAGTATTGCATCATCAAGCGCAGGAGTACGAATCTAAAGGACATAAATTGAACCGGCTCATCTTGTCCGGTAGACAATCGGAGGATATTCGACAGGATACGTTTACCAAAAATGTAGGGGTCTGGACGAATCCTTTGCATCGTATCATTCCTCATTTTTATGCCCACTATGTCAAGATGTTGGTGAATGAAGGAAAAAGCGTGAAGGAACTGCCGGTTCTTGAGTACGACATGCTCATCGGTGCATTTATCTTCACCAACGAACACAAGGATTTTTCTCTGATGCATGGTGATGGTGAAAGTAAGTCAAATGGGTTCAGCAAAAAACGTACGTTTTCGTTGCCTGCTCTTCCGCTTGGCAAACTGTCCGGGCTCCCGTGGAAGACGATAGGAATATTCTTACTATCGTTTGGTGTTGCATTCGGCGCACTGTTTGGGGTTATGAAAGCGGGTGTGTTGTCAGGAAGTAATTTCTCTCTACCGTCGATTTCGCTCCCTTCGTTTGCCAAAGCAACCCCGACACCAGAGCCACCAACTGCAACTCCTAAACCGCCAAGCCCAACCCCCACCCCTTCGATAACTCGTGAAGAAATCAGAATCAAAGTGCTCAATGGCTCCGGTATCGCAGGCCGCGCAGCAGAAGTGAAAAGTTTTCTTAAGGAAAAAGGATATGTCGAGATCCTGACAGGCAATGCAGACAATTTTGATTTCGAGACAACGGTGGTGGAAGTGAAAGACGATCCGGAGATTAAGCAATTTATACAGCAAGATATCGCATCGCAAGTTGCAAAACCGAAGTTTGAAACGTTAGACGATGCCGACGCGTCGGATATAATCATAACGATCGGCACGGATTTTAAATAATCAAAAACAATCCCAGGTGGATGAAATAGTTTTGAGTTTATCTGTACAAACTCTTCATCATAGATTCCGTTTTATGACGACTATTCTTTTTGACCCGTCAATCATTTTTTGGAATCAATATTATCACTTTTCTTTTTCACTGTGAGTGAAAGAGTAACTATTGTATACACAACCAAGGGGCCTATTTCTATTCAATTTCTTTCTCAAGAAAAAGGGCTGTTAACTCCGCAACAAGAATCAGTGCAGGAAACTACTCGACAAATAAGACGACACTGTTACGAACAAGTAGAACTCCTTAGAGGAATTCCGCTGCTTGCGCTCACCGCCAGACAAAAAAACGGTTATTTTGCTGAGAATGAATGGGCTATTAGATATTGCGCTTTGCCTGTTTTGGTAAGACGAGGTGAATTTACAACCTTTGTTCACTTGCCAACCGGATTGATTGTTCCGCGATCACAATTGGGTTTGTTAAACGAACAAACAGATTTTGCAAATATCGATTTGAAAATGCTGATGGCAGATGCAAAAACCGTTCTTAGATTGGCTCCTCACTTTCTTGACGACCCGCCAGCTGTGCTTGCAGCAAATCTTTATGGCGGCAGGTCGACGATTGAACAGTGGATCCGCCAACTTGAGATTGCTTTCCAACAACCATATCCAGCAGCGCGCTCTGGAGATGTAGATTTGATAGAAAATGAATATCCCAACTTGCTCCAACATATTCAAAACATGATGCAACAGTTCCCAAAAAATCAAATAGATCATTTTCACATATTTGACTAGTGTTATAACATTCGTATTTTGATTTTTTTTATCAAATAACGCTTGACGAAGAAGAAGAAGAAGAAGAGTAAAATATGCCCATGGAACAAACAGAACTACCTCCGCAAACAAACCCTTTAGAAGTTCAATTAATAGGCACATTTTCCATTGATAGTTTAAATACCTTTTCGGTAATAGATAAATATGATCCAAATGTGTTGAATAGATCTGCTGGTGAGCCTTGGGAAGAAACGAAATATGATGGAGAATATACTGATTTTGTTATTACTGCTCCAGATATGAATGGAGAAATGAGTCGATATATTATACGAACAATTGGGAAGAATAACCACTTGGGACCTCAAAATGGTTGGCGAGTTGAACTCATTGAGATAGAAGGTCAACGATTAGGACGAATAATTAACCCCGATCATAAAAAATGGCCAACATTGCTTGGTCTAGTTGCAGAAGTTAACCCTGTAAGGCAAGACGCTATATAGACCGTTTTTATTATATTGATTTTTTCTTTATCTTCAGTTTTTAATATCTTCATAACCTACGTAATTGTTTATTTTCATAAAATTTGTGCTATAATAATCATTGCTTGGTTATTTGTGCGATCTGGTACCAACTCTTCCCATCCCGAACAGAGTCTTGAAACGGATCAGCGCCGATGATACTCGCTCCAAATCGGAGAACGGGGAAAGTAGGTCATAGCCAGGCATTTTTTTATGGCTGCCTGTTGGTTTACATTCACAAACCAAAACCTTGCAACATCTGTAAGAAGTCTCCTGAAGGCATTGCTGTTGTATTTGTGTCCGCACCCTCGACGAATGAAACAGATTTTGGAATCACAAACGGATCACCCTTGATAGGCTCTTTGAGACACGAAGAAAAAATCGCATTTAACGTTTCCGCCTGGATCCCGAAAGTCGCAGGAATCTCTTCAGCAATGTTTCCTAACATACCCGTTTGCGAAAACTGGTTATAATAATCCATATATTGCCCTATGCCGCACATTTTACTTCCTTCTTTCTCGTCTTCTTCCCATTTGTACAAACAATCATCAACCAGGCGAACATGCGAAAGGCGCTCTTCAGAATAGAAATCAACGGCAACTTGGCCGTCTTGGAAAAATGCCTGATCCTCTGTTCCGTCTGGTAGTTTGTGGAAACATGCAATTGGACCGGTAAGATCGAGCTTGCCACTCTCTGAGGCAATAAGGATGTCTGGAATAGTAAATTGGATCGTTGGTTCAGGGATCGGTGTAACTGTACCAGCATTAAGCTCGAGGGGAATAGAAGATTGATCTTGGATACTTTTTCTATTTAAAAATCCATACAATGCGAAGATAAGGACAAACGTAGGAATGATGATAACGAGGCGAGAAATAAATTTCATATGTTTATCTTACCACGCACAGGTAATGACAACTGGTCAAAATAATTCTTCTTCCTGTTCTTTTGACTTTTTGTGGGACATATCGTTCTCTTCTCCATCGATAAGCTGTGGAGTATCGTCATCATCAAACGATTTACCAATGATGCTTTGGAAATCTCCGCGCATACCGAACGTGTGATCAAGCGCCCGACGTAAATTCTGTTCTTCGCGCGCCCATTTCTTGTTAAACCAGCGTCGCTCTTTCTCGACTTCTTCCTGCATCTGCGAAAATGTTTCGACAATTGCCTCCATGCGGTGTTTGAAATCGGTGCTGTAGACGTACTCATAAAGTGCCTCCATTTTCCCTTTTTGGCCAGTCATGGCGGTTTTTACTTTGGCGATTTCCATAAGTTGGGTGCGCAGTGCATAGGCAATGGGTATGATGTGCTCGAATCCGCACACCCACACCCCATCGATTTCACCAAAGTGTTTGATCTCGTCGGGGAGCTGAGCCGAAACAAGAACCGCAATCTCGGCGTGTACGGTGCGCTGGTCGCTTTTGAGTTTCGTTACCCACTGGCTGCTCCATGTTTTTGTACGTTTTGTCTCCCAGACGATTATGCCCGACGACGTGCCCGATCGCGTGCGCACATGTTGCACAATATCGGCACCCGATACACCTTTTGGCACCGGTTCAATCGTATCAAGCGGAAACTCGCGACCTAGTTCTTCTTCTATCGAAAGCTCAAGAACCTCGCCTTGTAACTGCTGTGAGCCTTGTTTGAGTTTGCGCTGGAGTTCCTCATTGGCTTTCATGGCATCATTTAGCTTCTTTTCTTTTTCCAAAAGTTGGAGTTTGAATTGTTCTTCGACGCGCTTTTGTTCTTCTTTACGCAGCTTTTCTTGCTGATCTGAAAATTTTTTCTCAAGTTCACGCTCCTTGTCTTTTGCTGCGTCTTTGGTTGCGCGGATTTCTTTGGTCAGATCGAGAAGTTCCTTGTGCAGTTCATCGTTTTTCTTTTCTAAATCTTTGGCTTCTTCGGCCGACTCCTTGAGTTTGTATGCCATTTCTTTAGCGACTTTAACTTTCACTTTCTCTTCTGTTTGTTTTTGCATTTTCTCGATTTCTTCTTCTTTCCATTTTTTTGCCTTTTCGCGAAGGTCTTGCTTTTCTGCTTCTTGCTTTTTTTTGAGCGCTTCAATCTCGTTTTTGTACTGGTCGGCGATCTGGTGCGTTATAGCCTCGGTAAGAGGAATCTTTTTTTGGCAGTGTGGACAGGTGATGGAATCGTTCATAGTGTGTATTGTAGCAGAATGGTGTTATTATTCGAGCAAATGAATGCAAAGAATGTCGAGAAAACGTTAGTTACGTCGTTATTTGATAAAGAAGTTTTGATATACATTCAACAGCAAATCGCCCATTCATTTTTTTAGGAATGTGCAAAAATTGATAGCGCGATGATAATTGATGGGAAGAAAGAAACTCCATAATATGGTAGGAAAAATAATTGCACCAACTCGTACCCATACCTTTGCCATAGACCGAATGTTCGTCAATGATGAAAATGGGTTTTATAATATACTTGTGATCTATCGAAAGTTGGGGGTTGATCGCACGAAGCCTGAACTTGTTTCTACACATTGTCTCGATACGCAATTTAGTTCCTCTGCCGGACCATAGACCCATACCGACAATGTATTGCGGTTTTTCTTGTTCTATTTTTCGCAAAAAATATTTTAGGTTGTTACGAAACATGATCCATCTGAAATCGAGACAAGGTAATTGATACAAAATACGCGACGATTTATTTTTGAAAGCAAAACCGTAAATCATTTGAAGATAATATTAACTCGTGCAGATAAAAAATGGTATTGATTTACAATAGAACGAATCAGGTTTTTTGATAACGATTCACTTAAAAATCCCCAACACCGAGTTTACGATTGAAAGAAGGAAACTGAAGACGATAGCCCACATAAGATTTTCCACATGGAAACCAGAGACAAATCGATCAGTAAGGAGAATGAGTAAACCATTGATAACCATTGAAAACAACCCTAACGTCAGCAGATTAATAGGAAGCGTAAGGATCTTGACAACCGGTTTGATGAAGGTGTTGATGACTCCCATGACCACGGCAACAACCAAGGCACTCATATAACCATCAAGCTGCACATGTGGGTGCAAAAGATAGACCGTGATACCAACGGCCAAACTGTTTATGAGAAGTGACACGATGATACCCATACTTTCATGGTATCAGAATCTGTTTTATGTTTCTACTGTATAGTGCACAATGGTCTCGCCGCTCTGTCCGTCAATCACCGGAATAGTGATGCTTCCTAATTCTCCGGTCGTTTTAAGCTGAGTACCACCATCTGCAACAGCACCTACGCCCTCCAATCGGATGATGCGTAGCGGTTTATTCTTTGGCAAATAGGGTTGAAGATATATCGCTTCTTTTTGCAGTGCTTCAAATGAGGTGAACTCCCACGTGATAGGTACATTTTGTGCAACAAGTTCGTTCGCCTTTTGCTCAAGCTCCTGACGTATATCTTTGCCCACTGTTCCTTGATATTGAATAAAAAGTTTCTTGTTGTGGTCGCCTTTGTAAGGCATAAGCGGCGAAGGAGAATACCCAAGCACATACATAGCAAAATCAACGACATGGCCGGCGGTGTGCTTTTTCATGTTGGTGTATCGTCTGTCCCAATTTATTTCTCCGGTTACCTTCGTGCCAACATGGGGCGCAGTCTGCGTTTTGAGATAGTGCCAAATATCGCCATCTTTCATCATGACTTGGTAGATTTGTGCAGACAACCCATCGCTTGACAGCATGCCCTGATCAGTCGCTTGGCCACCGCCCATGGGGTAAAATACTGTTTGATCTAGACGCACTCGATAATCCCCGTTTGGTTCCTGAACAACTTCTTGTACACGAGCCTCCATAGTTTTTTGATAGGAATCATCAAGATACAGTGGTTTTGTTTGCATAAAAGATATGGTTGGGGTAAATGCTAATTGGGACTATTGTATCATAATATGCTATACTAACAATCATGAGAAACGATAAAATATTGAACTACAAAGTTGTTTTTGAAGAAAACGAAGAAGGTGGTTACACAGTCACAGTTCCTCAACTGCCCGGATGCATCTCGGAAGGAGATTCGTTTGAAGAAGCGAAAAAAAATATTACCGAAGCGATTCAAGAGTATCTAGAAAGTCTTGAAAAAGATGAATTGAAAGACGCAATCTCTGCTCAATCTCAGTCCACATTCCTAGGAAACGTCTCTATTCGTTTCTCTTCTCTAAAATTTCATTGAAAAACTATTGTGCCCCATTTTCCAACAATTACAGCTAAAAAACTACTCAAAAAATACGACATGTATATTCACCACGAGCGCGGAAGCCATATAATCTTAAAATCATATATCGATTCTTCCGTACGAGTGACCATCCCGATGCATAATAAAAATCTTAAAAGAAAAACGACAAAATCCATTCTTAAACAAAGCGGATTACCTCTTTCTTTCTTAACTAAATAATAATACCTATCATGGACAATCTTAAAGAAGAGCTGGAGAAAAAACTTGAACAAATTGTTCAAAAAATACAACCTGAGGCAAAACGAAAAGAAATCAAAACCCTTGAGGCACGCACCTACGAACACGACTTCTGGGAAGACCACGAAACCGCTGCCGAAGTCATGAAGCGCATAAACGACATGAAAAAAGAAATCGACGACATCGAGATGATGCAGCTCCTGCTCATGGAAGACGAAATGGAAGAAGTAGAAACAATGATAAACGCATACGAAATACGCCTCTTTCTGTCGGGAGAGTTCGACGACAACGATGCGATCTTTTCGATCCATGCAGGTTCGGGCGGCACCGAAGCCATGGATTGGTCTGACATGCTCATGCGTATGTACATGCGCTTTTTCGATATGAAAGGGTGGAAATGGGAACTTGTCGATCAGATCCCAGGCGAAGAGGCTGGAATCAAAAGTGTCACCATGAACGTGCACGGACAATACGCCTACGGCTATCTCAAGTGCGAGGCAGGTACCCACCGTTTGGTCAGACAATCCCCTTTCAACGCCGACGCACTCAGACAAACCTCGTTTGCCCTAGTCGAGGTATTACCCATCATCAAAAATTATGAAATCGAAGTGAAAGACGAAGATTTGGATTGGCAATTTTTCCGATCCGGCGGACATGGAGGTCAAAATGTTAACAAAGTTTCAACCGCTGTGCGCTTGACCCACATTCCAACCAACATTGTAGTCACCTGTCAGCAAGAGCGCTCGCAACTGCAAAATCGAGAGACTGCCCTCAAAATCCTCAAAGCCAAATTGTGGCAACGCGAACAGGAAAAGCGAGAGAAAAAAATCGGTTCGTTCAAAAAGGAAACCAAAGCCTCGTGGGGGCAACAAATCCGATCGTATGTACTGCACCCTTACAAAATGGTCAAGGATTTGCGTACTGACTACGAATCCAACCAGCCGGAAAAAGTGCTTGACGGCGATATTGAACCATTCATCGAAGCCTATCTAAAGACTTCTTCTTAGATTTCTTGCTATGATGATTTCGTGATTATTTGATGTATAGATTTGGTTACTTGTTCGTTGTAACTTGTTGCTGATGAAACGTGACTTGTCTCTGCGTTCACTTTTCGCTTTAAACTTTCTTGCTTCTTTGGTATCCTTATTTGTATGGAAAAAACCAACAATACTGCTCAATCAACCGAATCAAAAAAAGATCTCATCCACAGTATGGATGAATCTCCAAATAAATCTATGTCTCCATCTATGCCTAAAACTTTCAAACCTTCGATGGTCGTTGTCGCAGTGATTGTAGCAAGTATCGTCCTTGGTAGCCTCACAGGCTACGGCATAAGCGTCTTTTCAAAAACTACAAGTGGTACAAACGGCGAAGGTCCTGGAAGCGGATCAGCCTATGTTCAGGGTGAAAAAAAAGCCGGCATCAAAGATGAAAAAGCATTCCCCGACAAAGCAACCGGCACGCTTGTTGAAGGCGGGCTCGATGGCGAGGGGAGCTTTCACCTCGAGCGACCCGGCGGCGAATCACAAAACGTATACCTGACATCTTCGACTGTCGATCTTTCCCAATTCCTCAAAAAAAAGGTCGAAGTGTGGGGACAAACATTCACCGCCGAGAAAGCAGGCTGGCTCATGGATGTAGGGTATGTTGAGGTAAAATAACCCGGAGTAAATACAAATTCTTCATTTCGCTTTACATTGACACAATAAGTCTTGTGAATCTATCGCTCATCCTAGTTGGTAACTTTTCACTTTTTCGTTATACTAAATACCATGATCTCGTTCAAAGACGTTTCGGTCAAATACCCACTGGGAAACATAGCCCTTCATAACATCAATTTCACTCTTGAAGCGGGCACGTTTAGTTATCTTGTTGGACCATCGGGTGCTGGCAAGACAACGATATTGCGGCTCATCCTCGGAGAGCTCTTGCCCAGTTCCGGAACCGTCAAAGTCGACTCCTTCCAAATTGGCAACAAAAAATTCAAAGACACGGCAAAACTCAGACAAGTCATTGGTGTCGTGTTTCAGGATTTTAAGATTCTTGCTGAAAAAAATATTTTTGAAAATATTGCCGTTGGTATGTATATCAAAGGATTTAACAAAGCGCACATCCAACAAGAAGTCATCGAGGCCCTCGAAGTCGTCGGGCTTCCGCAAAAGGCGCATCTTTTCCCGGCGCAACTTTCGGCAGGCGAACTCCAACGTGTCGCTATAGCACGGGCTATTGTTGGGAACCGCAAGATCATACTCGCCGACGAACCAACTGGCAACTTGGATCCAAAGACTACGTGGGAAATCATGAAAATATTTAAAAATCTTGAGAAAGAAAAAACAATTTTGTTTGCCACACACAATACCGACATCGTCAATTCGATGAAACGAAGAGTACTAGTCATAAGCGACGGTCAAATCACCAAAGATAAAAAGAAAGGAGGATACGAACTATGAATAGTGTCTGGTCTTCGATGAGAAGAACGCCCTATCAAACATTTGCTTCGTTTTCTGTGCTTTTTTTTACACTTTTACTGTCTGGCCTGCTCTTTATTTCGCTTACGTTTTTGCAAAGTTTATTGCAATACGTCGAGACACGGCCGCGGATCATTGTCTATTTCCAGATCACCACCAGCGAGGAGGATATTTTTGCCGTGCGCGACAAACTCGTAGAAACCGAAAAAACAAACGATGTGACATATGTATCAAAAGAAGATGCATACAAAATTTACAAAGATTTCACACAAAATGACCCGCTGCTTCTTGAGATGACATCTCCGGATATTCTGCCTGCGTCACTTGAAATAGACGCGAAACAACCAGAGTATCTTGAGGAAATCGTCAATTTTGTGCGCAAACAGCCTGGGGTAGACGAGGTGCAATTTCAAAAAGACATTGTCGACAATTTACTTCATCTGACTGCTCGTGTGCGGGTCACGACTGCTGTCTTTTTTACCTATCTCTTGTTTATGTCGATTATCGTGCTCACGACAACAACGTCATTTAAAGTCGCGCTCAAAAAAGACGAAATTTCGCTGTTGAGTTTGCTTGGTGCTACCAAACGATTTATCCGTAAACCGTTTATGAACGAAATTGTAACGCTCGGGCTTGTTTCGAGTGTGTTTGCAAATCTCATTCTTGTTTTGCTCTTGCTTTCTATGAATCCGTTTTTGTCTGGGTATTTTGCCGGGATTCACAGCCTGAACATGGCGTTTTTTAATTTTAATTTACAGATTTGGCCATTTAATCTGACGTACGCACTGCTTACGATCGGGGTTACGACGGTTTTTAGCCTCCTTATCACATTTATCTCGAGCTTCTGGGCAACCAATAGATATTTATGATAACGATTTGACAAATACTTTTTGATACAATATAATTTTACTTATTATTATCGATAAATAATCGTATGAAAATTGTTACCGTATCTCCTAAATTTCAGGTAGTTATACCAAAAGATATAAGAAAACAATCTAATATAACTTCTGGTATGAAAATGGCAGTTGAGTATAAAAAAAATCAAATACGATTTATCCCTCTTGAACCTCTCCAATCAATGCGGGGTATTCTAAAAGGCATTGACACGACGGTTAAACGTGAAAAAGACAGAATATGAATAATGTCGTTGATTCTTCTGCCTGGCTCGAATATTTTGCGGATACAAAATTTTCAAAACACTTTGCAGATGTAATTCAAGACGTTGAACATTTAATTATTCCAACAATTTGTTTATACGAAGTGTATAAAATAGTTACTTTTCAAAGTGACGAAGAAAGTGCCCGCACGGTAATAGCGCATATGCAGCTTGGGAACGTTGTCGATCTAGACCAAACAATTGCTATTCAAGCTGCAGAAGCGAGTCGCACTTATAAGCTTCCGATGGCCGACAGTATCATACTCGCCACTGGATTATCATGTGACGCAACAGTTTGGACGATGGACATCGATTTTAAAGGTATACAAAATGTACGCTATATTGCCAAAAAATAAACCGCTTCCCTCATCTTGATCTCGTCTGCAGTATCTCCTACAATAACACTATGAAAAAAATTGGGATATGCATCCTTATTTTTGCTATCGTCATCCTTCCCTTATTCTATACTTCTTCTTTGCACGCTGAGGACACAAATGACGACCAGCAGAAAGCCGCTCTTGAGCAACAGATCAAAGAATACGAAGCAAAACTTACAGAAATCCGCAACGAGAAAAATACGCTCGCCTCGCAGATCGAGTACATGGACACGCAAATATACATAACTGGTTTGCGCATCAAAGAAACGGAGGATAAAATAACCGAGACAGAAAAGGAAATCGACAAATTGGGCACGCGCATAGACGATCTTGACGGCTCACTCAGCAGATTATCGGAAACGCTGCTGGAACGCATTGTTGCAGGATACAAAAACAGGCAACTTTCTCTTTTTGACATCATCTTGGACAGCAACAATTCGTCGACCCTGATGAATAAGTTGAAGTACTATAACGTAGCCCGCGATAGCAATCAAAAAGTTCTTTTGCAAGTGCAGGAGGCAAAATTGAATTATGAAGAGCAAAAAGATGTCCGTGAGAAAAAGGTCGAAGAGCTTGATGTGTTAAGCAAAGATCTTGTCGCGCAAAAAGCAAATCTTGCAGATCAGCAAGCTGCAAAAGAGCGCTTACTTGCCACAACAAAAAATGATGAAGCAACATACCAAAGCTTATTGTCAGAAGCTAAGGCACAGTTAGCTGGTTTTTCAGGATTTGCTCAAAGTCAGGGAGGAGCTACATTATTGAATAATCAAACAGTTTGTGATGATTGGGGTTGTTATTACAATCAACGTGATTCTGCTTGGGGTAGTAATTCGCTCAATGGAACACAGTATTCTCTAGCAAGTGACGGATGTTTAGTTACTTCAATGGCGATGATCTATACTCACTATAATCATAAAAGTGTTAATCCTCAGACAATCAATTCAGATTCATGGAATTTTGCTTCATACTATCCTGCTTATTTAAATTTTACTATTAGAGCAGATGGAGTTATTTCAACTAGAGCACGTTCGGAAATTAATAATGAGCTTCAGAACGGAAAACCAGTGATTGTCGGAATAAAATATGCAAATGGTGACACTCATTTTGTAGTATTAGTAGATTATAATGGTGGCAATTATTTGATGAATGATCCATTTACTCCAAACGGGCATAAAATTGAATTTACAAGCAAATACTCCTTAGGTAGTATTTATGTTGTTTATAAAATAAATGGGTTTTAATAGATAAAGGCTTCGTCAAATTCAATATGTGTGTAATTCTTCTTCAAAATTTTCTGTTAAGAATCATAAGTAATGATATAATTTTTTCATAATGAGACTTCCAGTACTCACCTTTATTATTATACTCCTCTTAAATAACATTCTTTTCGTAAAAAAAGCGCACGCAATAGAAAATATTGTCCAAAATGGTGAATTTGAAGAAATGAATGAACATTGGGAAGAACATAATGGGAACATAACGCTCGAGATTGTTAACAATGTTGTTCATGAGGGTACCCAATCGGCACAAATCACAAGCACGAGTACTGGCTCGTACGGTATTGAACAAATCATTCCCAAAATTCAACCTTCACAGTGGTATGAAATAAGCGCGTACACCAAAATTCTTGACCCTCCAGATAAAACTTTTGTCAAAATAGCATGGTACGCATCAGACGATGGGAGCGGATCCCAAATTTCAACCGACGAATCAATTCAACTCAGTACAGTCACAGATTGGTACAACCTCTCGTTTCAAACCCAAGCTCCCGATACTGCCCATTCCGCAGAAATGCGCTTGATTGTTGCCAATGGACAAAGTTATTTTGATGACGTCGCCATAATTCCTTTCACGCCACCCACTCCTACCCCAACTACTATTCCCACACAAACTCCAACACCAACGCCAACTGCAACACCAACTCCCGCACCGGCAGACTACGACCATATCCTTATCAGCGAGGCGTATGTCGCGCCAAACTCTGGGGAGCACGAATGGGTGGAGCTTTTTAATAACAATGATTTTACTGTACACCTAGAAGACTGGTATATCGACGATATCGCAGATGCAGGTTCTGCCCCGATTGCATTTTCTTTAGATATGGAAGCAAAAAGCTACAGCGTGGTTGAACTTTCCTCGTCTATTTTCAACAATTCCGGCGACAAAGTAAGGCTTTTGAACACAGAACGCACAGAAGTCTACGCATTTGACTATGCAGAAAGCGAGAAAGGCTTGTCGTGGGGGTTGGAAAGCGTCGAAAGTACCGATTTCTGTTTGCAGGAGCCAAGCAAAGAAACACAAAATAACGCTTGCATTACGAAGCAAACTGAAGACCTGGGGGAAGATGGTGAAAGTAATGATGAGGACGAAAAAAATAATGTTGCTGTCGGCAGTGCTTCCCCGCAATCGTCGACAAAAATGGCGTATGGTCGATATGCTCAATCCTTTCCTCTGACAAGCTCGCATATTTCTCCCACGTTGCAACCCTCAATCGTGCACAAGGAAACACGCTCTCAGCCTACTAAATCAACGTCGTTTCCCTTTGATGCTGCCGCGGGTCTGTATTCGCTTGCATCACTTGCCGCGATTTTTGTTAAAATAAAATCTCGCCTCCCTTTCTAATCATAAACAATTAAGGGACGCGTGAAAAATGATGAAAAAAATTGCGACATTTTTGTATTATTGGCTCCCTCCCGTCCTTCTCATGTCGTTGATTTTTTTCCTCTCAACCAGACAAAATGTCAAAATTGTAGACGAATTCACCATCAATTTTATTTTTTTCAAAACCATGCACATGCTCGAATATGGATTGCTGTTTTTTCTTTTCTTCCGAGCGTTTTCATTTTCTTTCAAAAAAAAATACCGTGCCAAAACACTCCTTCTTGTGGCTATAGTATGCGCAATCGGCTATGGAGCAACAGACGAACTCCACCAACTCTTCGTGCCGACTCGACAAGGGACAGTGCGCGACCTTATCATTGACACCATTGGAATTCTTATTTGCTTTCGGTATACTAAAATTAACCTTACAAGATTAACAAAATTGAGGTTATTGCCATGAAACATATCGTAGATACTATCCATCATTTTTTTATTCCAAAACACACAAACAATTATCGTGCAAAACTCCTGCACCATGATTTTCTAACCGTGTATCTCATAGCAGCTATTTTTCTCACGTTTTCTGTTGGACACTACAAAAAAACACATGGCAACATCTTAGGCTATGCTACAGATATTTCGGTCAACAAACTCTTTACCCTCACCAATGGAGAACGTACTGCAAACGATCTACCGACATTAAAACTGAATGACAAATTATCTGAAGCTGCGCGACAAAAGGCGAAGGATATGTTTGAAAAAAATTATTGGAACCATTATGGCCCAGATGGTGAAACGCCATGGACATTTATTCTGTCTTCTGGATATCAGTACGAATATGCTGGGGAAAATTTAGCAAAAAATTTCTTGTTTAGCGACGGCGTGGTCAAAGCCTGGATGGATTCCCCTACTCACCGCGAGAATATGTTACGCCCGGAGTATACCGATGTCGGGTTTGCAGTGGTCAATGGCGTGCTCAACAACGAAGAAACAACGCTGGTTGTACAAATGTTTGGCAAACCACTCTATGCGCAAGAAACGACAACTGATACTCCCACAACGGAAACGAATCAGCTCGTGCAGGCAAACAAACAAACTGCCGAAAGCGTTCTGGCAAACACCACTGCGCCAGTCTTTTATAACACCTATTTTGATTTGAACATTGTGTTTTTGAGCGTACTCATCCTTGCCTTATTTTTCGATGTGTATTTTGCAACAAAACTTAATATCATAAGATTACGGGGCAAAAACCTCATTCATATGTTGTTTTTGGGGTTCGTACTTTACGGTGCATTTATTATCATCCAAGGATCGATAACATAGTAATCGTTAATATCTAATGAACTAATTATCTAAATTATCGACTTTATAGACTTTTATGACTTTTATCTAAAATCATGAACCACTTTTTTCATCACATACACAAAGAAGTTAGAACTCATGCCTTCGACTACTTGCTGTTTATAACAGCGGGGATCTTTTTCATCCTTGGATTACAATTGTTCCGCGGCGAACGATTGCTCGAGTTTATCCTCCTTTTGGCATTTGTCTCTTTTTATATCATCTGGGGTATTTATCATCACATCATCGAAGATTCACTTCACCTCAAGGTCATATTAGAATATATACTTATTGGGTTTACTATTCTTTTTTTGATTAAAATCATTATTCTTCCATAAATTTGATACTATGAAAGGAATTATTCTCGCAGGCGGACATGCAACACGCCTCAGACCACTGACAAAAATTACTTCAAAACAACTCCTGCCGGTTTACAACAAACCGATGATTTATTATCCTATCGAGACGCTTGTCAACGCGGGTATACAAGAAATCCTCATCATCATTGCGCCAGAATATGCCGGACATTTCTTGAATCTGCTCGGGTCGGGCAAAGAATTCGGAGCAAAATTTACATACGAAATACAAGAGGAACCACGAGGACTGGCCGATGCATTCATTGTCGGCAAACATTTTATCGGTCGCGACAATGTAACCATGATTTTGGGAGACAATATTTTTGACCATGATTTTTCACACGAAGTGCAAAACTTCACAAGCGGCGGACACGTTTTCGCCAAAAAAGTGCCAGATCCTCAGCGCTACGGCGTGGTGAAATTTGATGAAAATATGAAAGCTGTAGAAGTACAAGAAAAACCTACGGAATTTTTGAGCGAGTATGCGGTGACAGGAATTTATGTTTTTGACAACCGCGCCGTTGAATTTGCCGAAAATGTCAGGCCCTCGGACCGCGGAGAAATCGAAATCCCCGACCTGTACCGCCAATATCTGGAGCGTGGAGAACTGAAAGTTACGGTGCTTGATGGTATGTGGGAAGATGCAGGCACTTTTGATAGTCTGCTGCGGGTGAATAATCTCATGGCCATGAAAAACGGAGTGGAAAAAGAAACGTTGTTTGATTCTTATTGACCTAAAACTTATAGCTTGTAACGTATAACGTGTAGTTTTTCCCTAAGATCTAATATCTAACAACTAACTATCTAAACTTATGACTTTTATCTAAATCATGGACACTATACAAATACTATTACTCATCGTGCTCGTGCTCTCTACGATATTTCTGGCGATAATCGGCATCCAGCTCGTATTTGTACTACGAGAACTACGTGGCATCTTGAAAACCGTGCGAAAAGTAACTCAAGGATTTGAAACCGTCAGTACCGGCCTTGAACAGGGCCTGGGCGAAGTCGGAGGATTTATAAACGGCATAAAAACCGTCATGAAAATTGTTGATTTGTCAAACCGCTCAAAAAATGAATAAAACCGACAAACCAGAACAGTTTTGGTCAGGATTTAGCGCCGGTATGTTTGCTGGAGGGCTTCTTTTGTATGCGTTTGCCACAAAACAAGGGCGCACAACAGTCAAAAAACTCTTAAAACAATCAGAAGACGTAGATGGTAATATAGAAAAAATCATTTTTGCTTTACAAAAAATTTCCAAGAATAAAAAAAATATAAAAAAATAACGAAATTCCATTTTTTTTAGTCAACTGACCACCACCAGAGGTGGTGGATATCTTTTATGTGAATTATAAAAATTAATCGTATGGTATAATTAAATTCTATGAGTGATAAATTAAGACCTTATACTTTTTCTTTCCTTTTTCCCTCAAACCTTCAAACGTCATACGATCGTAGTATGCTAAATAAAGAACCTATTCAAGATCTGTCTACCCAAATAATGCAAGTACACCAACAAATTGCTCAAGCACATGAAGAAAAACGCCCTGGAGAGGTAATTCCTCTTATTAAAAAAAGACTTAGCCCTATGCAAAGCCCACCTTACATTACTTCTCAATATGCAAAATGAATTTGCATGGAATAATAATGATGTACCAGAAGGTCAACAACAAAATTTCACTCATTTAACATATGAAGGTCGTCCTGGAAACTTGCCTCATATAGGCTCTCCAGAATGGGAAAAGCGTATTGTAAACTTAGATGTTATCCCAGATGAATATAAAAATTTCTTAGTAGAACAGATTCGAACGAGAATGCGCATGCGACATGAATATAAAAGGGGTACTTTCCCTTTATTGTTACAAAATGCTTCTATCGGAGAAATAATTGACCTTCTTGAAGAAAATTTATTGAAGACTTTTGATTACCGTAACATACAAAAAATAGTTTCTCTTGCAGATTATCAATCTGACCATAAAGGTAGGGTGATTGGAAGCACTGGTGATGGCGAAACATACCAAGTACTTGCTTATTATCACGATACCCCATTTGATAATCCTGAAGCGGTCGGAATAGGTGGTAGAGCTCTAAGAATTCTCGGTCCAAGTGATAAGAATAATACAAATTATAATCCGCCTGTATACGCGGAAGTTTATTGGACTCAAACTAAAGATCAACTACAAATAAGGCAATACGACCCTAACAATCCTCCTCACTTGTTGACGGAGATTGCTCTTAATTCCTGCCCCACAACTGCCGCTTATTCTGTAAATCTTACATATATTGATGCTGACGATTCACAACGCTATTTAGGTGACGATCAATCTCAAAAGATTATTGCGAACTTACTTACTGATATTAATGGAGCCATGGTTAAGGCTTTTTAAATATCGTTTTATATGAAAAATGCTTGAGTATCTTGCATTGTTTAATTCTCGCTTGATTATTAAAAGAGGTATTGACAAAGATCTAATCATGTAGTATATTTGGTGTTTGTCCACCCTAATACTTAATCATTAGGGCTTTTTTTGTTTATTTTAAATTGTTATACCCCTCATCAAATGGCCAAAAAATCTATTTCCAACGATCAAACCCCTAAAAATATTCTTCTTGGCACCGAAGAACAATTTATAAAAAACTTTGATCTTATCGATGTTCAAAAACAATCATGGAAACGATTTATCAACCACGACCTCAAATCCATCATTCAAGAATTTTTTCCCATCGAGGACTATACGGGGAAAAAACTCACCCTTCATTTCGAGGACATGATTTTCGGAGAAGCCAAATACCCCATAGAGCTTTGCCTCAAAAACAAACTTACCTACGATCAACCTGTCTACCTTCGACTTACGATCGAAAACAAAAAAACCGGTGTGACCAAGAGCCAAGACGTATATTTGTTCAATGCCCCGATTATGACCGATCGTGGTACGTTCATCATAAACGGCATAGAACGCGCAATTATCAGTCAGATTGTACGGTCACCAGGTATGTATTTTACCGCCGAGATCGACAAAACAACCGGAATCACGTTGTACAATGCCGAGATTCGACCGTACGTCGGTTCGTGGATTGACATCGGCATAAACAAGCACGGCATTATTGAGATCAAAATCAACAAACGCCGCAAAATGTTTGCTTCTGTCTTTCTCAAACTCTTCGACGGAGAAAGCAACACCGAACTGCTCAACTACTTTCACGACATGGATAAAGAACTTCTGGACAAATATATCACCCCCACGCTCAAAAAAGACAAAACATCAACTCGCGATGAGGCAGTGTTAGAGTTTTACCGAAAGGTCAAACCAGGCGAACCGCTTATTTTGGACAACGCCTACAAAACACTCAACGCGCTCTTTTTTGACCCGAAACGATACTCGTTAAGCGATGTCGGCCGATACAAAATCAACAAAAAACTTGGACTGAAAATAGAAAACACACCAGACCATTATTTACTGCAAAAACAAGATTTCATCGCAGGACTCAAATACCTTGTCGGTTTAACAAAAGGACAAGGAACATTTGACGACATAGATCATTTGGGAAACCGAAGACTACGAACCGTCGGAGAGCTGGTCGGCATGTATGGAATCCGTGCCGGTATGATTCGTGTTGAAAAAGAAGTCAAAGAACGTATGAGTTTGATAACCAGCGACGTCAACCCGTCTCCTGCGCAGGTGCTCAATAACAAACCACTCATAGCAACGGTCAATATTTTCTACAAAACAAGCCAACTTTCAACGATCGTGGATCAGACGAATCCTCTTTCAGAACTTGATAATCTGCGAAGAATTACGGTCGGTGGACCAGGAGGTATCGAAAAGCAACGCGCATCGTTTTCGATCCGCGACATTTCTTCATCTCAATATGGTCGTATCGATCCTATCCGTTCGCCAGAAGGTCCAAACATCGGCGTTGTGACATACATGGCTATGTATGCGCGCGTCAACGAGTACGGTTTCGTCGAAACACCATACAAAAAAGTAGTGCAAGAGAAAAAGGGAAACAAAACACACATGAAAGTAACCGATGTTGTTGATTATCTGCAAGCTGACGATGAAGAGAAATACTACATCACTGCAGCCGGAGTAGAAATTGATGAGAAAGGGTACATTGTCAACGATCGAGTAGTTGTCCGACACGAGGGAGAAGTTATCGAAGTCCCAGCCGAACAAGTAAACTATGTTGATGTTTCCCCAAGACAAGCGATCGGTATTTCTGCAGCACTCATTCCATTTTTACAAAACGACGATGCAAGCCGTGCCCTCATGGGAAGCCATATGCAATGTCAGGCTGTACCGCTGGTCAAAGCAGACGCACCTCTTGTGGGAACCGGCATGGAAGATGTCATCGCAACCGAGCTTGGGAGAACAATCAAAGCTCCAGAGGCAGGGACGATCGAATATGTCGATGGTACAACAGTCACAATGAAAGGGAAATCAGGAAAAAAACATACCTTTACTTGTAACCGTTATGCCCGCACCAACAAAAATGTATCGTTTGATCAAAAACCAACAGTCATCCCAGGACAAAAAGTGCAAAAAGACGAACTTATTGTCGACGGTCCATCAACCCAAGGCGGCAAACTCGCCCTTGGACACAATCTGGTTATCGCCTACACCTCGTTGCACGGTATGGGATACGAAGATGGATTTGTCATTTCTGAACGACTCCTCAAAGAAGATTTATTTACTTCAATTTCAAGCGAAGAGTATGTTGCTGACCTCGTCGACACCAAACTCGGACCAGAAGAACTCACGCGCGACTTACCCAATGTCCGTGAAGAAATACTGCAAAACCTTGATGAAGAAGGATTGGTTCTTTTGGGTACGCAGGTCAAAGGCGGCGATATCTTGGTTGGAAAAGTTGCACCAAAAGGCGAACGAGAACTTACCGCAGAAGAACGACTCTTGCGAGCAATTTTTGGTGAAAAAGCTAAAGATGTCAAAGACACATCGCTTCGTATGTCCTATGGCGATAAAGGAGTCGTGACCAACATCGATATCATTGACGCAAAAAAAGACCCCAATGAACTCGAACCCAGCATCATAAAACGCATTTTGGTACAAACTTCTCAGCTGAGGAAAATTTCTGTTGGAGACAAATTGGCAGGGCGCCACGGAAACAAAGGAGTTATTTCAAAGATCCTTCCTGAATATGATATGCCCTATCTTGCAGATGGGACTCCTGTTGATGTAATCATTTCCCCACTTTCTATCCTTGCTCGTATGAATTTGGGGCAACTGTTTGAAACTATTTTGGGGTGGATCGCGCTCAAAAACAATGCGCATATTTCTGTTCCCGTGTTTGAAAAAATCAAAGAAGATTTTATCACGAACGAAATGAACAAACTTGGGTTCCCAACAAACGGCAAACAAACATTGTATAGCGGTCGCACTGGTGAGCCATTCGATCGACAAGTGCTCGTGGGCATCGGCTACATCATGAAACTGATCCACATGGTGGAAGACAAATTCCACGCACGCTCGGTAGGACCCTACTCACTTGTGACACAACAACCTCTTGGTGGTAAGTCGCAAATGGGAGGTCAACGATTTGGAGAAATGGAAGTGTGGGCTCTTGAAGCACATCGTGTTCCGCATGTTCTTCAGGAAATGCTTACCATAAAAAGCGATGACGTGCGAGGAAGACAAAAAGCGTTTGAGGCAATCATTAAAGGCCTCGACATCCCTCAATCAAGCGTTCCGGAATCATTCCGCGTTCTTGGTAAAGAGCTCAACTCACTCGGGTTATCAATTGACTATATTTCCTAAAAAAACACTATGGACGACAATCGCAACACGTTCGACTTTAGCGGACTCCGTATTCGCCTCGCATCCGAGGAAGATATTCTTGGATGGTCCCATGGTGAAGTCACAAAACCAGAAACGATAAATTATCGTACCTTCCGACCAGAAAAGGATGGATTGTTTGATGAACGAATTTTTGGTCCTTCACGCGACTATCAATGTTACTGTGGTAAATACAAGCGCATACGATACAAAGGGATTATCTGCGATCGATGCGGAGTCGAAGTGACTTCTTCTGTTGTCCGACGCGAACGCATGGGTCATATCAAACTGGCAACACCTGTTGCGCACATTTGGTACTTCAAAGGTACATCTTCTCCTCTGAGCACGCTCCTTGATATACCAACGCAAACACTTGAGCGTATCGTGTATTATGCGCTTTATCTTGTTGTTAAGGTGAATAATGATCGGAGAAAAGAAGTGATAAAAGAACTCGAAGTTTTGAGAGAAAAAGAAATCAAAGCACAAGAAACGTGGTATGAAGAAGAAAAAAACAAACTCAAACAGCAATTTGATAAAGAGAAAGAAACAACGCAAAAAAAGATCACCAATACAGAACAGCGCGAAATCGCCATACAAGAAGTTGAGCTTAAGGAGCGTCACCGTTTCAAAAAGCTTTCTGATAAATATGTAGAACAAAAATCACAAAAGCTTGCTATATACGACCGACTCATCAAAGTGATAAAGAAGATCGCTCCTATGGACACGCTCGACGAAGAAGATTATCTTTTTTTGAAAGAATATGGTCTGGAAGATTTCGCAGAATTTGGTATGGGTGCAGAAGTTTTGCACGATTTGCTGCAAAAACTCAATCTTGAGGAACTCTTGAGTAAAACCATGAGCATGGCAGCAGATGCACGGGGCGAAAAAAGAAGTAAATTAAACAAAAAAATTCGCCTTATCGAATCGTTCGTCAAAGGGAACATTTCACCCAGCTGGATGATGATGACTGTTTTGCCAGTGATTCCTCCAGACTTGCGCCCTGTTGTACAACTCCCCGGTGGAAAATTTGCAACCTCTGACTTAAACGATTTGTACAGAAGAGTCATAAACAGAAACATTAGACTCAGACAATTGCTAGATTTGGGTGCTCCGGAAATTATCTTACGCAACGAAAAGAGAATGCTCCAGGAAGCAGTCGATTCGCTCCTTGATTTACAAAAATCACGAGGACGAACTCGAACCCACAGGTCGGCAAAGACGCTTAAATCGTTGTCAGATATTTTACGAGGCAAACAAGGCCGATTCAGACAAAATCTACTAGGAAAACGTGTTGATTATTCTGCCCGATCGACTATTATCGTTGGTCCAAACTTAAAAATAAATCAATGCGGCATCCCTAAAGAAATGGCGCTTGAACTATTCAAACCTCATTTATTACACGAGATCATCATTCGTGGTTTTGCGCCAAACATAAAAAGCGCGAAAACATTTTTAGAAGAACGGCATCCGGTTGTGTACGATATTTTGGAAGAAATCACCAAAGATCATCCCGTACTCTTGAACCGCGCGCCAACGTTGCACAAATTATCGATACTCGGATTTTATCCTGTGCTTATTGATTCTGGCGCGATTCAGCTCCATCCTACAGTCTGTGCCGGATACAACGCTGACTTTGATGGTGACGCTATGGGCGTATTTGTTCCTCTTTCAAACGAAGCAATAAAAGAAGTACAAGAGCGCATGCTTCCCTATCACAATCTGCTCAAACCAGCAGACGGGTCGCCAATCGTCATCCCAAACAAGGAAATGGCACTGGGTGTTTACTACATCACCACACTCAACAAAGATTTTGACAATGTCAAAGATGAAGATCGAAAAATATTTGCAACCAAAGAAGACGCCGTCAGCGCATACAATTTGGGGATTGTTAAACTTAGAGAGCCAATCTATGTGATGATTGACAGTACGGTTTTGAAAACCTCGGTCGGAAGAATTCTATTCAACGATACTTTACCTGAAAAACTACAATTCATAAATAGTGACGTAACTGCAGCAGATATCAAAAATTTCATTGTTGAAGCTACCAAATTCATGACCAACAAAGAAGTTGGTGAAATTATCGACAAAATCAAAGACGTTGGATTCTGGGGTTCAACCATGGCTGGCGGTCTTTCGGTATCTATCTTTGATTGTAAGATGATCGAGGAAAAAGATACGCTTATCGAAAAAACCGAACAAGAAGCCAGCAAAATCCAAGATAACTTTAATCAAGGATTACTGACTCTTGAAGAAAAACGCCGGCTCACGAATAAATTGTGGATTGACACAACCGAAGATCTTGCAGACAAAACGTGGGATATCATAACCGATGAAAACCCCGTAAAAATCATTATCAAGTCGGGTGGTGCTCGTGCTTCACGTGAACAACTCAAGCAACTTTCTGCTATCAAAGGATTGGTTGTAGACCCTATGGGTAAAATTATCGAAGTGCCTACAAAATCAAACTATCGCCAGGGCTTAAATATTTTTGAATATGTCATTTCTGCCCGCGGAGGACGCAAAGGTCTGACCGACTCGGCACTCAAAACTGCAGACGCAGGATATCTCACCCGTAGACTGCACGACGTTGCTCACGACATGATCGTTCGCGAAGAAGACTGCGGCACAAACAAAGGGCTCACGATTTCTTCAAAAGGAGAACGTGGAGATAAAATCCTCAAACGCATCGCCGGACGATTCACCCTTGAACCAATCATTGGAAAAAAAGGTAAAGTACTTATCGAAAAAGATACACTTCTTACCGAAGAACACATGCACGTCATTGAAAAGAACGAAATCGACCATGTTGTTGTTCGCAGCCCGCTCTTTTGTAAAGCAAAATTTGGCATGTGTGTCAAATGCTACGGCTCTGACCCGTCAACCACTAAACAGGTCGAGATCGGCGTACCGGTTGGCGTGCTTGCTGCACAATCTATTGGCGAACCGGGTACACAACTTACCATGCGTGTTCGACACTTCGGAGGTATTGTTATATCCGACGTGACGCAAGGTCTGCCGCGCGTTGAAGAACTTTTTGAAACACGCAATCCGAAAGTGGTTTCACCAATAACCGAAGTTGATGGAAAAGTGAGCGTGAAAGAAGACAGCGAGCGCGACATGTTTGTTGTGCGCGTAACTTCAACAAACGACAAAGATGAATTTCAAGAATATAGTATTCCCACCACGCAAAAATTGAAGGTACAAGATGGCGATTTGGTACCATCGGGTACACAACTTTCCGAAGGATACTTAAATATCAAAGATGTTTTGAGCATCCGTGGTATCGAATATGCACAATTGTATTTATTAAATGAAATACAAGCAGTCTATGAATCGCAGGGAATCGGTATTCATGATAAACATTTTGAGGTTATCATCCGAAAAATGAGCGACAAAGTAGTGATTGAAGATGAGGGCGATAGTGCATTCACCAAAAATGAAGTCACATCACGTGTACGGTTTGAAGAAGAAAACAAAAAGACATTGGCTGTCGGTGGTAAGCCTGCTGTCGGCAAGATTACCATCTTCGGCATCACTCGCGCCGCAATCTACACCGATTCGTGGTTGTCGGCTGCGTCGTTTGAACAAACAACCAACGTGCTCAGCAAGGCAGCGATCAAAGGTGAAATAGACTACTTGCTCGGGCTAAAAGAGAATGTTATAATTGGAAGACTTATTCCAGTCTATGACTTTTTAATAAATAAATATTATCAACAATTTCAAGCAACTTATGCCAACGATAAACCAACTGGTGCGCAAGAGCCGCAAGAAGAAAACGCGGAAGTCGAGAGCAGCAGCGCTCAAGAGTAACTATAACGCAATAAAACGGAGATACGTCAAAACAGAAAACCCCATCAAACGGGGCGTATGTACCATTGTCCGAACCATGACACCGAAAAAGCCAAACTCAGCGCTTCGAAAAGTAGCTCGTGTACGGCTTTCAAACGGCATGGAAGTGACTGCCTATATCCCAGGGATTGGTCACAATTTGGCAGAACACTCGGTGGTTATTGTTCGTGGCGGTCGTGTAAAAGATTTACCAGGAGTAAAATATCATATTGTCCGCAATAAACTCGATACCGAAGGAGTACAAAATCGTATGACGTCGCGTTCAAAGTATGGAACACGCAAACCTAAAAAATCATAACGCAATAATTTTGCATTATGCATTATAAATTTTCGCATTAATAACAGTGCCTCGACATCAATACAAAAAACGAACAATTCAATCAGACCCAATATATAATAGTTATGAAGTTGCAAAATTCATAAACTATGTCATGGTCGATGGCAAAAGAACCGTCGGCGAGCGTATTGTATACACGGTTCTTGAGAATCTTAAAGCAGGAAAAAAAGATCCAATAATAACACTCAACAAAGCAATTGCCAATGTTTCTCCCAATAAAGAAGTTAAACCTCGAAGGCTCGGGGGCGCATCATATCTCGTACCGATCGATGTGCGAAACGAACGCAAGCTGTATCTTGCACTCAACTGGATTATTGATGCGGCAAAAGCACGATCAAACAAAGAATTTCATTCATTTGCAGACAAACTCACTGCAGAAATCAAGGAAGCTGCCAAAAATCAAGGAAAAGCGGCAGAAAAAAAAGCGCAGACCGAAAAGACAGCTGCTGCAAACAAAGCGTTTGCTCATCTTCAATGGTGAACGTAATGCACAATGCTTAATTGATAATTAATAATATACACGTGGCTCAACAACAACGACATATCATCACAAGAGACAGAAATGTTCCTCTTGATAAAATCAGAAACGTAGGCATCATCGCCCATATCGATTCTGGAAAAACAACCACTACCGAACGTATCCTTTTTTACACCGGTTCTTCGTACAAACTCGGCGACATCGATGAAGGAGACACGCAGATGGACTGGATGGATCAAGAACGCGAACGTGGAATCACAATCGTTTCTGCCGCAACAACCACATTCTGGAAAGATGTACGCATAAACATCATTGATACTCCAGGCCACGTCGACTTTACCGCAGAAGTAGAACGATCTCTCCGTGTTTTGGACGGTGGCGTTGTTATTTTCGACGCTGAAGAAGGAGTGCAGAGCCAATCAGAAACCGTATGGCGGCAAGCTGACAAATATAAAGTGCCGCGTATCTGCTTCATCAACAAAATGGACAAGCTTGGAGCAGATTTTTTCGCAACTTCAAAAGAAATCGAAGAACGACTCGGTGCTAATCCGGTCATCATGGTCTACCCTATCGGCAAAGAAGATGAGTTTGAAGGTGTTATTGACCTTCTTACCATGAAAAGTCTTATCTGGGGCAAAGACGAAACAGGCATAGAATATGACGTCAAGGACAAAATCCCCGACAATCTTAAGGATCTTGCACGTGATCAACGTGCTCAAATGGTTGAAAAGATTGCAGAAACAGACGATGCGCTTCTTGAAAAATACTTAAACGGCGAGGAAATTTCTGTTGAAGAACTGAAAAAAGCCTTAAGAAAAGCAGTCATTGGCTACAAACTTATTCCAGTGTATGCGGGCACATCGCTTCGAAATAAAGGAGTACAACCAGTGCTTGATGCTATGGTTGATTACCTCCCCTCACCTGTTGATTTAAAAGAAGTAAAAGGTGTCAAGCCTCATTCTGAAGGGGAAGTTGTAACAAGACAACTCACGCCCGATGAACATATGGCTGCGCTTGCATTTAAGATTCAACTTGACCCACATGTGGGTAAAATCACCTACACGCGTATTTACTCGGGCACGATCAAATCGGGTTCATATGTATTCAATGTAAACAGTGGTAAACGAGAACGTGTTAGCCGTATCTTGCTCATGCACGCAAACCAGAGAGAAGAAATCGATACCGCATTTGCAGGAGAAATCGTGGCGCTTGTTGGACCAAAGGACACCAAAACCGGAGACACGATCGCCGATGAAGACCACCCAATCCTTTTGGAACAAATCACCTTTCCTGAACCAGTCATTTCCCTTGCTATTGAACCAAAAACCAAAGCCGATCAAGAAAAATTATCCTATGCCCTCCAGCGATTGTCAGATGAGGACCCAACATTTCAAGTCAAAGTCAATCACGAAACAAACCAAACCATTATGTCCGGCATGGGAGAACTCCACCTTGAAATCCTCGTTGACCGTATGAAGCGCGAAATGGGTATGGACGCAAATGTCGGTAAACCCCAGGTTGCTTACAAAGAAACGATCAAAGACCATGCCGATGCTGAAGGGAAATATATCAAGCAAACTGGAGGTCATGGTCAATACGGACACTGTCTTATGAAGGTTGACCCGCTCGGCCGTGGCGAAGGATTCAAGTTCGTCAACGCCATCAAAGGAGGAGCAATACCCTCGGAATTTATTCCTTCTGTTGAAAAAGGTGTCAAGCAAGCTTTGGACAAAGGAATACTTTTGGGATTTCCCATGACCGACATCCAAGTCACGCTCTACGATGGAAGCTATCATGACGTTGATTCTTCTGATATTGCATTCCAAATTGCAGGCTCGATGGCATTGCAAAGTGCAGTTAAAAAAGCAGGACTTTTGCTCCTTGAACCGATCATGCGACTCGAGATTACGGTTCCTGACGAATACATGGGTACCGCGATTGGCGACATCTCAAGTAGGCGCGGAAAAGTACAAGGAACGGAAAAGAGAAATCGGGTAAGTATCATCAAAGCGTTTGCGCCACTTGCTGAACTCTCAGGTTATGCAACGATTTTGCGCTCATTAACTGAGGGTCGCGGCGTATTTTACATGGAGCCTTCACACTACGAAATTGTGCCGGTCAACATCGTCTCAGCGATGCAAAATAACGGATGATGATTTAGTGAAGATTCTACAATAATCCTGCTTGCTGAAGTTTCTGGCTTATGGGATCATCGCTGTAGTCTTTCTTGCGAGCTGGAGAATATGCTCTCCCATAGTCAACCAAGCGCAAACTAAAACCCGACCACTCTTCTTTTTCAAGAAGCTGCATGAGGTCTTGTTCTATTTTGCTCGGGTCATTTTGTTTTGTTAAGCCAAATTTTTGTGACAGACGACGCACGTGCGTGTCTACTGCCAAACCTTCGATAACACCAAACGCGTTGCTCAACACCACATTTGCTGTTTTTCGCGCAACTCCAGGAAGCATGATCATCTCCTTCATGGTTTTGGGAAGCGTGTCATGGTACGTTTCGTGGATGATTTTTGCAGTTGCAAGGATATTTTTTGCCTTGTTTTTATAAAACCCTGTGGAACGGATGTCTTGTTGAAACGTTTCTGTGTCGGCATCAACGTAATCTTTCACTTTTGGATATTTTTTAAAAAGTGTCTTGGTTACGATATTGACGCGATTGTCTGTGCACTGGGCAGAGAGGATGACAGCAACCAAAAGTTCCCAGGGGTTAGAATAGTCGAGTGCGGGTTTTGCAACGGGAAAAAGCTTTTTAAGTTCTTGACAGATGACTTGTGCTCGTTTCTTGCGGATCTGTAGATCGTAGTTCATTTTCATATTGTACTACAGCAGCTTGATTTGCTTCAAGCCGCTGCTTCCAATCGGGCATAATATATTCAATCGCTTGTTGAGCAGGTTGTGTAAAACCATGCTTTATGAGCTTGTCAAATATCATTGTTTTCGTAAATCCCGTCATTCTTAATAAAGCTTCTGTGGAAAAGCTTTCATTCTGTGCTATTTCAGCTTCTCGTATAATTGCGTGTGTGACTTGCACACCATGACCTTCATATGGAACATAATCTTGTATATTTATGCGTATGTATCTCTTCACATCTTCCACTCTCACTAAAAGCGTAGTAAATAGATCTGCCGTTTGTATAAACGATGCGAGTGGATGATCCGATACTACTTGCACGCCGTCGGACCTTTCGGGATCAACTTTCGTTGCAAAAATGAGCTGTTTGATCTGTTCAAGATCGTCTGAAGTTTGTCCGTTGAGCGCAGCTGCTTTTTGTTGCATTGTTGCAACCGCTCGCCCTTCGTGACCTGGACCTTGTTCACAATCGTGCCACGCCGCAGCACACATTAGCAAACGTTTGTTTTGATCGTGCTCGTTAAGTGTTGCAAGAAAGCCTTGTCGAACTGCTACGTTATAAAGAAAAAGGGAAAGAAAACCAACAATTCGTGGATGAATATCGCCGCGATGATAGGGAAATCGCTCTTTGGGTACATTTTCTTTGCTTGTTTCTAACCCACACGAAACAATAGGATCAGAAAGAAACGTATTATATTCATCCACTGATAGTTGTTGTATACTATCTAAACTTGGGAATCTCAGCTGATCAGGAGTAATTAACGTCATAAAATGTTATGGAGAAATCATATATTTCCCTTTTTTCTCTTGTACGAATCCTTCTTGATGTAATTCCTGAAGGATTGGATATATTATACCTATAGTATACCCTAATTTGTCTGCAATTTCTAGTCTGTCAAGTTTGTTGGCAGCCAATAATTCTTTGAGTATTTTTCCACGCATTTGTCTGCGCGAACCTTCAAACTTGGATTGTTTTGTGTAGTGCTTACTTTTTCTGTTTGGATTAACAACGTGTTTCGGCAAAGTTGCTCCGTAATCCATAAGCGCGTAGTACCACTCGCGCGGGTTGTACTTGTCGATAATGTGTTCGATGAGGGGTACAATTTCTTTATCTGAAATGAGTACAGTATCCTCAAAAAAATGATGAATGAATACCCGACGAATATTGGTTTCTATGAAAATCTGTGGCGTGTTGTAGATAAAGGTGACGATTGAACGGGCAGTTGCCGGACCAATCCCAGGAAAAGTTTCAAGAAGGGACGGATCGTCCGGCACGATATTGCGATGAGAAAATGAAATACGCTTTGCAATTTCTTGCAGATACTTAGCACGGCGATTATAGCCCATACCCTGCCATACGCTAAGTACATCGACAAATGACGCTTGCGCGAGTGTAGGAAAATCTGGAAATGTTTTCATAAAGACAGGATACTTTTCAAGCACGCGGCTAACTTGTGTCTGCTGGAGCATGATCTCCGAGACAGCAATGCCATACGGCGAAATGGTTTCACGCCATGGGAGAATGCGTTTATGAGTAGCGTAAAAGTCCCACAGGTCTGCGTTAAATTTTTCAATCGCGGAAGCTTGCATGTCTCCTATGATACCATGCGTAGAGTTGTCGGAGAGCTTATCGCAATTCACTTTTGATCCAGTTAAAATACGCTTCGTTTGGATCTACATCTAGCTTGATGATACAAGGTACGTCAAAGGGGTGGATGCGTTCGACTTCTTTTCTCACTGTTTCACGCTTTTCCTTTATTGTTTTCACGATCAACACGTATTCGGTCTCGTCGGCGACCGTTCCATCCCACCAATATAGTGCATTGACCGGGAAAATGTTTGCACACCCAATCATGCGTTTTTTAAGTAAGTGATTTGCTATTTTTTTCGCTTCTTCTGCTGATTCGTTGGTGATGTAAAGAAACACCATATTGTTCATGGTGAATAAAAAATTTAATGGGCGGCGGTATGATCCGACGTCCTGGAGAAATTGTAGCACAATTTTGAAAGGATGCTGGATATGCCGTGTTATGTGATGTAAAAAAAATTTCTTTTGCCCTTATTTTCTTTTTATTTTTTTGTATGAGATTCCTGCTACACCACCGATCAATGCAACTCCAAGATTAGTTAATAAAGTATCTACTTGCCAAGGAAGGTAATCCATGACATGGTTTGTTTCAGATAACCACCCACGAATATTTTCAAAAAAATGTCCGTGGGTTACTGCAAATAACCAAAGCAGTAACTGAGCAGTTAAGAGTGCTATCACGGGAATTAGAACATACCGCATTCCAAACCTTTTAGCGATGAAAAAACTAGGAAGTAATAGAGATACCATAATCACAATGATGTCTCCAAATGAAAAATCTAGCAATACTTCTAAAAAAGTGATTAAGAAAAAACTGAATCCGTAAATCCCCAGAGATAGCAAATAACGGATGAATGATTGTTTAATACTTCTACCTTTCATATTTAGTCAAAAGAAATTATTTTTTATTTCAAATAACATAGGGGATAAAAGAAGTTTTTCTGGAACGTAGTGGAAGAAAAATTTGGGAAAATTGCGAGCCGAGCAATTTTCCTTTTATCCCTTGGTATACGCCCTGACGACCGAAGGGAGAAGAGCGCAGCGGGGCGCGACTGAAAGGAGCGAGTTTGAAAAAACAAACCGATCATAAAACTAATTTTAGCAATTTTATACTTTGAACACTTTTTTGAATTTCTTGTAGCCCTGTTCAAAGTTGACTGGTTTTCCCTGTAAGGAATTCTTCATGATAGAAAGCGGAATTCTTTTGAAATACAATTGCGACCTCTTTAACATTTGCTCGTCTTTCTTTCCAGAGTACAACTTGAAAACTTTTTCTACGAATTTAGTGCAATACTCAAATAAGCCGCTAAAATCAATTGCTGGATCTCCAAATGCGCGGTCGGAAAAATCAATAATATTAACTTGATTATTTTTGCCATCCCAAAGAATATGTGCCCATGCCAAGTCATAATGAGTGAGCGCATTTGAATACTTGTGGCCGAGGGCGTCTTTTAGTTCAGCGAAGTATTCCTCAATAGCTTGGATTTCTTGTTTTTTGAGCCGAGGAAAAAGAAGTTTTTTTACGTCACGGACTAGAATTCTATATTCTTTTTCTTGATTTTCGGTTCGGACATTGTATTTGGCAATAATTGATTTTGGTGTGGTATGAAGTGTTGAGATAAATTCAGCTAGTTGTTTGGCAACAGTATCTTTTTCCGAGGCGGAAAGTCGGCGAAAGCGGGAAGCTGTAAGCTCTCGGCCACGTACCATATCATATCCAGCAATTGATTTATCTTTGGAGATATAGTTGTACTCCGGAATACCAACTTTGACTTTCTTTGTTAGGTAATGGAGCAATTGTATTTCATTCTCAAACTCTGCTTTGTATTCTTTATCTTTTGGAAAGCGAAAAATGATTTTCTCATCAAGAACAATAATTACATGGTCAAAGCCATGAGTGAGAACGCGATATTTTTTCCACTTTAGTTGAGGAAAATCATTTTTGATCTTCTGTATGAAGAATTCCGTTTTCATAAAATTGCTAAAATGTCTAAATATTTTAAAGGGTTTGTTTTTTCAAATTTCGCTTAACGTTTAAGTATATCTGATGTTTGCCAAAATTCCTTTAAAAATCAATTAGTTTTTGGCAAATATGGGTCGAGCGAGGGCACGAGCGAGCCAGATATACTGTGTTAGGCGACCCGAACGAAGCGATAGCGGAGTGAGAATGCAATGTGGCTTTAGCGTATTTCCAAGTCTCTTTTATCATTTGTTCGAGTGAAAAATTTTCGTTTTGGGCGAAGGGCAGAGGGGAATTAAAGGGGTGAATGCCCGTAGTCCAAAAC
>JAGQLS010000013.1 GCA_020429045.1 Candidatus Woesebacteria bacterium
TGGATAAAATTCATCCTTGCCCTTGTCGGCATTATAATTTGTGTAGTTTTTTGGTATCTAATCAGATCGTATAAACAATTAAACACGGGGAAATTTTCTGTTATACACGAGATAGAAAAAAGTTTGCCGCTTGCCTTATACAAATACGAATGGGAAATTTTGGGTGAGGGCAAGGATAACAAAAAATATTACCCGTTTTCACACATTGAACTTTTCATCCCGTGGGTGTTTGGAATAATTTACGCGTTGCTCGGAGTATATTTTTTGTGCTAGATTTTCAGTAAGTCTGCCGCAAAAATTTTTCGCCGCCTGCTCTGTCAGGAGCAGAAGCCAGCAAAAAAGTTTTCTTTTCCTTTTAGAAGAAAAAAATCGGCGCGCGCAAATCAAAAATTGTAAAGAAAACTATTTTGCTGGCTGGCGAGCGTTAGCGAGCGGCGGCGGGGCGAATCAGCCGTTTCGTTCAAAAAAGGTTCGCGCAAAGTGTAAAATATCACCGCCAATTTTCACTTTTGCCCGAAACGGCAGGAGCGAGCGTATCGCGAAGCGACACGGAATGCCATTTTTGCGCTACGCGCCAACACTCGCCGTCCAATTTTGGCTTCAAATCGGAATTTTTTACCTTTCAAAATAAAGTTCGAGCCGATATTTCGTCAGGTTCTTTGGCAGTTTTTAGAAACGGCAGGAAGACAGGCGGCGGCTGGCCGGCGAAAATTTCAGCCGCCACCCTTAAAATCAGTTCGTATTTTTTCCAGGACACACCGCGAAGAATCAAAAATCAAGAAGAATTGACTGCGAGTTTATGGTAGACTTATGTACATCCGCAGACAAAAGCAGAAAAAAGAGAAAATTATGGAGAAATTTAGATTTATAAATTTTGCGGTATTCATAATCTTTTTCGGGTCTGCACTTATTAATGCCTTTCAAAGGCAAAGTTGGGTAGAGGTGGCGATCTTCGTGATCTTGGGGGCTCTTTCCTTTTGGGCAGACAGTCAAAGAAAAACTTGAAATGCCATTACTATGCATAACAAAAAAATAACTTACATTATATTTGTAGCTCTTTTTATTCTCATTACAATCTTTCTGATTTGGAGCATCTCAAAAAACCAAAAGCGTAATGATTCATATCAGATTAGAAAAAGCCTCGATCAATCTATTAAACCTTCTTCAAGTGGGTCTGATGAATGTGGGATAGAAAGCTGTCACGGTCTGGATATTACATGTGGACCAAATATTCCTAAAATTTGCACCGAGATATACATGGCAGGAGATAGCTGCCGAAAATACATAAGTTGTACAACTATTAAGGGACAGTGTCAGTTGAAAAAATCATTAGAGTTTGATAATTGCAAAACTTGCGTAGAAAATTGTCAGCAGACTTTCCCTAAGGATCCCGAGAATTTTCTTGAGTGCGAAAGTAATTGCTCTGAATAAGAACTAGAATATGAATGCATACATGATAAATCTAATAGTAATATCAGTTGGTTTAGCAAGTACGCTAATTGTCCTTTTTCTCATACCTGAAAAACAACCTAAAATAAAGAATGAAAATGAGACAAGCATTGCAAAATGGAAAGAAATTACACTGGGACACTACAAACAATGGATTAGTATTCGCGGTAGAAACAGAGATGCTCCAGTGCTGCTATTCTTACACGGTGGCCCAGGGACACCCGAAACCCCATTTCTCATAAAATATAATAGTTATCTTGAAGATCGTTTTGTAGTAGCATCTTGGGAACAAAGAGGGGCAGGGAAATCTTTCTCTAAAGATACACCTCCGGAGACAATGAATATAACTCAATTTATCTCAGACACTCATGAGCTGACACAATATTTAAAGAAAGAGTTTGGAAAAAGTAAAATTTATCTCATGGGACATTCTTGGGGAACACTTATTGGAATAAAAACTGCACATAAATACCCGGATGATTATTATGCATATATTGCCATAGCCCAAACCTCTGATGGACACAAGGAAGAATCTCTCACCTACAAACAAATCTTAGAACAAGCTAGATTAAAGGGCCATAATAAAGCCATTAAAGAACTTGAAAGAATTGGCGCACCAAAGAAAGGTAAATATTTTGGAGGAGACAATAGTTTAGGGATTAAGTTAAAATGGGTGCGGTATTTTGGCGGTGCAGCTTTTCATGATCAAACAAGTATTTGGCCCTTGATTCGAGATGTTTTAACAACTCCGATATATACTCTAAGGGAAAAATTAAATTATCCAAGGGGAGAGGCTTTTTCTATTAAATATTTGTACGATGATGTTAGGGATATTAAATTAATGGAAAAGATCAAAGTTATTAAAGTCCCAATGTTTTTTTTGCATGGAAGTTTTGATAACCAGGTACCATTGACGGTAGCTCAGGAATTTTTCCATAGTATTTTGGCGGTGCAAAAAAAGTTTTATATTTTTAATGAATCTGCTCACGGTGTACTTTTTGAGGAACCAGAAAAATTTCAGAAAGTTATAGAAGAGATATATTCAATTACTACGGTAGAAGCAAAAAGCTAATTGAAAGCTTCTCAATATAAAGAATATTCCAAAACACTCATACGTCCTTTCCGCTCCGGTTCCCGCCAATCAGTCGGGCAGAAGGGGGGTGTGGGGGGGGTTCCGCCCGCCGAGCCCAGCCAGTTCCGTTCGGATATTTTCAAACAGACATCGCAGATCGTGAAGCGGCAAAGAAGCGCTTGCCACACCTGCCCTGAGCGAAGCGAAGGGCCACCTTTGAAAAAAAGTTCGAATTTTCTCGTAAAGAGACCGCAAAACGAGGAATAAACTGAAATGAAATCCATAATAAAAAGCCTGCTCATTTATACAAACAAGCAGGCTTTCAGTTTAAAGTAGATTATTCTCTCTTTATCCTATCAAGTAGAGACGCCATTTTTTGTCCTTTCATTCTCTTAGGCTCTTTCTTTTTGGGTTGCAACACAGGGTTTTCTTCTTCGTCTGAATCCCTTTGCTCTTCATAAGTGTTTTTTATTAATCCGAATTTTTTTTATCTTCATCACTAATTGTGCCTGTTGGAACACCTTCATTCTGCCTACGAGCCATAATTGTATCAAATCGAGCTTGCTGTTCAGGATTTAGAGGTTGTCCTTCTCCCATATCTGCCATAATATTCACCTCCTTTCAGTTTAACTATTATAATAAGAATATATGTCCAATTTTTTTCAAAATCAGACAATCGCTACAGTACTTATAATTATTGTAACAGGATCCTTTTTCATAATATCGGCTTCGCTATTTACAATATATACAAAAACGTACTCACTATGCCAACAGACAAAACAAGAATACACAGGGGATTGTGTAAAAAGACTTATACAACAATCTCAAGATGAAAGCCAAACATATAAAGATCGAAATGATGCAATTTGGGCTCTGGGACAATTTGCCGATAAACGTGCAGAAAAACCATTATCTGAGTTATACAATGGTTCGGTTCCATCAACAAAAGAACCATATGATACAATGTTGAGTCAGTATGAACTTTACAAAGCTTTAAAATGGATCAAGCGAGGTAATATAACAAGCTGGTTGCATCGAATAATTAATATGTAGCATGGAATTTGAAGACATAATTAAAAGGATAAAAAAGATTCCAAAAAAACCACATAAATATTCTCGAAAAGCGTGGGAGGAATTTTTAGAAGAAGCAGAAGATTTTCTTGAAGATTTTGATATATTCCACAAAACTCCTCTCAGATTAAAAGAGATAAACTATTTTGGTGCGAAAATATTGGTTCGTCCTGCATATATTTTTGCAGAGCGTATCGAAAATCTGCTCAAAATTGTCGTTGGATTTTCTATCGTCGTTTCTGCAATAATGTCAGTATTTTGGGGTTTTACAAAAACCTCTGAATTATTTGCTGTGCTCATTACAACTGTTCCTGGGCGAATAATCATGATTTTCATTGGTTTGAGTTATTTTGTTGTTGGGTTGTGGAAGTTTTTCAATCTTCATAAACAATCACGACTATGAATTTTTATACTATGCTATGGTACTTGCGCGCGATCAAATAGAGGCTTTAGAGCAACTTTTGTCATGGTTTCAGACGGACAAAAAAAAGAACCCCATCACGCTGGGTGGGTATGCGGGCACGGGTAAAACGACGCTTATCTCTCTTCTTCGCAAACGCCTTCACGAGATCAATCCGAAGCTCAAAGTAGGCTTTGTTTCGTACACCGGCAAAGCTGCACGGGTGTTGCGTCAAACTTTGAACCACGAACGGTGTGTATACAAACAAGATACTGTAGGGACAATCCATTCCCTTATTTACACGCCGGTTGTCAACGACAAAAAAGAAATTGTCGGGTGGAAACGAAAAGAGAAACTTGATCGCGAACTTATCATCATCGACGAAGGCTCGATGGTCGACGGGACTATTTGGCGCCATCTCTTGGGCTATAAAATTCCCATTATTGTGGTGGGGGATCATGGACAATTACCGCCGATCAGGGGAAATTTTAACCTCATAGCCAAGCCTACGATCAGGCTCGAGCAGATACATCGACAAGCGCGTACTAACCCAATCATTGGGCTTTCTATCCAAGCTCGAGAAAACGGATTTGTTCGACCTGGTGAGTATTCGTCCACCGTCAAAAAGTACCGCATGTCCGATCCCGAGACACGAGAAATCGCCAACGAATTATTATACGCTTACGATCAAGATACGTTGGTTCTTTGTGGATACAACCACACTCGCAAGCAGCTCAATACAACATTGCGCCAGATGGCAGAAATCGAATCATCCGAACCGATTGTTGGAGATCGCGTCATTTGTTTGCGCAACAATTATGAAAAGAACATTTTTAACGGCATGCAAGGGACGATTCTCTCTATCGAGCCGGAGGATGACGATTGGTATCGTGCAGAAATAGAGATGGACGGAGAAGAAGATCGCTATAAAGGCCTCATTTCGGTAGAGCAATTTTACAAAAAAACTGCCCTCAATTTTACTGATAAACGAGCAAAAATACTCAAAGGAGATTTATTTGACTTCGGGTACGCGTTAACAGTTCACAAAGCCCAAGGAAGCCAGGCAAAGAAAGTGATCTTGTTTGAAGAGCGTTTCAAAAAAATGAACGACAATGAATGGAGAAGATGGCTCTATACTGCCGTGACTAGAGCCGAAGAAGAATTATATATTTTTGGCTAAACAAGTATGTCGTATTTTTGCTATATCGTCCGCTGTGCAGATGGCTCGCTCTATACTGGCATCACCACCGACATTCAGCGGAGACTCAAAGAACATAACTCTAAATCAATAAGGGGAGCAAAATATACGCGCTTCCGGCTTCCGGTCAAGCTCGTGCACAGCGAACAATTCCCCGACCGCTCCTCGGCTATGAAGAGAGAGTATGAGATCAAACATTTACCAAGAGAAGAAAAAGAGCAGTTGATTATTTCTGAAGACCAGAAGGAAGCTGTTGAAAGACATAGACGTTGCCAATATCAGATCGGTCTTCAAAGTTTACGGACCGATACAAAGCCTCTCCCGGAAAATTATCAAAATTTAAAACTGCAATTGAGCCCTCAGTCGTAAAATGGAGAGCTTCTTGAGGACCACATCTTAATGTTGCAAATATGTCGCCACCCCGATCAGTAAGTCCTGGGACAAGGGCCATTGCCTCTGCGGGAAGATACAAATACGTTCCCGGCGCCGTATACATAGTTGGGGATTTATGCAATATATCAGTGAGTTTTGTTTCTGTAGGATCGCCGAGTTGCAGTTGTGTCCAGCGTTCAGAGTCTCCTCCAACAATGGCCGGAAGCCTAACATCAAGAACATCAGCAAAATTAGATGGGCATGGATAAACAGTTGCTTGGGCAAGCATTTCTTCAATAGTTTGTGGCTGGAGGGTTGATTCTCTGCCTCTACAGCCTGTTAGGAAAGCCAATGCAGTAGCGCTAATTAAAGTAAGAGCTTGTCTTCTTGTTAATAATTGAGGTGAGTTGTTATCTAAAAAGTGTTCATTCATACCTATAGTATATGTAATAATACACTCATAGTCAAGGGAATTTTTTGAAGCTTATTTTATTTTTTTTCTTATTCCAGTTAAATCAGGCTGAAAAACTCACCCCGCTTATATCAAGTGGGTACGGATTCATGTCTGCTCGCAATCCTGTCCTTGCAGACCAACCCAAACTAAGAAAATCTTTGGGACCTTTTTTTGGAAAATAGTCTGAAAACGTTACTTCTCCTTCGATATCTTCTATTTTTCCAAAATAGAAATGGAGAATATATTGATAGTCATTGGCGTTGGCGATGCGGTACATTTTGCCGTTGTAGGTCAGTTCTTTCCCCCCAATATCTCCATCAGGAATATCGGTATCAAGATGAAAGGAATCGCTATAGTACAACTCTTGGTCGTTGATCATGACCAACATATAACTTTTATCGTCAAACACGATTTTGATATACGCAGAACCATCGTAATTAATACTGGTAAATTTGGCCATAGCCAAAAAATGTTTTTTCTTATCATAAATACGTATAGGAGAACCTTGCTTAGCTTTATTCTCCAAAAAATGTAAGAACGTTTTGAGTGTCACGGAATGTAACAAAATAATAATTGAGCCAATTATAAATCTATATGAAAGGGCAAAGCAAATTTTGTCATAAATGTTGACAAATTCTACAACACCCGTAATAATGAAAGTATGCAGTCAATTGTTCCTCACCTTCAGGTTCTCGGGCTTTCCGAAGAAGAAATAGAAATCTATTTACTTGTCCTTACAACTGGGACTATGACGGTTTTGCACATCGCCCGCAACTCTCATATTCCCAGAACAACCGTATACCTTCTTATCGACTCGCTCATCGATAAACAACTTCTCCAAATCAAAATGAAAGGCAAAAAGAAATATTATGTTGCAACGGAACCAAATAGGTTAATAGAGATTATCCGTGAACAGCAAAGTAATCTTGAAAAAGCCCACAGAGAACTCAATAGAGAACTACCAAAACTTGAGGCGCTTTATTGCGCCAAGCACAACAAACCCAAAATACGTTATTATGAAGGCGAAAAACAAGTGCGCAAAATATATGAAGAAACCTTAAACGCCGACGAAATCTATGTACAGTGCATGACTCAGCAGGCTCGGGCTGTCATGGGAGCATATCTTGATGCATATTTTTCTCGCGTTATTCGCCGTATGATCCACACCAAAGAGATTGTTTCAGACTCAAAAGAAGATAAAGAGTACCAGGCCGAATATGCAACGGAGCGCAATCAAATCATTTGTATACCTTCAAAATACAACTATGAGACTGATTACATGATTTACAATGATAATGTTGCCTTCATCACCTACAAAGAAGGTATACCGGTAGGCGTGGTGATTGAAGATAAAGAGATTGCCGCTTTTGAACGTTCTCGTTTCCTCCTCATTTGGGAATCATTTGCTGCGTAAACATATCATTTTAACCGATTTAGATGAATATTTACATATATTATATGTATGTTATAATTAAATACTATGGGAGATAATTTATTAGAAATGCGTCAATCGATGGATGCGATGGATGCCCCCAGGTTTTTGAGTTATTTAAATCTACTGAACAATACATTTGATAGAAACAGTGCCTTTTCCCGTTTTAATCAATATTTAGACTATCTTGAAGAAACGATACGAGAAGGCGAATATGAGATACCAGATAAAACATTATTAGATGAATCAGATTCAATAGGGCTTTTTTTTGACCAAATGAGCCATAGAGTATTATCAAATCAAGAACAAATGTTGTTGAGTCTGGTTGTCCAAATAGGGAGGAAATATACTGCAAGCCCACAACAAGATATTCAACAACAGGATGAAGCGATTGATGATGACAGTGACGAAGTAGGTTTAGGTCTTACAATCGATATGATGGACGACGAAGATCAGGCTTGCATTTCAGATACGTTTGATGTATCACAATTTGTTGACTTGGCGGGAAAGTTATTAGATCAATTTGAAAATCCTGGAGGAGATTGTGATCCAAAAATCATTAAAGTATTCAAGCGCGCAATTGATCTTTCTTCGCAATACAATTTACGTTTAGTAATAAGTATAGCGAAAAAATATCGTAATCAAGGTCTGCAATTCTCTGATTTAATTCAGGAAGGATATATAGGTTTGAAAAAAGCGATTGATAGGTTTGACGTAACCTATGGTTATACGTTCTCAACCCTTGCGAAGCCTTGGATAAGAGCCGAAATCTCGAGGGCAGTAAAAAGCTATCAAAGAACAATACGAGTTCCAGAACATACGCAAATAAAATACTCATACATTTTACAAGCTAAAAGAGAAACTCAAAGCGACGATCCAGATGTATGGATCAAGTGGTTAAACGAAAACCACCCTCTTAATTGTCGTGGATGGACACATGAGCATATTGAAGAAATAATTACTCTACAACAAAGGGCAGATTACGTTTTGTCATTTGAGGCATCATTGGGCGATGACGATGATAGGAATTTGGGTGACATTACGCCGGATCCAAATGATGGGGTTGAGGCTCAAGTAGATGAGCATTTATTATCAGATGAGGTTCGTTCACTTTTTGAAAATGCTCGTTTGACATATCGTGAAGCACTCGTATTAACATATCGTTTTTGGAAAGATATGACGCTTGAAGATGTGGCCAATTTACCTTACTTTACCAAGGATAATGGAGATCAAATATCGCGAGAGCGAATACGACAAATTCAAAATATAGCAATTGGAAAAATTAAGGAATATATAATGGGAAATGGAGCTATAGGAGAAGGATTGCAGTTGTTTTATTTAGAATAGAGAAAATTTGTTGAATTTTTTTTACTCTAATTTTTTCATGATTTTTTCTACCTCCCGATCGTTGATTCGATGATAACGACCTTTATGTGAAAGCAGCGCGCCGGAAAAAGTTTTTGGAATATGCATAAGCTCATGGATCAATGTTTTTATTTTTTCACGTTCGGACAATTTGTCAAATTTTTTTGCATTCACTTCGATGATATAGTGTGGCTCGAGGCCCACCACTTCTTTAAATAGTTTTGCCATGCCCCAAATGCGCGCTATAGCTCTGGTTTTTGCGTCAAAACTACGGATCGCATGGACACTTTCTCCCTTAATATAATTCCAACCAAGTTCATCAATCAACAAAGCAACTTTTCTTTGTACGTCGGGCGCTCGTTCATATTTCATATGGTGTTCATTATACGCGAATGTTTCGTTATTCAAAACAAAACATACTACAATAGAAATATGAAAACGCCAGCGAAGACTATCGCGCTTACGGTTTTTCTTGTCGGCATATTGTTTGCGCTTCCTGCACGCGTGTTGAGTCAAAGTGGAGGAGAAGAAAACATAGAACGATACGACGTTTCACTGATAATCCAAACTGATGGGAAACTACGCGTCGCAGAAGAGATTGACTATTTTTTTTCAGAACCTCATCATGGTATTTTCCGCAATATCCCCATTTATAAAACCAACGAACAAGGCGATCGATATAAACTTACAATAACAGACGTGCGTGTTGTTGATGAATCAGGTAATTCCTATCAATTTCACACCTCTCAACAGGGGAGCGATCTGCAAATAAAAATTGGCGACCCAAACCGTACTATTTCCGGTTTGCATATATACAATATCTACTACACCGTTGCAGGAGCGCTTACTTATTTCTCCGACCATGATGAACTTTATTGGAATGCGATCGGTGACGAATGGTCTGTTATAATCAACCATCCTTCCGCATCTATTTCAGTTGAATCTGGCACCACAGTACAAAATCTGCAGACAACCTGTTTTACCGGATCAAAAGGAAACACTACTAAAGATTGTGCAATCTCACAAGATGGCAATACATTCAACATAAGCGCAGACACTCTCAATCCGTCCGAGGGTTTGACTATCGTGTACGCTTTTCCCACGGGCCTTGTTGCTCAGCTTGAACCGATATTAGTCGATACGCTCCCATGGTTTTTCAAACCCCCATTTATTTATTTTCTCGCGGTTCTTGCTGTTTTTTGGTACATACTGTTACCCCTGTACATTCCTTTGTATTGGTATATGCACGGCCGCGATCCAAAGACAACCAACGGACCGGTAGAAAGTTGGTTTGATCCACCCAAGACCAAGAGCGGTCGCGATTTAACTCCAGTGGAACTCGGAACACTCACAGACGAACACGCAGATGCCCGCGATTTGTTTGGGACTTTGATACAGCTCGCGCAGCGGGGATATGTGCAAATTATTGAAACAAAAAAGAAAGTTCTTTTTATAAAATCAACTTCTTTCACGCTCGTACAGAAAAAATCATACACGGGAGATAAAAAACTTTTGCCATTTGAGCGCGATTTGCTGGATGCATTGTTTGATGATTCAGAAAAAGTCAAACTCGAAGACGTTAAGCTTTACAAAGAAACCGATTCAATATACAAAAAAGTATATAAAAATCTTGTGAACGATGGATTTTTTCCAAAAGATCCAAACGAAGTGAGAAAAAAATATACGATTTATGCCGGTTTAGTGATGTTGACATTCAATGTTCCACTTTCTACTATGCTCGCAGTTTTTGCCAATTTTATGCCAAGAAGAACCATTGATGGGGTGAGGGCAAGCAATGAAATCAAATCCCTCGAGAACTTTTTACGCTCACAGGATCGCCAACTCGCATTCCAGGCTAAACATGTGTATCTTTTTGAAAAATTGTTACCTTTTGCGATCGCGCTTGGCGTTGAAAAAATATGGGCAGAGCGCTTCAAAAATCTCGTTTTGCCACACCAAGATTGGATTGTTTCCGACAGTGGCAGATTTAATAGTGCGAGTATGATTGCATTAACAAATAGCTTTTCAAAAAGTTTTGTTTCTTCTGCGACTCCGCCACATTCATCATCTTCAACTGGGTTTTCTTCCGGCTTCAGCGGCTCTTCAGGAGGAGGTGGCGGTGGCGGTGGCGGAGGAAGTTGGTGAAGAATAATTGATCATTTTACAGCTTCAGTTTATGCTTTCTTCGTGATACAATAGACACTACAAGATCCCGTAGCTTAATTGGATAGAGCATCAGTTTGCGGAACTGAAGGTTGGTGGTTCGAATCCACTCGGGATCGCAAAGACGCGGAAGTATATTTTATTCATTAGGCCCGTCGTTCAATGGCAGGACTACGGTCTCCAAAACCGTCAATGGGGGTTCGACTCCCTCCGGGCCTGCAAAAAATACTATAAAACAAACTTCCTTTTTATCTATTTCTGCAAAAAATCCGTAGCTTCTTTACACGTTAATTTTGTGAAGAATCACTCCCAGTTGGATTCGTGCTCATATCTATTGATGGGGTTGTCGTGGCAGTTCCTGTGTTAGGCTGCGATGGAGTAGTATCATTTTTCATCGTGTCGCCTAGATCCATTGATGGAACTGCTGGTTTTGGCATAGTAGGCATAGGGCTCGGTTGAGTCGTCGGGATGTTATTGATTTTCGGGGTCATCGTAGGGTTGCTCATTGTTGGTGGCGGAGTTGTGGGTTCTGACATGACTGGCTCGGTAGATATGGGCTGAACTTTTGGAGTCATATCAATAGATGGAGTTTTTTCATCGGACTTTACGTCGGGTATTGCAGATAAGTCGGGTTTATTAGGTGAGATTGGAGGCATCTCAGAGGGCATGGGTACGTTTATTGGCTGTGTGGGGTTGGGTATCGGTGGCATATCTATTGCCGTCGTTGTTATTGATGGTTTGTCTGGTATGTCAGAAGGTGTTGGCTGGGAAGAAATTGCCGTTTGAACTAGTTTTGCTCCACCGGGAGCTTGTTGTTGCTCAACAGAAGACGAGTCAACAGGGGAAGTAAATCCAAGCTCTTTATCAAATTCTTCCTTTGTGAAGCCTTTCAGCACCGTTGTTTTCCCATCGTCTTTGACAATTTGGGTTACTGGCGTGCCAGCAAAATTATTTGAGATGTTGAGCATTTCGTTTAAGTATTCACGATTGGTTTCGAGATTTTTTTCTTCAAAATCAAGCCCTTTTGCCTGTAGATAGGCTTTTTCTTGTTTGGAGAATTCACAGTCGGTTACGGTATATATGGTTATGTTCATAAAATCATTATGAAGAAGGAAAAACCAAATGTCAAGGAATGTTTACATGCACATATTATTAATTTCATCTTGAGTCATGAGTCGTGCCCAATCTGGATGGTTGTGGAGGATTGTGTCCATAAGACAGCTATCTCGCTCAGGGTCAAACTCACTTAGAATTTTTTTTTGTTGTGAGCGTGTAAGTTCGGCAATATACGGATGAATAAATTGTTTCGGGTCTGAACCTTGAAAACCGATATGAATTGATTTAATTCCACACAATCTCTGAATAAATGAAATCGTTTTATAAGACAACTCCATACTTCATAGTATAGATTATTGAATAAGCTTTTTCCAGTCTTGGGAAAACTTGACTAAGCCTTCGTCCAGAAGCGATCCATCAACTTTTCCAACAGCATATGATTGATAATCGTTGTTGAATGCAATTTCTTTATAATCAAGCGACTGAAGACCAGTCATGCGCGTTTGATATGAAGGTTCTGGTATTTTTTTCCCTTCTTCGACCCATTGCTTCAGTACTTTGAGCGGCACTGTCAAAATATCGGCTCCAAGAATAATCGAAGCATAAAAGTGGTGAAGATTCCGTATCGAGGCAGACAACACTTTGACATGAGAAGTGGTTTTGCTCAACTGCTCATTGAATCCAACATACATTTTCACAATATTCTCGATAAGGTCTAGTCCTTGGTATCCACGATCGTCCCATCTACCGACAAAGGGCGAAACAAAATGCGTTTTTTGTGAGTTTAATGTCGCGCTGTAGACCGCAGCAGCTTGTTCTTGATCAAAAACAAGCGTCATGTTGACTTGACCGCCTTGTTGGACAAACATATTGGCGGCTTTTAACCCTTCGGGAATAGTGGGAAATTTGATATGCGCATTTTCTATCCACGTGTTCATTTCTTGAGCTTGTTTGAGCATTTCCTCTGCGGTAGTAGTCCAATCTGCATAGGTTTCGATCGAAATTGATCCGTCAATTTCTTTACGAATCGCTTGCACGATCTCTTTGTACATAGCCAACAATTCCGTTTCAGTCATTTTTTTCCCTTTCGCTAAATACTCTCTTACGTCTGGATTTTTTGCAACAAGACTCGGATTGGTCGTTTGACCATCCAGAAAGCCGAGAAGTTGTTTGGCTTGTTTGGTTTCTTCAGGATCTCCTGAATCGAGAAAGATGTGTGGTTGGTTCATGTTCTATAATTATACTGGATGAATTTGTATCATAAAAGACGAAATAAAAATATATGTTATAATATAACCATGGATAGTGAGGCTAGTTCAAAATACATTCCCGTTATTCCAAAAGGTGAACCTTTTGCTCAACCTACGGGTCCGGGTGGATCAAACCCCCCAGGTAAATATGTGCGTGAATGGGATGCATGGGTCAATGAACAGATGCGTAAATTTCGAATGCTTTCTTCAAAACCTAGTTACGCAACACCGGTTGAATCCAATCAGTTTATACCTGGGGCTCTTTCTCCAGAGTCTGAACCGATTCAAACAACAGCAACAAAGAATATTTCATTTCCCCACGAAAACACGCTCTTACAAACTTTGCAATTAGGATCCACAAGAGCGCTTGAAGAAAAGGATAAGACCTCAATTAGATGGTTGGTTGAAGCATCTAGGCAGGTTGCAAAACATTTGACTCCCGACGAGCTGGCCTGGTTTGGCAAGGTGAAGAGAGCTAATCCGGATACCAAAGCCTCAATGGTACAAAGCTATTTTCAAAGACAAGATATTCATCCTCTTTTTTGGCAACGAATGCTTATTTTTTTAGTTGGTGAAGGGATTATCGATGCTAGTACAGCTTCACAAATAGATCAAGAATGGGACGTACCATATTCTAAAAAAGACCACTTTGACATGAAACTTACTCAAGAACCCGAATTAGATAAAATCGTTTTAGAACAACTTTATAATAATCAAACTGGCGAATTTAGATTGTCAGACACGCCTGAAGGAGTGATGAGACAAGTCATATTTCAAAGAATCTATTCTGAGTATCCGTCAATCCAGTTATTAGCTCAAGACCCAAATATGACAATCTCATTTGATGACAACTTTCTAAAAAATACTATGCCTCACATTCTCCAAATGGCTGCGACATATCTTGGCAAAAGCAATAGAGACGGTAGAGAAAAACCAACCCTTCCTGATAAGCAATTAGAATATTCTCGACAAATGGGAAATTTGTCTTTAGGAGTAAGTAATATAACTGGCAGATGGGGCGATGACACGGTGCAAGCATTGCGACACAAATACGACAGAATTGCGCAAGTATATTCTGTACAAGACTTACAAGAACTTTTTACTCAGTATCGTTTTTTAGAAGTTGGAGATGATTTTGCTGAACAATTTGGTTTTACCGGAAATGTTGGAAGTTTTTTGAACGAAGTAGTGGCAATTGCTTTTAATTTCCAAGATGATCCTGAAATTATGAACGGATTAGTAAAAGGCATATTTGCTATAAGACAGGCATACAAACACGATCAAAGTATCTTAAATACTGATGGTCAAATGAATAAAGCACTAGAACACTTAGCAATTATAGAGCGCTTCGCAAGTGGAAAAGTTCTGCAAGCATACGAAAAAAACCCTTTATTTCGTCACGATGTTGACAAAGAGGAAATTCTCCGTGTCGCTTTTGCTCATGTAAATCAGTTTTCAGGTAAAAATCGCCGAACCTTATCAAATATAGAGCAGCTGGTAGAAGGAGCCACTGAGACCCTGACCGAGGCTGGTTTAGATGAAGAAACGCAACAAGCGGAAGAAATGATTGATGACCTCATGCGCGCTATTGGGATAATATTTTTATATAAATATAATAGGCTGGATAAAGTTGATGATCAGAATGATGTAGAAATGATTTTAACAACGATTTGTATTGACAGAACAGATTCTGTTATGAATAAGATGATTGGTAGAGTGAATGAGGAGGGAGGAATACGTACTCGCAAACGAAAAAAAGGATTACCTGGACATTACTACACATATAGCCCATTATTGACAAGTCCATTTTATGCACCAATAAGAACAGGAAGTGATTCTTATTACGACCCAATTTATGGTGAAACTCTACCAAAGAGAGTTGATGGCAGAGATACAGATACACTTTCGAGCGTTTCATTAGTATCTGGCAAATTTGCGCTATTAGAATTATTCAAAGATCCGTTTGACTCAGCAGCTTCTTTGCAAAGATATAGGGCTCTCAAAATGCATGAAGCTGCACTATTGGATAGATTGGCCTTCGAGTTTAGTTTTCAAACCCTACAATACATGATCTCGACGTTAGAAACTATGCAAGAACACGAATCACGGATGGGGATTCAATCAAGCAGTACTCAAACGCATTTAGACTTTTTTAAAAAGATACTATCCAATGATCAGATCACAAACCAAATACCCAATCGGGGATTTAAGCAAACAAGTACAGAAGGATATGATGTATACGTACGAGCAGAACAAACAGCTAAAAATTCACTTCTCAATAAATACAGGTAATCATTTTCTTCATTTTTTTATCAACAATTTTTATAGACTATACTACTTAATATATGAAAGTTTTTAGGATAGTCTTTTCGATACTGATAATTGTATCTACTTATTTTTTTGTATCAAATAGTAAAAACAACCCCCAACCCAACGATAAAGAAGATAAAATTGTTAAAGAAGTTGTAAAAGCGATAGACCCAATATCAAAATTGCAGTCGTCAGTCTTTGTTCCATACTGGATAGTTGGTCGCATAGATCAAAACTCATTTGACGGCTACACGCGGTTATATTATTTTGGCATTACCGTCAATGATGATGGCATCGACAAAGCAGATCAAGGCTATATTAGTCTCCCGTCGTTTAGCCAAAAAACCCAGGGAAAAGTAACCATTCTTACTCTTCGATTGCTTGATGATGAGACGAACGATCGTATATTAACATCAGAAACCTATCGATCTACAATTATGAACGAAGTTGCAGATGCAGCACAGCAATACGGGTTTAGTGGCGTGGCGATCGATTTAGAGACAAACGTACTTACAATCGAAGATCAATCGGACATTATCACATCTTTTTATCAGAAAAGCTGTAAGGAATTAGCTGACAGAAACTTATCATGCACGCCTGTAATTTATGGAGATACAATATATCGAAAACGTCCGTATAATTTAAAAGCTATTTCAAAAATATCCGAACGTGTAATAATCATGGCTTATGACTTTCACAAAAGCAGGGGAGAACCAGGACCAAATTTCCCGCTCCATGGAAAGGAAAAGTATGGATACGATTTTGAGACCATGGCTAACGATATGACCACTTTAATAGAGCCATCAAAACTGACCATAGCATTTGGTATGTTTGGCTACGATTGGACGTTGGGAAAACAAGGGCTTCCACTCAAACAAGCAACTGCGCGGACATTGAATGATATAAACACAATGTTTTACCCATGCGATTATGAGAAATGCACGATCGCGCGTGATACTCTTTCAGCAGAAACGTATATTACCTATCAAGATCCGGAAGGTTACGTGCATGACGTATGGTTTGAGGATCAAGATTCTGAGGCAAAGAAAGTGGATTTGTTGAAACAGCAGGGCGTGGGAGATATTGTCTATTGGGCGTTTGGATATTATTAAAAACCCAAAATTGAACCGAGCGCTTGCTTAAACGTTATGAAACCTCTACTAAAACCATCCATAAGTTTTTGGACAGCAGAAGCAGTCTCGGTGTCAGGAGGGAATCTTGACTCTTTATCAATATTTGGAGTTTTCGATTGAGACGTTGGTCTATCTGCTGATTGTTCAATGTCTGTACCTTCCATGGGTGATGATTATGATTCAGTAACTAAATTAATTGCTCCTTCCAGGTCATCTTCATGCATTTTACTCTGCATGCGTTGTAAGAGTTGTTGCGTTTTTTCTTCTTCAATACATTTTATACTATAAAAGTCGAGCTCAATAAAGTCCGGATATTGGTCAGTAAACAGTTTAATCTTTCCCCGTAGTTCTTCATATGAATTAAAGGGCAAAAGCGTTAAAAAGAAATTCGCTGTTTGTTTTGCGATATTTTTATTAATTTTTCCTGATCGTAAAAGCCCGACAATGAGCTTTAAATATTTTAACTCTATTTGTTTTATTAGTTCTTCAGAAGGATACATACTATAGTTCAATGTATCAATTCTGTTATTATTCTTCAATAGACTTTTTTTTCGATTTTCTCTTTTTTTTTACATACTTTTCAAATGCGCCCATGTCTTTGAGCTTCCACATAAAAAGAGCGCCTTTACTGCGTGCTTTGGAATCGACCACGTAGCGCAATGCTTCCTCAAGGATCGATCGTGGGATGTCACGGGCAAATTTGATATACATACTTTTTCTCCTGCCGTCTTGCAGTTTTTTTGCCAAATGTACGCCAAACGCCTGGAATTCGCGAGAGACATATTTATCCTCAACTGGATCAAATGTCTTGAGCACGTCGGCGATAGTGTCCATAGTGCTTAGTATAGCAAGAATTGACTGTCGGTTGGTTATAGATAGCTTGGCTAAACAGTAGAAAAGTTAAGAAGGAGCTTAAGAACGCAGGATGTATGTCAACTATCACTACAAGCCATTGCGTACCATTATTCCTTTCCCATGGCGATCGTTGCAAGCTTTTCGGGGCGCTTACTTTGATAATATGGATCATTATATAGTCGCTTCTCAAGCCATGCGTCGTCGCCTTCTGTCATGGACTTAAGAAACTCTTTTTGACGCTCAAAAGCGTAGTGCTGCGCCTCTATAAATGCAGAGTCTTGCATTTTTCCTGTTTCAACAGTACATATTTCAATACTATATTCGGGACCAAAAATTTTTTTGTAAATCCAACGCAAGCGTTCTTCATGGTAATCCGCGCAATAGATCCGCACGTGCATACACCCGAGTTTTTTAATGATGCCTTTACAAAAGTACGCGTTGCCGATGGTGTCGCGCGAGCGTTCTTCTCGCAACACGTTTTCTTGTGGTATGTGCAATATATCGATAAGATAGTCCGCCATGAGCTCTGCCTCGGTGTGGGTTGGTACGATGCCAGCAAGATCATAGTTTATACTCCAGCCTCCTGCGGCAATAATTACTTTGGTTTCACCCAGTTGAAAGTCTTCAGCGACTTTTTGCAAGAGCCTATAGGATCGCTCCGGCATGCGAGAAAAGTTTTCATCTGCAAAGCCATATCCAGATGCAATTTGAATCATAAAAGTATTCACTTGTTTTATAGTGATTTTAAATAGGGCTCAATTTGTGTTTGTATTATGAATCTATAATCAAACGCGTTTTTTATCTTTCTAAAATATCTACTTTGAGTTGATTTTAAAATGCGTTCAACTAACGCAACGATCTGACTTGGAGAAGAAAGCGAGTTCAGTTTATATATATATTCATAGGCTATTTCTTTATATACGTCTAAGTCGGTACACAAAATGGGAGTTTTTGTTATTCCAGCTTCAATAATAGGTAAGCCGAAATTTTCGTAACTGCTTGGATACAATATAAGATCGCTCAGAGAATAACAATCATGAATAACGTTCATAATCTCATCGATTTTAAGATTATCAAAGATATTTTCTAAAAAAATTACGTTATTTTTTAGTCCTTTTTTGTCAATTTCTTTTTTAACATTATTAACGTAGTCAATAGCGGATTGTTTGTGTGGATATGTCTTTGCAGAAATAAGCAACATCGGGTTATATTGTTTTTTTCTTTTTAGCCCTTCAAGAATAGTAAGAGCAATTTCAAAATGTTTGTGTGGCATAATTTTTGCTGGGAAGTATAGCAATGGGTTGGCCAGAAGCAAATTATTTTTATAAACAATTTCGTGCAATGAAGGGTGAATGTTGAGAAAAGAAAGGACATTGAGGCCATTTGGCACAACTGTTATCTTATTGTTAGGAAAAAGCAAGACGTTTGTTAGAGTTTTTTTTAAGTAATTTGATATGGCAATATAATGAAGTTGAGGGTGGTAGGTGTTGACTAAGTCATTTAATTGTTTGTTTTGATAAGCGATAACAGTTGGATTTACTTCACGATCTTTTAGTATTACATCGTGTGTCCAGGCAATTATTTTTTTTCTTGGGGAATCACTTGCAAATTTCAATAGAGCTTCGCCAATTGCGGGATTGAATGGAAGGCTAAAAATATTATGCGCAATTAAAACATCAAATAAGTTACTATGTTTTTGTATTGTTGATAAAATTTTTTCTATCATGATGAATATTTCCTTTGGATATTCTTTGGAGTCCATTATTTTTTGGTACAGCAAAAAATTTTTCTTTAACGAAGCAAGTTCGGGAATTTGAACAAAAGAAATATTTTCTAGAGAAGTGCGCCCCTGCAAGATATTCGATGAAAAAACAACCACTTGATGGTTCATTTTTGCAAGGCTATCAGCTTGTAATTTTACAATGTTCTCTACGCCACCAATAATAGGGGGATATGTATAATGAAGAAGTCCTATTTTCATTATTGATTTATAATTTTAGAGTAAAATTGTTCATATTTTTGAGCCATTATTTTGTAAGTAAAATTATTGAGTATGCTTAATCTACAATTTTTTCTCATTTCAAAATATTTTTCTTTTGGTAGTGATTCTATGAATCGAATTCCCTTCACTATTCCATTTACACCCTCGTTGGGTTTAACAAGATAGCCAGTGCGTTTGTGTTGAACTATTTCTTTCATAGCTCCACGATCAAAAGCGATTACAGGAGTTCCAGAACTCAGTGATTCTACGACAACCAGTCCAAATGGCTCCTCCCATTGTATAGGGAACAAAAATGCCTTCGAATTTTGGTATAAAAAGACTTTTCTTTTTAGATTTTTTGCATTTTCGAAAATGCGTTTTTCATCCAAGTAAGGTTTTATTTTATTGTTAAAGAAATTTTGATATTTTTCCCTGTCGATATCACCACTTAGAATAACACCGACGTTTGCAGCTTTTGCTGCTTTGATGGCAACGTCAGGACCTTTCAATTCATCAATACGACTCAACCATAAATATGAAGCTAATGACGGTTTTTCGTTGAAAGGGTATTCGGTCGGATCTATACCATTATGGATAAAAGACGTTTTAATTGTATTTGGAAGTTTATTTTTTTTGCAAGCATTTTTTGAAACAAATACAAAATATTCATTTTTTGATATTCCTAGCGCCTTATACATATTTACAAATTGTTGATGTATTAGATAATCCCTATGTATTGTATGGATCAAGGGAAGATTAAATTCTGCTGAAAAGAAAGACATCATGAAAGATTTTATTGCATTGATATGTATTAAATCATAAGATATCTTCTTAGTGTCGTTTATGAGTCGTCGAATTTGGGCCAATGTATAAGGGTAGACAAACTGTACATTTGAATTCTCTGACATCGCAATCTCAGGTTCGACGATATACACATGTTTTTGTGCATCAGTTTTACTTCCCTTTGCACAATACAGGGTTATATTGTGACCCCTTTCAACAAGACCTTTAACAAGAAGATAGGTGAATTTTTCTGTTCCTCCGAAAGTATTTTGAGAGATAGGTTTAGTAATAACACCCATAATAGCAATATTCATACAGTTTCATCTTAAAGGAATGAGCTATTATTTGCAATGGGTCTGGCCCAGTTAACGTAACTTTCTGAGCAACTTTTTAAGATCAATAGAAAGTGTATTTCTATGATTAAATCTC
>JAGQLS010000014.1 GCA_020429045.1 Candidatus Woesebacteria bacterium
AAATGAACCTTCATATCTGCCTATTATACAGCGCTAAACAACTAATTTAAAGCACCGTTAACTGGGCCAGACCCTTGCAATTATAATGGTGAAAAGTTAGATAATAGAGATTATTTTAGTCCAAAGCGTTCATACATCCTGTTAAATTTTCCTGCGATAATTTCCCAGGAAAATCTTTTCACCGCTATATCTCGTGCACGTTGACCCATCGCAATTCTTTTTTTATCATTAGCTAACAGATAATTAACCTTTTCAGCTAGATCATTTACTTTTTTTGAACGGATGAATAAGCCATTTTTACCTTCTTTAACCGCAAGGGGAATACCACCCTTTCTGGTGACAATGACTGGGGTTTCGCATGCCATGGCTTCAAGTACAACGAGCCCGAGTGGTTCATCCCAAATAGACGGAGCAACAAAGACATCAGCGCGACTATAGAGGTCAATTAAATGTTTTGTATTATTTCCTTGATGACCCAGAAATTGCACATTTTTGATAGCATACTTTTCTTTGATGTATTCTAATTTTTTTCGTTCCGGCCCATCTCCCACAATAAGGATTTCTGCTGGTATTTTACGAGCTGCTTTTACTAGATACTCGACGCCTTTATATTTTGTTAACTTCCCAGCAAAGAGAACGACTTTTTTGTCTTTGAGTCCATACATAGCATCAAGATGTGCAGTAGAAGATGATTTTACAAATTTATCAACATCAACGCCTCCTGGGATAACACGAATATTTTTTTTAAATTCGTCACCAAAGACATCAAGTGTCCAATCTTTTGTGTAACCAGAGTTTGGCACAATTCTCCGTGCTTTTCTTAACACATCCATTGTCAAGGCTATATATCTATTATCTTTTTTTGCGGTTGGGAGTTCGGATCCATGAACGGTAATGATGTATGGAATTTGATAGGTAGATTTAATAAATCGAGCAGCCCAAGATATGGGGTACGCATGGTGGACATGGATAATATTTGGTTTAAAATCTTCGACAGCATCAACAACTGAGTCAAGATACGATTCGTGCAACTCAAGTATTTCTCGATGAGAAATATGTGAAAATAATTCACACGTTGGCCACTCAGGATGACCTGTGAAAGCTACGCGAAAAGGCATTTTCAAATGGTACAGCTTCACTCCATCTATTTTTCGATCGTCTGGTGTGACTATAGCAGACTCATGGGTCTTATTCACTTCTTTCGCAAGGTAACGCGCATAAGTACCAGAACCCGACCCATACAAAGGGAAAACGAGAAGATATAATACGCGCATATCATATTATACCATACATCAATATCAAATAGCCTTGCAGGGCTCAAAAGGTATATAGTAACTTAAAAAGAGATAGTTTTTTGAAGTTGCTCCCACACGTGAGGAAGAAGTGTATTGATTTGCATTTTTTCATGGCTGGTGAAATCGGTAAGCACATACTCTATACCTGGAATATAGTTTTCTGTGGTGCGATTATCGATACCTACGCGCACCCTCCAGAACATAGCTGTTCCCAGTTCGTGCTCTATCGACGATATGCCGTTGTGGTCCTTTGGCCCTTTTCCAAAGGATAGTTTATATTCACCGAGTTTGATGTCCAGATCATCGTGCACGACGACGATACGTTCAGGCGCGATTTTAAAGTATGTTGCTATTTTTCTTACCGCGTTCCCCGAAGCATTCATAAATGTTTGAGGCTTTACAAAAGCCACTTTTATTTCAGATTTTTGAGTTCTATACATCAAAGCGCTAAATTGCTTTTTTTGTTCAAAAAGTTTTTCTTCGTTTATACTTTCATGTAAGCCTTTTTCCACATGAGCAGCAAAAAAATCGATACAGTGAAATCCGACGTTGTGCCTGTTGTTACGATATTTTTTTCCAGGATTACCAAGCCCCGCGATGAGAATCATACTTCTATTGTAGCACGATTTTATTTTTGTTTTTTGAGCAACATCGTCAAGAGATTGTTGTAAAATATCGCGAAAAACTGCTATAGTGATAATATCTATGTCCAAATATGTACCAGACGTCAATTCGCGCAGGTGGGTTATTATTTCGGAAACTCGTAACGATCGCCCAGACGATCAGGAAGAAAAGGAATACTATTGCGGATTGTGCCCGTTTTGCGCAGGCAATGAATATTTGTCGCCCAACGAGCTGTTTCGTATCGGACAAGGCGAAGCCGATCAACCCGGTTGGGAAGTGCGCGTGGTACCAAACAAATATCCAATCACCGATTTTCACGAAGTCATCGTTCACGCTCCACAAGAAGGCAAAGACCTTCACGAATTGCCCAAAGAGCACGTGGTAAAAGTTTTTTCTACATTTCGGCAGCGATTCAATGCTCACAAGGACAATGGCCACGTGATGATTTTTTCAAACAGGGGAGAGCATGCCGGAGCTTCGATCAAACACCCTCATTCACAGTTGGTTGTTATCCCGACACAAATCAATTTAGACACGTTGAAGCGAGAGCCGCTGACCAACGTTATTGAAGAAAATAATTTTTTTAACATCTATTGTCCGGAATTCTCACAATGGCCATACGAAGTATGGATTGCTCCAAAAGAACAATCAGAAGGTCTATTCGGCGACCTCGACGACGAACATCTTATTGATTTGGTTGATTTATATATTACAATCATGCGCAGACTCGAAAGTATCTATCGTGAAAAAGCACGCACCGGTGGAGAATTTAGCTATAATTTTTATATTCATCCAAAGAAAGACTGGTATTTGCGGATCATCCCACGCATGGTGTACAGAGCGGGATTTGAGTTGGGCACAGGTCTGTCAGTAAATGTGACAGATCCAATTGATGCTGCTCGGGAGCTCAAAAGTCGTGAAGAAAAAATTGCCCAATTACAGTCAACGTTAAAAAAATTACAAGAAAAAAGTTGAGGTTGTCGAACAATATCATTCATAAATTATAATTATAAAATGCAACAAAATTTTACCGACATTTCTGAAAGATTTGAAGAAACAAAAAAGATAAGTAATCGACAGAAAGCACGTTCATTTTGTGATTTTATAGAACGAGAAGTGCTTTTAGTATTAGGTGCGTTAACCAAGGGTGAAGAAGCTATAACTACACAACGGGCTCGGGAAATTGCAAAAGCGACACTTGCTCATGTCAACCCTCAGATGGACTTAGGCGATCTCTATATAAATACTATACAATTGAACAAAGACTTTCCCGAACTTGCTCCTGTTGTATATAAAGTCATGAAGGAGTATGAAGACCATTATCATGAAAAAGCTGTGCGACATGTTTCTCACTTAATAAAACAAAGGCAGTATGACCAAGCACAAGATGTAGTTATGAAAGTATTAGAATTTAAATATACATAAAATTGTATGACAGAAGGAGCAGCAACATCAATTCCCGCATCAGTCCAAACCGACATGGCGACGCAGTCACATAATGCCCCAGCGGCTCCACGTACACAGGTTCAGGTTGGAGAAGAATCACCACCACCTGTCGAAGCACAAGCAGAACACGAAGTCGAAACTAGTTCCGCAGATACTCTTGCACAGCCAGAAACATCAACCGATCCAGCGGCAGAGGCAGAACAAGCAGCTATCGACACGCTTACCGCAGTTAGTAATGATCAAGATGCAGATTTGGGACCAGAACTGCGCGCCGGCTTACTTATGCTTGTAGTAGGTGGAGGAAACCCTATTGAGTCAATCGAAGAAATAATCAAGGAAAAAATTCAGATTCCTGGCCAAGAGCTAACAGCCAGACAAGCTGCTTTGGCTCAAGATTTGAGGATTGCAGCTCATCAGTTGAAGCTCAATATGTTGAGCCGAGAAGTAGAAACGGAAGGGCAGAATGGAAAATTGGTTGCCGAATACAAGGCTGTTAGTGCAGCACTTGATAAATTGGTAGCTGACAGGAAGGGAGGAACACTCAAAATAGCAGAAGAAGGAGAGGGTGGTAATGTAAAAGAAATAGATATATCACAAGAACCAAATCTAATTGCGCAATTTGCCGAAGATCTAGGTCTTGAAGATGTTGGAGATGCACCAATATTAGCAATCCATGGAGCATTTGTCGATGCTGTCAACAATAAACAAGCTCGAGCAGAACTGTTAGAAAAAGTCCAGAATAAACTTAACCCTGAAGATTACCAAAGATTTTCTCAAGTATTAGAAGCGTATGCTAAACAGGCAACCAGCGAGCGCGTAAAAGGAACAGCATCAAAAATGGCAGTACTCACGGTATTATTTTTGCTCATTAGTATATGGACTTCAGCAAAATCCAGTAGCCCCCAACAAAGGTAGAAAATAAAGAAAATCTTCATTATTTTTTATTTATGACTGTAAATAAACTTGACTTTTATTGCATAAATATCTATTCTGAATATATTACTATTTAGGTTTTTTATATGGATAATAACGATAAAAATAATCAAAAAACTTTGGCAATCCCTGGCCCGATTAAACTTTTTTTAGAAAGTCTCATTGATGACGCTGGCGTTGACATCGTTGACGCTGTTATGAAGGAAGAAATGGTTAAAGAATTATTTGCACGATTGGATAGTTATATAGCCACGCAAATCGTAGCCGCATTACCAGACGACAAACTCGAAGGGTTCATGGATTTAAATAAAAAACAGGCTACCCAGCAGGAAATTGAGCAGTATCTAAAAGATAACATTTCTAACTATAGCGAGGTTATCACCAATACTATGATCGATTTCCGCGATATTTACTTAGGGAATGTGGGCGTATACAAGGATCATAACAACGAAAAATCGAAGAAGTCGTTTGAAACAAAAGATGTACTTCCACCAACCGCGCCTTCACCAGCGCCTGTTAATTAACCTTATTAATTTAGTAAGCATTGTAATATGGATGGGCTAAACACAGAAGGTGCCGCACAATATTTTCGAAGAAACGTTAAAAAAGAACAACTCGGTATAGAACAGGGGGAAAAACCATGGGAAAATCGTGAAACAGTTGTTAAGTCTTTTAACGATGCATATACCGACCTTCGGACTGACGCCGCATCTATTCTACAGAAGCACGGGATAGCTAATATACAGGTTACACTCAAAGTCGAAGGAAAAGATCAGCAAGTACCATTACTCGATGCCCTGCACAGGAGTAACGAGTTATCTAGAGATGTTTGGGAGCAACTTCATAATGCGCAATTAACAAGCGAAGAGCGCAGCATACTCGAGACCTTTAGCATCGTTGATAACGGTCGCAACAGGGTGAATTACGAGGAAAAACAAGACGATTTCCACGAAGAACTACGTGATGCAAATGGAAGCGTTGTAGAAACATTTGATCCGGAAGGAGTCCCAGTTGAAGGTTTGCTCGTTTATATTCGAGAACATAAAGTAAAGCCGCTTGTACAAGAGATGCAGCATATTCGTGGTAAGCTGCTTCATCCAGATAACCTTAGTGAGAGAGACAAAAAACAGTTTGAGGGTCGTTTACAGGAGTTGGGTCAGGAGCTCCAAGAACAACGTTTACGTGGTGTTGCTATAGCGCGCAATAGTAGTAGATCAAAATATAGACCTAGCAGATCTGTTGCTCATCCACAAGATAGACAGTCTGTACACAATAGAACTATTTTCGAGGCGCAGAATATTAACGCTGAGCCATTGCGCAATCAAGGAGAAAATGTTGCTGACTGGCATGATGAAACTAAAGATCAAAAGAACTGGGAAAAGGCGGTACAAACACTCAACAGTCGCCGTACGTTTCGTCCACCCGAAAAAACAAAAAGTAGAATTGTCGTATCTGAGCAAAGACCATATAATTCTGATGGTTCAATACCAATAGATCGAGCGTTAGTACCTACTCAAGAGAAGAGGTTGACCATAGCCCCATCAACTTCACGTGCATTAATTACAACTGGAGCACCAGATAATGGCGATGTTATTGATGCGGAATTGGAGCCGATTCCTCCTGCGCCGAGTCCCGAACCATCACCGCCTGCGCCTCCAACACCTCCACCTATTCTTGATGAGGCGGAAAGAATACATATCCTTAAAATGCAAGAACCACCCGTTGATCTTCCTCCTGCCCCCCTAACAGAGCCAAGAACGCCGGATTTACGCGACGTACGACTTGATTTTGTCATCGCCAATCGTGGAAAAGACGCCACAGAGCGGGCTTGGGAAATGTCCGAACGTCGCTTCCATGAAACCATGAATCAAAATAAAGGCCTGACAAAAATTTTTAAGCGAATGTGGTTGCACGCTCGCGAATCGCATTTGAAAGCGAAGTGGAGGGAAGAGTATCGCGAACTCCTTATTCAAAACAACAATTCATGTTGTGAGTGGCAGGCAGTGACAGATGCCGCAGATGTTTTAAATAACCAACGTACCCGCAGGTCGTTCCGCACCTCTGGGTCTGCAAAAGTTGAAGAACTCATGGCGGAAAAAGCGATGGATATGGACATTGAAGGACAGCAATTGAAAACAGCTCAGGGAGCTCTATTTAATGATATTCGAGACAATTTGTTGCAACCACTTATAGCTGATGTGCAAAGTGGGAGGGTAGTTACGCAAGAAGAAATGCAAAATCGCATCAGAGCTTTTGTAGCTGATAAACAAGCTCGTAGTGGTAGTCTTGACGCGAGTTATACCGAATTTCTCCAGTCATTCGGTAGCGACGAAGCAGGCAACAACGCAGATCTTTTTGCAGAAAATTTATTAGAACAAGCAGAAACCATAGCTGGACATAATTTTTCACTGCAACAAATTGATGAACTTATCCATAGTGACAGACTTAACATTATGTTTTCTGACGCAAATTGGGGCGCGAATGCCGAAGTGAGATATGACTGGGCCGACAGAGCAATCATGGCATTACAAAAACGCGGAATCACAGGAACACCCGGCACATGGAGTTCTGGTATTTCGATAGCAGCATATGCCGTAAGTAAATTGCTTCCCACGGCGGTGCGGAAATATTCACGATTTTTCGCTCCTGGAGCAGGCACGATTGTTGGAGCAACATTCTGTGCTGTTCGTAAAAGAAAGGAATTTAAAGACGACCTCGCGCTCGTCCGCCGCAAGAGAGCCCAGGGAGAACTCGAAACACGATGGGAAAATCTAGATTACAACATGGCAAGTGCCGCTGACCTTATCAATGGTAATGGCGTGGACACAAGACTTGGCACCACAAGAAGAAGTATTGAAGAACTTGTTCAACGATTACAAAGCGGCGATGCTAGTGCAAGAACTGAGGCAATAAGCCGTATTGCCGAAATCCAATCACGCATTGTATACGGGAGTCGTCATAATATAGATTTGTTATCGGCTCAATATTCTCAGGACGTCATACGTACTGCTGATACTGTTGGTGAATATAATCCTGGGGCATTGGATACAGTCCGAGGTATGGCAGCAACCGAAGCAAACAGACTAAGGCAGGCACTTATTGACTCTGGAGCAATGAACGCTCACCAAATCGGGACAGAGCTTTTAGATGCGAATAACGAATGGCAACAACAATTTGAGACAGATAGAGCAGAGACAGATAGATCTACAAGAAGAGTAGCTGCTATGGAAATGTTGAAGGCCGGTGCGAAGGGCGCCTTGATCGGGGCGGCAACAACGATGGTGTCGAGCGAGGTGCTTGCAGTTTCACAGCGCTTAATTTTGCACAAACACGTTGAAGACACATTACTTGAACAGGGGATAGACAAGCTCAGGGGTTTGCCGGCATTACGTGGATTTGTCAGTAAACTCGAAGATGCAGGAAACTTTGGTGCATATGGCGGAGCTTCGGTAGAACAATTAAAAGATTTGGCGATGCACGGAGGAAATTTTGATTTTGGCGATGTCCATGGACACTTAAACGCCGGTGGCGGTAATGTTGTTTTTCAAGACCACGCAGGACACGCTATCGCTCATGCTACTCTTGATCCAGCAACTGGGGAATTCCATTTTGCTGGAGCTGTTCCGCACGAAGTAAGCGATGGTCTGAAAGATCTCAATTTTAAATTCGAAGGAACTCCTCCTCCGATAGATATTGCTGCTGTTGGTACACATGTCGAAATGGCACGCCCTGGAGCTCAATTAGTTATACCAAACGGAACGCATATTGACGCAGCACATAATTTAATTCTTGATAAAGACGGCACGGTATTAATGAAAAATTTAACCATCAATGCTCACGGTCAACTAGAAGCTCAAGATAGCCTTCCTGGTTGGCATCTCAATCTCGATCATGTAAACGGACCACACGAAGCTTCTGCAATTGAACCTGGTGGTCGTTGGGACGAATTATCTCATTCACTCAGCGGGCGTGAGTACCAGAGCTGGACATTATCAGACGGTTCAGAAACTCAATTTAGAGCATTCACGACCAAACTTAACGCAGATGGCGCCATGGAGTTGACTTTCAGGCCAGCGATGAATGCAGCTGCAAGAGAGGGCCATACCGCTATACAAGACGCGGTTAACAATCATCAGTTGTCTTTTGCATTCAGCTTGCCAGGAGAAGAAACAACACGCGCAATCATTATTCCCGATGGTCTTGATGGTACTTGGGATGGAAAATTGATTCTTGACCCTTCTGATACAGTACATATGGTGAAGGATGCCGCCGGACATGACATAATGCCACTTGGTGAATTTGCAAAAATGATTTTAAACCCAGATAGATATAAAGACGTAGCAGTTGGTAAAGGGATAGCAGAACAATATCAGGCAATGATGACAGGAGATACGAGTTGGTATGATGTATGGCGCGTAGGAAAAGATGGACAGCGGGGTTTGGTTTCCATAGGGTATTTAAAACCCGACAATGTCTGGAAGTCATTTGCACAGTTGTGGGGTACAGGCAATCCAACTATACAGGTGCCTGGCGAAGGTCAATGGAATGTAGTAGTAGAAGATACACTGAAAGCTATACCCCCGAGCGAAGGCGTGATTGGCGGTATACCGCTTGTCGGTGTTGGTAGAAAAACGCTTGAAAACCCTGGCTATGAGTATCCGGATAGTTCGCAAACACGACCATCCGACCGTACACCAACAACAGATGAAAGATCAAGGAGAATTGAAAATATTCGCACACGTTTGAGTAGGAGTCAGGGAAATGATCCGGTTACACCGAATCAGAATCAACCAGCAAATCCGCAGACAGATCCATCCATTGATCAGACACGACCGGGAAATAATAGACGAAGAATTCAATTTAATAATTCACCTCCATTCAACCCTGCTGAAATACCAGAAATGTCGCCGGAAAGAGTTCAAATGGTAGCTCAGTCAGATGCTCAAATGGGTAATAATTTTGATGTTGAACGTTATCGAGAGGCTGTCGGGAAAATGAAGTCATTATATGAGTGGCTTGATCAACAAGGTTTGAGCCCTGATCAAAAAGAAGCCACACTTTATAAACTTGATGATTATGTACGACGTATTGACGATATATTACTGAGAACTGGGCCAAATGCTTTGACACCCGAACAAGCCAAAAATGCCTTTACTAAAGCATGGCAAGACCGTGAACAAGCCCGACAGATTATAACTAGAACACAAGAAAACCCAGTCGAAGCACGAACACTTTTCAACGACGAAACAAACCAAACAACAAACTTTTTGAAGGAATATGTATTTTCTGCAGGTATCGACGGTAATGAAAAATGGTTCCTTATTTATTCCAAATTAGTCAATCGCGCTTTGGAGAGAAGTCCTGAACTAAGAGCGGGTTTTGAAAGCGGCAATCAGAGAGAAAAAGATAGAGTAGCAGTACTAGTGAGCTCGTATGTTGCGATGACCTAAGAAATGGAGATTATTATATTAAGTCCTTTTCGTATTTTATATCTTCCTTTCAATACGCGTTAATTTTGATTCTCCTGAGACATTATAGTTTCAAGCACCTGCATAGTAGGAAGCTGGACACCAAACTGTTCTTGATATTTGCGAGTCAAATTTTCCAAAACGGTTTGACGATTCTCACCAAGCCTTCTATGATATCGTGGTGATAGTAGTAAACGCATAAGCGCCATATGAAACACATATCCAGCAGCATTTTTTTGGTCAATAGGATTTGTAGGAGGTGTTTCAAGCAAACCTCTGAAGTTTGCAAGCCCGGGCTCAGTCATTGATAAATCGTATCCACCTAAAGCAAGGCGAATGTCTGCTTCTATTGTTGAAGATAATGTGTGTCCAGCAGGCAAACATTCATTGTTATACTCTCCTAGAGCATTAAAGACGTCGTTATTTATGGCTGGTTGACCAGTTTGAATATCTGTAAAGCGCACTTGATTTTGATTGTTTTCCATTCTGATTCCCCTTGTTGCAAAAAATTGTTCCAAAGTTGGCCTATTTTGATTCTCAGACTCGAGCCACTCGCTTCGACCAGTACGCGGATCATGCAGTAACACTCCTTTTTTTGTTTGTCCATTTTGTTCTCGGTCTTCTTGCTTTAAAAGAATCTTAACTTCGTCATCGCCACCGGAGTTTTGCTTGTGTACAAAAGCGATTGATAGCGATATGCCTTCTTCGAGGAGTTTATCGGCCCAGTCAATGAATCCTTGCTCAGTCAGTCGACCTGCTTCGATAGCTTGCACGGCTGTGTGATCTTGGAGATAAGAGGGTTCGACATGAATTTGCATCTGGGTTCTGTTATCAACGATCGTACCGGTTTGTGGGTCGACTACAATATCACGTTGATTGTCTTCTCGTACTCTCGTTTCCATTTGCTGTCTAATGTTGGGTGAAAGTTGTGCGGCATCTGTTTGGATTTTGATTGCAAGTGCGCGTTCTTGTGCTTCTCTTGGGGGAGGGGTTTGTACTACTTCTCTATGTTCCCAACACCGAGTCAAAAGTTCTTTTTCTCTATCGGTTACCATATTGATCTGTGAGCGCTGCTGATTAGTCGTTATATCGCTACAAGGAAGATTGAGTTCGTTGATAAATCTGCTTGGTTGTTTTTCAACCTTTTTACGAGCAACGATATATTGACTAATGAGTTCTTGCGCATCTGCACCAAACATGTTTCCAAGCCATGTGAAAGCTTCCATGTTGCGCTCGAGTTCCTCAACAGTATCAAAATGCGAACCAACAGTGCGAATAAATTGTTCAATACCGTTATCAGGAACTATATAGGTATCATATATTCTTTGGGCTTGAGTTTGATCAAAATTTGATACATCTATTCCAAGATGTTGTAAATTACGCTGCCATTGAAGACCCCTATCGGTTTGAAAGAAATTTTGAGCCCTTTGAACATTTGCAACGAGTTCTTGAGTCCATACTGCGACATTCCAATCAACCCCTCGTGTCTCTTGAAATCGTTGACGATCTTCTCGAGAAACTGCGGTAAACATACGTGTAGTACGCGCTTCATCGTGCGTGGCTAATTGTTCTGCAACTACATTTTGGACAGCGGTATTATCAGGATTTAGAGCCTCGCCTCCTAATATTAGTCTTCCCTGGAGAGGAGTAAAATGAGAATTGAATCTATGCCTTTCAGGATTTGTAGGCTGATCTTGTTCCATATATGATTATATATTATATATATTCTTACTATTAACGTTACAATAATTGGAAACAAAAAACAAGCATATTATATTTACTTTTTTATGTTTACTCTTCCATGCCGAGAAGGCGCAAGACAACCTCTTTTTTGTACCTTCTATCACCCCGGGCATTTATCCGTATGGCTGGCAACTTTCCTTTTTTACCCCACCGTTTTATCGTAAGAGGGGAAACACGGAGAAGATCAGCTACTTCTTTCACTGTCAAAAGATCGGGTAAGTTACTAAGTGATATAGAAGGTTTGTTTTTGAATGTATCTGTCATAGTATGGTGATGATTATAAAAGGCGAAGGCAAAAAAGTCAAGATTGCATCAAGCCGTACCATATGATAGCTCATTATTCATTGTTCATCGTTGTAGCTTAGTACAACAAATACGATTCCAGTTGAAAATCGCGCGCGCTATACAGTACACTTAAAATCATATGGACAAAAAACAAGAATTCGGTTCTATCGATTCGATTCCTTCAGATATAAAAACCCCTTCTGAAACAGATACCCACCATAGTTATCGTATGATTATCATCTCCACGTTGATTTTTTTCGTTGCCCTTGGTGCAATTTTTCTGTTTCGCAACCAATCGGCAAACCAGCAATTGCAAACCCTCACAAATACGTTGCAAAACAGGAATACCACCGAGATTTTGCCAACAATCACAACGCCCAAAATAGTAGACATGAACGAACCATGGGTTAGAGTCAAAAAAGGCGATAGCCTTGATTTTGTCAAAGCGGGCGATCAGGTAACATTCATTGTGGAAGCTTTTTCCAAGGATGCCGACATTGCAGGTTTTGACATCCTGCTCAAGAATGACGAGGCATTAGACATTGTTTCAGTGTCTTCATTGCTCTCCGATTTTACCGTACAAACATTCCCCAGCGACACTCACACGACAGTCACTGGCTACAAAGATTTGCAATCAAAACAATCGACGGTTTTTAATAATACGGCGATTTTAAGCGTTGTTGCCAAGGCAAAACAATCAGGCGAAGCGTCACTTATTATTGAATCGCTCATTGGAAAAGAAAAAACGCAATTTATTGAAAACAATTCTGAAGCCACTGCCATTTACCCGCAAAACGAAGGCGTGAGCGTGACCGTCGCAGAATAATACTCATCACATACCCACATGAAAAAAATACTATACAACAGCCTATTGATAGCAATTTTGTTTTTATTCATGCCAGTTGTATATACAGCGCATGCTGGTTCGCTATCGTTTAGCCCTTCAACATCTTCGGTTGGACTTGGGAGTAATTTTAGCGTCAACATCAACATAGACGCTGGTTCAGATCAAGTTTCAGGAACAGACGTATGGATTGATTATGACGCGAGCGCGTTAGAAGTACAGTCTGTGACTTCAGGCACGTACTTCCCATTGGTAAATAATGTTCCTTCCACGGGAAGGCTTTATATTTCAGGAGTTGTGGCAAACCAGGCGGAATACGAAACTGGCTCCGGAACTGTGGCCACGGTTGTTTTTCATACATTACAGACCGGCACGTACAATTTGACTTTTGAATGCGATTTGGCTGCAACAGAAACGTCAAAAATCGTGAAAAACGATGAAAATGCAACAAACGTCATCTCGTGCAATGCTCTAACAAATCATACCGCAACCATTACCGGGGCCGGTACAACCACAACAACCCAAACCACAACCACAACAACAAATTCTGGTACCCTTCCAGAGAGCGGGGTTGTAGAAAATGTCATACAATACTCGACGTGGGGTATATTACTTTTTGCTGCAGGCGTTGTTTTGAGAGTTGTCGCCGGCTCACTCTAGGTGTCTAACGATATTCCTAGTTTTAAGCAAAAATATCATTTCAGGATAGTCGCGAACATGGTAAGATAATGGTATGCCCGCTCAATATTCTACAGTCATTCGCACAAATCGTAAGCAAATGATCCTCATGATAGTCCTTGCGCTTTTTGTATTGTTGCCAGCGATAACCTATATGTTTTTCTTTGGCACAGGGTTTATTTCGCGCGCATTTGACTCTGCTCCGCAAAATGTGTCAATCTCCCACATCACGAAATCTTCAAGCGTAGTCAGTTGGGCCACCGATCGTGCCACTCAATCGGTGCTTGAATACGGCACGTCACCCACCGATCTCAAATCATTTGCTCCAGAGGCATCCTCGACAAAAGAACATAGTGTGGAATTGACGTTGCTTGCCCCAGCCTCGACCTATTATTTCAGCATCCGTACTGGCAGTAGATTATATGACAACAATGGGGTTCCGTGGTCTTTCACCACAAAAACGCTAACCGGTGAAGAAGTGCAGGGAATATCAACAATTTTAAATTCCCTCGAACTTACTCCAAAACCTCAGTCGACAGGACAACCTTCACCATTATTTTGTGATAAAAGCGGAACGTGTGAAAGTATTCGCACACAGCTTGGCAAAGGTTGTAGCTCTCAAGATTATTTGCTGTGTTTGCAAACCGTTACATTGACGCCATTACCTACGCTTGATCTCAACATTCTTGGTACGATCACGCCTGCGCCGACTGCGACAAACCTCACCGTGCGGGCTTCAATTTGCAAAATCGGCTATTTAAGCGCAAATGATGATGGGTGTGAAAAATGGAGTTGGGACAATTTGGGTGTAAACAAGGATAAGGGGTGCGAAGCCGATTTTGAAAAGTATGAGTTCCAATGTAGCAACTCGAGTTTTGATTCAAACGATACAGCGATTGGCTACAACAAAGCATTTTACGATATTAATGAAAATTCCGTTGACTTGGGAGAAGATTCGGGAGCTTTAAATATCGGTTCGGGCAAGGCGGTGTTTTGTCGGGTGCGCACAGTGGGGAAGACGCTTGATCAATATGGCAATCCGATTGTGAGCGATTGGTTGAAAAAAGAAAATCAGATGTGTAAGTGAGTCATAAAGTCATAAAGTCGAAAGTCTAAAAGGTATAACTTGAAACTTATGCTTTGTAACCCTCCTTCTTTGTTCGCTCCAAGCTACAAGTTTCAGCACGTCATATTATTCCGCTTGTGTGCAAGGGGATCAGTATGGTATAGATAACATCGAGAATAGGCCGCAGTATCGTGTCAAGCATGGATTGTTGTCCAAAGGGAACGAGAAGCAAAAGAAGAAAAAATATACCATAGCGCTCAAGTTGGTACCACTCACGAGCTTGTTCTTCATTTAACAAACCGCCTACAATCTTGAATCCGTCAAGTGGCGCAATCGGCAAGAGGTTAAATACCCCAAGAATCACGTTGAGAACAATGAGAGAAGAGAAAAAAAGCTGTCCTATGTCGGACAAAAACGTCACAGGCACAAACAAAAGAAGTCGTAGCGCTATTGCCGAGATGATAGCGAGTATCGCATTTGAAACGGGGCCAGCGATAGAAATAAGCGCAGCATCGCGACGAGGATTTTCGAGATTATATGGGTCAAAACGCACCGGTTTTCCCCAGCCAAACCCAACAAGCAAGAGAAGCAGAGCGCCATACAAATCAAGATGAGCTCGAGGATCAAGCGTCAAACGCCCCTGGACTTCAGGTGTTGGATCGCCAAGCATAACTGCCACACGCGCATGGGCATATTCATGTATGCTAATTGCAATAAGCAGAGCCAAAGCATAAAAAACAAACACGATTGGTTCAGAGAAAAGAAGCGAAATCATATAGGTATTATAACGTGTACAATGGTATTTTAGTTTACATCAATAACACAAAAAACCGCAACAACAATATGTGTAGGCAACAATTTGATCGTTGCATTAGGTCAATAAGTATGTTATTATAATAGTTCAAATTATAAAAAACAAAGATCCATGGAATGTTTTCACTGTGGCAAAGGAGTTATGAAAGGTCGATCACACACCCATCATCGTGGTGTGGCCGGAGGTCGATGGAAAAAACGCGCCCAAAAAACCCTTCGCGCCTTTCGTCCTAACCTACAAAATGTCTCTATCGAACTTAACGGAGAAGTTACCCGTGTAAAACTCTGCGCAAAATGCATGAAGCGGATCAAAAAAGATATGCAAGAAGGCAAACAACCTTTTTATAAACTCGCAAATCCTCCCGCAAACCTCGTTCATTAATCTCTGGCAGATGCAGTTTTTTCATATTTGCACCTCATGGAGTCATCATCCATTTTTACCTTATTTTCTACAGTTCGATTTCATATAACTTTTTTCCTCGTTCTTCATATAACGATACATTTTGCTCCATTGCCAGCGTTGTAAACAAAATCCCGTTCAGGTGATCAACTTCGTGTTGAATAATGATCGCTTCAAAGCCTGAAAATGTTTTTTTATGTGTTTTTCCATGGATGTCCATGTATTCTACTTCGATATGATTGGGCCTGACAATGGGCGACCAGATGCGATCTACAGACAGACATCCTTCGATAGGTTCGTTTTCATTCCTTAAATTTTCTTTTGTTGTCTTTTTGATAATTTTTGGATTTATAAAAATATCCATCTCATCGCTTTCGCCGTGGTTTTTGCGCATGATGAAAAATGATTGCGCCACCCCGACTTGTGGAGCAGCAAGACCAACACCTTGCGGATCTCTAGCTGCAAGCAACGTTTCTTTCATATCGCGAATGAGTTTACGAAGTTTTTTATCAATTTTTTCCACTGGTTTGCTCGGCAAAGAGAGAACAGGGTCCGGCGCTTTTATAACAGAAAGAATCATATTTTATAGCTTATTATATCAAGATAATATCATTTCGTGGAAGTTTTTTTCTGCATATCTGGGGGTCGCAATAAAGCTAGAAGACAAACCGAAAGGATAGAAAATGAGGCCCTAAGCTATGAAAAGGAAATATTACTATAATTAATAAAGCAGAACGTGTCAAGACTTGATATACTTATCGAATATGAAACTTTCTCTTTGTATTGCAACGTTTAACGAAGAACACAATATTCACTATGCGCTTGATTCTGCATACGACATTGCAGACGAAGTCATCATCGTCGACGGGAATTCAACTGACAAAACAGTAGAAATTGTAAAATCCTATGGCCTAAAAGTCAAAGTATTCAACGAGCAGAATCCTCGCATGTTTCACATCAACAAACAGAAAGCCATAGAGCGAGCAAAAGGGGAGTGGATCCTGCAACTTGACGCCGACGAAGCCTTAAGCGAAGATCTCAAAAAAGACATTGTGGGTATCGTGAGTCAAAAAAAAGGAAATACGTCGGAAGGCGAGCAAGTAGCCTATTGGATCCCCCGCAAGAATTATTTTCTCGGAAGGTTTTTAGAAAAGGGAGGAATTTACCCTGATGAAACTATTCGACTGTATAAAAATGGCGTTGCGCGTTTTCCGTGCAAGACCGTGCACGAGAATGTTGCTGTCAAAGGCGCAGTCGGTAGGCTGCGCACCGATCTATTGCATTATGCCGACCCAACTTTTGAGCGCTATCTCATGCGATGGAATAGATATACATCACTTGAAGCGCGCGAACGTATCAAAAAAAAGAAGCATTTGTGCGCGCCTTGTTATTTCATCGGCAAACCCATTGCTACTTTTCTTAGCATCTATTTCCGCCATCAAGGGTTTCGTGATGGATTTCCGGGTTTTGTGTGGGCTTTGTTTTCTGCTATCCGCTTCTGGGCGGTCTATATAAAAGTGTACTTTCACAATTAGATATTCACCTTAAACTCCACCACGTCGCCGTCGAGCATAATGTAATTTTTACCCATACTTTTGACAAGGCCCTTTTCGCGACAGTTGAGCCAACCGTCATTTTGTACGAACGTGTCGTATTTGACCACATCAGCTTTGATAAAGTGTGCGGCAAAGTCGGTATGGATTGTACCCGCAGCTTGTTGTGCGTTCGTGCCATTTTTGATTGTCCATGCACGTACTTCCTTTTCTCCGGCAGTAAGAAAAGAAATAAGCCCGAGGAGACGATAAGCAGAGACAATGAGACGATCTAGGCCGGTTTGTTCAAGGTGAAATTCTTTGAGATAGGCAATCTGATCTTCTTTTTCCAGTTCGAGTACGTCTGTTTCAAGCTTGGCATTTAAAAATGTCCAATGTGTGTCTGACGAACTGCATTCTTTCAAAATAGTCTGAATCTGCTTTTTTATTCCTTCCTGGTCAAGTAATTGTTTTTCTGAGACATTGAAAACGTAGAGCACCGGCTTCATAGTAAGGAGTTGAAGTTCTTGAACAGCTTCGTGTTCTTTTTCATCCAACGCAACATTTTTTGCCAAAATTCCCTCATTCAAATTTTTTTGTAGTTTTTGAATCGCGTGCCACTTGATTTCATCTTCTTTGGTGGTTTTACCGCGGGGTTCTTTTTGTTTCTCAAGCGTTGCAAGGTCGGCAAGAATAAGCTCGGTTTCTATAGTTTGTATGTCTCGCACCGGATCGACGGTCGAGTCGACGTGGATGATGTCAGAATTGTCAAACAGTCTGACCACGTGGGCGATGATTGCAACCTCGCGAATGTGTGATAAAAAAGTATTTCCCAGCCCTTCGCCGACGGAAGCGCCTTTGACTAGCCCTGCGATGTCGTAAAATTCTACGATCGCGGGCACAACATGGTCTGTCTTAACGGTTTCGGCAAGCTTGGGTAGACGATCGTCTGGTACTTCGACGACACCGATATTTGGCTCAATGGTGGCAAAGGGGTAGTTTGCGGTGTAAGCAACCGATTGCTTGAGCAAAGCGTTGAATAGAGTAGACTTGCCAACATTTGGAAGTCCGACGATACCGATAGATAGTTTCATGGAGCTATTATATCAAGCCTATGGAGTGTTTTGCTGTATACTGAACGCGTGAGCATATCCAAGACACTTGAAATTTTTGCATGTCTTCTCATCGTTTTGTTATTTCTTGCGCGGGGTGTTCATGCGGCAGAATGGTATTACCCCATGAGGTAAAATGAAAGGGAGAAATTGATGTGTCAATAATTCTGACAAAATATTTTTATTCTGCAATTTGGGATGAGTATTGAGAAAGAACCATTTGGATAGGAGG
>JAGQLS010000015.1 GCA_020429045.1 Candidatus Woesebacteria bacterium
GTTCAAACCCTGCAACGTATGTGGGACTATTTGACGAAATACGCGAACTTTTTGCACAGACAATAGAGGCGCGAGCGCGAGGGTATGGCAAAGGACGATTTTCCTTTAATGTCAAAGGTGGTCGCTGTGAAAAGTGTCGTGGTGCAGGTGTGATAAAAATAGAAATGCAATTTTTATCCGATGTATATGTCAAATGTGATGTATGCGGTGGCAAGCGGTACAACATGGAAACACTTGAAATAACCTACAAAGGTAAAACAATCTACGAAGTCTTGCAGATGACGGTGGACGAAGCGCTTCCTTTTTTTGAAAACCATATCACTATTGCAAATAAACTGCGCTTTCTGCAGAAAGTGGGGCTTGGATACATAGCGCTTGGGCAACCAGCACCCACATTTTCCGGCGGAGAAGCACAGCGCATCAAGCTCGCCGATGAACTTTCCCGAGCGACACGTGGTCATACGCTCTACATTCTCGATGAACCGACAACAGGACTGCATTTTTACGATATTCAAAATTTGCTTCATGCGCTCAACGAACTTGTCGACCAGGGAAATACAGTTATCGTCATTGAACACAACCTTGATGTCATAAAAAATGCGCAGTGGATTGTCGATCTTGGCCCTGACGGTGGCGATGGTGGGGGAGAGCTCATTTTTCAAGGTCCACTCAACAATATTTCAAAAGAAAAGCGATCGTATACTGGACAGTATCTTAAAACAAATATTATGGAATAATTTGATTATATAACTCCTGCATTTCACTCAAGATTCCTAAGAAATCAGCATACATTGGGCTTTCCTCATTTAAGTAATCTGTTGTAGTTAATCCTTGAGTTACAAAGGCTGATACTTTACTTGCTAATCCGTTTAAATATTTTATAGTTTCCTCTGATACAAAATCGTTGCCAAAAGAAACCAATTCATGCTTGTGAGTAAATAAAAGTCTACGAGCAAATGCTACTATAATTGATAGTTTTCCACTATCAATTATATTTCTAAATGGAAATGAGTCAAATGATGTGCGTTCCTCATATATTTCGTGACTTTCTAAGCCTAATTTAATCATCATAAACCTTAACTTATTCCCAAAGTAAGAATGATCATCAAATAATACGACAGTTCCATTATCGTCAATAAGTCTTTTAAGGCGATCTAGTACTTGGTCGGTTTCTAAAACATCTGTTCTGTATAAAGATTGGTTTTCTTCTCGTGGTAACACTTCATAATGTAATGTTCTTCCAGCGTGTTGAAAAATAGCTGAGGCAAATATATGCCCAAGAAAAGCACTATTGCCCATTAATAGATAAGTTACATCTCCTTCTGGAAGTTTGCTTGAAAGCTCAACTATCCCTTTTTTAATTTCGGCATACATTTCCTGAGTAGGTCTTTCCATTAGCGCGTATTATAATATGTTTTATTATGAATATCAAAAAGCGAATTGCACAAGCTCCGACAACAACCGGTGTCTACTATTTCAAAACAGAAAAAAAATATTTGTATATTGGTAAATCAGTCAATATCCGTGCGCGGCTGAGGTCGCATGTTGAAAACGCCAAGATCGATAGCAAGGCGGCAGCATATGTCAATCAGGCAACAGAGGTGAGTTGGATTGTTACAGATTCAGAGTTTAAGGCACTTCTTTTGGAGTCGCAGCTTATCCAAAAACACAGACCAAAGTACAACGTACGCTGGATGGACGACAAGTCAAGGTTGTATATAAAAATTACCGTAAAAGAAACCTATCCGAAAGTTTCGATCACCCGTCGTGAAGACGATAAAAAAGCTTTGTATATCGGTCCGTTCTCGTTTACCAAAACTGTTAAAAAAATTGTCAAAGAAGTTCGACGTGTATTCCCTTTTTGTATGCAAGAAAACATTGGAAAGAGAAAATGTTTTTATGCCAAAATCGGACTATGTAGACCATGCCCCAACGAGATTGAATATGCTGGAGATGCAAAATTGAAGAAAGCGCTGCAAAAAGAGTACAAAAAAAATATTCGTAATGTTGTACGTGTTCTGCAGGGAAAATCTGATGTTGTTTTGAAAAAATTATATAAAGATTTAGACAGAATCAAAAAAAATGAAAATTATGAGCAGGGAATCGTTTTACGCAATAGAATTTACAGACTCGAGCGGTTGATAAACAAGCGCAATTTCGACGTAAATGATGTTTCACATTACAACAGATCTGAACAGCGTATTACTTCTTTGCTGCATATTTTGAAGCGCTATTTACCCGACGCTCCTGCAAAACTCGAACGAATCGAGTGTTACGATATGAGTACCATGAGTTTTAAAAATAGCACCGCCTCAATGGTCGTGTTTATCGATGGGTTGAGTGAAAAAAAGGAATATAAACGATTCAAAATAAAAAGTAATAAAGCTGAATCAGACTTTGAAATGTTTGAAGAAGTACTGACTAGACGATTTAAAAATAAATGGCAACATCCGGATTTGCTGGTTGTTGATGGAGGAAAGCCGCAGGTGCGCATCGCTCAAAAGGTCCTTGCGCAACAGAAGCTTGACATACCGCTCATCGGCATTGCCAAGCGCCCCGATAGACTCGTGATAGGCGATGCGCACCTTCTCACCGTACGCCCACCCCGCAGCAACGATGGCTTGCAACTCATCCAGGAAATACGAGACGAATCCCACCGCTTTGCACGCAAGTATCATCTCTATTTGAGACAGAAGAGAATGATGATATAATAAATGTATAGCATGAAGTGAAGATATCATATTTTCGAAGGCTTTCCCTTGGACTCCGCTTAAGGGACCGACCTTTGACTTTGGTTAAGAGCGATCCTAGACTTTGTTTCAGGGAACGAAAATGGAAAAGTCTTGTTAATTGTTTTCTTGATATATTATTTTAATGTTTTCATGATTTCTTGATATATTGATTTCATGATTTATTGACTTTTTCCTAACATCTAATATCTAATTAACTAATTATCTAGCCTTATAGACCTTATGACTTTTTTATGAAAACAACACTTTTAATTGTAAACATCATACTTTCCATCGCTGTCGTCGTTCTCATCCTTTTACAAGGCAAAGGAGCAGGACTCGGGAGCGCATGGGGTGGCGGAGGAGAATTCTATCAAACACGTAGAGGAGTAGAAAAAATAACCATGCAACTCACCTACGTACTCATTGGCGTCTTTCTTTTGCTTGGCTTAGCACAATTTTTTATTCAATAACATGCGTCTCAACAACAAGAGACTTCGGTATACCTATTGGCTTTTGATTGCTTTTTTTCGCAAAAATGCTCAACCGATCTTTTTAAGCTTTTTGGGGAGCATCATCGCGGTCATTGTTGTTGCGTCATTTTCTCCGTATCTTTTGCGTATTCTCACCCGAAACAGTGAAATAATCGGTGTTACCGGCTCCTATTCGGTGAATAATTTACCCGATGATATTGTTTCCAAATTTTCCAATGGTTTACTCTATGTAAACGATAAAGGCGAAATTATTCCTCTTTTGGTAGACACATGGGAGCAGGTTGACAATGGAAAAGAATACCGTTTTCACCTCAAAAAAGATTTGACCTGGAATGATGGTACGCCATTTACTACCAAAGATGTCAATTACTCTTTTCGAGATGTTAAAGTTGTTGCTGAAAACGATTATTTGCTTATCATTACTCTCAAGAAGGAGTTGCCTATTTTCCCCATTTTCCTTTCTCGCCCAATTGTTAAATTCCCATTGCAGGGCGTTGCAGGATTGTACAGAGTAGATAAAGTGAAGACAGATCAAGGCATTGTCAAAGAACTGCATCTTTCACCAAACAAGGAGGGATTACCGTATCTCGTCTATAAATTCTATGACACTGACACGAAGCTCATCCAGGCATATAAACTCGGAGAAATTACACAAATGTCTACGAATCGACCTTCGGTTGCTGCAACATTCGAGTCATGGAAAAATTCCCAGATCGAAAAACAGGTCGATTACTCTCAAATTGTCGCTCTGTTTTTTAACCTGGATAATTCTTTGCTTGGTCAGGAAAAGGATCTGCGCCACGCAATAGCCGAATCAATCGACACTACCTTTATAAACGATTTGGGAGAGCAGGCATACAGCCCGATAGCACCAACTTCGTGGGCGTATAACACCGATGTTAAAAAGTACACGTATAATCCTAACGTTTCAGAACGTGTTATAAAAAAATATACCGAAGATGCCAGTTCATCGGCAAAACTGACCATTAGCACGTATTACGATTACCTTTCGGTAGCGGATACGATTAAGGACAATTTGAAGGAAGTAGGTCTGACGGTCAATGTTGAGGTTTTAGCCGGCAATTTACCTCCGACATATCAACTATTTCTCGCGCCGATGTCGATAAACAAAGATCCTGATCAGTATTTTTTCTGGCATTCGACACAATCGGGGAATATCACAAAGTACAACAATCCGAGGATCGATAAGCTGCTCGAAGATGGACGCGGTACTTTTTCTCGCAATGAACGAAAAGGGTATTACGAAGATTTTCAAAAAGTATTGGTCGAAGATATGCCTGCGTTTTTCCTCTATCATCCTTTCATTTACACGATCTCAAGGAAGTAATAGCTATTGTGCAATTTGCCGGGAAGGTTTTGGAAGATTTAGTCTTCTATACAAACAAAGGCCAAGCACAACTATATTGCCTATAGTGATCACAGCATTTTTATCGTTTTCTTTGTGCCCAGACGTGGACTTGTTCAATGAGATCCACCATAAGTTGAGCAAAGCGAAACTTTGGAGACAATCGAATTAATCCGCCTTTGGCGGAAACCTCTGAGAAATCATAATCTTTAATCATGAGTCGTGATTTATATGTGCCGAGGAGAGGACTTGAACCTCCACGAGTTGCCTCATACGCCCCTCAAGCGTACGCGTCTACCAATTCCGCCACCCCGGCTTTATTGCTCACTATTTTTCTAATCTCATCTCTTCCTTGACCTGACTTAAAGTATTTCTCCCTCAATCGTGCTTTCGACCTTGTGTGATATTCTTCAAAGTAAATCAATTTCCATGGTCTATAATGTTTTGTCGAACTATTTTTTCCACTACTATGTTGTTTTAATCGACGAGCGATATTGCTTGTTAATCTTTTATAAACTCTCTTATCTTTAGTGCTCTGTATCAAAATAAAAGTAAACGTACGCGCCCACCGATTCAGTGGGCAGGTCTGCCGATTCCGCCACCCCAGCTTCAGGTGATAGAACTGATTATATCAAACAAGCGATAACTTTTCAGCCTCCTGGATCACTTCTGTGCTTACCGAAAGCAAGGGAACATTCTTTAACTCGTCAAACGTAAACCACTGATAATTTGTTGCTTCTTCATTAAGAATGATCGCATCTTGCTCGTTTTTCATTTCGCAAAGATATGAAATAAAAATACCCTGCCAATTTTTCCTCACCACAGAACCAATATAGGGAAGAAGAGATACGATCTGCACCTGCAATCCAAGTTCTTCGTCAACTTCGCGGTGCAAAGCCTGTTCGAGCGTCTCTCCAAATTCCACACCACCCCCAGGGAGTTGCCACTTGCACATCTCGGGATTTCGATCGTTGCGAAAAGTGAAAAGATAAGTTCCGTTGCGGCGGATGACTGCCAAAACCGCTGGTTGTATACGTTTCATGCTGAGCCACCCATCGGACTTGAACCGATAACCATCCGCTTACAAAGCGGGCGCTCTGCCATTGAGCTAGGGTGGCAAAAAATTATATATAAGGATTACTCCCGACTCTAAATAAATTGTCTGAAGCGTCACTAATTGGAATGGTGCTTAATGTTTCTAAACCTAAATTTGTGTCGATAATTCTTTTTTCACCAACTGCCAATGTATCAAAATATGCATGACATTTAAAGCATAATCCTATGCCATTCCGCCTTTTATTTGTTCCTCCCATCGACCGAGGAACAATATGATGGGTTTGCATTTCTTCTGAGCTAAGATGCTTTTTACATGAAAAACATTGTCCGCTTTGTTCTGTGTATATGAGTCTCCTGGTATTCAATGAAAAGGTGTGTAAGCTTAATATAAGTAAACCAAATATATATGCTGTATGTCTCAGTGTATGTAAATTTTCAATGTTCATCGTTATTATAATGATATGTGCCGAAGGTGGGACTCGTTCAACGCTATGTTTTTGAGTAAAACGAAAAAATACGTAGCGTTAATCCCGATAACGTGGTAACGGTATCGGGAAACCCACAAGAAACTAAACATACTTTCCTTCGTAACATAGTACCGGTGCCGAAGGTGGGACTCGAACCCACACAACCTTGCGGTCACAAGATTTTAAGTCTTGCGCGTCTGCCGATTCCGCCACTCCGGCTCATACATAATTTCTTGAAAAATAACGTGCGTCCTTGAAGGGACTCGAACCCCCAACCTACTCCTTAGAAGGGAGTTGCTCTATCCGATTGAGCTACAAGGACTTTCCACTTCCACAATGATAAATTATATCAAATCAGGGCGCTGGAAAACACACTAAATGTGCACGAACAGGAAGAAAATACTAAAATAATTCGCTTTGATTTGTATCGGAATCTTCACCTGCTGCAGAAGCGATACCCATGTGTTTCATACCCTTAGGGGTAAGCACTCTTCCACGGGAGGTTTTTTTTATAAATCCGATCTGGAGGAGGTACGGTTCGATAAATTCTTCGATGGTTCGTTTGTCTTCAGCCAAAGATGAGGCGATTGTTTCCAACCCAACCGGATTGTTACTAAACGTGCCACCGATAATTTGTAAATATTGTTTGTCTAGGTCTGATAAGCCTACTTCATCGATTTCCAGCAGATTAAAAAGGTTTGTGATGGCCTCTTCGTCGATTTGGCTATAATCACGTACTTCCATAACATCGCGTGCACGACGCAAGATACGGTTTGCTATGCGTGGTGTTCTCCGTGAGCGTTTGGCGATCTGATAGGCCGCTTCTTTGGTGATCGACATATCCATAATCTTTGCCGTACGCATGATGATTTTGACCATTTCATCTTCGTCGTAATAATCGAGTCGCAACAAGAGTCCAAAACGATCCCGAAGTGGCGCCGAGAGAAGGGCGAGTTTGGTTGTCGAGCCAACAATAGTGATGCGGGGAATATCAAGTCGGACCGTGCGAGCCGACGGTCCTTTGCCGATGATGATGTCGAGCGCATATTCTTCAAGCACTGGGTAGAGGATTTCTTCGACCGCCTTGGGTAGACGGTGAATTTCGTCGATAAACAACACGTCGTTGTCTTTGAGATTGGTGAGAATTGCCGCCAAATCCCCAGAGCGCGTGATTGCGGCGCCAGAGGTGATTTTTATATCTCCTTGTAGTTCGCGCGCGATGATGTACGAAAGTGTTGTCTTGCCAATGCCAGGTGGGCCATAAAACAGTACGTGTTCGGAAGATTTCCCTCTGTTTTTGACCGCGTCAATAAAAAGTTGCAAGGTCTTGACAATTTTCGATTGTCCTACATATTCTTTGAGTGTTTGCGGCCGCAAGGAAGAAGTTTGGATATCTAACGTGGTCATAGTAGTGACATTATAACGCATGAACGATGATTATATCTCTATTTCAATTCGTCAGTAATTTTATTCCCTCTTTAATTCTCTCTTCCATAGACGTGTTTAGATCAAGTTTGGGGAGAATATTTTGTACTTCGCGCTTCTCAAATCCTAGTGAGACAAGCGCGCCGATGATGGTCGCATCGTCCGGGGAAACGCGTATTTCTTCAAATGTGAATTCCGCGTCAAATTTAGCCGATAGTTCAAGAATGATTTTGAGCGCGGTTTTTTTACCCAATCCCTTGATGCTCGTGAAAAAAGCTGCATCGTTTTGCTGTACCGCGCGTACAAGTTCATCGACTTTGATGTGCGATACGATGTTGAAGGCTGATTTTGCTCCAACACCCGGCACATCAAGGAGAAGGAGAAAAATTTTGTGCTCCTTTTTATCTGAAAAGCCAAAAAGAGTAAGCGCATCTTCGCGAACGTGCAAATGGGTATAGATTTCGATAGGGTGGGGAAGCGTCGGAGGAAGAGAAAAAAGTATGCTACTGGTGAGGTATATGTTGTAAAACAACCCAGACGGAGTTTCGATAAGAGCAATATTGCTATTGAGCTCAACAAGCTGTCCTTTTATCTTTCCGATCATGGGTACAGTATACTATGTCGAGAAAATTTATCACACCTGTCTTATTTTTATCTTATAGTAAATACTCTTGAAACTATTAAAATTATATAGTATTATTATTTTGTTAAGTTAATTTACTTTAATATGATAAGCAATCAAGAACAACTAACGTATCTTGTTGATGGTGAAGAAAGAGCGCTTATAGGCTATGATGATTACTATGTTTTAAATTTAGAAGATGGTACGCAATTTAGAGTTCCAAAAGGTGCGGAAATAATATTTGTAAATTCTAGATCCGGATGGGGTGGGTATAAAGGACGAATTACTCGTTTCCTTCGGTTTGCAAAAGGTCAACAGAGAAAAGATCCTGAAATGTTTGCCTATATTGAGGATCCGCACGGTTTTTTGGATGAGCAACATAAAATATATCCAAATGGTCAATATTATCCTCCCGAAACACCTCAAACGCTTACAACTCTTCAAGAAGCTGGGTTTATATTATCTCCAGATGTGGAAGAATGGCTCAAAACAGTAGCACAAGCTGCACAAGCATTACCAGAACACGTTTGAAATTCAAGCATTCCCTTTTAATTTTTTTACTTTTTGTTGAGCTTCTTTTCGATACTGTAAATAAGGGCGCGGGTGCGCTCTATAGCATCGGGTGTAATCGAGACGCTCGTTATGCCCCGTTTAACTAACGCTTCAACAATCTCGGGGTAATCCGAGGCCGCTTGGCCGCAGATAGAGCACGTAATGCCTGCTTCGTTACAGGTTTCGACTATATGTTCGAGTGTCGAAACAACTGCAGGATTGCGCTCATCGTAAATTTGCGCTACTTCTGCACTGTCGCGATCTACGCCAAGAAGCATCATGGTGAGGTCATTGGTGCCTATCGAGACACCGTCTATACCAACATCGATAAATTCTTGCAACATGAGTGCGGCAGATGGCACTTCGACCATGATCCATAGTTTAAAGTCGGGATAACTATAGAGTCCAAAATCCCGCACGATGTCTTTTATACGAATGAGTTCCCATGGTACGCGCACGAAGGGGATCATAAGATGCAGATTGTTAAAACCAGCATCGCGCACGTTGCGTATAGCTTCAAGCTCCATGAGAAAGACGTCGGCATCTGCTATGTACCGAGAAGCCCCACGATAGCCAAGCATCGGATTTTCCTCTTTTGGTTCATACAACGCACCACCTTTGAGATTGCGATATTCATTGGTTTTAAAGTCTGTCGCGCGATAGACAACGGGTCGGGGTTCAAAGGCTTTTGCAAACTTTTTCAATCCTTCAGAAAGTTTCCGGATAAACAATTTTTGTTCGCCGCGCTTGATAAATTCCTTAGGATGCACGCCGATGCCGGAAATCATAAACTCAGCGCGCAAAAGCCCAAGACCATCGATGTCACGCTTGGCGATTTCGTCTGCGATGTCTGGTTCAGCTAAGTTTACATACACTTTCGTTACCGTTTTCACTCGTTCTTTTGGAGCTTCTTTTTTTTGCTGCATTTTCTGCTTTTGTTCAGCAGAAATGATGCTTCCTTTAAATACCTCTCCGGTTCTGCCGTTTACCGAAACAAGTTTTTCGTTTTTGAGGATCTTGGTGGCTTTGTCGGCGCCTACTACTGCCGGTATCCCGAGTTCACGTGAAACAATGGCAGCATGCGACGTACGTCCGCCTTTTTCGGTCACGATTGCTGTAGCTTTTTTCATGGCGGGCACATAGTCAGGGTTCGTTTGGGGAGCCACTAGAATATCGCCTTGCTTAATTTTTGAAATTTCCTTGGGGGAAAGGATAACGTTTGGTGTACCTACGCCAATACCTGGCGAAGCTGGCGATCCGCTCACCAGAAGCGGTTTTTGCTGCAACTTCCCGTATTCTTCATCGTGATTGTTGGAAGTGTCAATCGTTGTTATGGGGCGCGATTGCGTGATGAACACTTCTCCTTTTTCGATAGCCCATTCGATATCCTGGGGGAAAAAGTAGTGCTTCTCGATGTCGCTGACAAGGAGCGCAACTCTGCGGATTTCGTTTTCCGAAAGTTTTTGTGAAGAACCTTCTTTTTTATTCAGTTTCACTTCACGATTTGAGACACCACTATGAACATATTTGCTTGTTTGATAGGCGGTCTGTTTTTTGATGATGACAAATGAACGCTTGTCGACTTCGTAATGGTCGGGGGTCACTTTTCCTTGGACGATGTATTCACCCAGGCCATAAACAGCTTCAATGACGATTTTGTTTTTGTCGTTGGTGACCGGATCGACGCTGAAAGCGATACCAGACTTTTGCGACTGGATCATGCGCTGTACAACTGCGGCGAGTCCAACTTGAAAATGATCAAAACCTTTCTCTTTGCGATAGTAAATAGCCCGTGCGGTAAAAAGAGAAGCCCAACATTCTTTGACTTTCTGCAAAAGATGGTGTTCTCCTTTGACGTTGAGATAGGTTTCCTGCTGTCCGGCAAACGAGGCGTCGGGCAAATCTTCGGCTGTTGCCGAGGAGCGTACAGCCACAAGTGGATCTTCATAGACCGATTTTACTCTATTTACGGCTTCGCGAAAAAAGGAATTATGTTTTTTGAAATATTTGGTTTCTTTTGTAGATAAATCGTTGTAAAACGTGACAATCTGGTTGACGAGTGCTTTTTGTACCGGTGCTTTAGTGATGAGTTCATAAATATGCTCGGATGCTTGCTCAAGCTCGGTGGGATTCCCGTAATTGATCATGGTGAGCGTTTTCCGAATTCTATCTTTGAGTTTTGCATTTTCGATGAAATCGAAATACGCATTTGAGGTTATGATGAAACCGTAGGGTATGGGAAGTTTGGCATTTGTCATTTCTCCAAGATTCGCGCCTTTACCACCTACTAGCGCGACATCTTCTTTATCAACTTCCTCAAACCATACGATGTGTTTAGAATTTTTCATATAGTGTAATACTACTCAAAAAACAATTCTCATTGCAAGTTGAATTTTTATAGTTAAATAACACGTTGGAATAATATATAATTCATTATGCAAAAAAATGTGTTAACAAAACAACTCGTTCTTGATTTTCTGCGCAATCATAAAATGATGGTCGTTGCTACACAGGGAGAACTCCCATGGATCGCGACCGTTTATTTTTCTTTTGATGATAGTCTAAATATGTATTTTTTGAGCGATCCAGCAACACTTCACTGCAAACACATAAAAGAAAACCCGCATGTCTCAGCCGCTATTGTCGACACTACGCAAAAGCATGCAGACCTCAAGAAAGGGTTGCAACTGTGGGGCATGTGCAGGGAGATTGGCAACGAACACAAGGTCAGGCACGCGCTCAAACTTTGGAAAGATTCGATGCATATAACGGATGTGTTATTTTCCTATGAAAATATGAAAAAAAAGGTCTTGAAGGGGCGTATGTTTATGATCAAGCCGAAAATGATTAAGCTGTTTGACCAAGAACTTTTTCAAGTTGAGGATGGAAAAGAACCCACGCTTTTACTTTCATAAGTACAATGCATTATGTTTGGTGGATACCAAGAAGATACACATCGTTTTTTTAAAGAACAAGGCAATCGCATTCTTGGTGCTTTACCAAAAAATGAGCAAAAACAAGAATTTTTTGAAGGTAAATTTGGTACATATCAAAAAGACAATCGCCCTCCATATTGTCTATTACCTATTTCCCTCTTTCCTGGTTTGTTGACTAGATTTACTATCGAATACCTAGATGGTCAAGAATTTACTTTTCCAGAAACTCCTTCAGAAATACAAAGTGACTATAAAACATATACTTACTCTGATTCGTGTATTCCTCAAGATCAGTTTAAGCATAAATTTTTTGAAGGACTAGAAAATGCACTATTTTTTTTAATTTATTTTATGATATTTGATGAAGTTCATAATTTAAGGCGTGTAGATGGTTCTAAAATAGACCCAATTACAATGTGTATTCAATGTAGTCATATTGCAATGAGTGATCTAAATTTTGTTAGAGACGGATTTGGTTTACCTATTGTTTTAAATAGCATACCCACCGTGAATGATTATGATCAGAACGATTATAATTATTCTTTACTGGAGGATTGTTTAAATAATCTTCCTTTACCAAGGAATGACCAAAATAAATGTATTTATACTGGGAAACCCATGAAAGATATTCTTAAATACTATGAACCATTAATTCGAGAACATTTTATTGAACGTTGGAAAAGTATTGCTATAAATCATCGTTATGCCGGTGGAAATCTTCGGCCGGGGATTGAAATTGATCGTCATACATTTAGCGTGTTGACTGCTCATGAAAATCCTTCGCTGCAACAAATAATAGATAGATATTCTTATACATTCTCAAGTGCATAGATAAAAATCCTCAATCTATAAGAACGCTTCCCACCAATTGTCGATTTCGCGCAAATCCTGAAACGCTCCTGTATCTCGCACTGCTACCTTGACCTCCCCCGTTCTTGCTACCCCAAAAACTTCTCCTTCAGAAAGTGCAGGCAAAATGTGACGTCCTTGGCTGTTCATCTGGTTATATAAAGCGACCAAATTGGGGTCAACACAAATATCGTCAAAATGTAACCCGTAGCCGTAGGCCATATTATCTTCACGCGTGTATTTTATCGTTAATTTTGTTTGCGTAGCAAAAAGAACCATCACCTCTTTGCCTCCACCTATGTCGTAGCCAGAAACGGGGGTGTGCAAAAGATCGCCAGGGTTCATGCCGATGCCAATTACCGTCACAACGGGAACTGTGATGGCAGGACCACGCGCATTATTGTTCCAATCCCAGTGGTTGGCACGATACGTACCGACAATAGGTGGGAGAGAAGTAAAGTTGCCAAGCGTAGTAAGTTGCGGAGGATCGACAGGTTCAAGCGGTGTATAAATGCGGATGTGTTGTTTGGCTTCATTGACTGGCGCATAACCGCGCACGTCGAGGTTGATGTCCGGGTGTGTTGCGACATTTCTCGTTTCTGGTGAACCGACAATGCTTATGGTGCCGTATGATCTGGATGATGTTGAAGGACAATTGATAGGCTGTACGTTTTTAACGGGAACCTGTGTCGCGGTTGGGTTTGGTTTACGTGTTGCTGTGGGAAATGGAGTGTTAGTCGCCTTAGGAGATTGTGTATTAGTCGGCGCCATGATATTTGCACTTGTTGGAGTGACACTTGGGAGATTCTTACCTTGCGACGGCGAGCTACTTGGAGGCGAAGTGGAATTTGATGTGGTGGGTACGTTTCCAGAACCTGTGGGGAAAGTCAATTCTCCCGATTGATTACCAGATGCTTGCTGAATAGTTTGTGTGCTTTTGTTGGTAAAAAATGGCACGATAAACGCAAGATTATTTTCTGGCAAATATGCCTGCAATTGCGATATGGATGAGCTCATCTGCATTATTTGTTCTTGAATTGTGCTGAAACGCTCCTTAAGAACGACGTGTTGTACGTACAAATTAGGCACTGGTGCAAACATAGTCGTACAAAAAAAAGCCAAAAGCATTGCCGCCCCTATTTTTACTCGTGGTAGCAAATCGTTCCAACTGTGCATAGAAACAAGTATAAAGACAAATCATTCTATTGACAAATAATTTTATCTTGACTATAATTGCCCTACATGATGGTTGAAATATACTTGTAAGGCATCATTGGAAGCTATAGATCGCTCTCCTAACAGCCTTCATCAATACAAACCGTATTGTCCAAACACAAATCTATAGCATAAACATAAAATCTCAATCTAATTGAGATGTGTGTTGGCCGAAAAATTTTGTGTTTTTTCAACTTTTTCTTGCACATTACCATCCGTGGAGTCTATGGCTTGGAGCGAAACGCTTATATAAAGCGTTAAAATAGGTCAACAAGCTGAGCCAACAGATGCGAAACTGTCCAAACAGAATATGGCTTTGGGCCTATAGCTCAATTGGCTAGAGCGTCGGATTTGCATTCCGAAGGTTTGGGGTTCGACTCCCCATAGGTCCACAAAAAAGGGATTAGATATTGGTTATTAGATATTAGAAGGCGCAAAATTGTGTTTTCCTAATATCTAACAACAAACATCTAATAAACTAATGATGTATAGCACGTTGAAAATTGGGTCTAACATTTCTAGTGTTTATCCCGCTTAACTAAGCGGGATTAACGAAACTTCTAAAAACATATTTGTGTGTTTTTAGACAATTATCGTTTAACAAACCGAAGAGATGGGAGAAATCACGCCAATGGCGGATGCCTTGGCAGTTTGAGCCGAAGAAGGACGTGTGCACGAGCACGATACCGACGATGAGTCCTTAAGCAGACATTACTAATCGTCGATTTCCGAATGGAGTAATCCCTCTACTAGCAATAGTGGAGATCCTTTGCACTTGTGTAGAGGAGGGGAACCCTGGGAACTGAAACATCTCATTACCAGGAGGAAAAGAAATCATATGAGATTTCGTTAGTAGCGGTGAGCGAAAGCGAAGAAGCCCAAATCAACACCTTCGGGTGTTGAGTGTTGCGGGACTACAATATTCCAAGCTCTATTGATAAAAGAATGGCATGGAAAGGCCAACCAAAGATGGTGAAAGTCCAGTATTTAAAATCAAAAGAGCAGATAGTAGTATCCCAAGTACCACGGGACACGGAAAACCCTGTGGGAAACCGGGTCGGTCACGATCCAAGGCTAAATACTCAAACTGACCGATAGTGAACTAGTACCGCGAGGGAAAGGTGAAAAGTCCCCCGGAAGGGGAGTGAAATAGTACCTGAAACCATTGGCTAACAAACAGACAAAGCTTGTCCTTTGGACAAGAAGTTTAAAGTGAAACGTGAGAAAGTCTAAAGTTAAATAAATACATTTATTACTTTATGAACTTTTAATCTTATATACTTTTAAACTTCTCGCCCAGAGGGCGAGTAATGTCGTGCCTATTGAAGAATGAGTCAGCGAGTTTTCTAACATGTGCTTTATGTTTAACCAAGTTGCTCTTGGGAAGGCAAAGCGAAAGCAAGTCCGAATAAGGCGTCATGCACTGTTGGAAAGACCCGAAACCAGGTGAGCTAACCATGGACAGGATGAAGCTAATCGAGAGATTAGTGGAGGTCCGCACCCGTTGCCGGTGAAATGGCTTGGGATGATCTGTGGTTAGTGGTAATATGCCTATCGAACCTGGAGATAGCTGGTTCTCCCCGAGATATATTTAGGTATAGCCTCTTGAATTATTCCATGGGGTAGAGCGACTGGATAAAGCATGTGGGAGCAATCCTACCTGTTTTGACCAAACTCCGAATACATGGATGTTATCAAGGGAGTCAGACTCGCCCGTATAAGCGGGTGTGGTCGAAAGGGAAACAGCCCAGACTTTCGTCTAAGGTTCCCAAATATCTGTTAAGTGGAAAAGGCCGTTCTGTTTCCAATACAGCAGGGAGGTTGGCTTAGAAGCAGCCATCCTTTAAAGACCGCGTAACAGCCCACCTGAATACCCCTCGCTTTATGTGAGGGAGGAAATATTGCGCCGAAAATGATCGGAGCTCAAACAGATTACCGAAGACAGAGATGCTTGTGCTTTGCACAAGAATTTTCAAATATCTAATTTCTAAAGGATCAAGCAAATATTTAATATATAAATATTCAAATTCTAAACATATTTGTTTTTTATTTGATGTTTAGTATTTATTTGTGAATTAGAATTTATGTAAATTGGAAATTCTCGCGCAGAGCGCGAGCGTGGTAGGGGAGCGTTCTTATTGCCTTGAAGCTTCACTGTAAAGTGGGGTGGAGTGGTAAGAAGTGAGAATGCTGACATGAGTAGTGATTCTCCCGATGAAAACTCGGGATGCCGAATACCCAAGGTTTCCTCAGCAACGCCAATCGTCTGAGGGTTAGTCGGATCTAACCGCTCACTGTAGTAGGTGAGGGGGATGTACAAGCAGTTAATATTCTGCTACTTTTAATACCGCGTTATTACTTTTGCACTGACGAAATATGATATACAAGGCTTTCTATATGAGAGTCTAAGTAACAAGTCCGTCCTTAATTCGTTTTGGATGTATAAGTTACGAATGCAATCGGCCTTTTGGCTGAAAGCTTGTTACGTTGTGTTTCCGGGAAAAGGTGCGTAAAGGAGTTGTATCAAAATCCGTACCGCAAACCGACACAGGTGGGTAGGTCGAGTAGACCAAGGCATACGGGTCATGGTAGTTCAAGGAACTCGGCAAAAAAGCTGAGCGTAAGTTTTGCGATATGCTCTTCCTAACTTGTTCTTCGAACAAGAATGTTCAATGATCAATTTCTAATGATCAAGCAATATCCAATATATTAATTTTCAAATTCATCAATTATATTGATTTTTATTTGATATTTAGTATTTGTTATTTGTTTGTTACTTAGGATTTTGTAAATTGGAAATTCTCGCTCGGAGAGCGAGCTTAGGACACAGCAAATGTTTGTCAACCGACTGTTTAGCAAAAACACAGGCTCCTGCAAACCAGAAAATGGGACGTATAGGAGCTGAGGCCTGTCCGGTGCTGGTCAGTTAACCATTGGGGTTGATCTCCAACACGTAAGTTTTGGAATGAGGCTCTGGTGTAAGCTCCAGTGAACGACAGCTCTAACCCTGAGAGTTCTAAGGTAGCGTAGCCCCTTGCCGGGTAAGTTCCGGCCTGCATGAATGGCTTAACGAGTTGACAACTGTCTTGAACTATTGCCCGACGAAATTGAAATGGCCGTGAAGATGCGGCCTACCTGCACTAGGACAAAAAGACCCCGAGAGCTTTACTGAAACTTGACATTGGTGCGAGGATATAAACTGTCGAGAATAGGAGGGAGCCCTCCGAATAGGAGGGCAACAAGTGGAATACCTCTCTTTTATATTCTTTCACCTTATCTTTACTATGAGGAAACAGTGTTAGGTGGTCAGTTTACCTGGGACGGGTCCCTCCAAAAGAGTAACGGAGGGGCGCAAAGGTTTGCTTTCTCCGGATGGAAATCGGAGTGTATGTGTATACGCATAAGCAAGCTTGACTGCGAGAGTGACCACTCGAGCAGGTGCGAAAGCAGGCGTAAGTGATCCCCCATTCCGCTGTGATTGCGGAAGGGGCTTAACGGATAAAAGCTACCTCGGGGATAACAGGCTAGTCTCCCCCGAGAGTCCACATCGACGGGGAGGTTCGGCACCTCGATGTCGGCTCATCACATCCTGGAGCTGTAGTCGGTTCCAAGGGTTGGGCTGT
>JAGQLS010000016.1 GCA_020429045.1 Candidatus Woesebacteria bacterium
GTTACCTGTTACTTGTTAATTGTTAGTTGTAAGTTTTTCGTTGTTACTTATTCATTTTTTTACTATTTTCTCTTTACTTTTTACCTTCAGTTATAGGTTACAGCACAATCTGTCCGCCTTTTTTTACTTCTTCACTCAATATTTTTTTGGCAACAAGATCCTCGAGTTGTTGTCTCAGAACTCGTTCCAGGTTGCGTGCGCCGTACTGCACATTGTATCCTTGTTCCACAATCTGGGCAAGAGCATCGTCGCTTACCACAACGTCAACTTCATACATGTCTTTTATATTTTTCTGTAGAGAGCCCACCATACGTCGAGCGATTTGCAGCGCAAGATCCTCATTTAATGGGTTATATGCGATCACACCATCGAATCTGTTGAGAAATTCGGGAGAAAATTGTCCTTTTTCAACAAGATAATTGATGAGCTCATTGGTAGAAGGGCTTTTGCCAGAAGCGGTAAGATTTTTGAAGATATAGTCTGCGCCAGCGTTGCTTGTGCCAATGATGACCAGATTTTTACAATCGATTTTTTGGCCGTAACCGTCGGTAAAGTATCCTTCGTCGAGCATCGTGAGAAAAATATTGAGCAAATCTTTATGTGCTTTTTCTATTTCGTCCAAAAGCAATACACCATACGGATTTTCACGAATAGTGTTGGTCAACAATCCGGGGTTGAGCGTCTCGGGCGAGCCGATAAGTTTAGTAATGTCGTTTTTTGTTTGAAACAGCGACATGTCAAAGCGCATCATTTCTTTTTCTGTGCCAAAAAACACCCGTGCAATTGCTTTTGCAGTTTCCGTTTTTCCTACACCTGTTGGCCCCAGAAACAAAAATGTCGCAAGCGGTTTTTTGCGTTTACCCCGCAAAAGAAACGACCGTCGAAGCGCAGAAGAAACATTGACAATCGCATCATTTTGCCCAAGAATACGTTCCTGCAGAGAGGTTTCGAGATTGAGCAATTTTTCTTTGAGTGCCCCATCAATAGTGGTTGGCGTGTGTGTTTTTGCCGAAAGTACCGTATCGACGTACTCTGGTAATACCACATTTTTCTTTACAGTCTGCACAGTGTAGGCACAAACAGAATCCAAAAGCTGAAACGCTTTCTCAGGAAATGGAATTGTTGTTATGTAGTAAGCGCTTTTTTCGATTACCGCGCGCAACGTCTCAAAAGGAATCGTTACACTATAGCGATGTTCATAATCCAGGGCGATGTCGAGGATGATCCGATATGCAGTTTCCTTGGAAATTTCCTCAACATCAATTTTGGTAAATAAATTGCGAATCTGCTCGTTTGCAAAAATATGCGATTCATATTCAAATGGGGTACATATGCCGATAATCTGTATTTTGTTGGTGCGCGCATATTTTTCAATTGGCAACGAAAGATCGACCCTATTTGGTCCACTCGCAATATATCTGTCAAAATTATCAATCAGCAGTATGACGCTTTTGGAAAGAGATGCTTCGTGTAGGATTTCTTCAAAAAATTGTTCCCTTTTTTTTATATCTGTGTGCTCGTTAAGCATCCGCTCCATGTTGAGGTGCATGAGGCGCTTGTACGCAAGCAAAGAATTTGTTTTCCCCTCATACATTTTGCGCGCCAGACCATTGAGGATCGTATGCTTCCCCACACCAGCAATACCTACAACGATCACATTGGCTTCTTCAGATTGTGAGAGGGCACGTTCAATCATTTCTGTTTCCATATCGCGACCAATGACGTGCCCGCGAATGCGTTTTTGAAAGGAGCTTTCGGTGAGGTCAACGGCATAGTCGTCGAGTGTTGGCGTGTAGCCTACCGTCCAGTCGCGCGCAAGGGGTGGTATTTGCAGAAGTTTTTTCATGGTCCACCATGGGGTTGTTTTAAAGCGCGTCTGGTACAAATATTCAAACCATTGCCCAACAACATCAGCGTTTCTATTGTCGACAAAGTGAGATTTCACAAACGATTGTTTCAGAATTGCTTTGCGCTCGGCCTCTGTTTTGCGCATATTTTGCAGGAGCAAGTGTATCGGAAAAGAAGCGAAAAAAATCAAAATAACGAATGGCAACAGAACGATGTAAAACGATTGAGCAAGGAAAAAAAAGACAATGAGCGCTGATCGCATGGCAAAACCCATACCGCGCGATATAAGATCAAAACTCAGGTCGTTGAGCCAGGCGTTGAACGAAAATCCTTTGCGTTTGGTCGTGGTTTTGAGGTTTTTCCACGGTGAAAAAAGTGTTTTGGCAAGCTGTGCAACAGAAAAAAAGTACGGAAGGAACAAAAAAATATTGGTGATTGCAGAAAAGAAGTTTTTCGTTATTTCTCCTTCTGTATATTCAACACGGTTTTTCATGCTGGTTTTATTATAAAGAGGGAAAAACGAAATGTCTATAAATGAAATGTAGATTAAAAAAGATAGAATTACGTAAAGAATAGCAATAATACGTAAACGACATCAAACGCTGCCGGTGTATAAAAAGCTGGCTACAAAATATGCCTGTTTATCCACAACCGATGGTACCATTACCCCCAGTTGACGGTTTTTTGTATAAATCTCTTGGCGCGAATGAATCATTACTATTTATTGCTTGTTTTATCTCCGTTCCCACATGTGCAGCGAGCATACGCCAGCTACCTCGCATTTTATCGGGATGATTGTAAAGGGCATGTAAACCATTTTGCATATAGGTATATGCAAAAGGTAAACGACAGTTTTGATTATCAATATCAACTTCATCTAAATTATCCAATATTCGTAAATGAGCAAGTTCTGGGGGTAACTCTAGCTCTCCAGCGTTCAATGCAGAACGACGCGCATTCCATTGGTTCCACAACGCATGAAGGTGTTCGGTATCATTGCTTGGAACGTTTCTCAACCGCAAGACGTACGACATAAGAATATGTGGGTCGATAAACGGCTTAAATGTCATAAGTTCATTTATGAAGTTCTTAAGGGTGGGTTGTTCGTCTAGTTTTAATTGAAGGCTATTTTGATCAAGCTCGTCATCTGCTGTTTTTATAATATCAGGGAACCATGCGTGAAGAGTTTCTCCTAAAAGAGTCTTCATGACAAGATCGAATTTCACTTTTTCATTCCCTTCAAACAAGGCTTTTAAAGTAGGATCTTGCAATAAAACATCTGGCTGCATCACGAAAGAAGAAATTGAATCTGTCATTATCTCCATTAAAGGTTGTATGTCGCTTTGCGCCTGCTCAGAAAACACTTCGATATTCGTAAATAAATCTTGTAAAGCAGGAGAACATTTTTCAATGAACTCCTTTGTTTGAGCATCGAGATAAAGAGTAGTAGTGAAATCAAACGCGGGATTATAAGTAGGGTCAAGGGCATGTTCGGCATTTCTGACTATAAAATTTATTGTTTGCTGTAGATATCCTTCCATACTTTTATTTTATATTTTTAAATGATAATATTCTAATTATCCTATTATCCTATTATCCTATATTTATCCTTATCTGTCAAATGTTTCATTTTTATACTGTAGGAACGGTACATTAAATATAGTTTTGATTTGATTGAGTTAATTAACGAAACACTATATTTTATTACCAATTATAAAAATGAAGGTTGAGATGGTGAAATTTGCGCCAATTGCTAGAGTTGTTCGAGTTTTTTTACCGTAATCTCAGAAGCTTTTTTGTGTTGTGGCGTATGCAGAATGGTTTTAACAAAAACATCTGCGCTCACTAAACGTTTATTATCCTCTATTTTTTCAATAAACTCAACGCCGTGCAGGTGGTCTACCTCATGTTGTATGACTCTTCCCAAAATACCGTCTGCTGTGAAACGGAAACGCCGCCCTTGTTCATCAAATGCCTCTACGGTGACTTGCGCTGGTCGTTTGATGGGTCCAAAAATAGCGCCATCTGCCAGGCTACCACACCCTTCCCAAATGGTTACTTGTTTTTTGCTGTACGCAACGATTTTTGGATTGATATAAATCCTTAGGATGTCGCTTTGGTCTTTACTACGGGTGTCGGTTTCTCGTGGCTCGGTTATAAATATGTGGTAGTTTTCGCCGATTTGTGGCGCGGCAATACCAATAAGTTGCGCATCGTACATCGTATCAATCAGATTTCGGATCACTTTTTTCACTATTGGATTATGAACATTCCCGATGTGCTTGTTTTTTGCCTTGAGTGGTTTTTCACCAATTTGGATGGTTCTACAGATCGTCATAAAGAAAGAAAATTGCGACGCTACTTTCTTTGGGTGGAATTATATAACTCCGCTCGAACGCATTTTGAACGAAACGCCTGACCGCGCCTCGCCCGCGCGCGCCTTGCTCGCGCGGGGCAAAACCCAAAAATTTCCAATCATTTTTATTTGCGGCTCCCCCCACACCCCCCGCCGCAAGGCGGAACATTTGAAAGGGCTGATGGTAAATCGTATTGCGCTTGCCCCAACCCTCCCGTGCGCGCGCAAGCGGAACTCCCTTATACTATCAATTGTCGTTCCTAATCTTTATTGCTTCCTCAACGGCGCTAGCTATGTACTTTTTAATCCATTCATACCTTTCTTTGCTGTTTGAGCCGGCTGGATTGTAACATTTTACAATGGTAGATATTTTTTTCTTAGATTTGCCGTGGGTTATGTAGTCAAATGGATTATTTCCTTTTTCAGCGATATATCCTTGGCTGTTTTTTATACCATGAATGTAAATGCCAACTACTCCCATGCCATTATCCCACGACTTCACAATTTCATGGTTTATCCATTTTCTATTTGCCGTTTTATTTCCAACGAGAACAATAGTACATGACCTATATTTCATTTGTTCACGTATCCATTTTTTGATTGCCTCATCTCCGCTACTTGTTATTGTTTCCCAATCGTTGTCTGGAGCAGGTTTGTTTCCTTCAATTGCGCCAATACTACGAATTGTTGAAGCGCGCCAACAATCTGGTTTGTAATGAAAACTATAAAAAACTTGTCTTTTAGTTGCCATATTTAATTGAGAAGTGCCTTAAGGTTATCCCAACTCCATCTATATAGGCGACCCGCATTAGCAACAGGAGTTGGATTTACAAGATCGGAGTACGCAATAATTTGTGCAATTGGTTTATTGTGTTGTCGTGCAAATTCTACTTCTTTCAAAACGCCGCCTGCATTATGTGTTTGTTTGCCAACCATAACAATTACAATGTCGCATTGTTTTATTCTTTTCTCTGCTTCATCTTCCCACCTATGTTGTGGTGCCGCTTCTTTCATTGACCAGTCAGCGCCCCAAAATGGCGAAGTCGGTAATTTTGCTTGTCCCATTACAAAATTTTTTATACCGCTATCGTGATCAAAATCGAAACTAACAAATACTTTTTTTGCCATAAATCTACAGTGTTAATTTAATAATAATGACCATCGCAACACCTAATACGCCATAAAAGGCGAGTAGTGTTGGAGAAAGCATTGCCGCCAAAATCGTTTTGTCGGCATGTGTTTTGAATTCACCAACGCTCATAGAAAAGTCTATGTCTTCTTCCGCGAGCATACGAACTTTGTCATAGAGCCCACGATATTTCCTTTCGAGAGAAAGAAAATATCCGTCGTATACCCAGAACAATAGGAGAAGCACAAAAAATAGCGTAGGGGTCCATTGATCAACCGCAAGCAGGGACGAAGTAGACACCGCGAACAAACCAACAAGAATTGTTATTGACCAACCGCGCAAATAGAAAAGATTTCCGCCCATTCGGTCAATAACACCTTGTATCATCGCAAGGTGTGCACGTTTATCATCTCCACTTGTTGGTTTGTGAGTGTTGCTCATAGACGAATCAAAAACTTACACGGAACGTCGCTTGGTGCCAGTCATATTTTTAACAGTACCCTTAACACCTTTCTTTTTCATCGCTTCTACCGCCTTGCCCATATCTGTTTGTGGTACTTGCAATACTTTTCGCTGAGAGCGGCGCATTTTAAGCCGCTGTGCTGCTTTTTCAAGCCCTGTTGCAGTTCCACTACGCTCAACTTCCGTCGCTGTTTTTCCAGACTTGGTAATTGCATCTAGGCGCTTCCTGCTCCCCTTGAGTTTGGTTTCGGTTTTACCGCCACGGCCAGCGGCTTTACTTTGCGCTTTCTTGTGTGATGGTGATTTTGGCATATATTTGGGGATAATTTACTAATTGACACTTCTAATTTGTTTCGATACACTTATAGTATACGAACCATTTCAAGAAGTCAATATGCTTACCAAGCGCCAATCACAATTTCTAGACTTTATTAAAAAATATAGCCAAAAACACGGCTATAGCCCCTCACTTGAGGAAATTGCTGATAAGTTTTCGCTATCTTCTCTTTCCACTGTCCACTACCACCTTTCGCAACTACAGGACAAGGGTTTAATCTCGCGGCAAGATTCTATTCCGCGCTCTATCCAATTGGAGAAAGCAGACGAACCAGTTACAGAAATTCCTTTGTCGGGGTTGATTGCTGCTGGAGAACCAATCGAGGCAATCGAGCAAACGGAAACCATAACCGTTCCGAAATCCATGCTCTCATCAAGCGGCCAACACTACGCTCTCAAAGTAAAGGGTGATAGCATGATCGACGAGGGTATTTTTGATAATGATGTTGTTGTAATCCGTAAACAAGAAGTCGCCGACGACGGAAACATTGTCGTTGCTATTATCAATGGCAATGAAGCAACGCTTAAAAAAATCTACAAAGAAAAGAATGGTTTCCGTTTGCAACCAGCGAACCCAAAACTGAAGCCGATTTTTACAAAAGAGCTCATGGTTCAAGGTCGAGTGGTGAGCATCCTGCGAAATTTAGAAAATCAGCTTGTAAGTCAACCGATAAAAGAAAATGAATATATCTTTTCCGATGAATATGTAAACGAAGACCAAATCAAAGAGCTGACAACTCGGCTAATTAAGTTCAGAGAAAATAATCTTTCAAAATATGCTCTTGATGTAAAAGATAAAATCTACCGAGAAGAAATTTTGGATTCCGCTATTTTGCAAAATGTTTTTCTTCATATCGTCCGGCAGAATTCCATAGAAACTAAAAACGAAAATGTTTTAGAAATTTTAGAACAGTTGAAAATTGACGGCGTGGAATTAGCCCAAAGAGAGAAGCAGGAATTAGTAAATATTTTGAATGATTACAATTTACAGGAAGCAAAAGAGGATATTTTAGGCTTTGTTTATCAAAGTATCCGCCCCCAAACTGACAGGAAAGAAGCTGGGCAATACTATACTCCGAACAAAGTTGTTGATTTTATTATTGAAAACACCGGAATCAATCTTGAAAAGGACAGAAACTTAACGATACTTGATCCAGCTTGCGGTTCCGGTCAGTTTCTTTTGCGCGCTTATGATAAATTACTCGACCAATACAAAAAAATTGGCATATCAGAAACGGAAGCGCATAAAAACATTGTAGAAAAACATCTCTTTGGTATGGACATTGACCCTGTTGCTTGCGCGCTAACAAAAGCAAATCTGTATTTGAGAAATCCAAAGATAAAGGAATTGAATTTTAACGTCTATCAAGCTGATTTTCTTAAAAAGGATTATAACTTGATAGAACCTGACCCTTTCCAAAAAATCTATAACCAAATTGACTTTGTAATTGGCAATCCGCCTTGGGGAGCAAAACTATCAAATGAGCAGAAAAAATATTTTGAAAGATACTACGAGATTGGGAAAGTCGGCCTTAATACATTTACGCTGTTTATCGAGAGAGCGTTAGATTTTTTGGAAGACGACGGAAAACTTGGATTCTTGATTCCAGAGGCATACTTAAAAATAAAAGTTCATCAGCCATCTCGTCTTCAACTACTCAAGAATGGCAATATAAAACTCTTGGCGACAGGAGGTGAGATATTCAAAAAGGTTTATGCGCCATCGCTAATTTTGGTATTTGAAAAAAACAAAGGTGAATCGAAAGATAATGAAGTAACGATTAAAGAAAATGTATTTAACGGTCACGTCAAAGAGAATAAATTACCTCAATCACTTTTCGAGTCAACAGTAGACAATATTTTTAATGTCCATTTTTCTGATGACACATCACAAATCTTAAAACACATCGACTCGCTGGATAATAAATTTTTGAAAGATAACACTCTTTTTATTCTCGGTATAGTAACTGGAAATAATAAAAAGTATCTCGTAGATAAACCATTCACAAAAAATCATAAGCCAATAATTGTTGGCAAAGACTTAAAGAAATACAAAATCAATTTTGGCGGTAACTATTTTGTCTATGATAAAAACGAACTTCAGCAAGTTGCGCCCAGAGAATATTACGAGCTACCCGAGAAATTGATTTACAAATTTATCGGTAAAAATCTAGTTTTTGTTTATGATAACGAGCGAAGATTTTCGCTCAACAATGCAAACGCAATTGAGCCGAAAGTCCCAGGACTGGATATAAAGTACATTCTAGGATTACTGAATTCAAAACTAATTCAGTTTTACTACTCAAAAATGTTTTTTACTGTTCGTGTTTTGAGGGGGAATCTCGAGAGATTACCGCTATACAATGCGAGCAAGCAAGAGCAAAAAAGAGTCATTGATCTTGTGAATGCGGCTGAAAAGGTAGAGGGCAATGAGTATCAAGCTATAGTTAAGAAAATCGATGACGAAGTTTTTGATATTTATAAAATAAAGCCTGAGTGGAAAGCGTATATTGAGTCAGAATTAGCGAGTCGCTAACTTTTTGATTTTCTTGAAAATCTCATCTGGAGTTATTTCGTATTTTTCAAAATCTGCAATGTTCTCTGTCTTGATGTGCATTTGCCCTTCGTATCCCTTATTACCACGGTGTTGACCGACAGAAAAATACTTGTTCTTTTTTATTTCATCGGAAGTCATAAACCAGTAACGAATTTTGTCCGTCCAAACACCAATCATTATGATTGCGTCAAAGCAAGTCGGCTTCATCTGTTGAAAGTTCATATCAAAAAGTCCTTCCTTGTCAGTGCTTACTAGTGCGCGTTCGTGATAAGGAATATGGTGTTTAGTTCTATCAATAGCCCTTCCAGCTTTTACTTCTAGTTTTATCGGCTTCTTGCCATTTTTATATACAAGATCAAATTCACCTTTAGCTTCCGTGCCCTTTGTCGATTCAAGTTCGGGGATTATTTCTCGTATATGTACTTCTGCCCAAGTCTCGCCAAAGGATCGTGGCGAAGTAATGCAAATAATATCAATGTGTTTATTTCTTTTCTCGTAATCTTTCTTCAATTTGAGATAATTTTCGTACGTCAAAATTCCTTGATGCATTAAAGTAACCATAATAAACTCAAGCTCCCCGCGCTCAAGTTTCGCGTGCAAGTCGTCTCGAGAAACGCTTTTATCAATTAGCTTTACTAGCTCTTCTTTAATGTGTTTCATAATTAGCGGTGAAATTTCAAAAGCTCACTTGGATCTACTCCAAGAGCGTCAGCGATTTTTTTGATATTCTCGACCGAAACATTGCGCTCCCCGCGCTCAATATCGCTCATATACGTTCGGTGTAAGCTTGCTTTTCCTGCCAGTTCTTCCTGTGAATATCCTGCGCGAAGACGCAAGTCTTTAATCTTTTGGCCTAATTGTTTCTTGATATCTGTCATATAAAGTCTGGTAACTTATTGACTACATCATATATCTTTGTGTAAAATACATCTACAGACTATAAGTGACATGGAATTTTATACAAACCACATGAAGCGGCGGCAGCAAAACCAAAAATTTCCTTCTTTTCAAATTTTCCGCCTTGCGGCACAGGGGTGTAGGGGGGCCGCAAATAAAAATGATAGGAAATTTTTGGTTTTTGCCCCGCGCGAGCTTGTTGCGCGCGGGCGAGGTGCGGTCAGACGTTTCGTTCAAAATGCCCGAAAGTCAAATTCAGGTGGGTCATTCTGGACTCGAACCAGAGACCTCAGTCTTATCAGGACTGCGCTCTAACCAACTGAGCTAATGACCCTCATTCCACTTCATCATCACGCTTTTCACGCTTTTATAGAAGCTTCAACCATACATTATAACAAACCGATCAAAAAATAACCCTCTGGATTTTTTCTTTAGAATAGTTTAAGATAAGTTTTCCTCAATTATATTTTATTATTAATTATTCACCCAATCTTTTTATGTTCGTCACCATAATCAACGACTGTCGAGACAGCAACGAGCGTGGTCGTCAAATGACACGCAGCTCTATTTTGTTTCCCCAGGCAAACGTCACCTTCATGGGAGTTCGTAACTTTAGCGAGATCGAGGCAGCAGGTCTCCTGGTTGACACACTTGATGCCAGTGCCGGAGAAGAAGGAGTCATCCTCGTCAATGCTGCACCTCGCCACGGATCAGGAAAAAAATGGAAAAATGGCACGCCGTTTGGCTTTTTTCATGTCGGCAAAACGCTTGTAGTTTCGACAATTGCCGGTGATACCCTATCGCTGGTTAAGAAATTTGACCTTTTATCCGATCTCAAGATTACCGATTTGCCAACCGTCATCGACGAAATGGTAAAAAAAGGAAAATTTGACAAAGAAGATCGCGATCGTGTAGTGCGTACCCAATTTCGCAGTTACGAATACTCTCCATTTCTTGCGTATTGGTTGCACAACAACGAACACATAACTTCAGAAGCCTATTCTCTTGATGAAATTCCCGACGCGCCAAAAGCGGTCTGGTGGATCGATAATTTCGGTAACACAAAAACGACTGTCCTCCCCGAAGAGGTTGGTTTCGAACCCGGGAAACAACTCGGCACCCGTTTTGGTGAATTTACATGCTATAGTAGATTAAAAGACGTGCCAGACAACGAGTCTGCGATCATCATCGGCAGCTCGGGGTATAAAAATAAGCGCTTTCTTGAAATTATTGTCCAAGGCGGGAGTGCATCTCGTGCATTTAATCTGTATACTGGAATGAAAATAATAGAGTAAAAAGTCAGAAAAGTAAGAAGGTCTATAAAGTCGAAAGTGTAAAGTAAAAAATATATTCTAACTTTTGGTCATTGCGAGGAACGTAGTTGACGAAGCAATCTATACGTACAACAGGATCACTTCAGTCGTTTTACTCCTTCGTGATGACGAATTGATATATTAACTTGCCTATGAAAAAACTCATTGTGATTGCAGATTGGGCAAAAGATCCGGTATATCTGCAATCACTTCGTACCATTGTCGAAGGATTTATCGAAAATCCACAACGTATACGTCTCGAATCTGTACCCGTCACTTCCTCATCGCGTCACGCAGCATTCGTTTTACAGCATATTTCTCAACAAGAAGAAGAATTGGGCGTACCACTCGAAACGATCATCCTTCAAGACATCTCCATCACCCACGATTTTGATTCGTTGTATGTGTTGCGATTGAAGTCTGGGCTTATGATTCTTTCAACGAATATCGAGTATAGTCTTTCGATGGTCAAGCAGAATGTCGATGTCATCCAACAGTATAGCAACATAGAACAAAAGCAATTTACCAGTCCGCTTGCCTTGCTCGGGCGCGCGGCGAGTTTATTTCTTGATTACAAAGAAGACGACCTCGAACTCGACGAAGCGCACACAGGCCTTATCCAAGAAGTACAAAATCATTTTGTAGGTCACATTGATTCTTTTGGGAATATCATCACCACCCTTACACACGAAGATCTGCGGGGAAAATATAGCTTTTCCGACGAAGTTACTTTTCACATTGGCTCAACAAAAACAATCAGCGCACAATATCTAAAAGAATATCGGGAATCTGAAAGTCCTATTTTGATTGAAAGCTTATTTGGTTTGCCTCATAGCCGTTATCTCATGGTTGTAGGAGATTTTATACATAAAATACATCCAGGCGACACACTTTCGATTGACACATAGGTTAGGATTTTAAGAAATATCTGAATTACTTTTTATTTCCTTATCTCCTTTGGAATATATTAGAAGTCTAAATTATCATTCTAGCCCGAAGTTTCAATACCAGCGCTCTTCTTCTGAAAAATCTTTTATTTTATCATAATTTTCTAAAATTGTTTGCGCTAATATTCTCAAATCTCCATTTTCCTTAAGCTTAGCAAAATGTTCGAGTATTGTAACATGACCATCAAGAAGATATTTTAGATATTTACATGAAGCACTGTCTAGAAAACTTGGTAAATCACAGCCTGGTAGCCAGCCCTTAAGTAATTTAATAAAACAAAAATATATGTCATATTTTTGTTTACTCTCAGGCGCAGAGTAATCATTATCACGAGGAAAAAAATCAGCCAATCCTGCTTTCGTATAGTCATCTTCTGTGATTGCAGGAGGATTGCTAGGTTCCAAAACAAATGGATCAAATTGCTGTCTAGCAATAGGGCCATATTTAAAGCTATTATTACGATCTAGATCAAAATAATCATCCAATTCATCAATGCTCCTCGTTAATAACATAAGAAAGTCTCTGGGAAGGATATTTGGTTTTCTTAATTCATCGCTTGAAAAAGTTCTTGTAAATCTATCAGTAGTGGAGGCTAGAAACCAATCTGCAATAATTCTATAAAATCTACCTCGAAGATGAAATGGTATTCCAAGTAGTTGTAGTATGTGAGGTTTAAATTTATCTAGAATTATATCTCTTTCTGAAACAAAATCATTATCAGAAAAATCTTTCAAATCTATTTCAAACAATTCAGCTAATCTTTTTATTCTGAGCATGTTCGTTTTAACACTTAGTGAATTGACGTAAAAACTTTCAGCTTTGTCAGCAAATAAACTTTCAGGAGACGCTGATCTATTGGATTCATCTTGTGGTAAAAGAGAGACATTGTCCAAAATAAAAAGTGGATGACCTTCTCCAATTTCTTCCCCCAAAGTTCCCTCTCGTATTTGTCTTTCAAATTCTACAGGATTAAGAAATAATATACGTCTTTTTAATAAATCATCATTTGGAAAAATGTAAATTCCGGTATTAGCTATACATTGTTGTACATCTCTCATTTTCTCTTTAAGGAGTTTATCCAAGTCTTTTAGGTCATCTGGCCAGACATTATAAGGAGTTTTGTTTCCAAATGCTCGTAATCTTGTATCAAATAAATTTCTGGTTGCAAAAAAATCAACAGCAGAAGGATCGTTAACAACTTGGAGTATTTGACTTTCAGATGGCTTAGTTATATTCCAGAATGGGTCGTAGTGTTGTTGCTCATGGTTAACTGGTTCTTCGCGATTTGGTAGAGACATATATTGATTATATAAGATTATTGTATGGAAATCAAATCATTTTCAATGGTACGCTATTATAGCTAAATTTGTGTCACTTGGTTATAAGTGAGCTATATCCTAAAAATCGGGTTAGGAAGAAATTTGCTTATAAAGCATTCGCTTTATTAAGCTCTTAAATTGATAACTGAAATTTCTCCCAGTTAAAAAAAATAAGAAAGGAGGTGATCCATCCGCTCCTTCCAGAACGGATACCTTGTTACGACTTAACCCTCATCGCCGACGATACCCTCCCCCGAAATACATCGAGGTTCAGATATTACCGACTTTGTTGGCTTGACGGGCGGTGTGTGCAAGAGGCAAGAACGTATTCACCGCAGCATAGCTGATCTGCGATTACTACCAATTCCGCGTTCATGAAGTCGGGTTGCAGACTTCAATCCCCACTGAGAAATGATTTAAGGGATTTGCTTACCGTTGCCGGTTCGCGAGACCCTCTGTCCATCTCATTGTAACATGTGTGCAGCCCAGGGTATAAGGGCCATGCTGACTTGACATCTGCCCCTCCTTCCTCCCCCGATATATCGGGGGCGGTCTCGTATGATACGTGTAACATACGATGGGGGTTGCGTTCGTTGTCCCACTTAAGGGCACTCCTCACGGAACGAACTGACGACAGCCATGCAGCACCTGTGCAACACTCTCTAAGACGCCTTACTTTCATAAGGTTTGCAGTTGCATGTCAAACCCTGGTGAGGTTCTTCGGTTCGTCTCGAATTGAGCCACATGTTCCACTGGTTGTGTGCCTCCCCGCCAATTCCTTTGAGTTTCAACCTTGCGGTCG
>JAGQLS010000017.1 GCA_020429045.1 Candidatus Woesebacteria bacterium
CAAAAGCCTCAATTTGATCATGGGTTCGCTTCATGCTGCGTATATTTCCAATGCTTAAAATGGAAAAATGTTTAAACTTTTTTATACGATCTAGTGATGTTACTGGTTTAAACTCTATACCTACATGAATAATATGTATATTTTTTTTATCAAAACCAAAACGGACTAAATCATTTTTTGAACTTTTTGAAATAGTAATAACTTTTTGTTTCCTAAGTAACCATAAATAGAGAGGCTCAAAAATTAGAAATCCTATACACGAAAGCATTAGTGGTACTTGATAAAACCAATTAATACGACAGAGCTGATTAATGTAAATAATAGTTTTTTTACCACCATAAAGGGGGTATAAAAATGGAATATTATTAATTTGTTCTATAACAACATCATAGTTTTGTTTGTTGCGTATATGCAAAAACCAGTATCTTAAAACAGAGAAATAAACTCTCCAGTTATATACCCCAACATAATTAAACTGCCTACTTCCAAGACGAATGTATTGTATGCCATCAATATTCTCTTTTATCTTGCAATGAGGAAATGCCGAGGTAAGTACCGTAATGGTATATTTTTTTCGAAGTTGCTTAAGAATTCCATGGGTTAAGTTTTCTGCGCCCCCTGTAAAGGGAGATTTGATATCTCTCCAAGTAATCATTAATAATTTTTTTTTCATGAGGTTCCAATAATAGTAAAATTAATTTTACCAAGTGTTTTGAAATAATGAAACAAAGGAATACGATTATGAAAACTTTGTATTTATGAGTTAAATAGGTTTATGAGACTTAAAAAATGATTAGAGTTTTACGTAAGTATATTTTTTTACTACTATTTCCATGTTTTTCGGAAACACAAAACGTGAATGGTGGTGATTATAATAATGCAATATATTGAGCCGATAGAAGATAGCCAATGTATCTAAAAAAATTCCTTTTATCGAATTGAGTGTCGCAGCAGAGGTGAGTTCTGCAAGTTTATAATTTAGTTTGATAGGCGCTTCATATATGCGGTTAAATCCAAGAAGTTTTGCTACCACCAACATTTCTAAATCCCCTGCAAATTTTTTTTCAAGTAGTCGCGGCAGAATTTTAGTGAGCACTTTTTTCCGAAATATTTTTATACCCGCTTGTGTGTCCTTAACGTTCAATCCAAAAAGCGTCTTCACGATAAGATAATATCCAAAACTTAATATTTTTCTTTCAAAAGAATATTTTACTTGTGAGGCTTGATGCCGTTTGGAGCCGACTATGATGTCTGCGTTGTACCATTCCATGTGTTCAAGAAGCATAGAGATACCATTGGGATCGATTTCCATACCAGCGTCGACAAACATCACGTAGTCTCCCTTCGCTTTATTCATGCCTACACGAATGGCATAGCTTTTTCCCTGATTTTTTTGATATGAAATAATTTTAATATTGCTAATGTTTGTTTTTTTAAGTTTTTGCAATGTATTATCAACTTTTCCATCAATCACGATAATGATTTCGTGGTCGTAACGGATATTGTCGGTAATTTTTTTGATACGTTTTATGTCTTTAACAATAGTTTTTTCTTGTTTGAACGAAGGAATGATAAGGCTTAAAAAATGACTAGAATCTTTCATGGCACTATTCTAATTGATTCTGTATGAGCATTCAACATACATATGTCGACAATATATTCTCGTAGTCATTATTATGTATATTGATTAAGCAAAAAGTATGGTATAAACTTGTATTATTTCAATGAACTTTCAACACTTCTCTACCCTTCTTGTTTCCGGATCATTGGCCTACGACGAAATTATGAACTTCCCCGACACCTTCAAAGAATACTTCGATCCAGAAAAACTCCATCAAATCAATATTTCATTTGTCGTCAACAAACTCACCAAACACCTTGGGGGCACCGCTACCAATATCGCCTACAACGCTTCATTATATTCTAAAAAAAACGTAGCAATCTGTGGGGCATTTGGCAAAGACCACCAGACCCTCTCCACATTTTTAAAGAAGCACAACATTGATCTTTCTCATTGTCACTTCGATAAAGCCCTCTACACCTCGACGGGCCGTGTCATCACCGATAGTGCAGACAACCAAATCTGGGGATATTATTATGGCGCTTCCGAACATGCAGACGAGATCGACCTTTCATTCGTAGACGATTCATATTTTATTGTACTTTCTGCAAATCATAAACATGGATTTCTCGCTATGCAAAACTATTGCATCACCAATCAGATCCCTTATCTTTACGATCCGGGCATGACCTTGACGTGGATAGACGACAAAGATTTGCTCGAAGGCATACAACACGCGATATTCTTGGTCGGCAATGATTATGAAATGGGCAGAATCTATAAGCGACTCTCTCTTGTCCCTGGTGAAGTGACTAAATCCGGCACTATCCTCATCACCACATTGGGAAAAGAGGGTGCCCATTTTCAAAGCGCAGACGAAACATTTTCTGTTGCCGGTTATCCAGTCAAACAGTTGGTTGATCCGACTGGTGCAGGCGATGCGTTTCGCGGCGGGCTTATTTCTGCTCTTCGTGAAGGTGCGTCATTCCGTGAGGCTGTAGTTGTGGCAAACGCCATTGCAAGTTTTGTGGTCGAATCGCACGGCACAGTGAATCATGCACCCACAAGATCGGCAATTGCAAAGCGGATTCAACAATTATCAATTTCATAATTTTTATGAGCATCCTGCACGATATAACCGACAGTTCTTTGGCCTCAGAAGGCAAGAAGCGCATCAGCTGGGCACAGAAAGATATGCGCGTGCTACAAATTATTAAAGAGCAGTTTAAAAAAACGAAACCTTTTGAGCATATCACTATCGGCGGATGCCTCCACATAACCTCAGAAACAGCAAACCTCGCCATCGCACTCAAAGAAGGCGGGGCGCGCGTGTATCTTTGCGCGAGCAACCCCTTGTCAACCAACGATGCCGTGGCAGCATCTTTGGTCAAAGACTACAAAATTCCTGTGTTTGCCAGAAAAGGCGAAGACAATAAAACATATTATAAACATCTCAACTCTGTACTTGACCAAAAACCGCACATAACCATGGACGATGGCGCAGATCTGGTGGGCCTCATCCACAGCAAACGCACTGACTGTCAAAAAAATATACTCGGCTCAACTGAGGAAACGACGACTGGCGTGATACGCCTCAAAGCGATGGAACAAAACGGTACGCTCAAGTTTCCTGTTTTGGCGGTTAACAACAATCTGACCAAACATATGTTTGACAATCGTTATGGTACCGGCCAGTCGACGCTGGATGCGATTATGCGCTCTACCAACAAACTCATAGCCGGATCAGTGTTTGTCATGTGTGGGTACGGGTGGTGTGGTCGCGGTATCGCCATGCGCGCTCGTGGTATGGGCGCACGGGTCATCGTGTGTGAAGTGGACCCGATCAAAGCACTTGAGGCTCTTATGGACGGTTACGAGGTCGCTCGGCTCATCGACGCTATACGAGAGGCCGATGTCGTTGTTTCCTCAACAGGCGGCAAACACATTATCGATAGAAAACATTTTCAAGCTGCAAAAGACGGAGTCATTTTGGCTCAATCCGGACATTTTGATATCGAAGTAAACAAACAAGCGCTTGCGAAGCTTGCGAAAAAGAAAAAACAAGTGCGCCGGTTTGTTGAAGAATTTGATTTGGGAAAAAAGAGAATCTATTTGCTTGCAGAAGGACGCTTAGTCAACCTTGCTGCGGCCGACGGTCATCCGGCTTCGGTGATGGACATGAGTTTCGCAGGCCAAGCACTTTCTGCAAAATACATTATCGAACACTCATCAGAACTAAAGAAGAAAGTGTATACCCTTCCCCTTGCCATAGATCGCGAAATTGCCTCGCTCAAATTAGCAAGCAAAAATGTATCTATAGATCGGCTGACCAAAGAACAGGAACGGTACTTACATTCCTGGCAAGAAGGAACGTAAAAAATCGTTAGATATTCTAGGAGTTTATATAATGCGGATGCAATTTAATCCTTTTCCTTTTGCCCACGCCTGACCGTGCAGTACTATCAGTCGCGCCTCTGGAGAAAGATATTCTTTTCGAACAAGATTTTCTTTTTCACGGATGATTGATTTGAGCGTCACTACATTTTCACTTTCCGTTTTATTGATGAATGGGTAGACTCCGTAAAGCATGGTCAGTTTGTCTCTCACTTCAGAAAAAGGAGTGAATGCAAAGATTGGCACTCGCGGACGAAACCGAGACAAATAACTTACCGATCGACCCGACTGCGTAAATATCATAAATCCCTGTAATGGATTTGTTTTTGATAGTTGTGTTTGATGCTGGATATATAGATCATAAGCTGTTGCCGCAATCATAGCAGTTTCATTGCCGGTTTCAATATCTATTTCATGGCGGATGTCCTGTTGAATTTTTTTCTCATAAAATAAAAATGTTTTTGTCATAAGGTCAACCGCTTCAATTGGATAACTCCCAGCTGCGGATTCTGCAGAAAGCATAGTGCAATCTGTCCAGTCATACACTGCATTGGCTACATCTGACACTTCTGCTCTGGTTGGTCGTGGGTGCTCAATCATTGATTCGAGCATTTGCGTTGCGGTGATGACTGTTTTTTGTCTCTGAATACATTTTTGAATAATGGTTTTTTGATAATACGGCACCCGTTCTATTGGTGCTTCAACTCCCAGATCGCCGCGCGCAATCATAATCCCGTCGCTTATGTCAATGATCTCATCTATGTTTTCTATGGCGAGCTGGGTTTCTATTTTTGAAATGATATGCGCGTCAACATGATATTTTGCCATTTCTTTGTGTAGTGCATGTACATCCTTTGCTGAACGGACAAACGACAACGCGACAAAATCTATTTCGTGTAATGCTGCAAGTTTTAATCCCTCAAAATCTCGATCAACCAAAAGGGGAAAATCAAATGTTCCGTTGGGAATATTTATTGATTTATGATCTTTGAGTATACCGGTCGATTGTGATTGCAATGTCACAACATCACCCGATTTAATGACGGTAAAAACAAATGTGCCATCGTCTGCAATGACTGTGTCACCGTTTTTGAGAGTTGGTATGATGGTCGGATGTGTGAGGGTGAAACCTCGACCCTTGATTCTTTCTTTTGTAGAATGGATTGTTACAGTATCCCCTTCTGTAAGATCAAGCTTTTCGGTATTCATAACGATACGTATTTCTGGACCTTGCAAATCGATGAGTGTACCAACAGGTGTATGAAGTTTTTTTGCAATGGCGTTAACTCGTTGTATACGTTCACCATGCCAGTCGATACTGTTGTGTTTGAAGTTAAAGCGAAAAATATTGACGCCGTGTTTAATAAGTGTGGTAATCATATCAGGCGTATCTGATGCTGGTCCGATGGTAGCTACTATTTTGGTGAGTTTTTTTTGCATAGATGTATATAATACTATGAAGGTATACGTTTGTGAATATGTATGTTGTGGTTATTTCTTTCAAGCTACAAGTTATACGTTACACGCTTTGAGCTCCATACCTGCAACAATTTTTCATAAGAATTGATACAATACTCTCATTGTATGGATCGCATTCGCAATTTCGCCATTATCGCACACATTGACCATGGCAAGTCAACGCTTGCAGATCGTTTGTTGGAGTTTACCAAAACAATTTCTACACACCACGAAGAACAGATGCTTGATCGAAATCCCATCTCACGCGAGCGAGGTATCACTATCAAACTCGCACCGGTGAGGATGCAATATCAAGCACAAAATGTTCAATCTTTTATCCTCAATCTTATCGACACCCCAGGTCACGTCGATTTTTCATATGAAGTTGATCGCACACTGGCTTGTGTCGAAGGTGCCATCCTTCTTGTTGACGCCACACAAGGCATACAAGCGCAGACTATTTCAAACGCCTACAAAGCAATTGAAAAAGGTTTGGAGATAATTCCCGTGATAAATAAAATCGATATGCCCAACGCAGAAATCGAAAAAACAAAAGAGGCATTTATTGATTTTCTTGGGTGTGAGGAGCAAGACATTTTCCTTATTTCTGCAAAAACAGGACAAGGGGTAGAAAAAGTGCTGGAGGCAATTGTTAAATATATTCCCCCGCCAACAGGCAATAAAAATGTACAGACAGGTTTAAACCATCATGATGTACAGACAGGTTTAAACCATCATGATGTACAGACAGGTTTAAAACCTGTCTCTACGTGTGACAATCATTCATTAAAACCTGTCTCAACAGAGATTGCATGCCCCTTCCAAGCGCTCATTTTCGATTCATATTATGATACACACAAAGGCGTCATCGCCTTTGTTCGTGTGTTTTCAGGATCATGTAAAAAAAACGATACCTTATTCCTTCACGCGAGCGATCAAACCTTTCAAACCACCGAGGTAGGCATCTTTTCCCCGGACCTCATTCCTTCCCAACAGCTTTTTGCTGGGGAAATCGGCTACATTGTCACCAATCTCAAAGACATTCATCAGGTGCGCGTGGGTGATACTATTTCTCATTCGCATACCGCTCCCCCACTCACAGGCTATAAGCACGCGCAACCGGTCGTGTTTGCATCCATGTTTCCCACAGAAACACATGAATACGAAAACGTAACCAAAGCATTAGAAAAGATCCAACTCAATGACGCATCGCTTACCTTTCAACCCATCTACAGCCAGGCACTTGGACCAGGATATCGCGTTGGGTTTCTCGGATTGTTGCATGCCGACGTCATCCGCGAGCGCCTTGAGCGGGAGTATAATCTCGATCTTGTACTTACCCCACCTCAGGTTGATTACAAAATCGAGCACAACAGCTATTACGAACCTATTGTTAAACTCCTCCTCATCACGCCGCAAACCTATGTTGGTGCCGTTATGCAACTTTGCAAAGAGTACCGGTCAACATTTGTCACTATGGACAATCGTCACCAAGTCACGCTTGAATATGAGATGCCTCTTTCCGAGATGATCGATGGGTTTTTCGACAATTTAAAATCGGTCACATCTGGTTTTGCGTCGTTTGATTGGCAATATCTCAGACATGATCAGACCGACGCTGACAAGCTTACTATTCTTCTCAACGGCAACGAGGTGTCAGAATTTTCGGAGATTGTGGTGCAGGAGCGCTCACGCGAAAAAGCCGAAAGCATCACCAAAAAACTCAAAGAACTTATTCCCAAGCAGCAATACGAGGTTCGTATTCAGGCAAAATATAAAGGAAAAATTATCGCATCAGAACGAAACTCTGCCCTACGCAAAGACGTCACTGCCAAGCTTTACGGCGGCGATAGAACCCGCAAAGACAAACTGCTTGAAAAGCAAAAGAAAGGAAAGAAAAAAATGAAGGCGATCGGAAAAATAGATGTGCCAAAAGAAGCATTTTTTAAATTGTTTAATTCGTAGTTATTTACAATAACGGATAGGAACATTTTCTCCACGAACATTTATATATCCATCAACCTCAATTTTTTTTCCTATCGGACAGCACCACACATTGTATCGTGGGTCTTGAATGGGACACTGATACGAACCAAACGGTACTTGTTTGACGTCTATGACCGATATTTCTACACATCGTACTTGATTAAAATTACATATACCTGCAAGAGCATTCCAGTCTGAAAATGAATTTCCGCAGCAAAAGTTAAATCCATTTTGTGGTGTGCCGCCTGAACAATCGCTGGCATTATGGAAAAATTGTTTTGATCTATGGTTTGTGTTATTTCCATCACCATAATCTACACAATACCTCCAACCTTGACACGAAGCGCCAACATCGGCACATGATTGTAACGCTGTTTTTCCAGTTGTAGGTTCAGGATGAGAAGTGGGAATTGGAGTTGAAGTTTTTTGAGGAACAGAGGTAGGGGTTGGATACGATATGGTAGGTGATGGTATGTATGTAGCTGTAGGATTACCGTAGGTAACTATAGGTATTGCGCTGTGGGTCGGAATGGGCGAATTGTTTTTTGTTGGTTGAGGAGAATTAACGACCGTTGTAAGTTGGATTTTTGCTTCTTGATTACTATGCGGATCTGAACTGAACGAAAAAAGAGTATGCAATTCCCAAGTTGTTAAATTTCGTTTTTTTGCAAAAAGCTGAATAACTTGATTTTCGGGCATGTATTGTCGCACCTGTTCGATTGAAGACATAATACGTAAAATATTTGTTCGTATAACTGTTTGTTGAATATCAGCATTTGGGATAGGAGCAAGCGAAGCGGCGATCATATATGCGCAAATAATACTTAAGATAATCTTTATTTGATGTTGCATTTTCTTTCTATTCATGCCTTAAGTATATCTAAAAGCAAAGTAGCTCGACAAACTATAGTGCAAGACCAAGGAGTATAAGACCAAACGGTAGGAGTATGACTGCCCATGGGGTAACGCCTGGCTTTTGGCCTTCGACAGTGAGGTTTTGAATAGGCGTATTGGTCGGGAGCGGCGCATTGGTTGGTGGTGCAGGTTCGCAACAGACATCGCTTTCTCCGGCACAGGTCATACCCGCCACGAGCTTGTATCCGGCAGGACATTGGCTCAGTGAACAAATCCACCCAGGTTGATCACAGGTTACTTGTGCAATAGTCGGCTCAGGCGTATTGGTCGGGAGCGGAGTATTTGTAGGGCTTGGGGTAATAGTAGGTGTTGGTGTATTGGTGGGTGTAGGAGTGTTTGTAGGCGTATTGGTCGGATTTGGAGTAACTGTCGGCGTTGGTGTGTGGGTTGGTGTTGCAGTAGGTGTGTTGGTTGGCTGGACAACCACGATGGTAAACGAATCAGTGTCGCTACAATTGGGGAAAGGATCGATGTATTCGCAACTCACGGTATATTCACCGATTTCTTCAATTGGATATCCTCTCAGTTGTCCATCGCCCTCTGATTCTACAACTTCTCCATTTATGATAATATTTGCCGGCTGCATAAGTTCTCCACCATTTTCCGCAAAACAATTGACATCTAAATCAAATGGAACGGCAGGGTTAATTTCTGTTATGTCGCCCCCATCAATCCACGGGTCAAGTTCTTGACTGTTAATTCTAAACTGTGTATTTATTTGACTGAATGGGCACGAACCATTGTCAGGGGTTGTGGGTTGAGGAGGATTCGTTGGACCTGGGGTAATATCTTGTTCACATGCGTGGTCAAATGTATATACTTTTCCTGCTACGTTGGTACCATTGTTCATTTGTACGTCGACTTGTACGCGTCCACAATCAATGTTGGGCGGAATTTTTGCGCTGCCGCAACTTATGTTGCTGCTGTATAATTCGCCGTTTATACCTTGCTGAGAAAATAGAGGCATGTAGTACGGTGTAAGTGTGGGCGTAACGTATGGAGACGTTGGCCCCGTGGCAGTAGGATAAGGAGTTCTTGTAGGAGTCATTGTAGTGATGGGAACGGTTGGCGAGGGTGTTGCGTGCGTTGTAGGTTGGGGCGTGTTTGTTGGCTGAGCTTTACATCGTTGTCCCGAAGAGCATGAGTTATCATATTCAGCATAGTCAGAACAACAACTTATTCCTACCTGTGTGCAATAGCCATTTTCGATACAAGTTCCAGTTGGCACAGGCGTGGGAGGTTTGGATGTCGGTGAGGGGTTTGGGGTTGCTTTTGTACCACAACGAAAATCTGAGGCACAGTCACCATCTCCATATTCGTTACCACTACAGCATTCCCCTCCTTGGACAGGTTTACATAATAGGTCAGGTGTACAGTTTCCTGTCGGGGCCGGTGTTGCGTTGGGTGGCGGCGTGTTGGTCGGACCAGGTGGCGGAGGTGGCGGTCCGCCGCCAGGAGGAGGTATCATCCAGCCACAATCGCCTTCGAGGTCGCCCGATTGTATATAATCACCATTAGATCCGTTACACGAAGCACCGGTATTATTCTTACACCACTCCCAGCGGTGCGCGATGTCATATGTTTCTTGTGGACAGTCTTTACCCGTTTCACAAATCAGTTGACAACTCCAGCTGATACTGTTTGGCCCAGTGATACTGATGCTACAACTTCCACACGGAGCGTTGGTCGGCGGGTCTGCATCACACTGATTCCATCCACTAGCAGCTCTTGACTTTATCAAAATCTGATACTGCTGTATAGCCAACGAAAAAAGCACCACTCCTACGGTCAAAAGCAGGAGCGACACCACAACTTGAATTTGCTTAAGTTTATCCTTCATTTTTTACAGAAAATAATTGACATACAGCCAAAACCCAAACCCAACAACAAACACGACACCAGACACAATCGTAAAAAGGGTTAACCTGTCAACTTGCGGCAAAGACCACTCTTTTTTCCCTGCAGAAGCAAATTGAGATTTGGTTTTCATTGACAAGCTTTTTTTGAGTTCATTGAGTTTTGCAAGAGGGGTGAAGTTGTGCGCGTTTTCTGCCATATGTATTATTATTTCACAACAAAAAATATTTATCAACCCATCAATCAATCCATTCAATATGTTTGTCACGTTTCATAAACGTAAGCTGTCGTTTGGCATATTGCACTTCTTTCGTGATCCATTCTCGTTCCATTTCTTCTCTTGTCGTTTCTCCTTGCAGATACTTAATAATCTGTGTACATCCAATAGTTTTTAATCCAGGATCGTTTTTGATATATCCTTTGCTCAGAAATTTTTGTATTTCTTCGATAGCTCCCATGCGTATTCGCTTTCGTACACGAACCTCGACTCGCTTCATAGTCTCTTCTCTTGTTGCATGCTTCATCCCTAGCACGAGTACTTTATTTGTAGGAAATACATCTTTGAGGCTCTGGGAAAAGATTTTTTTCGTTGGTTGCATACGTTTCTCTATTCTTCGTATGAGTCGCTGACGATTATATTGTTCACTTTTGCTGAGATTTTTAAAAAGCCTTGCGTCAAGCTTTTTAAGTAGATTTTGCAACTCAACCACATTTCTCTTCTCCAATTTTTTTCTCAATTTCCAATCGGGTTCGATACGTTCATCAACAGAACCATATAACAAATTGTGCATATAAAAGTACGTACCCCCAACAACGATTGGGGCTTTACCGCAATCAATAATTTCTTTCATTATCGTTAAAACGAAGGTTCTGTACTCATACGCACTGAAAGGTCGGGTTAGGTCAACAGCATCATACAGCCACAATTTAGTACCTGTTTCCCCCTTCAATCTATAGTATCCAAGCGAAACATTCTCCACCTGTTTCCATAAATTGTATGTATGCGTTGTCAAATCAAGGTCCTTGCCAGTCACAATGTCGATACCGCGATACAGCTGTCGTGCATCACAGTTTATGAGTTCTCCGTTATATTCATCAGCAAGCTCAATTGCTTTTCTTGTTTTTCCGGTTGCAGTTTGACCAGTGATACAAAAAATCATCCCATGATTTATGAAAAAATAATGCGCTATATTTTACATTTTTACTTGAAAACGGCGCTCAGCGGCATGTGCAAGATTATTATACAAATATAAAACATCAAGAGGTCCCAATCCTTTGGGAGTTTTCGTATAAAATGAAGCAGCTGACTTTATTTCATCTTCGTCGTAATCGCCTATCAGTTTTCCTTCCTCTTTTCGTAAACCTACATTGAGTAAAATCACTCCGTGCTTCAACGACTTGTCAGAAAGCACTTTTTTGCCGACAGCGGTTATAATCACATCGGCTTTTTTATATATTTCATCTGGATTGGGGCTTTGTGAGTGTGCGATTGTGTAGTTTATCCCGCACTCATCAAGAAAATGCGCGACGTGTGCACCACCGGTTATTCCTCTGCCAGCAACAACGACGTGTTTATCGTGTAAAAAATCAACAAACAATTTTTTATCTTCAGTCAAATCGGTGAAATATTTTTTTTGTTCACTGTCTTTACTGTCGTTGAGAATGACCCACTTCAAACCAGAGAAAACCGCGTGGACGAGCGGAAAATGATATCTTGAATCAGGTTTAAAACCTTCAATTTCTTTCTCTGTTGGAATAACTTCGTAGATTTTACGTAGATCGTATACAGACGGCAGTGGGTGTTGGACAATCATGCCGTGTACATTCCTATCGCCAGCAATGGCTTGCATGCGGCTCAGGAACAGGTTAAATGGAAGCACCTCTTCAAAAACGGAGAGAGTAAACCGAATCCCCAATTGTTTGGCGACTCGTTTTTTGATCTGCACAAACGATCGCTGCTCAGAACTATCCCCCACGAGCACGGCGGCAAAGTGCGGATAGATATTATTTCGTTTGAGATTTTCGACACGGGCAGTGATATTCAGTTTGAGTTCCTGCGCAATGACATCGCACGGTATGAGCATGTGAATAGTATAACATGGAGATCGTTATGAAATAATGATCCGCCCGGAAATGTCGTCTAATTTAGGAATCAATCCTTGTCTCCGTGCAAAAGCAAAATAAGGTTCATTGTTATGATTTGGATCATTAGGATTTGTACCTTTAGGAGAATTTAAAAAAATACTTTCTAAATTTCTTCTTAATATTTCTTCCCTTTGAGTATCTTGAAGAGCTATGTCGTATGCACCAATGATAAATGGCAATTGTCCATTTTCATAGGCATGATTAATATGATAATGTAAACGATAAAGAGGAATGTCGATCTTCATTACTCCTGGAGGCGGAATTCTTAAAAAAAGAAACGCTGTTGGTGTAGTATTGCCGATTTCTTTTATTTGGTTCCAATAAGAAAGCACATATTGGTCTATAAGTTGATAGTCAACATGAACTACCATAGTAGGATGACCATTATTTGTTATATTTTTCATTGACTGTTCTCTAATAAAATTAAGAACAGGTGTCATATGGGTTCTATTATAGGGAACAATGCTTGGATTGACTATTTTATAACCCGATTTGTCATGTAGGTAAAAATGAGGTCTTGATAAAATCGTATTTTGAGCTGTTTGTAAATTTTCTCGTGTGATTATTGGGCCTCCAGGAAAAGTATTTACTCGATTTCCATAAAATATCGCTTGAGTTTGTGTTCCTTGATTGGAACCAATGTCAAGTAAAGTTTTCATAGATGTTAACATTATTTGTTGTAAGCCACGAGTATTTTTAGTTTGAGTAGTGACATAGGGTCCCCCAACAATTAAATAATTAAAAGGTCCATGATTTTGGGGATCCATTTCACTTAAAGTAATTTCTCCTTCCATAATCAGTTATTGAATAAAAATATTTATATATATTTTGGGTCTGGCCCAGTTAACGTAACTTTCTGAGCAACTTTTTAAGATCAATAGAAAGTGTATTTCTATGATTAAAT
>JAGQLS010000018.1 GCA_020429045.1 Candidatus Woesebacteria bacterium
AAAACACTATTGATATTCGCTTGTTTGATGAAACCTATGAATATTTTTTTTGCAACAAAACAGTGGAGCGTAAAAACATGAGGGGAAAACGCTTCTCGTTAGTTCCGTTTCCAGAAGCAGTACGCGTTTCAACGGTAGGGTGTCAGTATCCGCTCGACAAATACACCCTCACGTTTGGAACGTTTATCGGTATTCGCAATGTGGCAACCCAAGATAGACTACGTATTTCCTTTGAAAGTGGGGAATTATTGCTATTTATCGAACGGTAACACGTTTAGTTTAAAAATTGGCGCTGATGTCCTTCGTGCGATGTTTTCCAATGTAAGATCTAATTTTCTTCTATGTAATCGCCAAACACCCATCCTTCTGTGCCATCTGCGAGCGTGATCTTGTACCAATCTCCGTCTTGCTCGGTAAACTCATAGATCTCCCCTGGTTTGATTTGGGTAACTTGTTCGCCATCAAGCGATGGTTCAACACGAACATTCAAAAATCCTGTAGGCGTATCGAGGATAGTCAATGTTTTTTTTGACGTATCGGTATTTGTGTCTGTGTTTTCGTCTGTTTTTGTTTCTGCTTCTTTGGTTGCTTCTTTGCGGGCAGAGTCGAGTTCCTCCTCGAGCGTCGAATGCGATTGATCAAAGGCGAGTTTGGCTTTGACCGATACGCGGTACCCTTTTTCAATGTTTATTTTTTGTGTTTTGCGGAAAAATCCTGGCAAAAAGAGCGAAAGTTCGTGATCGCCGGCAGGTACTTCTTCTACAACGGTTGGTGCAACACCACGATCGTCGTTGTCGATATAGATGATCGCGCCTGTTGGTTCTGATTCTACAGCGACCTCCCCGACTTCGCCATTGGGGCGTTTGTCCATTTTGGCGATGGTTAATATGATGCCGGAGGAAGTAAGTTCGGAACTCCCCAACTCGCGGGTCATGTAGGTAAGTGCATTTTTGTTTATGCTCACCGTACCCTCCCAAATCACGGCTTTACTATCACCGCCTTCTGGGATAAGTTTGACTGTATGATCGCCAACAGACAATTCACCATTGTAAGGACTCTTGCCAACTGCCGCACCATCGATGACTACTTCTGTGGTTGGCGACGATTCTATTTTTATCTTTCCTGTTGAATTGCGTACATAGGGCACGAGAAACGTATACGCAAGAAATAGAGCAAACACAAACAAAATAACGAGGATAAAAAGCAGTTTTCGTTTCATGGGTTCTATTGTAGGTCAGAACGGTCAATTTTGCAATACAGTGCATATGTATCAATGAAGGTCGAAATGAAAATACGCGTTATCATAAGGCTGAATTATGTGTTATCATATAAACCATGATAAAAAATCGGGTTGAGTCACAATTGCAACAGGCACTTGAAAAGGCCGGATACAAAGGATTTTCTGTGGAGCTTGTTTCTCCTTCTCGTCCCGAACTAGGCGACTATGCTACTCCTGTGGCTCTTCAGATTGCAAAAAAAGAGAAAAAAAACCCGATGGAGGTTGCCAAACAAATTGTCGACGCAGTAGGTAATGATGGAATTGCTTCATATACCATCGCAAAACCAGGATTTATCAATGTTGTCGTAAATGCAGATCAGAAATTGTCTCTTCTTCAACAAATCAAAGATAACACCTTCTCCATTGAAGACTTTAATCTTGGAAAAAACAAAAAAATTATGGTTGAGTTTGCTCACCCCAACACACACAAAGCTTTTCATATTGGCCATTTGCGCAACATAACCACAGGTGAAGCGATTGCAAGGATTCTACAGGCTTCTGGTGTTAAAGTAGTGCGAGCGAACTATCAAGGAGATGTTGGCATGCATATTGCAAAAGCTCTTTGGGGATTGCAACACACATCTAAACCGAAACCAAAGTCAATTAAAGAACGCCCCTCTTTTCTTGGGAAAGCATATGCCAAAGGAGCACAGGCATACGAAAAAGATGAAAAAGCAAAAAATGAAATTCAAGAAATAAATAAACAAATTTATACCAAGGAAAACGAAAAAATAAATAAACTTTATACCACAACCAGACAATGGAGTCTTGACTACTTCAATAACATCTATAAACGTGTTGATACAAAATTCGACAGATTGTATTTTGAAAGCGAATGTTTTGAAGGTGGAAAAAAATACGTTCTTGAAGGGTTAAAAAAGGGTATATTTGAAAAAAGTGAAGGAGCAGTTATATTTCCTGGAGAAAAATATGGACTCCATAACAGAGTCTTTCTCACAAGTATGGGTGTTGTGCCATACGAAGGGAAAGATATGGAGCTAGTTAAATTACAGATAAACGAATATCACCCCGATCTTATTCTACATGTACTTGGCCCAGAGCAATTAGGTTACACCTCTGTGCTCTTTAAAGCTCAAGAAATGTTATTTCCCGAAACGAAAGGCAAGCAATTACATCTTCCTTATGGTTGGGTAAGATTAAAAAAAGGAAAAATGTCATCGAGAGAAGGCAATGTTGTTCTAGGTGAAGATCTACTTGACGAAGCGAGGAATCAGATAATAAAACTGTATAACTCTCCTGAAGAAGCTGCAGAACGAATCGCTATTGCCGCAGTAAAATACTACTTTCTTCGTGTCAGCCGTCAGCAAGATGTTGCCTTTGATTTTGAAGAGTCATTATCGCTCAATGGTAATTCCGGACCTTATTTATTGTATACATACGTGCGTTGTAAAGGAGTTTTGAAAAAACACGACGGAAAAATTGCAACGCCAAAACACGTCAAAAATCTGACAAAAGAAGAAAGTGATATGCTGTCTTTACTCTTGCATTATGGCGAAGTGGTACACGATGCTGCGCAGAATTTTGCTCCCAACTATATCTGCACCTATCTCTACGACCTGGCGCAAAAATACAATGTGTTTTACCAAAAACATTCCATCCTCACCTGCAAAGACGAGGACGTAAAACAGTTGAGACTCGCGCTCACCCAAGCCGTATCAATCGTGCTTGAAAATGGGCTCAATCTTCTGGGCATCAAAACGGTAGAGAAGATGTAATCGTGTATAAATAGGCAGAAAGCGAGGATATCTATTTTCTGACGACTTGACAATTGTTTACAATTGTCAGCAAAACCAAGGGAGAAAAAAATATCGAGCTTCACAGAATGAAATTCTCATAAATATCAACTGGATTCGGAATGACAAAAATTTTATCGATCGTTTGTGAATACTGCGGGAAAATAATACGTGTACAATGAAAGAATGTATTTTGATACCTTCATCAGATTCATAAAACGATTTTTCTCAGATCTTTTTCACTCAGTTCTGTTTGCAATACGCGAGTACGACGACAGATTACAATACGAAAAAACACCTCGTCAACGAGTCCTCTTTTGGCTGGTGGTGGGGATTGTAACCATAGGAATATTGTTTCTTATTTCTTACGTGCTGATCAACGGACTGCAAGCGCTCAATATCATCGACGAAGGCTTTATGAACTAATGTATGCGATAGAAATTTTGACGATAGCCAATCTTCAAAATCCATATTTCCTTCTTTTTTTTAAGAACCTCAAATAAAACACGCATCCTCCCAACACGAAGACGATAATAGGTTATGCTACCTCTAATATGCTTAATGTGTAGTTCGTTTGGAAATGGAAGAGTAAGTTTTTCTGTCTTTTTAATTACTTTTTTTCGGTCTATATCAGATGCTAAGCGTAACAAATCTCTTCGGGCATTTCGAGAATACATGTGGTTGTATTTCATAGAAACTCTTTTTTTATTTCTTCAATAGGAATTCCATCTCCTCGATCTTCCTTTTCCAGCTCCATTGCATCAAGCATGTCCTGTCGTTCCTCTAAAATTTCCTGGAAAAATGTAAATTCTTCAACAGACAATAAAACACCCGTTGGATCGGAGCGGTTAAAAATGTATACATGTCCAAGCCTGTCTGCATCACGCAAAACAGACAACGTATCTTCACGAAGATCGGTAATGGATTTTGTGTTATTTTTTGTGGGTATTAACATACGATAATTATGTATAATAACCTGAGATTTGTCAAGTGAAAATCATGTCGAGATAATATTGATAAGTTTCCCCTGCAGGCTTTCTCTCCCGTTCCACCGGTTGACATCAAGCGTATAAATTATTTCACACACGTCTCCCCGTTCTATTTTTTCAGCGTGGTCGGGCATGCTGAATCCGATACAATCCAACAGGAAAGAACCGTTCGGCTCGTGTACGCGCAACTTGAGATGATTTTTATTTTTCCCAATCAGTCGATAATCGACTACTGTTGCCGCACTGGCAAATCGGGGGCGAGGGTTGCCGATGCCAAACGGCGCACATTTCTCAAGAGTGCGGACCAGTTTCATAGAAACACAACCAAGTGGCAGTTTGAGATCAACGGTAACTGCACGTTCAAGATCTTCCGGAGTGATGAGTTTCTGCGCCTTTTTTGTTGCTTCTTTAATAAAGGCGTCTCGTTTGGCAACAGGTAATGCGAATCCTCCTGCTTGTGCGTGCCCACCAAAATTGATAAAGTACGAAGAAAGACGTTCAAAAAAATGTGTGATGTGAAATGCGGAAATCGAACGCGCCGAACCTTTGAGATGGTCGGTGTCTTGGGACATGACGATTGTAGGACGATAATATTTCTCAACGAGTGCCGAGGCGATAAGACCGATGATGCCCTCGTGCCAGTCGGGAGAAAAAAGGATAATGATATTGGGTATGTTATCGCCATACTGCTTCTGCACCATACGCTCTGCCTGCTCCACGCTCTGTTTGACCATATCCTGCCGCTTTGTATTGAGCTCGTTTAGCTTGCGAGCAAGTTTTCCCGCACGTTGTGTATCGGTCGTACAAAGGAGACGTAATGCTTCGATGGCGTTTTCGAGACGTCCAACTGCGTTTATCCGCGGCGCGATAATAAATCCGATTTCATATGGTGTGACCGGTTTGTCTTCGATGCCTGCCTGCTTGAGCATGGCGGTAATGCCTGGGCGCTTGACGTGGGGAAAGGCTTTGAGCCCGTGATACACGAGCGATCGAGCGCGCCCTTTGAGCGCGACAAGGTCGGCAACGAGCCCGATCGTGGCAATCGCCATGTAGTCGTATGCGAAATTGCGCTCTAATGTTTTATTATTTTTTCTTTGCTCGCTGCTTTGATTATATATTTCCTTTGCAACAAAATAAGCTACACCAGAGCCGGAAAGTTCGGGAATATGGATGATAGCCTGGGCTTTTTTCGGAATCTGCTCCTGCTTATGATGGTGGTCGGTCACTACGACGTCGATGCCGAGTTTGGCGGCATAGGCGATTTGCTCAACAGCCGTTATGCCGTGGTCTACGCTTATGATAAGCGATGGATCATACAGTTCCTTGACCCGGTCGATGCCTGTTTTTGAAAAGCCGTAGCCTTCGGTTTTGCGATCCGGCACATAGGGCATGACGTCAAATCCCAAAAGATGCAGTGTCTCCCACATGATCGTGCCACCGGTTATACCGTCAGCGTCGTAATCGGTGTAAACCACTATCCGTTCGTTATTTTTACGGACACGGTGGAGGAGAGCGATGAGTTTTTTTCCTTCTTTTTCATATCCGAAGGTTTTTAAGGAAAACGCTAGGGGAGAGGTGGGGTGGAGAAACGATTCTGTATCATCTACCCCACGATCTTTTAGCAATAATGCAACGATCTCCTCCGCGGATTTTTTTTCTGAAAGCTGTGCATTGTAGGTGATGTTCATAATAGTACTTCTAAGAATTAGTGTGCTAATGATATACCACGCTGCACACCTTGAGCAACTCTTCATGGACATAGTGGTTTGAGATGATAGAAGAATCGCTGTGCATCGACCACGTGTCACCACGCGCGTCTGTCATTTTGCCGCCTGCCTCCTCAAGGATGATTTTTCCAGCGTTCATGGAATAGGGGTCGACATACATACCCACATACCCTTCTGCCCTTCCACAAGCTACATAACACATGTGCAATGCTGCTGATCCAAAGTTTGGTATCGTTTCTACACCACGATAGAGTTTTTCAGCTAGTTTAATGTTTGCTTCACACGTTTCTTTTCTTCTCCAGTCAGGGTTAAAAATGACACACGACTTTGCAAGTGAATCGATGGGGGAGACGTGCAACTTTTTTTTATTCATGTAACTCCCCTGTCCCCTTTCGGCAAAAAATAATTCGTCGACAAATGGGTCATATACCACACCAAGTAAAACTTCAGACGTGTTTTCCAACGACAAAACAACGGTCGAATGTGGGAGGTGGTGAACAAAATTTGAAGTCCCGTCTATCGGGTCGACGCGCCATGTGAATTTTCCATCGCCTGTATTCTCGCCGAACTCTTCGCCAATTATCGTGTGGTCTGGAAACTGGTTATGAAGCTCGGAAACCATGTATTTCTCTATCTCCTTGTCTGCGGTGGTGACATAATCTGACCGCTCCATCTTGGTTTCTATGTCAAAATCTTCGTCACGATGTTTGAGGAGCATGGCTCCTGCGCGTTTAACGATGTCTTGTGCAACAGAGAGATAGTTCATAGAGAAAATCTGAATTTATTCTGAATCTTACAAAATCCTGTCTTTTTATTCAATCGTTCTCCCCTCCATAGTGATCGTGGACATAAGGGGAAACAAATCGACATACATTTCAGGCTTTAAAACA
>JAGQLS010000019.1 GCA_020429045.1 Candidatus Woesebacteria bacterium
AGCATCCGGAGAAACTTATTCCCCTGGCCATAACCAATCTGCTGCAGGGGAAAAAAGTGCCGGTTTATGGCGACGGATTGTATGTACGCGACTGGCTCTATGTCGAAGACCATTGTCGTGCAATCGACCTTATTTTGCAAAAAGGCAAAATGGGGGAAACGTATGTGGTGGGCGGACTGACCGAAGACATTTCAAATATCGAAGTTGTAAAGCGCATCTTGATCATGATGGGAAAGGACGAAGATATGATCGAGCATGTGCCAGATCGCCCTGGCCACGACCGCCGATACGCCGTCAACTGGTCAAAAATTCGCAATGAGATAGGGTGGAAACCTGAATATGATTTTGATACCTACCTAAAAAAAACGATCGCATGGTATACCGAGAATGAGGAATGGTGGAAAAATATCAAACTCACAAATAACAATTAACAAGGAACATGTATATAAATAAAGGAAGCGAATTAAAATTAAGAACATATAAATATTCCCTTTCGATAATTAAATATCTTGACAAACTTCCAAATAAAAGGATATATTGGTCAATCTCTGACCAACTCATGAGATCGGCAACTTCAATAGGTGCAAATATTGTTGAAGCACAAGGAGCAGCTTCAAAAAAGGAATTCTATAATTTTTATCGGATTGCTTTCAAAAGCGCCATTGAAACAAAATATTGGTTGTGTCTTATTAGAGACGGCGTTAAAAATGATCCTGCATCGATAGCAAAATTGTTATCCGAAGCGGATGAACTTTCTAAAATGCTTGGGGCTTCATTAAAAACGATGAAGAAAAAATAAGCTACTTGTTACTTGTAAATTGTTACTTATGAATGTATTCATAACCGGCGCAACAGGCCTCGTTGGCTCGCGTTTGCAAGAGGTTCTCAAGAACGACTTTGGCGTCGTCGCCTGTTCAAGCTCGGATCTTGACGTAACCGATGCCAAAGATGTGGAAGCCGTCGTGCGCTTAGCCGACTTTGACGTTCTTCTGCACCTTGCAGCATACACCAATGTCGATAAAGCCGAACAAGAAAAGGAAAAGGCCTTCGCGGTGAATGTCCAAGGAACGCGGAATGTATACAGTGCGGTGACAAAAAAAGGAAAACACATGATCTACGTCTCAACCGATTTTGTATTTGACGGCACGCGACCGCCCTATGACGAAGAAAACGCACCGAATCCTATCGGCTACTATGGCCAGACAAAATATGAAGGGGAAAAAATAGTAAAAGATAAGGCCATGATCGTACGCATAAGCTATCCGTATCTTGAGCCTTCGTTATCGTTCTGGAGTGGCGGGGAAGGAATAACCATACCCATTAAACCACAAACACCCATAGATATCCCGTTCCCCCAGCGAGGAAGTAGGATGAAACAGGATTTTGTCCAGCGCCTCCGGCAACTGCTTGTGCAAGGAAAAGAACTGCGCATGATAAGCAATGGATTGATGACGCCTACAAATATCGACGATATCGGGCGGGCTCTTATCTATCTTGTGCAGCATTTTGAACCGACGACGTATCATATTGTTGGGAGCGAAAGTGTTTCGCCTTACGATGCAGCAGTACGTATTGCGAAAAAATACGGTTTGGACACAAATCTTGTGAAGCAAACGACCTACGAAGCATTTGTGAAAGGTCGAGCAAAGCGACCACAATACGCCCACATGGTGAGTAAAAAAAATACGTTTCAACCTATGCGCGGGTTTCTCGACTAATGTTTTTTCTTAATGATCTGAAAAATCACAGATTTCCGATGACCTTTACAAACTCAACTGTAGCCTGATTGTACATGTCGGGAATTGTTACTTTGAAAAGAGGCAAATCTGGTGCAAGCTTCTGAGCCGTAGTCAAATGGTGTTGGGCTTTTGTCTGAGAGTATATAGTAGCTAGGTCTTGACTTTGACTAGATCCGCTAAGTTCACGAGCAAATTCTGCTTGCAGCGCTGCAACCATTGCGACATTACGTTTAGCTATCAAATCTTCAGTAAGAACAAATAGTTGTGTACCGTCTTCGGTTTGCGTCTGCAACGAAACAGGACCATACACTTGGACTGCGGCAAACTCACCATGGTCACCGGGAAGCACATCATTGGGTACGTTCGCAAGAGTGCCATTGCCAGTTGTGTATTCGATTGCAATTCTCAAATCGTAATCAGTCAACCCATAGGCTGATGGATCCTCTAATTTCGCAAGAAAATCGCCACATCGGTCTGGTGTTTCCTTTGAACCATCTGGTAATATTCCTCGCTCTATTAAATTTGCAGTCAATGTCTCGTCTGCGTGATGCGTATCGGTATGAAGATAAAAATTTTCAGCTCCGCCTGTCACTTGTATTACCTTATTCATCACTCTTCTTCGATGATCGTCTGTTAGCTCTATTCCTAATTTTCTTAAGGTTGCTATAGCGGTCGTGTAGTCATCCATGTCTCCCCCAAATTGTCGGAGTGCGCGTTGTGCTCCTACTTCACGGGTCGTTCTGCCATCTCCACAGGTTGCCCCATTTTCGTTTTGTGGGGTAACTTCAATGCGGTTTGAAGCATCATTAATAAATGCTTCGACTTGGTGTTTTTTTTCTTCTATCTCTCGTTGTGTCATGGAAGTAATAATTTTTAATGTTTTGCCAGTTTCATCACTCATTATATATGAAAATAATTGTTAGTGAGACACTATGCCACGACACCAAAAAAATGCAAAAAATATGAGTTCCATTGAGAATCCGAACGATTGAACGTGATATCAAATCACATACAATTGTTCACCTATGAGAAAAACACACAAACTAACATCAAATGAGCGAGATAGTATAGCAATACTCTATGCTCAAAAAATATCAATAAGCAAGATAGCCAAACAGTTAAGAAGATCAAAAAGCACCATATCAGACGAGATACGAAGAAATAGAAGATGGGACAGGAACATAAAAGAATGGACATACGAGGCAATACGCGTACAACTTACTATGTTTGAAGATGTACCAAGTAAAGCTCGTAAATCAACAACCCTTGACAATGGTAAAGAACATTTCAAACATATGAAATTAAAAGATAAACTAGATATGGATACGTATTTCTGTCATCCATATTGTTCAGGTGAACGTGGAACAAACGAAAACACCAATGGACTGATAAGAAGATATTTTCCAAAAGGAACAGATTTTACCAAGGTAACCGATGAAGATGTTGAGCTTGTGTTATACGAGCTTAATACAAGACCGAGAAAATGTTTAGGATTTCAAACGCCTCTTGAGGTTTTTAGAAGTTATATTGAGAACCGTTCGGATTTAAAGTAGAATTCACATGGTAAGTCCATATCACGTTATTATGATAATATATATTCATTGTAATATACACCGCATAATTATTTTATGGAGACACCTTACGAACCTGGTCTAATCATTCGAAAAACAGCACCTCTCAACCATGATTCATTTCAACTATATCCTTCTCTTCAAGTACTCCAAGCTAATCTAAAAATCGATCCGGAGGGAACGGAACACATTCAAACAATGCTTGATCAAAAAAATCTGACTCAAGCGAAAAATCAACAAGCCATTGAACAACAAGAAAGGATTATTGCAAACGCTTTTCAGCAACAAAATTTCCCAGTTGATGATACAAAAATTTCGTCTCCTGAGCATATTGATCAGTTTATAAATGATCATTCAACGTTTTTTGTCAATAAGCACCACTTATCTTTACTGCGTTACAATTCAGAAACCAGTCAAATTGAGTTGGGAACAATTAACACAAAAAAAGACGATGAGGTAGTATGGCAAACGCTTACATTAAATGAGGCGGATGTGATTTATTATTTGCGTGATATGCATGTTAATTTTCAAACCCTTGATTTTGACCAAATGAAGGAATTTTTCCAAACCTTTGATCCGGCGCATACTCAAATACAACAACGGTCTTCAGAAAATGCTCTGGAGGAACAACGATTTGTAGCTCAAGCAGAAGCAACGTTCCATCAACAACTTCAGGAAACCTTTACAATAATATGTAGCGATCTTGCCACTTTTGATTCCAAGGATGTCTATGATCATAAAATAAAAAGATTCAAAGAATTTGTACGTATTGCAGCTCTTCTACAACAAAATGAACTGTTCCAAAACAATCTTGGGGAGATATTTATGAAATTAATACATAAAAAACATTTATTAAATCCAGCGCTCAGAACGATACTCAATGATTTATTTGAAAAAGCGGAAAAAGATATTTTTCAATCATTTGCCCGAATATTGTTTCTTCGTGAATATAATGATCGGTCTGGAGAAGATGTAATGAAGCGCATATTTGGACTTTCCCATGAAGAAGTGTGGCAAAAAAGAGAACGTAACTGGTTAGCAGTCAACGAGCACATTACTACCATGCAGCAAAGAGGAGATTCAAAGATTACAATAGATGATTTACGCACAATGCATACATTATGTGCAAAAGGGCTCATCCCCTATTTTATGTATGGATTGACCTCAGACTATCACGGAGAAGGTTTAGCGCTTGCACGTGCCAAGCGAGATCATTATATACTTAGTGTTGGAGGGAATGATCCAAGCAGAAAAACAGAAGTAACTTCTTTTGAAAAAATTGAACGAGAGCTCGATATAGTATTGAAAAAAACAAATCATCTTATCAGTCAAAAAGATATGATTAACTATAGATTCAACCTCGAGATGGCATATCGCTTTGCTGAATATGCCAATATGCATCCTCATGCGGATCTAAACGGAACAATGTGTGTGTTTTTTGTTGTTGCAGCACAAGCACTTCATCATAATAAAAAAATACCTCAAACATATCACAGAGATATGATTAAAAGAACAATGAAAGTTTTTGGATATGATCCGATTGCTATTGCTATTGCACACATAAACACTGTCAATCCTTAGCGCTAAAACTTTTGTAAGATTCCTTTACTTGTCTTTGCCTCGATATTCGTATAGTATAATGTCTTATGACAATAACATTTGTTGGCCACGGATACGTTGGTCTTGTAACCGCTTGTGTGTTTGCAGACTTTGGTAACGACGTCTGGGTAATCGGCAGAACGCCGGAAAAAATAGAAAAACTTAAAAACGGCGATCCGCTCATTTACGAACCAGGGCTTGAGGAAATGCTCAAACGCAACCTCGAAGCCAATCGACTCCACTTCACCCTTGAATATGACAAAGCAATCTCCTCTTCTGAAATCGTTTTTATCGCAGTCGGCACGCCACCTTCACCAACCGGTGAAGCTGATCTTTCTTCCGTCCTTACGGTAGGCGAACAAATAGGTAAACACTTAAATCCTGACCATTTTACCGTTGTATCATGCAAAAGTACCGTCCCTGTGGGGACCAACCTCAAAGTGAAAGACATCGTGGAAAAAAATAAACCGAAAAGTGCAGAATTTGCGGTAGCATCATGTCCCGAATTCTTGCGGGAGGGGACTGGTATTTACGACACACTCAACCCTGACCGCGTGGTTGTAGGATCATATTCACAAAAAGCTGTGGACCTTGTTATTGAAGTGCACAAACCATTGCCCGGTGAGCGCGTGGTCACAGATTTGGCCTCGGCAGAGATCATAAAATATGCTTCCAACGCCATGCTGGCGACCAAAATCTCGTTTGCCAATCTCATCTCGCTTTATGCCGAGAAAACTGGCGGCAACATCCAAACCATCATGGATGCCGTCGGTGCGGACAAGCGTATCGGTCGCAGATTTCTTTACCCCGGCATTGGCTATGGCGGCTCATGTTTCCCCAAAGACGTCATGGCGCTAACTGAGACAGGCAAACACTCGGGCTTAAACACCAATCTGCTGGATGCGGTTGAAGAAGTAAACGACATGGTCAAAGAAAATTTTATACAAAAAGTAAAAAAGTACGCGAAAGGCAATAAACTGGGTATCTGGGGGTTGAGTTTCAAACCAAACACCGACGACATCCGTTTTGCCCCATCGATACACATCATCAAAGCGCTTTTGAAAGATGGATATGAAATAACTGCTTTTGATCCTGCAGCCATGACAAATGTCAAAAAACAAATCGGCGATAAGATAACCTATGCTGACTCTTTATATGATGTACCCGATGGTGCCGATGCCCTGCTCATTCTCACCGAGTGGAACGAATTTCTTCAGGCAGATTTGAAAAAAGTCAAAAAAATGTTGAAACAGCCAGTGATTATCGACGGGAGAAATATCTATGATCTTGAAAAAATGAAAGCGCTCGGATTTGTCTATATCTCGACTGGCAGACCGAGTGTTGCAGCATGAAGGTAGAGCTTATAATTTGAAGGCGTGTGGCGTAGGGATAAGTCGCCTGACTGCCGCAGGCAAGCGAATTGTCCGTACACGAATT
>JAGQLS010000001.1 GCA_020429045.1 Candidatus Woesebacteria bacterium
ATTTATATCATCGTCCAAGCCCATACTTACACCGTCCACACGTATTGTACGGAATCCTTTTGCTTTCAAATTTGTAAACAAATCCTTAAATTCTCCTTTGCGTTCGCGCACAACCGGTGAAAGGATGTGCGCAACATGTGGCTTTACCTTATTTTTTGCAGTAAATGCTTTTATTTGATCCAAAAGCGCACTTACTATTTCGTCGGTTGACAGTTTGCGGATTTCGATGCCACAATTTGGGCAGTGGGGGTGACCGATACGCGCAAACAAGACACGCAAATAGTCGTATACTTCGGTGATGGTGCCGACGGTCGAGCGTGGGTTGTGCGAAGCAGTTTTTTGATCAATAGATATCGCTGGGGAAAGACCCTCGATATAATCTACATCGGGCTTGTCCATGATTCCTAAAAATTGCCTGGCATACGCAGAAAGCGATTCGACGTAGCGGCGCTGTCCTTCGGCGTAGATCGTGTCAAACGCAAGTGACGATTTTCCCGATCCCGAAACGCCGGTAAAGACAACAAATTTGTTCTTGGGAATTTCTACATTTGTGCTTTTAAGGTTGTGTTCTCTTGCGCCTTTGACGGTTATGTGAGTAAGCATATACGTTTCTGACGATATAAATTGGCAACCGATAGCCTTACATCATAACAGAAATGAAGAAAAAGGTCAACGAAGAATCCTCCGCTGCGAGTTGAAGCTTGGTTAGCTTTCCAATAGATAGGGCAAAACTAATTCACATTGAGCTAAAGATCTGCTAAGACTAAGACTCATAACATCTTTGTTCATTTCTTGAGGAACAAATACACCATAAAACCAGCGAGTCGTTCTATCACTCCACGAAGATGTAAGGGGAATAATTGAGTCGAAATCCTTTACATTACCCATAATTTGAGCGTTTTGTTTAAGTTGTCTTTTTAATCCTAATTTTCGTGGAAGTAAATCTGCTTCCCAGGCCATTCGAACAGAAAGTGCTTGCATAAGGGATTTTAGATGGGCGAAATCTTGATGTTCATCACCGCCAATTAGATAGTGGGAAGCTGGCTTGGTTTCAAATCCGTTAATAAGAGAATAATCATCATTCAAAATTGTATGTACAGCCAACCCAGCTTTAAATTTGTCCAGCCCAAAATCTAGGTTTTCGTTTGCAAGTCCGTAACTTCGTTGCATATAGGCAAAAGGGAGAAGCATAGGTTGTAAAAAAGTGGGATCATCGGAAAAAGCATTTGCATAAAGCGGCCGAGAGCAGTTTCTAAGAGCTGATAATGTATCTTGAAAGCGCGCAAACTCATCTTCAAAAGCTTTATGATCACTCCAAAGCATTTGTCTTAATCCAGTTTTGTCAGCTGGCAACCTTGTTACATTTATACTGTTTCTTGATAGGAAAAAGAATAACTCGGGTCGCATAGTCTATTAAAATTTATAGAAGAGAAGAATTATTCATGACTCTCCTCAAATCTCTAATTATTGGAGAAAAAAATCGATACTGTCTATATGCCCGTTCTAAACGTGAAGAAATATTTCGATAATTGATTGGCATAACAAGATAATTTTTCCATATATCATATATTTTGTCCCAATGAGCCACTATTGCATTAGTGTCGCTTGGTCGAACGTTGTCAAAACCTACAAGCATAGATAGCAATTCTTCAATCGTAAATGTCAAAATATTCTCCTCATCATAGTTTTGTAAAATTAAAAGCTCCCAGGTGAGTCGTGCTTCGAATTTTCTTCTTGCATGGGTTTCAGCAATAGAATGCTTAGTCCCATTTGGCATAGCGATAAGAGGATATAAACAAAAAACATTTCCATCATCTCCAACAATAGTATCCATAGCTAAACCAGCTAAAATTGGAGGAGAAGAACCATTGAAAAGCGTGGTTATTGCATTTTCATCGAGCATTGGTCTTGTAGTCCAATCAATGGCATGGCCGGGTAGACCATCTAACGCTTTCAAAACCTTAGGGTGCTTAGGTACTTCCATAATATTTATACACATTGAATATGTATAAATTATATAACATATCTTATAATATGCAACCCGAGATTATAAATTGTTCAGTTATGAAGAAAGATGGCGGATTTTGTCACGGATGAGGATAGCAGCTTCAAAATTCATATCTTCTGCACATTGCTTCATTTCCCTCCGGAGCGCTTTTATCATTTTCTTTTTATCATAGGCAGTCATGCTATTTTCATCTATATCATCGAGTTTCTCCAGCTGAAAGTCTTTACGAATTGCGTCAAACAGCAAATCGTCGCCTTCTGGCCTGTCGATAATTTTTTCACGGATTGGTTTGTAGATCGTTTTGGGAACAATACTGCGTTTCTTGTTGTAAACAGTTTGCTTCTTGCGCCGACGCTCAATCTCCTTTTTTGCATACGCAATCGAGCCAGTGATCGTATCTGCATACATAATCACTTTTCCTCCAACATTGCGCGCGGCACGACCCATGGTTTGGATAAGCGCGGTTTTCGAACGCAAAAAGCCTTCTTTGTCGGCATCAAGTATGGCGACAAGCGTGACTTCGGGCAAATCGAGCCCTTCCCGAAGCAAATTGACACCGATAAGCACATCAAACTCTCCCTTCCTTAGATTATCGAGTACGTCCGACCTCTCAAGCGTATGTACGTCAGAGTGCAAATAAGCTGCGCGGATTTCTTTATCTTTCAAATATTCAGTCAAATCTTCTGCAGTTTTTTTGGTAAGCGTTGTAACCAAAATTTTTTCATTTTTTTTGGCTCTCTTTTCGATTTCTTTCACAAGATCGGGAATTTCAGATTCAGCAGGGCGAATTTCGATTTCCGGATCAACGATTCCTGTTGGTCGGATGAGCTGTTCTACAACGCCTTTATGGGTTGAATCTTCCAGCGCCTTTTTCTTTGTTTTCAGAGCAATTTCCGATTCGGCTTGTTCAATTTCCCATTCATCCGGGGTTGCTGAGACATAAATCAGGTGAGGAGGAATGCGGTAAAACTCGTCGAATCTAAGAGGTCTATTATCATATGAAGCGTTCATGCGAAAACCAAACTCAATGAGTGTTTTTTTGCGCGCATGATCGCCATTGTACATCCCGCGAATTTGTGGAACCGTCATATGCGACTCGTCGATAAACACGAGAAAATCGTCACCGTACGCAGTACGAAAATAATCGAGCAAACTATACGGTGGGTCGCCCGCTTTTCTGCCGTCGAAATACCGCGAATAATTCTCGATGCCGTTGACATAGCCTACCTCTTTAAGCATTTCAAGATCGTAATTTACTTTTTGCAGAAGGCGTTGCGCTTCAAGATCTTTCCCCATTTTTTTCATCGCTTGGTATTCCTGTTCCAGATCATGTCGAATCTCACCCATCGCCCTCTCAAGCACCACAGGGTCGGTTAAGTAGAGCTTGGCTGGGTAAATAACCACCTGTTCTAGTCGTTCCTTATCAATCCGTTCGCCGGTCAATGGATCTATTTTATGCAATTCTCTAATTTTCCCATTTTCTTCTATGATTCGTATCGCATAATCTTCGTAGGAAAGGTGAATGTCCATATGATTGCCGCGCACACGAAATGTCCCTCTTTTAAAATCAAACTCGCTGCGTTCATACAGTAGCTGCGTAAATCTTCTGGAAAGTTGCTTCCAGTCAACACTATCGCCAAGATTCAAAAAGTGGGTGAATTTTTTATACTCTTCGGGTGAACCGATGTTGTAAATACACGAAACAGAAGCAACGACAATGACATCGTTCCTGCTGAGGATATTGGAGCTCGTTTGCATGCGTAATGTATCGATGAGTTCGTTGACGTCGGCTTCTTTTTCGATGTAGGTGTCGGTTGAGGGCATGTAGGCCTCGGGTTGGTAGTAATCGTAATACGAAACAAAGTAAGAAACGGCGTTTTCAGGGAAAAAGTCGCGAAATTCCTGGTATAACTGACCCGCGAGCGTTTTGTTGTGTGAAATGATGAGTGTAGGAAGTTGAAGATCTTGGATGACGTTGGCCATGGTAAAGGTTTTGCCCGACCCAGTCACACCAAGAAGTACTTGATTCTTGAGATTAGCTTGTATGCCTGTCTCAAGCTGTGCAATGGCCTGTGGTTGATCGCCTGTGGGAGAAAAGTTTGAAGTCAATTTAAACATGTTGATAGTATAAAGTCAAAAAGTCAGAAAGTCTATAAAGTAAGTTACAAGTTGTAAGTTATAAGATACAAGCTCATCATACTAGCCTGTAGCATTGAAATGTAGTAAAATATACTCATGCTCTACATCGTAGGTACCCCAATCGGCAATGCAAAGGACATTTCTTATCGGGCAGTTGCGAGCCTATTTTCTTCAGACCTTATTTTAGCCGAGGACACGCGGTCAGCTCGTGTACTTCTTGACAAAGCGAGGGAACTTTTCGATGTGCCAGAACGATTTCAACCCAAAATTATTTCCTATAACAAAGTCAATGAATTTGAAAAAATTCCACAAGTGTTAGAGCTGCTCAAACAAGACAAAAAAATCTCCCTAATTTCTGAGGCTGGCATGCCTACCATTTCCGATCCTGGGTTGTCGCTTATACAGACCGCTATCCGCGAGACACTCCCCTACACTGTTATTCCCGGCCCATCGGCAGTTTCTACCGCATTAGTTCACTCGGGTTTTAAGGCCAGACAGTGGATGTTTGTCGGTTTTTTACCAAAAAACACCAAACAATGTACTAAATTCGTGAAATCTCTTTTCGATGTTGAGAAAGCTATGAAGGGAGTGGTGTTTATCGCTTTTGAATCGCCTAAACGCATCAAAAAGACTATCGGATTGCTCGAAAAGCATTTTTCGATCGTGGTTGGTCGTGAACTTACAAAACTTTATGAAGAAATCATGCGCGAAGACTTCGAATTTCTTAAACAAAAAGGCGAAATGACGATAGTTTTTAAACGAAAGAAATAGCGCTACATTTTATTAAGATCCATAATACCCTCTCATATCTTCTGGGAGTAATGCTGCAATTTTAAACATCAAATCATCAACTTGATAGCCTCTTCCATCTTCGATTAGGAAAGGATCCCCGACAATACATTGTGGGTGTTGGAAAAGATTTGGTCCTCTACTTCCATTATCATTTACATATGTTATCCCGCAAGGGAGCACCACAATCGGGCTCCAATGCTTAATGAAGGATCTTACACCTTCTTCTGCTTTTTGCATGGTTCGATTCTTTGATCGCGTACCTTCCGGCAAAACAAGTGCTGTTTTATATTCTGTCTCTTTCCACTCTCTCACTTCTGTTATTAGTTGTCTTAGTAAACTCTTTGCTACTGACGGCGGGTATTCTTTTCCAGTTATTTCAGAAACAGCTTCATTTACCATATAACTTTGCACGATCGGCTGTTCGTGATAACCGTATACATATTTTCCCAACTCGATCATTCCGTAATACAGTGGATTATTGCGCAAATTGTAATACCAATGCGAAACAGGCACAAAAAGATTTCTTTGTCCGTGCGGGTCAATAAGATGGCTATGAAGTCGCAAAAGAAAACCGGGATCAGGAAAAGAAATATGATTTGCAGCAAGAAGAAGTGCAATTTCAGGATGCTGCCCTAAATAATCACAAAGATCAACATCCCCGTCTGGTGTTTGAAGGTAAATAGAATCGATAGGTTGACCTTCTTTATCAACATATGTTAATGGTTGAACGACTTTAAGAAGAGGGTCAAAAAGTTTATATCGTTCCACTTTGCTTATTATATCTTAAACCCTTGTAAAGAGAGTAAGGAAAGAAAAAAGAAGCTTGCTTATACTTGTATGGTTGCGAAAGTGGAGTGTATACGTTCCCTTGATAAGGTAAGTTTTATAGTTTTAAAATGGTATAGAAATGGGCGCAGCCAGCGCTGCCCCTACCTCTGCAACAATATCCAAAATGGTGACCCCAACGGGATTCGAACCCGTGTTACCAGGATGAAAGCCTAGCGTCCTTGGCCTCTAGACGATGGGGCCGGCCAACAAATCAAAGTACATTCTCAACATCAATTTTAGAGCTTTCTTACCTTTTGTTGTTTTAAAGTATTGCTCTCTTCTTTTTGCATCATATTTGTTGATATATGCTTCATAAAATATTAAACGAAATGGCCTCCTCCCTTTTGTTGATTTTACTTTACCTTCATTATGATATTTCAATCTATTATTTAAGTCGCCACTAAAACCAATGTATAAATTATAATCCTTGAGACCATGCAAAATATAGACAAAAAACATACATGTATAATTTACTACCATGAACCAAAATAAATTCGGTTCATGACTAATCCTGAACTGAACGTAAGTTCTAGTTCAGGGGACGATGGGGCCGGTCAACGAATCAAAGTACACATACCACGCTTGAAATTCAATTTTAGCAGAAAAGGATCAAAAAATCTATGCAGATCGCCGAATCAACTTAAAAAGCGCTTAATACTTCAGACCATCAGGATGTGATACTTTCGAAATGTTTCAGTTCTTTCACCGATCTATCGCTATGTAACACAATCGACACAACATCAAGACGGTGAAACTTCTCCAAAGACGAATGCTTTTTGATATACATAAGCATCGACCTATGTAAATGATTTATTTTTCGCCTGGTCATTTGCTCCCAGGGTTTACCCTTTTCATCTCCAATGCGCGTTTTTACTTCCACAAATACAATAGCGTTATCCTTCTCCGCAACAATATCAAGCTCGCCCCAGTGGTAGTATACATTTCTAGCGCGTATCGTATATCCATGTGAAAGAAGATAATCTGCGGCATATTGTTCCCCTAACGCTCCGATTGAACGGTTGTGTTTCATTGATCTGGGTTTTCAGGAATGACCATCCACAAAATGAGGTAAATAAGAATAGTCGGATTGACGATTATCATCAATATGCGTACGAGCCAGGGGTCGGTATCGAAATATTCTGCGATACCACCACAAACCCCAGCAACAATACGATTAACCTTCGAACGATAGAGCTTATGAATTTTTTTGGAGCGAGACATAGATTATTTGGCACGATACAATCGTTGTCGTGTTTTCTTTTGAGAAAGATCGCGGACAAAATAGGCGCGAGCTTTTGAAAAGCTGCTTTCTTTTGTGACAAGGATTTTGTCGACAAATGGAGAATTGAGAGGGATGATGCGTTCCACACCAGTGCCGTCCTTTGCGATTTTTCTGACCGTAATCATACGAGTAGTATCCGACGCACCCTTAACTTTGATAAGGATTCCTTTGAAACGCTGGATACGTTCTTTTTTATCGCCTTCCTTAAATTTGTAGTCAACGGCAATTTCGTCGCCTACATGGAGGACAGTATCGTTGTATGAAACTGAATTTGCCATGAGATATTATAATCAGGAAGTCTATAAAATGCAAAGTGAAAACGATACGAATCACCCTTTGCTGCAGGCTTCAATAAATCCTAAAAATAGTGGGTGCGGGGAAAGAGGACGACTTTTGTACTCTGGATGTCCTTGTGTGCCCATATAAAACGGGTGGGTAGACTTGGGTAACTCGACGATTTCAACAAGACCTTCGACTACCGAACGAGCGCTTACAATCATTCCGTGTTTCTCGTACTCATGTAAATATTCATTATTGAATTCATACCTATGTCTATGGCGCTCAGAAGTGAGTCCTTGTGCGTCTAAAAGACCTCCATATCGCTTATACAACGCATAGGCTTGCGTGTTTTTTTTGACCATTGCCTCCCATGAACCAAGACGCATCGTACCACCATAGGCTCTTCGCTCCATTAGTTCTTTTTGAGAAGGAATAAGGTGAATGACAGGATGCTTTGATTTATTGTCGTTTTCTGTTGTATTTGCGTCCTTCCATCCGATGACCGTTCGTGCAAATGCAATTGCTGCAAGCTGCATACCATAGCAAAGACCAAGATAGGGAATTTCCTGCTCCCTCGCGTAGTTTGCCGCTGCAATCATACCTTCGGCACCTCGGTGACCCCACCCAATGGGCACAATGATTCCATCAGGTGCGCCGATGATGCCTACACCTTTCTTCTCAACCTTCTCTGCGTCGATCCACTTCGTTTCCACGTTGACATTTTGATACCACGAGGCATGCTCTATGGCATCAAATAGTGCCGCATACGAATCCTTAAGCTGATAATCGCCGGTTCCGAAATATTTCCCTACAATTGCTATTGTTATTTTTTTTGAACGTTTTGTATTAATTTTTTGAACAAGTTGCTTCCACTCCTTCAAATCAGGCTCTTTGACGGGCAATTGCAGTTTTTCGAGTATTCGTTTGTGTAAATTTTGCTTGTGCAAGATGAGAGGAATTTCATAAATATTATTGAGATCCGGATTGGAAATGATATCTTCCGGGTGCACGTTGCAAAACAAGGCAAAGCGATCTTTTCTTCGTTGGTCAAGCTCCCGCTCTGAGCGCGCAACGATAAAATCGGGTTGGATACCCATAGAATTAAGCGTACGCACCGAAAGCTGGGTTGGCTTGGTTTTGGGCTCGCCCAGATGAGGAGGAGTTGGCACGTAGCTAACATGCACATGTACGACATCGCCAGGGTTTTGAAGTGTCAAGATCCGCGACGCTTCGTAGTAAAAAACGTTTTGATACTCCCCTGCTGTGCCGCCAAGCTCAATGACCACGATATTTGCTTTCTTTTCGTGAGCTAATATTTGAATTCTCCTCACAATTTCGTTTGTTATGTGTGGTATGGCTTCGACGTCTTCTCCTTGGTATTCGAATCTGCGCTCTTTGTCGATCACGTATTTATAAATTTTGCCGATGGTGACAAAATTGAGCGCACCCATATCTTGGTTTAGAAATTTTTCGTATGTGCCGATGTCCATGTCTGCTTCTGTGCCGTCTTCGCATAAAAATGGATCTCCGTGTTCGATTGGGTTTATAGTGCCGGCATCTATGTTGAGGTAGTTTTCAAATTTGAGTGGTGTGACGTTGTAGCCTGCTTGTTTGAGAAGAAGAGAGATGGAAGCGCTGGTTGCGCCCTTTCCGATACCAGAAATGACGCCTCCGGAAACAAAGATATATTTCAATCGTTGCATAATGTATTATGCACGAACTTCTTTCTTTTCGCAAGGAGAAATTCATACAGAATCTTCAAACAAACTTGGATGATTTTTTCTCAACGTTTTGGTGTACAAAATCATTGGAGAAAATTTCTTCTCATCCCGCTTATTCAAATAAGTAAAACCGTATTTTTCATAAAACGTAGTTGCATCATTTTTAGCATCAACGGTCAAACCTATAGCGCCTATTTTTTTAGAAATTTCGATAAAAATTGAGATAGCTTTTTTGAGCGTCGTTACTCCATAATCTTTTTTTCGAAATCGCCTATCGACAACAAGTCTACCTATTTTAATAGTAGGAAGTTCGTTAAATGAAGGGTAACTATCCGCAGGTTCGTTAAGATCCTTTAATCGTAAAACAGAAGTTGAAAGACAAAGTAATGATATAAATGTCTCATTACCATCGATACCAATGTAATGCCTAGATAGATTCCTTTCCTCGTTTTGACTCATATTTTTTTTCACATATAAGTCAAGTGCATTGACTCCTGCCTGGAAATCATTATGACGAACAATATCTTTTTTATAATGAAAGAAGTTAAGATTGTTGCTCACAGCTAATTTCGTCAAGAATTCTATTAAGACTAACTGTACCTTTTGGTGGATTGTTTAACTTTTTGTACACTTGTTGCATTGATTTCTTATCTATTCTTGTAGATAGATTATTTGTCTGAGCAGTGTATGAGTAAAATTTATTTTTTTGATTAAAGTTGGTTTTCATAGTTATATCATAACATAATATACATCATATTTTCAAAAAAAATGAATAAGAAGTATGTAGGGTTAATCCATGACTTTAGTTACCACAAGATCCTCAATGACTATGTAGATATTATTGATCTTTCCAGATTTCTTGAGCTAAGTATGGGTGCCACATGGCACCGGTTGCGCTCATAACAACATCGGCACCGCGCTTTTTGTACTCATTGTAATCTTCTACAGTCGTTACGCCACCAACACCGACAATAGTAAATTCATAATTATTTTCTGTTCTAAGCTGTTGGAGACGTGAAACCATATCGAGACCTCCCCATTTTATGGGAGCACCACAAACGCCAGATTTCAAACGCTTTTCTCCAGGTAAAGCTTGCGATCCGTCTTTATTGCGAACTGCCGAAGCAATGGTGTTTATCGTTGCAAATCCATCTACAATGGGCGAAAGTTGTGAAATAAAATCAACTAATTGGTTTTGATCTTGAAAATAAGCAAGTTTGAGAACGAGCGGAGTGTCGCCAATTTCCTCTTTGACTTTTTGTGAGATGGTTTTTACAAGTTCTGTATCAAAACAGAGTAAGTTACTTTTGCCTTCGTTTGGACAGCTCAGGTTCATTTCTATTACTTTTGCACCTGTTTCCTTCACAAGTCGTGCACCCAAAACATGGTCATCGATAAACGCCTGCTCACCTTCGCCCCTATTTGTACCCTGGAAACTTCCGACAAGGACTTGTCCTTTGCCAGCCTTTTGTACCGCTTTTTTCATGTCGGGCTGCCACCCGTCGGGGTCGAGCGACCCAACGCCAAACGAATTGGTGATGGCGATTGGTGAAGTGTACGCGTCTTTGCGATATAAACCTTGCGCTGCTTTTTCTAATGTCAAATCGCCATCTACATCGACAGGCACGATATTTGGCCAAGGATGGGTTTTATGCGCTCTGGTGCGAACAGTTTTGTATACGCAAATATCAAACCCTTTGTGAAATGCGGCTGTGGTAAATGATTCGTTGGGGAGGGGGCCGGCAGGGATACCGAAGGGAAGGTAAACGGGATTGCCAAAATATTCGTTTTCCGGTTCTCCTTCTTTTGTAAATACTTCTCCGTCTGCAAATGCACCGTAGGGTCCGTGGTTTAAATTTTCTTCGTAACTTACTTCTGGGTTATAAAAGGGGTCATACAGCTGCTGCATATATTAAAATGAATAGATAATAGTTAGTATAACGAAAAAAGGCAAAAGTAAAAAGTCAAAAGGCTAGATAATTAGTTGATTAGTTATTTGATGTTAGGAAAAAGTCAGTAAATCATGAAATCAATATATCAAGAAATCATTAAAGCAAAAAATCAATAAAACAATGAACAATACTTTTCCTTTTCACTCCTTTCGACTCCGCTTAAGGGACCGGTCTAGCTTGAAAATACGGTATCTTCGCCCACGTTATATCTTCTTGTTACCTGTTACTTGCTAGATGTAAGTTTTCCCTTTATTTCAGCCTCTGATCCTTTGAGAAACCACTGGACATGTTTGCATTCCGGATAATTTTCACAGCCGAAAAACCGCTTGCCATTTTTACTGTACTTCACAACAAGTCGTGCGCCATCTTTGGGGCATTTGTAAGGACCATTCACAAAAGTATAATTTGGACGAATATATTTACATTTCGGGTAATTGCTGCAGGCATAAAACTTTCCAAATCTTCCGTATTTTGCAATCAGCGTGCCGCCACATTTTTTACACACTTCACCCTCCAAAATATCTTCTTTTACTTCAATATGCGAGTTGTCCTTTTGCTGTTTTTCAAGCTCTTTTACAAATGGTTTATAAAAATTTTGGAGAAGTTCAAGCAGTTTTTTGTCGCCGTTTGCAATTTCGTCAAGTCCGTCTTCCATTTCGGCGGTAAATTGGAGATTAAAAAGATCGGGAAAACCATTGGCCAAATAGTCAGAAAGCGAAACACCAAGCGGTGCAGGTTTTAAGTAGCGACTCATGCGTTCGACATAATGTTTGTCAATAATGACAGAAATGATGGAAGCATAGGTTGAAGGTCGACCAATACTTTTCTCCTCAAGAGTGCGGATGAGAGAGGCTTCGTTGTATCGAAAAGGTGGCCACGTTTTTTTCTCAACAGGCTCAAGCGATCGCAGAGTAACGGTTTCTCCTTTTTTAACCATTGGTTCGTGCGTGTGCGATTTTGCATATTCAGGCATGAGCACTTTCATAAAACCGTCAAACAATACATGCTGAAATTCCGCTTGAAACGAGCTCTTTTTCTTTCCATTGATGACAACGCGAACATTTCTTACCTTTGCAGGCTGCATTTGTGTCGCCAAAGCGCGGTTGTAGATCAACTCATACACTTTCCTTTCATTGTCATTAAGTTTTTTCTTTTTTATTTCTTTGAGAGAACGCTCTGCCTTGGTAGGGCGAATCGCTTCGTGCGCTTCCTGGGCATTTTTAGATTTTGTTTTGTAGCCACGTGGTTTTTCAAGTGCGTATTCTTTCCCATATGTTGCTTCTATGTAATCCTTTGCACTGAAAACGAACTTTGAGGAAAGGTTAAACGAATCGGTACGGTGATAGGTAATGAGACCTTTTTCGTACAATGATTGTGCAATCCTCATGGTAAGTTTGGAAGGAAAACGTAACCTGCGAAATGCATCCTGTTGCAAAAGCGATGTTGTGTATGGAGGTGGTGGAAATCGTTCTGCTTCTTCCTTTGAAACGTCATCTATCGAATATGAATCATCAGGAAGACTCTTGGTAAGCTCATCCTTTTTCTTTTCATCAATAGTTGTTTTGGTGTATTCGTATTCGCCATCAAAAAGCGGTATTTTATTTTTTATTTCAACCGATTCGTTATTGATGTGGGTAAGTTGAGCTTTGATCTCTTCGCTATTTTGAAACATGCCGACAATTTGAAAATATGTTTCCTGAATAAATTTTTCGATTTCCTTTTCGCGCTCAACGATCAAACGAAGCGCAACTGTCTGCACACGACCTGCAGAAAGCCAGTTTTTCCCCATTTTTTTCCAAAGAAGCGGAGAAACTTCGTATCCCACCACTCGATCAAGAATTCGTCTGGCTTGCTGAGCCTTTACCAAATCGGTTCGAATATCTTCAGGGTGTGCAAGCGCCTCTTCAAGAGCACGAGGAGTAATTTCATGAAAAATGATGCGTTTAAGTTTATCTTTGTGCTGAATAGTAAACTCCGGCCATTTCTCTTTGACGTGACCAAGAACATATGCAACATGGTAGGCTATCGCTTCTCCTTCGCGGTCAGGGTCGGTTGCAAGAAAAATATGATCATGCTCCTTAGCAAGTTGCCGCAGTTCCTTCACCATCTTGTCTTTTTTTGTTTGGATGTCGTAGGTCGGCTTAAAATCGTGCTCAAGATCAATGGAAATATTCTTTCGGGGAAGGTCGCGAAAATGACCAACTGTTGCAAATACATAGTATTTGGTATCGAGTTTTTTAATTTTAAGAATGCGGTTGAAGGTGCGTGCTTTGGTCGGTGATTCTACAACAATAAGTGACATGCGCTGTTTCTAATTTATAAAAATAATCGCTAATTTATGTACTTTAGATAATATAATTGTTCATAAAAAAATACAAGGCACTATAGCAATTAAAAAAGTATTATACATGATAGATGTTAGGAGGGTGCAGATGAAGGTCTTCTTCGACGATATTTTTGAAGAAGTTTCATATCGATAACCGATCGGTTAAGCAGAGAGGCTGCTTCGGTACGTTCGTGTTTGTCCTTTGTTTTTTCAAGTATTTGATGAGCGTCTTGGATCGCTTTTTTGGTTATTTCTTCGTCGATTTCATCTTGGTTATATGCGCGAGAAACCATGATTTGTATATGTCTGCCATCGGTTTCTGCGTATCCGCCGCCGACAGCAAGGTATTCTTCTTGTTTGTCTTTTTTCATCGTGATGACGCCTTCTTTGAGCAATGATATAAGGTGGGTGTGTCGGGGAAGCACGGTTATTTCTCCATTCACGGTAGGAAGTATGACGGAGTCGATCTCCTTTTCAATAACGATTTTCCGTGGTGTGATTACTTTGAGAAACATAAAAATTTAGTTAAAAAGTCATAAGGCTAGATAGTTAGTTGTTAGGGAAAAAATCATGAAATCATTAAAGCAAAAAATCATTAAAACACCGTCATTCCCCGCCGATTCGCCCTCCGATTCACCCGCCGATTCGGTGGGCAAGGTGGGCAGGCCTTCGAAAATATGGTATCTTCGGTTCACATTGCGCGTTTTAGTTGTTACCTGTTACTTGTTGGTTGTAAGCTCTTTATTATCCCTTCGCTTCGTCTATGCTACCGATCATATAAAATGCCGTTTCCGGTTTGTCATCGTGCATTCCTTCAAGAATTTCTTTGAAGCCTCTAATTGTTTCTTCAATAGATACATATTTTCCTTTGAGGCCGGTGAATGGTTCTGCAACAAACATAGGTTGTGTAAGGAACCGTTGAATTTTACGAGCACGCGATACCGTCAATTTATCATCTTCTGACAATTCTTCCATGCCGAGGATTGCAATGATATCCTGCAAATCTTTGTAGCGCTGCAATGTTTTCAGCACATCTTGTGCAACTTGATAGTGTTCCTCTCCCACAATGGTTGGATCAAGAGCGCGCGCGTTCGAAGTAAGCGGGTCAATTGCCGGGTAAAGCGCTTGTTCAGCAAGTGCGCGCTCAAGCGTAATGGTTGCGTCAAGATGTGCAAATGTGGCAACAGGTGCAGGGTCGGTATAATCATCTGCCGGCACATATACTGCCTGCAGCGAAGTGATCGACCCTTTGTTTGTTGATGTTATGCGCTCCTGCAATCCTGCCATCTCTGAAGCAAGAGTAGGTTGGTACCCTACTGCTGACGGGATACGCCCCAAAAGTGCTGAAACCTCTGAGCCAGCCTGTGCGAATCGGAAAATATTGTCTATAAAAAGCAACACATCCATGTGTTTTTCATCACGAAAATATTCTGCTTCGGTCACTCCGGTAAGGGCAACGCGCAATCTGTTTCCAGGGGGTTCATTCATTTGTCCGAAAACAAGCACTGTGCTATCTAAAACCTTTGTTTCTTTCATTTCGTTCCACAAATCGTTTCCTTCTCTTGTGCGTTCTCCAACTCCGGCAAACACAGATACTCCTTTGTGAACTTTTGCCACATTGTTTATAAGCTCCTGAATAAGAACCGTCTTTCCGACGCCTGCTCCTCCAAAAATAGCAGCTTTTCCTCCTTTTGCAAAAGGCGCAATAAGGTCGATAACTTTAATGCCTGTTTCAAATACCTCCTCCTTCACCGATTGTTCAGTAAGCTTTGGTGCTTGACGATGAATAGGAAGCTTCATTTCTGACTTCACATCGCCTTGCTCGTCAACCGGCTGGCCTATGACATTAAAAATGCGACCAAGTGCTTTTTCTCCAACTGGGATCTCGATTGGTTTACCAGTATTTACCACTTCCGTGCCTCGTTTGAGACCGTAAACATGAGTCATAGCAATGGCACGAACAACACCACTTCCCAATACTGCTTCCACTTCAAACATAATCTGTTCTTTACCAGTATCGTGAACCAGTGCGTCGTACACTTTAGGTGTTTCGCTCTCGGGAAACGAAATATCGACAACTACTCCTCGGATTGCCGTGATAATTCCTTTTGTCATATCAAAAAAAGTTCAATTAGTAATAAAAATTGCATTATTTTTGCTTCATTCAAGCGTTATACGCTTTCTACACTTTCTTTTGCTGTCACCATGTCGAGCAATTCATTTGTTATTTTTTCCTGTCTCAATCGGTTAGATAACAGTGTTAACCCATAAATAAGATCTGATGCATTTTCTGTAGCGCTTTTCATAGCCATCATGCGTGCCGAATGTTCTACCGCCTCGCTACTTATAAGTGCGCCACGTATCGTTTGCTCAACATAACTTTTCAATAATTCTTCGACGATATGTTTCGGATCAGGTTCAATGAGGTATTCTCGACCTACTTCTTCACCTTCATTGCTTGAAAAAACTTCTTTATACAAATGATCAAATGGTAACAGAGTTTTTTGTACAACATCTGATTTTAATGTTGAGATAAATTGGTGGTATACGATAGAAACCGTTGTGTATGTACCTGTTTGAAATTGTTCCAGTACATAATCAAAAAGGGCTGATGCTTGCAACACCGGTGACGCGCTAGAAAAATCTGCTTTTATATCTGTATCTTTAAGTGAACCCATAAATTGCACTGCCTTATTTCCTACAACAACAAAATCTGTTTTACTCGCATCTATGCGCTTCAAAACATATCGAAATACCGATAAATTGAATGCACCAGCAAGGCCCTTGTTTGACGATACAATGATCACGAGATCTCGCTGGGCAGCCGATGTATCGATTTGTAATAGTCCCGACATCTGATTATCAATACTGTGAGAAAGGCGGGCTATCATGGTGGAAAGTCCGTCGCGATAGGGTCTAGACTCGTATTCGCGCTGTTGTGCTTTTCTCATTTTGACAGCAGATACCATCTGCATTGCTTTGGTAATTTTTTTTACGTTTTTGATTGATTTTATTTTTTTTCGTACGGTTCTGAGGTTCATGATTTAGATATTAGTTATTAGATGTTAGGGAAAAAATCAAGAAAGCAATAAATCATAAAAATATAAAATCAATATATAAAAAACCCACAAGTTTTACGCTTTCTCTTCTTGCATCAGCTCTGCAACATTTTCTTTAACAATAGGTTCAAGCTTTTTTTCAAGCGCTTCGCTTACTTTTTTCTCTTTCTCAATTTCTACAAGCAATGCTTTTCCTCTTGTTTGCAAATCCTGCAAATAGTTTTGTTCAAATAGTGTGATTTTATCTATGGCAAGATCGTCCAAATATCCCTTTGTCGCAGCCCAAATGACTGCAACTTGGGTTGATAATGTATACGGATGATTTTGTTTTTGCTTTAAAATTTGTGTAACTTTTGCACCACGATTTAATAATTTTTTTGTTTCCTCATCAAGGTCAGACTCAAACTGTGAAAATGCGCTGAGTTCACGATATTGTGCAAGGTCGAGCTTTAATTTTCCAGCAACCTGCTTCATCGCTTTTGTTTGAGCTGCAGATCCGACACGAGAAACCGAGCGACCAACATTTATCGCAGGTCGGATGCCGGCATTAAAAAGATCTGCTTCTAGGTAAATTTGGCCGTCTGTTATAGAAATAACATTGGTAGGAATATATGCTGAGACGTCATTTTCAAGAGTTTCGATAATCGGCAAACTGGTTATCGAACCGCCACCATTTTTGTCGTTAAGCCGTGCCGATCGTTCAAGAAGACGCGAATGAAGGTAAAATACGTCTCCAGGGTATGCCTCACGACCTGCAGGACGACGTAACACAAGCGATATCTGACGATACGCCCATGCGTGCTTGGAAAGATCGTCATAGATAATAAGAACATCTTTCTCTTTATCCATAAAATATTCAGCCATGGCTGTTGCTGAATATGGAGCGATATACTGAAGCGTGACAGGATCAGAAGCCGAAGCTTTGACGACGATGGTGTAATCAATTGCATTATTTTTCTTGAGTAAATTCACTACAGAAGCAACTTTGGAATTCTTCTGACCAATGGCGCAGTAAATACAAATAACATCACCTTTGGTTTGATTTAAAATAGCATCAATAGCCAGTGTTGTCTTGCCTGTTCCTCTATCGCCGATGATCAGTTCGCGCTGTCCCCGACCAATAGGAATGAGGGCATCAATCGCCTTCGTGCCAGTTTGGAGCGGTACAGAGACCGATTGACGTTGTACAATGCCAGGTGCCGAACGCTCGATAAAATAGTATGTATCTGTTTTTATTGGTTGCAAGCCATCGACTGGTCGAACCAAAGGATCAATTACTCTTCCCAAAAGCTGGTCAGAAACAGGGATCGAAAGTGTTTTGCCTGTTGGTCGAACGAGTTGACCAGCAGTAATACCTAAATAATTACCAAGCACGATCGCGCCAACCGAATCTTCAAGCATATCGATAACCATCGCTTGTTCGTTATTCTCAAAAACGATAAGATCGCCATATCCGATTGATTGCAATCCTCTTATTGTTACTATGCCATCTTTTACTTCATCTACAACACCTATTGTTTCTGGTGTAACCGGTGTTTTTTTGACAGAGGAAAGTTGTTTTTTAACGTTATCAACATATTGGTTAATTTGTTTCATACATCATGAGTTGCAATTTTTGTAATTCAGATTTGAGAGAAAGATCGATCATGGTTGACCGCGTTTTTATAATGATCCCGGCAATAATATTTTTATCAATAATTTGCTCTACTTCATACTCACTAAGATTGGGGATGTGCTGCGTAATTCGTGAGATTTCGTCTTCCCCTAGGCGATATGTGGTGATTATGGTAACTTTTTGTTTGTGTGCACTATCCATAAGAAATAATTAATTTTCGAGTTTTGTTTTTTCGGGAATATATTTAATAAGGTTTTGAGTAACGGTTTTTTGTGCTTCAGGGCTTAACAAATCCTTGAGTGCGCTGCTTACAACGATCATGCTTAGGTCAACAATATGTTTTTTCATGTCAGCGTACATTTGTTTACGCTCCTGCTCAATTGAAGCTTTTGCTTCGTCAATAAGTTTTTGTGCCTCTATTTTTGCTTGAGCAATAAGTTCATCTTTGAGTTTTTGTGCCCGAGTGTTATTTTCCTTGACCGCTTTGTCAAAAGCTTGTTTTTTTTCTTTCTCAAGAGCAAGATCCTTTGCTTCGAGTTTTGCTTTCCTGTCTTTTAATTCCTCCGCAAGTTTCTCTCGTAATTCCTCTTCTTTCTTTTTGTTTTGCAAAAATTTTATAAGGGGTGTAGAAATAAACTTTTTAAAAATGAAAAAGAACAAAACAAAACTTACTGCTTGTGAAGCGATGAGCTTAATATCTATTCCAAGATTTTCCATAACTGCGTTTATACAAATTTAATAATAAGAGCTATAACCAGCGCATAAATGGCGATTGATTCTGCAAATGCGATTGCAAGAATCATAGTTGTACGGATTTGCCCTTCGGCTTCTGGATTACGACCAAGAGCTTCCATAGCTCGACTACCAATATTTCCTGTAGCTAATGCTGGTGCAATAACACCAATACCTATAGCTAATGCTGTAGCAAGCAGTCTGACTGATTCAGTGTCCATAATAATATTAAAAAAATTATAATAATTAACAACTTATTAATGATGTTTTGCAATGGCGTTGCCGATGAATACACCTGTCAACATAGTAAATACAAGCGCCTGTATAAGACCTACAAATATCTCAAGAAAAAACATAGGAGATGCGATGAAAACAAGAAAAACTGGTAAAAGAAAAGGCAATATGGTAAGTAAAACTTCCCCAGCAAAAATATTGCCAAACAAACGGAACGAAAATGAGATAACGTGTGCAATTTCCTGCAGTATTTCTAATGGTCCAAGAAAGTACATCATGGGATCTTTGAGATTGATATATTTCTTAATATGATCTTTGGCGCCGAGATACTTGAAACCAAAATATTGGGTAAAAAGAACAGAAATAAGCGCAAGAGCAAGAGTGCTATTGAGGTCAGCTGTGCCGCCGCGAAGGAACGGAACCAATTCGTGGTGTCCTGATTCTTCCTCCATAGTGTCCGCGTGCATGTTTTCGGCTTCAGACTCTGCTTGCATGGTATCGTGTTCGTCTGTCATCTGGGTAGATTCGTCCATCGTTTGTTCTTCGTTCATCATTTTCTCATCCGTCATGCTGTTGTCGTGCATGCCGTCTTGAGCTATCACAGAGGTTGTCATGGAAGGTGAACCGAAGTGATAAGGTTTTACTAGCACGGAGCCAACACCCGGGACGAGTCCAGACCAGTTATTGAAAAGTATAAAAAAGAAAAACGCTCCCAAAAGCGGAAAGAAAACAGCTATTTTATCGTGCAGTAGCGAGACGAACATGTTGTAAATTTCCTCAAAAAAAGCATGGAGTCCATAAAAAAACAAGCTACGCTTTTTTAGCTGCATCTGATTGTAATAGTAGCGTGCGAGGAAAAAAAACAGGATGAGGACGATAAAGCTTGTCAAAAGTGAATTCGTTATCTGAAATTGTCCAAAACTTAGGACGGGCTCAGCTTTTATGCTTATGTGTGGTTGTCCCATTCTTTGTAATTAAATATAAATTATAAAAGGAAAATACTAAGCCAATTATAATACCAATGAGCGTTGAGTTGCGAATGTTTCGTGTGTGTTCAAAATAAAAGCCAATATACGTCAAAATCAGTATTGGCGCTGCTGTGTTTACTATTTCAAAGGCTTTTGATACAGTGTACAACGTGCTTGGTGTTTTCGCATCTTTCTGTGTTGTTTTTTTAGAAATCAATTCTCCTTTTTCGTCTATTGTATATATTTTCGCATTTTTTTTGATTACCACAAGATTGTATCAAAGCATAACTTTCTTTTCAAACATATCTGTTATGTATGTTTTCGTAAATCAAGGTTTACTACATTGTCGAGTAAAATCTTCCGCTCGCTATCTTTATAGCTCACCTTTCCTTTAAATAGGATAACATTATTTATAAGTAAAATGGAATCGAATTTTGCATGAACTTTAGGAAAAACAATAATTTCAATACTATCTCCACCGTCATTGACAGTCAAAAAACTCATATGATGATTATTCTTTTTCGTACTTACTATTTTTTTTGAAACAATTCTTCCGGCAAAGATAAAGCTTCTGTTATTGTCCTTTTCACTGATATCTGTAAATTCCTTGGTTACTTTTTTGTCAATAATCTTTTTGTGCTTTTTGAGGGGATCACTGTTTATGAGAAAACCAAACACTTCTTTTTCGTGTTCAACAAGCGTGGTGTTGTCAAACTCCGGCAGATGAGAAAACGTATCGACTCGTTCTTTATTGAAGTCCTGCGCTTGGAAAAGACCAAATTGTCCTTTATCTTGTTGTTCTTTAAGTGATGAAATTTGCCGCACGACATGAGGGTAATGTGTCAACAGCGTTGCTTGGTTGCCAAAGGCACCCAAAGTTCCCGACTTTATGAGGTTTTCTACGCATTTTTTGTTTACTTTGCGCAACTCGACGCGCATAAGAAAATCACTAAACGAGTTAAACGCTCCATCGGCTTTGCGAGTTTTGAGTATTGAACTTATCGCAGCTGAGCCAACATTTTTTACCGAAGAAAGTCCAAAGCGTATGGCGTTATCTTCGATGGTAAAATCTTCATCAGATGTATTGATATCTGGAGGAAGAATATCAATATTCATACGCTTGGCATCGTCGATGGCGCGGGACATCTTGACCTCGCGAAGCGGACCAGACGTGCCGTGTAGTTCTGCAGTAAGCAGTGCAGTCATAAACTCAACAGGATAGTTTGCTTTCATATAGGCCGTCCAATAGGCAATCAAGCCGTACGAAGCCGAATGTGGTTTGTTAAATCCATAGGCAGCAAATTTTTCAATAAACCCGAAAATATCCTTTGCTAATTTTTTTGTGTAGCCATTTTTCAACATGCCGTTGGTAAATTTTTCTTTTCCTTCTTTCATCAATTTCTTTTTCTTTTTTCCGACCGCCATGCGCAACAAATCCGCCTCACTTTTGTCAAAGTCTGCAAGAGCCACCGCGATATCAATAATTTGTTCTTGATATACCAGAACGCCATAGGTCTCTTCCAGTACCGGCTTCAGATCAGGGTGAATATATTTGATGGTTTTTGAATTTTTTTTACCTTTAATAAATTCCGGGATAAGATCCATCGGACCAGGTCGGTACAGGGCTACCATAGCGTTTACGTCGGTGATTTTTGATGGCTGTAGATCTTTGGCGAGGCGTCTCATACCTGCCGACTCAAGTTGAAAAACACCAATCGTTTTTCCAGAACAAATGAGATCGTAGGTTTTCTTGTCGTTTAAGGGTATGTTGTGGAGATCAATTTTTGTTCCTTTCGTTTGTTTAACAAAATTTATAGCCTCTTCCAAGATGGAGAGGTTGCGCAGTCCAAGGATATCGACTTTCACTAGTCCTACGGCCTTGTTCTCAGAAACTGCATTCAAGTCTATCGAATACATATCGTACTGAGTGATGATCCGGCCTTCTTTGTTGTCTTTTTGAATTGGCACATACTCAGTAATCGGTTTGTCGCTTATAACAACTGCCGCAGCATGAACGGAAAAATGTCGCGGAAGTCCCTCGAGCTTAACCGCGATGTCGACAACTTTTTTTGTCTCTTCTTCGTGGTCATAGGCGTATTTAAATGGTGCTTCTTCATCTAGTGTTTGTGAGAGAGAGCGGTGAAAGCCCTGTTTGGGTGGTGGAATCATTTTTGCTATCCGGTCGCCTTGTGAGTAGGTATACCCTAAAGCACGGGCAACGTCGCGGATAGCCATACGCGATTCCATGGTACCAAAGGTTATGACTTGCGCAACGTTTTCCTGGCCATACTTTTTTGAAATATAGTCGATCACTTCGTCGCGTCTTCGATCGGAAAAGTCAATATCGATGTCGGGTGGTGTAGGTCGAGCAGGGTTTAGAAATCGTTCAAAAGGCAGGTTGAAGTCGAGCGGATTGATGTCTGTAATGTTGAGGACATACGAAACAAGGGAACCTGCAGCCGAACCGCGGCCCGGACCTACAGCGATTCCTTGTTTTTTAGACCAATTGACCATATCCTGCACAAAGAGAAAGTAGTTTGCATACCCTTTTTGATTGATGATGTCGAGTTCGTAATCGAGGCGATCGTTCACGGTTTTCTCGTCGTGCTCGGTTACGCGCCCCTTGCATTCGTAGGTCATTTTCCGTAGGAAATCCTCAGGAGTTGTATTTTTTGGAATATCGTATTTGGGCAAGATAAGCGAGCCGTGAGGAATTTCGAGGTCACATTGTTCTGCTATTTTGAGCGTATTTTCGATTGCTTCCGGATAGTCGTGGAAATCCCCTGCCATTTCTTTTGGAGACTTGAAATAGTAGTCGGGTACATCAATCATCGACATGGGTCGATCCTTCTCGAAAATCGCACGTTGGGTTTGGATGCACAAAAGGATTTCCTGTGCATAGGCATCATCTTTGTTTATGTAGTGCACATCGTTTGTTGCAATAAGTGGCAGTGCGTATTTCCTTGCTAGAGCTACAAGTTTTTTTACAAGTCCCTCGGATTCGTCGATTTGCGGGTGCCGCTGAAGTTCGATATAGAAATTTCCTTCAAAGAGCTCAAGATATTTTTTTAAGATTTCTTCTGCTTTTTCTTCTTCGTCCCTGAGGAGGTGTTGGGGAATTTCTCCTTGCATGCACCCAGACGTTACGATGAGTCCTTCTCGATATTTTTCAAGCAGTTCCCAGTCGACACGCGGCTTGTAATAAAATCCGGTCAGGTTTGCTTCAGAGACAAGTTTCAACAGGTTTTGGTAGCCGGTCAGATTTTTGGCAAGAACCAAAAGGTGAAAGCGTTTTTTGTCGATTGCTGTGCTTCTGTCGTTTCTTGTGCGCGTTGCTTTGTAGAGTTCACACCCTATGATGGGTTTGATGCCTGCGTCCTTTGCCTTGATGTAAAATTTGAACGCACCATACAGCGCTCCGTGGTCGGTAAGTGCGACTGCAGGCATTTTGTATTTTTTTGCGGTTTCGATGAGATCTTCTATGCGGCACATACCATCAAGAAGTGAGTATGCTGAGTGTACGTGTAGGTGAACAAATGACATGATTTAGATATAAAGTGACAGTTAACTCTCAACACCATACATTAATTCCAAAACTCTGTTGAGTTGTAGTTGTGTTAATTCCGGATCTTCTGTTTGGGAAATCAGATTTATTATAAATTCTTGGGCTGTACGGATTGCTTCTTCATTGCCAAAATTAATTCCAAAAGGTAAACAAAAAGGGAACACTTCTGTATTGAGAAAACCAAGGTTTGTTGCATTTCTAGATAGAGTTCTCCCTTGAAGTATGTTTGCATAATGATTTAATTCACTTATGTATGTATGGGGATCATTTGATAAGTTAAGCAAGATCAAACCACCTGAATGTGTTTTACAAGGTTTTAAACTATATTTTCCAAAAAATGATGAAATTATATTGGAAGCTCTCCTTGAATTAAATAAAAGTAATTCTCCAGTATCAGTATTTAGAACCTCTTTTGCTGCGATTATTCCATAATCTACATCGGAAGAAAATTTATATCTACCCGTGGCTTGCGACCCAAATAAAGTTATTGCATGAAAACCTGGACATGTTCTCGTAAGTTCATTAGAAGCATTGTGCATTACCCGTTGAACTACAGGATTGATTGTAAAATGATGAGCATCTATTTCTGCTAATGAGTCCATAAATTAATTATTTTTAAAGGATTTTTCAAGCTCAATTCTTACCATACTCGCATCGGCTTTGCCTTTCATTTCGCGCATGGCCTGACCAACCAGGAACATGATGACACTTGTTTTGCCTTTTTTGTAATCAGATACTGCTTTTGCATTTCTTGCAAGCACGCGGTCGATTGTATCCTTCAACAATGTAATGTCAGTTTCCTTAGGCGTAAGGCTCTCGAGCAGCTTTTCTGCAAATTCCTTGGGGGATAGTTTTGTCGATATGCGTTTGTTGATAATCGCATGTGCAATCTTTTGGGCAAGTTCTTTACGTTTTTCTTTCGCACATTCATTAAGAACTGATTCAAAATATTCCGCAGTGTTTACTGTTCGTGTCAATTGAAATGCGTCGCTATCGCGTAGGCCATATGAAGAGATAAAGCGCGTCAATCTTGCCAATGGCAGTTCAGGAATATCGCGAGTGATTTTGTCAATTTGTCCTTTTGTATACACAAACGGAGGAATGTCAGGATCTGAAAAATAACGATAATCTTTTGCCTCTTCTTTTGAACGTTGTGCAAATGTTATTCCCTTGTCCTCATTGTAGCCGCGCGTTTCTTGCTTGGGCGTTTTTCCTTTTTCAAGGATTGCTGTTTGACGCCTGATCTCAAACTCTATAGCTTTTTTGGCGAAATTGAATGAGTTTATATTTTTCACCTCAACTTTGTAATCGGGAAACACGCCGCGCTTGAGCGTAAGAGAAATATTTGGCTCCATGCGCATCGATCCTTCGTCAAGGTTTGCGTCTGAAACATCAAGATACGTGATGATTGTGTAAAGTTCCTCTAGAAAAGCCTTTACTTCTTCGGCGCTTTCAAAATCAGGACCGGTGACTATTTCGACAAGCGGTACACCAGATCGATTGAAATCAATAAGCGATGTGCTATTTTTATGTGATAATTTTCCTGTATCTTCTTCAAGATGTACGCGCTCTATTCGAAATTTTTTGACATGCGATTGTGGTGCCTCCTTATTTTTTGCTGGAAAAAATACTTCAACATGACCTTCGCCACAAATAGGTTTATCTAGCTGACTTATTTGATACCCTTTGGGAAGATCGGGATAAAAATAGTGTTTCCGATCGAATTTAAAATGGGTATTGAGCTTGCAGTTGAGCGCTTTGCCTATTTTCATAGTCCATTCGATTGCTGTTTTGTTGGGGACAGGCAAAGCTCCGGGCAATCCGAGACACACCGGACAGGTGTTGCTATTTGGTTTCATATGAAAATAGTCGGCCGAGCACTGACAAAACATTTTTGATTTTGTTTTGAGTTCGACATGGATTTCTAGTCCGATGATGGGTATGTATTGAGTCATGATTCAGTTGTTAGTTGTTAGATAATTAGGAAAAAGTTTAAAGTTCAAAAATAAAAACGAAAAAATCAAAAAGCATCATGTTCATTTTCTGCATAAAAAATAGTATCCCAACTTGCCTGAGGGATGTTCATAAAATCTAAAAAAACATCAAGTACGATAGTTGCTGCAAAAAGTAGTGGGTGATTGTCCAGAAAAGGTCCACCAAAGACTACAGCCCCTCTCAAGGAGAAAACTTTAGAAAAACCAACGTGCATTAATGCTTGTTTGAGTTCGTTATGACTAAAGATATATAAATGCTGTTCCTCCTCTGCGAGCTTGAAAGTTTCTTCTTTTTTGGTGAGATATTTTGCTACGATTTCGTTATTTTTATTTGTAATATATTTTTTTAAAAAAAGAAATGGATACTTAATAAAGTTTTTGCTGTTTGGTGTAGAAAGAATGAGAAATCCGCCCTTTTTTATGTGTTTTCTTATCTTCTTTAAAATCTCTTTGGGATTATGTACATGTTCAAGAACCTCTGAGCAAATGATGACATCATATTTCGACGGGAGATTATCTGTTTCGATATTAAATGTTTTAAATGCAATATTCTTCAGACCCTTGTGCTGTGCGGCCTGTATTCCAAAGTCAACAAAGGGTTTTGAGATGTCAAAGCCGGTAAATGATATTTTTGAAGCTTTGTTTGAAAATTCCTGCGCAAGACGGATAAGGGTTGCTCCATTGCCACATCCAATATCACAAACCGCAACTTTTCTTTCTCCGTTTGCACGTTCTTTCAATAACAATATTGCTTTATTTTCAATGAGTGTTTTTGTTTTTCTCCAAGAATATTCAATAGAGGGAGATGCCATGTTTAATTGATTAAACAAAATGTTATATTCACCGTATTTTTTGTATAAATCGACAAAATCGGTAGTTTTTTTCATAAAGGTATAGTTTGTTTGCTTAAGATGATATTAAACATAATTATTAATTCCTTTTTTGATCACATCCATAAAATTTGTTTCCTGTTCAAATTGGTAGGCCGCATTCAAAACCGTTTCTTCATCAAAAAAATTTCCCATGATCTGCATACCAACAGGCAGACCCTTCGTATCAAGTCCAACAGGGATACTTATAGCCGGTGTACCTGCAACAGATGCTGATTCGTTTAATACATCCATGACTTCGCCGAAGAAAGGATATTTTTCAAATTCCCCGAGTTTAAACGCGGTTGTTGGCGTCGCTGGCGACATAAGTACATCTACGTCTTTGAATACACGGCGCAAATCTTCGATAATGAGCGTTTTTATTTTTTGCGCTTTTTCATAATACGCATCATAAAAACCCTGGGAGAGGGTGAAAGCGCCTAGCATAATGCGTTTTTTTGCTTCTTTTGCAAAAGCTCTACGGTTTTTACCATAACGCACGCCATCGTAGCGGGCCAGATTTGACGAAACTTCTGCTCGTTGCAAAATGGTGTAGACAGAAATAGCGTACTTTGGATCGATCAACGACACCGATTTGAAGATGTGCCCCATCTTTTTGTACACTTCAAACGCTTCTTCGACTTTTTTGAGCATCGATGGTTCAATGTTTTGCATGTATTCTTTAGGTACACCAATGGTAAGCTTTCGTTTCTTTTTCATGCCTATTCGATAATCATCTGGCCGTTTATAATCCGAGCATGTGGCGTCAAACAGGTCGTTACCTGCGATGATATTGAGAAGAAGAGCTGCATCTTCGACGGTTGTCGTTACTGGTCCTGGGCAATCAAAAGATGAACCCATAGCAATCACTCCGTAGCGAGAAACGCGACCATAGGTCGGCTTGAGACCAACGACACCACACCACGACGCAGGTTGTCGTATCGAACCTGCAGTTTCAGACCCGATGCCTGCAGGTGCAAGATATGCGCTTACAGAAGCCGTCGTCCCCCCCGATGAGCCGCCTGGTGCACGCTGTGTGTCCCAGGGGTTGCGTGTTGGGCCGTAATCTGATGTCTCGGTAGATGAACCGTGCGCCCATGCGTCCATGTTGTTTTTCCCCAAAATCGTAGCCCCCGCTTCCAACAAGCGCTTGGTTACGGTCGATTCGTATGGTGGTTCATATTTGTCAAGCAGCTTGGATGATGCAGTCGTTCGCACCCCGCGTGTTGAGAAATTGTCTTTGACACACAAAGGAATACCGTGCAGTATATTATTTTTTACCTTGCCTGCATGCGGTTTATCAAGAATAGTTACATACGCGTTCAAATCGTTTTGATAGTGTTTTGAACGTTTGAGAAAAAAATCATACACATCAGCAGCGGATATTTTTTTATCGGATAAGGCCTGTACGATGCTGGTGAGTGAAGCGCCGAGTAAGTCCATAATTACGCAATGATTCTATTAACCGCAAAATAATCAGAAGACGTATGGTTTGCTCCTTTCAGTGCTTCTTGCTGGGTGAGCGTGCGAACTGATGGGGTGCCATCTTCAAATGTTACATTGGTTATTGCGGTTGAATGCGAAGTAGCCTGGACATTTTTAGTATTAAGTTCGTTAAGGTTGTCGATATAGTCAATAGTCTCTCCAAGTTGCTTGGAATACAATGCCAGTTCATCATCACTTAGAGTAAGATTGGTGAGTTTTGCCAGGTGTTCTGCATTTTTTTTAGGAATAGAGGCTTTTTTTGACATGCTGTCATTATAGCGAAAATCATCTCCAAGTCTAGGTCATTTTTATGCAGCATAGAAGATAGCAAGCGGTGTTTGTTCTCGACCTTGGCCCATAGGATTATCTTTCATACCACTTACAAAAAATAAGTCTGGTTTATCCGTGTCGTTGCCGAGAATGTTTACTCCTAAGTCGTTTGCGTCGGCAATAACCGTACCGCCAAACTGAGTATGTATTTTTAACTTCTTTATCTCTTTGGAAATGTCGGCTGCAGCTTTTTGTGGATTTTTTGGAGCAAGTTTTGCCGAAACATTGGAAGGGTACAATGAATATTCTGTTGGGCCATCGATTGCTGCTATTTCTCGCCCGACAATGTGGTAAAACAACCCACGTATACCCAGCGGCTTCGTCAGTACCGAAACCAGTGCAGCAAAAAGGATGCGGGGAAGCCCTACTTCGTTTATGGCAAGCTGCATAGTCCATTGGCTTCCTAGTCCTATGCCAAATGGTGTTTTCGATACAAATCGGGAAAGGGTTACCGCCCACCAACCAGCCTTGATGTCTTTGATGAAATACGATCGTCCTTGAGAAATGGCAACAATTTTTTCAGAAACCACCAAATACCACATTTTTTTTATATTTTTAATGTGTGCTGAGGCTTTTGCAACTTCAGAAGCTATTTTTTTTGGAAAGTCATCTCCTTTTTGGAAAAGTGAAGTTTTTATAAGAAGCCGCACATAAGTTGTTGTGTTGTGCTTGTATGTTTTTGAAGTGACCAATAGTGGTTGTTTTGATGTGTTTGTCATCTGTTACATGCTGTTCAAAATTTCGATGCGCTTTTCAATTGGTGGGTGTGTACTAAACAGTGAGGCAAGCAAAGTGCGGGCATTTTTGCGTTTAAACGGGTTTGCGATAAAAAGATGAGCAGTCGATGTAGTTGCTGACCGCACAGCATATGGATACTGAGAAATTTTTATAAGCGCTCGTGACAGTCCGCTTGGGTTGCGCGTCAAAAGAGCACCCGAAGCATCGGCTAAATATTCGCGTTTGCGCGAAATGGCAAGTTGTATGAGTGAAGCGACAACAGGTGTTACACCTATGGCAAATAGGAAGATAAAAATAATAAATGGGTTACGATTTTCTTCTTTTCTTGATCCGCTCAACCCGCCCCACCAGATTGAACGCATGATAAGGTCGACTACAAGACTTATACTTCCCACAAGCACAGCTGTCACGGTTGCAACGAGGATGTCGTAGTTTTTGATGTGGGAAAGTTCGTGTGCTATGACCCCTTCGAGTTCGGATCGCTCCATCATGTCGAGTAGTCCAGTTGTGGCGCATACAACGGCGTGCTCGGGGTCTCTACCTGTTGCAAAAGCGTTGGGTGATGGATCGTCAATGACATAAATTTTGGGTGTGGGTACCCCGGAAGCGATAGACAAATTTTCTACAACGGTAAAAAAGTCGAAGTAATCTTCTTTTTTTGCTTCTTTTGCCTTGGTTGTTGCTAAAACGAGCTTGTCTGAGTAAAAATAGCTTCCCACTGAAGAAGCTATTGAGATGAGCAAGCCAAGCAAGAAATAGCCTATCCCATTATCGTATGCCAGACCTAAGAGATAAAAGAATCCGCTGAATATGATAATGAAAAGCGTGAAAAGGATATATGTTTTTGTTCGATTGTTCTTGATTTGGTTATAGATTGACATGAAATAGTTAGAAAGTCACTGAATTATAAGTTATAAGTTTCAAGCTTTTACTCGAATTTTACCTCCACATTCTTACGTTCAGTAGCATCTTCGACCTGGAAAAACTCAAACTTCGTAAACGAAAACATGTTTGCGATGATATTTGAAGGAAACACATCTACTTTCGTGTTGAAGTCGAGCACGTTAGAGTTATAAAACTGTCGTGAATAGGCGATTTTATCTTCGGTGTCTTCGAGCTGGCGCTGTAACGCTTCAAAATTGGTATTTGCTTTGAGCTCTGGATACGCTTCTGCAACGGCAAAAAGCGATTTGAGAGCACCGGTAAGCATATTGTCGGCAGCTGCTTTTTCTTGGATGTTACCAGCTTTTATAAGAGCTGTCCGAGCTTTTGTGACATTTTCAAACACTTGTTTTTCGTGTTTTGCATATCCTTTCACTGTTTCGACAAGGTTAGGGATGAGATCAGCACGTCTCTTGAGCTGAACATCAATGCCGGACAATGCTTCGTTGATACGATTTTTCACAACGACAAATCCATTGTAGGTGCCGACAACATAGAGAATAACGAAAAAGACGATTCCAATTGCAACGATAATCATAGGGTGTTAAAAAATGGTAATAGACTTATTCTAGCATATTTTTGCGTTTTACGATAGAATAGACGTATGGAATTGCCAACGGTCAGTATGGAAGAACTGACGAAAAAAATCCGAGAAAATGTATATGCGTTTGCTACTGGTTTGGCGATTGTGTGTTTTATCTTTGGTTTTGTTGCAGGAAACGGCTATGGGAAAAGTTCTGTCTCGCAAGAAGTGGCGGACACACAATCATCGGGTGAGCAAGCGATGCAACAAAAAGATGAACTCGTGACCGAGGATGGTCAGATAAGCGCGACACAAACCGACCAGGTGCAATACGCTGGCGACACCTATGTGATCCAAAAAGGAGACAGTCTATCGCTTATCGCACAACGGGTGTACGGCGATCTGAATGCGTGGGTCATAATAGCCCAAGCAAACAATATCAAAAACCCAGATGATATTGAGGTTGGTAAGACAATTGTGATCCCCAAGTCTACGAAATAAGTGGTGGCCCAAGTTTTTTATGCGGGTATGGTTTAGTGGTAGAATGCGACCTTCCCAAGGTCGAGGTGGGGGTTCGATTCCCCCTACCCGCTCATTGATAATAATACATTTACGATTAACATCACCTCTCCTTTAACACATAATACGTAGCTCTACCTTACCTTTTCTTTCAATTATCTCCATATCAATCAATTTTTGAAAATCGAGTATCCTGGTTGCCTTTGCTCTATCAGTCAATTTTGCGTAATCCTTATCCTTAATAAATCCATTATTGATTTTACGTATAAAAATAGTTTCTCTATATTTCCTCAATGAATCGAGCACTTCTCTGTGATTTATGTAAGCGCCATACTTTCATATAAGCTTTGCAAGTACATATCGGCTTGATTAGTTACGCTTTCAAACGTGGGGTGTTTTGCGATATATGTACCGACACCAAAAATCTGATTGTATGACAATCTGTATTCTTCACCAATTTGCATTTGAGAGTATCTAAAAATTTCTTGTGGGAGTATCCCCCTAAACGCTTGTTGACACAAGTGCACTCTTTGTAAAGTTGCGTAAAATAACACACGATTTCTATTATAAAACCGCTTAAATATGCTCAAAATGGGTGAAGCTAAACTTGGGTCAACCTCATTCAATTTCATTTCCTGTTTTGGACTAAGTAACACTCCTTGTTCATATTCCTCCGGTGATGGGAGAAAACGTGCAAGCAAATCCGGATAGTTATACTCCTCGCGTGGCACGACGGAATTGTCGTTAATAAGCAGTGCTAAGCCGACCTCTGCAATTGAAAGATTGTGAAAAATTCTTCCTGCAAGAGGATGATGAGGAGGAAGAGGTAAATCACCAGTTCTTACTACCATTTCAACTGAAAACATAGAGTAATATTATACATCTAATATGTATTTTTTACCACATCGCACCTCTTATATACTTTTTTGATACTATTAATATATGAAGTTTGGGTTTAGGGAATATCACCACTCATTTAAACATGCCTTTTCCAAAACAAACATTTTGTATCTCGCTCTCGTGGTCGCATTCCTTGCTCTTATTACCTCAACCACCTACATACTTTCACAACAATCATTCTCCTTTGGTACCAAGGCAGCGGAAAATACCAATCCATTGCCTGAGAGTTATTCTGCACCTTATGCCGCGCAAACCTCAGATCAAAAAAAAGTCATAATCGGCTTTCTTCCGTCGTGGAGCGTAGCACAGCATGCACCCGTACATAGCGAGTATCTTGATCAGCTCATCTATTTTGGGATCGGCATGAACGATCAGGGGTATTTGGCGAAGGTCAACGACCAAGGCATAGAAACCCTCAATTGGCATTACTTCACCTCCGACGAACTGAGAGGCACCATCGAACAAGCTCGCGGAAACACCAAAATCCTTGTTTCCATAACCAATTTCGAAAATAGCAGTATAGACAAGCTAGTTTCAAGCGAAACTGCCACCCAAAATGCAGTAAAATCGCTCAAAAATCTGATCAAAGACTACAATCTCGACGGCATAAACTTCAATTTTGAATATGTAAGTGATGTAGACTACCCCACACACCAATACCTCAATCGCTTCCTAGAAACAGTCTCGTCTGAATTGCGCGCTGAATATCCATGGATTATTTTGTCGTTTGACGTCAATGCGACTGCGGTTTACAACGACAATGCCTACGACATGGTCAAAATCGGCGAAACCATGGATCAAGTCGTACTCATGGGCTACGATTACCGACAGCCAACAGCTGTCCAAGCAGGCTCTGTTTCCCCACTGTATGCACAAAGCGATGCGCCAAGCATAGACAAAAGCATACAGTCGATGATTGGTCGCGTTCCTGCTGAGAAAATTGTGCTTGCTGTGCCATTTTATGGCTACGAGTGGCAAACCTATTCAAAAGCACCAAATAGTTACATCGTACCGCAAACGGGCGCACTTGCTACCTACAAGCGTGTCCAATCGCTTATCGAACAACGTGACGACGAAGAACTTTACTTTGACGACGTTTCCAAAACGCCCTACCTTATCTACAACCAAAATGGGTTTATCAAACAAATTTATTATGAAGACGATCGCTCGCTTGCTGAAAAATGTGCGTATATTGCCAACAATCATTTGGACGGGATTGGTGTCTGGGCACTTGGCTACGAAGGCGAATATCAGGAACCTTGGAAAGTACTTTATAAATCGTTAGGAAGGGAATAACGCTATACAGTGGCAAAAAATGTCGCACTGGTGCAAAATAGTGTATACTACCAAGGATTGTACTAACCTAGCCGATGTAGCTCAATGGCAGAGCAATCCCTTCGTAAGGGAGAGGTTGGAGGTTCAACTCCTCTCATCGGCTCATGAGTAGACTTACCAAACATCAAAAACAACAACAAAATAGAAAAAACATGCTGATGATTCTTTTTGGCTTGATCGTCATCGGCGTGATTGCATTTATTGGTCTCCCCGCGCTCATCCAATCAGCTCTTTTTGTCAAGGAAATACAAAATCCAAACAAGAACGTACAAACCGACACTTCTCAAAATACCCTCATTGAACGCTTCGATGTCGATCCACCCGAAACGGCAACCAACGAAGCACGCATCATCGTCACGGGTATCGTTGAAAACTACAATAAAATAGATATTTACCTCAACGATGATAGAATTGATTATGTTTCAAACCCAAGCAAGCAATTTGAAATAGAAGTAGAAGGTTTGAAAAATGGCGAGAACGACATCTACTTTGTTGCAAAAAATACCAAAACAAACCAATCGAGCGAATCTGAACATTTTACTATCCGCTATAAATCTGGTGAACTAGAGCTCACCATTGATTCTCCTTCGGATGGGACTAAAACGAGCAAGCAGGATATCGATCTTTCGGGGTCAACCGATACCGATGCCAGCGTTTTTGTGAACAATACTCCTATCGTTGTCGACTTTTCTGGTCGTTTTCGCTCATCACTGCACCTAAAAAATGGTGAAAATAGCTTTGAAGTGAAGGCGCGCGATACTGTGGGCAACGAAACAAGTCAAATCCTCAAAGTCGTGTACGAGCCCGATAACTGAACGCTGCCGAGATGGGAAGAAGGGATAGTACGAGCGGGTGCAACAACACATTATCAAAAATCGAAATAACGCTTAAGAATACGATAAGCGGCCAAACCTTCGGCACCATTACTGCGGTTTTCACAAGCGCCGAAAGAAACAATATCAATCCTATGATTCCTCCAGTCACCGCGACGATGACGAAGCTTGAGTGAAATGACCCCCCAGAATGCGAAGGATTAAACGGAACCACAGTAACGGCAGTTTCATAGTGCGTCTTCTCGGCGCGGATATGATTGTACCCGATGCCAGTAAACATATGATCGCGTGCAATCAGGTAGGCAAGCTTGTAGTCGGCAAAGCGCGATGCAATAGACGTCGTGCGAAGTAAATTGGTGCTTTCCAGTGAGTTAGAAAGGAGGACAAGCACGATACCGCACATCATTATCACAAGAAGCAGCCACTGAAATGCCTTCGTCTGAAATGAAATAATGAGTACTATGACACCCAACGCTAAAAAACCTCCTCGAGAGTAAGTAAGGGTAATCATCATGGCGAGCAAAACAAGCGCAATCGTACACAATCCTTTGTACTTTCCGGCTTGATTGTGCGTATGCCACACTATATAGGCGATAAGAAAATATAGAGAAACTGTAATTGGTGGATCAAGAAACGCTCCAACCACGCGATTGATGTGTGGGTCCCACCCAAGATATGCGATGTTGCCGATGTTTGGATACAAACTAAACTGTAAAAACGAGGAAGCGATGATAAGACCTATGGTTAGAGCTAAAATTTCCTTTATGTGTTTTAAACGATTGGTGGTGCAAAGATCGTACAAAACATACACAATAAATAATCCATAGAACACAAAACGTGCAAAATATAACCCAGCGATGATATTTTCTCCGGCACTATAGCGAAACAACGAAACGAAGAGACTAAACAAAAGATATATAAAAAAGAGTATCCACGGGCGGGTCAAATCTTTGTGATTTATGAAAGGTTTCAATTTATGACGAATTACAAGAGAAATACATAACAAAAAAGATGCAATTTCGTACGGATAGGTATACACTGCTTCGTTGAAAAGGTGAATGCGGGCCAATTGTCCAACAATCAACGAAAGAAGAAAAATAAAATAGCCATAATTAACGAGACGACGTATCATCGATCATAGTGTACTGATAAAGCTTTGCCCGCACAAGAAATGAATGAAAACTCATAATAAACGAATAGATAAATCCCTGCACACCTTCCACACACCCAAGAAGAAAAAAATAGGTATAGAAAAACTTTCCCAATGGGAAAAAAATAAGGTGAAATAACGAAGGTTGTATACCCTGTTTCATCAATTCTTTTGCTCGGATTGTGCTGTAGGTATTTACAGAAAGGAGAAAACCTTTGATTGAATCGTGTGCATGGTGGATAAGCGGATGCTCGAGTGTGCACGTGTTACGGTTCGTCGCAAAACATTCGTGAATAGTTCCCTCCCAGTGTCCAGTGTCTTTTTTCATAAGGCGAGCGAAGCCTTGGTGTGCAGCTTTATACAGTTCGCCAAGAGCTAATTTTTTACCCCAAAAAACATCTATGCGCTTTATCGCATACACGTCGCATGTTGGGTGTTGCAACACGCTCTGGATTTCATCACGAAGTTCTGGGGTAACACGCTCGTCTGCGTCGACGAAGAGCAACCAATCGGTTTTAACCATATTCATCGCCTTATTGCGCTGCGTTGCAAAATTGTCGTTGACGGGCGCATTGATAACCTCAGCGCTTTCTTTTCGCGCGAGAGCAGCTGTGTTGTCTGTAGAATTATCATCCAGAACCACCACACGATCGCAAAAGGAGAGCGATTGCAAACACGCCACAATATTTTTTTCCTCATTTTTCGCAAGAACAACAGCAGTAAGGTTCATGGTGTGTTATCGTAAATTTGCGTAAATGATAAAGCTGAATCCAAAGAATAAAAAAAGAAATCCTATGGCTTGAACTTTTGAAATAGTTTCGTGAAAGAAAATATAACTGAGCGCAGCAGAAAAAAATATAGCACCACCAAAAACTATCGGAGCCACAATACCAATTTTGCTTGATGCATAACTCTTGTTTAAAAAAATTGTAAAAAGAGCAACAGCTATACCCGTTAATATTGAAAAAACTACTCCTTTAATAGAATTTAATTTTGCTTCAGCCTTACTCCATGAAGCAATCAGTACTACAATAGGTAAAACTGCTGAAATAGCATTTGAAATTGCAGGAGCAAGCACAAAGGAGGTGTTTCTTGATGCGACAGTCCCGAGTAAAATAGCGCACGTGTAAAAAACAAGTGCCAATAAAATATTAAGCATACTATTATTTATAATACGTAGTTTTTATTGTGCTCGTGCGTGGACTTGAACCACGGACCTTTCGAATGTGAATCGAACGCTCTAGCCAACTGAGCTACACGAGCTTGCAACACCCCATTATACTTCATAACTTGTTATTCTTGGTAAGCTTGTTTACAATAAATTCTATGCGATTTGTAAAATCGATCATCAATTTTGTGATGGAAATTCTCGAAACCGTCGTGTTCGTTGGGTCGATCTTTATTGTTATGTACCTCTTTGTTCTTCAGCCAAATCAGGTAAAAGGCGCCTCCATGGAGCCAAGTTTTCAAACCGGCAATTACATCTTCACGAGTAAAATGACGTATAAAATGCGCCAACCGGAACGCGGCGACGTGATCGTCTTTAAATCTCCCCAAAATCCGGATATCGAATTCATAAAACGCATCGTTGGACTTCCTGGCGACACGGTTCTTGTCGAAAACCAGGAAGTCTATGTAAACGGCAACAAACTTGCAGAGCCTTACATTTCTGCCAAAACAACCATTTTCTCAGGAGGTTTTCTTAAAGAAGGTGAAGAGATAATTGTGCCGGATGGATATTATTTTGTCATGGGCGACAACAGACCGCATTCATCTGATTCACGTGAGTTTGGACCTATACCAAAAGAGTCGATCATTGGACAGGTCTTTTTCAGATACTTCCCAGTTCATGAGGCAGGAAAAATTCAAAATCCTGTTCCTGAGTCGCTTCGCACGCTTATAAACGATTACTCTCCGATTTACATCAGTCTAGAACAATAAGGTGCTCCTCTAGATCCGGTTCTTCGTAACCCTTAGAAAGGAGCTTGTCAATGATTTCTCTTATTTTTTTGGTCGTTACTACGCTATTTCCTTTCATCATAATCTGTATTTTTCCTTCAATACGCGTTTGTTTGAGCTTCACATCGACATCAAACCTTTTTGATAGCAACTCAGCAAAGCGCTTAAGTTCATTAGGAGAGATACGAGTACTGTGTGAGTGCACATTGTACCGCGCGTTTCGGATATATTCCTCTGTTTCATAGGTTGAAAGTTTGTTTTCGAGAATCTGACTATATAAATCATGAATTATATTTTCATCGTTCAGGCGGGCAAGAAGCATCAGGTGTGTACCGCTGAGCTGTTTTGCGTAGTAACCGTCCATGACATATGCCGGCAAATCGAGAATAGGTAAAAGCTGGGAAAGATAAGAAGGTTTAAGGCCAACTTGATTGGCGATATCCTTGAGCTTGAGCTGTTTTTCACGATATAAATAATCAACGAGCTCTGCCTTTTTAAAAATATTTGAAGTAGATTTAAACTGCTCTATTGCAGACGATGTAGTGATCGGCATGCCTACATTATACTATTTTCACGTACTGCTTGCCTTCACGCTGATAAAATTCAACTGTGCCTTCTTTGAGTGCAACGAGTGTATGATCGCGGGAAAGAAGAACGTTGTCGCCTGCGTGTACTTTAGTACCTCGCTGACGAATTATGATATTGCCAGCATGTGCGACTTGACCACCATACAATTTTACGCCGAGGCGCTTGGATTTTGAATCACGGTTTCCTTTTACTGCTCGTTGAGCCTTGGTATGTGCCATAAATTAGATAGATGTAATTTGAATTCTACTTAGCTGTGCTCGAAATCCGGTTCGGCGACGATAGCGCACTTTTGCTTTAAATTTTTGTACGTAAATTTTGTCACCTTTGACGTGTTCAAGCACTTTTGCTTTTGCCTGTTCTTTAAGTGTTGGTGTGCCAATTTCGGCTTTTCCTATCTCTTCATCAAACGACAATAGTACTTCGAGTGGGAATTCTTCTCCTTCTTTGTGGTTGACCTTGTCTATGACAAGTTCGTCGCCTTTTTTGACGAGATATTGCTTTCCGCCAATGCGAACAACTACTTTCTTTTCCATTTGATAATTATACAGAAAAAACTATGAATATCAATCCGTTCTCAATTACATCATGATACTGTTTAGATTGCAAGAGCCATACCCATGAGAAGCATCATGATAAACGTACCGCCGTACGAGATGAATGGCAGCGGAAGTCCGGCAACAGGCAACATGCCAAGGTTCATGCCAATATTTATGAAAACGTGTAAAAAAAAGAACACAGAAAACCCCATGGTGTAAAAAAATTGAAATTGTCTGACCGGTTCCCGTTCGTTGCGCAGTTCGTATGCCCGATGCATAAAAAAAAGAAATAACGTTGATAATAATGCGATAACCAATAATCCACCGATCAAACCAAACTGCTCAATAAGCGAAGCAAAAGCAAAATCCGTGTGTTTTTCAGGAAGAAATGAAAGTTTCGATTGCGTTCCGACACCGAGTCCTTTTCCTACAATTTTTCCTGAACCCACCGTAATAATCGACTGACGCATGTTATATGAAACTGATTCGTTGTGCTGCTCAGGGCTGATAAATGAAGTAATGCGATTTTTTTGGTATGGTTGTAAAACAAGCCAGAAAAGCGGTAATAATACAATCCCCACGACCACACCAGTAAAAACATGTTTTTTTGGTACCGAGGACATAAGAAGCATGACAAAATAGACTAGACCAAAAACAAGGGATGTACCCAAATCCGGCTGAAAAAAGATAAGAATAAGGCCGGGTATAACATATAACAACGACCGCACGAACAGAAATGGCGAACTTAAGATGTCTTTGTGCTTGGCAAACAATGAAGAAAAAAAGATGAGAAATGTAACTTTAAATACTTCAGAGGTCTGCAGTTGATAAAATCCAAAATCGATCCACCGTTTTGCGCCATTAAATTCTGCTCCAACAATGTATGTCAAAAAAAGAAGTGTAAGTCCCAAAATATACAGTGTTGTTGCATTTTCGAAATAAAAGAGAGGCTTAATTGAACGAACAACAAAAAAAAGAATTGAACCCAACACAAATGCGACGATCTGTTTCTGCAATAAATCTGGGCGCACACCAAACAAATTTATCAACCCAAAGATAAAAAGAAGTAATACCACTAAGGCATATTTGTACATGCTTCATTATAGCTCAACCACCAAATCCCCACCATATGAAACCTTTTCTGCACGGGTTTGTGTTACTATTTCTTCTTCAAAAGGCATAAACTGCTCGGGAAGTATCAGTTTGACGCTGTCTCCGATACGTGCCCCAAGCTTTTTTCTCTGCTGCTGAATCGATCGAATAAGTTCACGCAATTCGCCCTCAAGTTTGAGCTCGGGCGTTATATCGGTATCGTAGGAAACAGTAATTTCTTCTGAGGGTGCATCTGTGATTTGTATTTGTTTGACGTTGAGTTCGTCTTGCAACAAAGTAAGGTATTGATCGAGATTTTCTTTGACAACAAGAGATTGATTTTTTGATAGCGTAACAGTTGCCAGAGCAAGCGGTTGTCGCACCTTGATTTTGAGTTCCTTGCGAGCGCGATGACCAACTTCTGCCACAGCTCGGATAAGCTGCATGTCAGACAATAAATTATCATCTTCGACGCTTGCAATTTCTGGCCAGCTTGCAAGGTGCACAGAATCTTTATTAGTCAAATGAGTGTACATCTCCTCGGAAATAAATGGCAAAAATGGGGAAACCACGATCGCCAAATTGGTAAGAACATAATACATTGTTGAATAAAAATCACGCTTGTCGTCTGAATCTTGAGAGCTTGCACCGGTTCTGTTTCTGCTGCGGCGGATGTACCACGTCGAAAGATCGGTAACAAACGACTCTATAGCTTCTGTTGCAACGCGGGAATCAAATACCATAAGCGCCTCATATACACGATCAACTGTTGCGTTGAAATAGCTATAAATCCATTGATCAAGCACGTGTGAAAGATCATTTAGTTCAAGCGGCGCGGTGATTTGTACGTTGTCTATTGCTTGATACGAACGATAGTACTTAAAACTGTTCCACAGGAGAAGATAAAAGGAGCGCCGCACTTCCTTGGCCTTGTTGTAACCAAAGAGTAAGTTATCTCCCGGGTTTTGGCGTGCATACATCCACCGCATGACGTCGACACCGATGATGTCTGCACCTTCGTTGAATTCTATGGCATTTCCCCAACTCTTGTGCATAGCGCGACCGTGCTCGTCAAAAAGTGTCGCAAACCCCAGTACGCGCTTGAAAGGGTTCTCGTCTTCAAGGACAGTAGACATAGCAATAAGTGCGTAAAACCAGTTTTTGAACTGTCCGGGAAATGACTCGGTAATAAAATCTGCAGGGAACCATCGCGACCACTCTTCTCTACTTTGTGGATAGAGTGGAGAAGTATTGTCTGCAGAAATAGTTGAAAACGGTACAATTCCCGCATCGAGCCAGGGGTTGCCTACGTCAAGGATGCGTGAAATCGGCTTTTTACATTTTTTGCATGCTATCTTTACCTCATCGATATACGGTTTGTGTGGCGACTTGCCTTCGAGTTGGCTCCAACCTTCGACTGCCCGCTTTTGCAGTTCTTCTTTTGAACCAATAACGTCAAATGTACCACACGCATTGCATTCATAAATTGGCAACGCGAGGCCCCAATAGCGATTTTTCTTGCTGATGAGCCAATCGTGCATATTCTTGAGCCAGTCAAGTTCACGATCAAGCCCAAACGAAGGCATCCATGTTATTTTTTTGGCAACATCAATCATGCGCTTGCGCAATGTACGTTTATCTTTTTTATCACGCATCGAGAGTTTGTCCATGGCGATATACCACTCGTCAGCCACCTTCCAGACCAGTTCAGCCTTGCACCGCCAGCATCCTGGGTAGCGATGTTTATATTTTTCGATGAGAAAAACGCAATCATCGCCTTCTTTATCCTTCTTTTCTAAATAGTCAAGAATAAGACGAGGGTTTTTCTTTGCATTTTGCCCAGTTAAAAACCCAAGTCCTTCGAGATAGTCGGCATTGTCTGCAATCACCGGAATCATGGGAAGGCCGTATTTTTTTCCTAATTTGTAGTCTTGGGTACCAGCGCTTACTGCTGTGTGCACCAATCCGGTTCCTTCGTCGGTTGTGATCGGCATGATGAGGTTGTCGGTCGCAATCACTGTATGAAATGTTTCTTTGTTTGCTTTTGCTGTCTTTTTAACGGCTGGGAGATCGTCAAACGGAGCAGTATATTGTAAACCAACAAGATCTTCTCCCTTGACTGTTTTAATAATCTTCTCCTCTCCCCATGTAAAAACACGTTTAAACGTATCTTTTGCAACCCAAAATCTCTTTTTTTCACTTCCTTCAACCAAAATATAATCAAGTTTTTTATCTACGGCGACGGCAACATTGGCAGGAATCGTCCATGGGGTTGTTGTCCACACAAGAAGGAATTCTCTCTCTCGCCCGACAATGGGAAATTCAAGGTAAATCGATTCGTGCACGACCTCTTTATAATCCTCGGTAAGCATTTCGTGCTGAGAAATAGCGGTTTCACAGCGTGGACACCACGGTACAGATTCTTGACCCTTATAGAGCCATCCGTGTTCGTAACATTGTTTGAGAAAGTGCCAAATGGTATAGTTATTTTCATCGCTCATGGTGAAATATGAGTTATCCCAGTCCATAAAATACCCTAAGCGCTTAGACTGGTCTGTTTGTATTTCAGAAAATTTTTTGACGCGATCTTTACAAAGCTGTACAAACTTTGCCACCGATGCTTGTTTGTCACCAGGTATCAAATTTTCTATATCTTTTTTGTTTTTAAGTTTTAAATCCTTCTCTACTTCGACTTCTACCCATAAACCCTGGCAATCAAAACCATTTTGAAATCGTTGTTTGTGCCCGAGAAGATTGTGAAATTTTTGCCACAAATCTTTATAGGTTCTCCCCCAGGCGTGGTGTACTCCCATGGGGTTGTTTGCGGTTATTGGACCGTCAAGAAAGGAAAATGTTTCTTCCGCTTGTGCGTTTTTCTGGAGATACTTGGAAATAATGCCGCTTTCGTACCAATGCTGTAACCATTTTTTTTCCATTTCAACGAATTGTTCGTTAAGCGTGTTCGTTTGTTGCATAGATAAAAATAATTAATAACGAAAGCGTACGTTTGTTATTGTAACAAAAAAGAGTAGTATTGTCCTTAAGAAAACGCAATCATTAAAGAAGCGTCTTACTTTTTTCTCAAAAAAGCGGGGATGTCGAACTCTTCGAGGTCGTCTTTGGAAGTGGTACTTTTCACCGGTTCGATTTTCGGTTCTTTTCCCTCATCTTCTGGTGGGTAAAGCGACATATCATCTTCTTCTGCCTCGTCTTCCGAGGTTAAACTCATCAACTCATCATCTTGTGAAGGCCGGTGGAACTTAAAAAGTTTCATGCGGTCTTCGTCAAAGCGCGTTGCAATAACCGTTATCTTGAGTTGATCAACAAGCGATTCGTTTATCGCAGCTCCGAAGATGATGTTTGCATCCGGATCAACAGATTTTGAAATAAGTGTAGCTGCCTCATCAATCTCAGACATCGTGAGGTCTGTGCCACCAACAATATTGAGTAAGATTCCCTTCGCCCCTTCGATGTTGGTATCCAAAAGCGGGGAAGAAATGGCTTGGCGAATAGCGGAAATAGCGCGCTTGTCGCCGCTGCCGGTGCCCATCCCCATGAGAGCGTTTCCGGAATTTTCCATGATTGACTTTACATCTGCAAAGTCGACATTGATAAGGCCGGGGAGGGTGATAAGTTCAGCTATCCCCTTTACGCCCTGATGCAAAACTGAGTCAATTTTCTTAAACGCCTCAAGAATCGAAGTTTTTTTGTCGATAATCTGCAGGACGCGCTGGTTTGGGATGACAATGAGTGTATCTACTTTTTCTTTCAATTGATCAATGCCCGATTCTGCTGAGCTGCGACGTGGTGCACCTTCAAAGTCAAATGGTTTTGTTACCACTGCAACGGTCAAAGCACCAGCCTCCTTGGCAACTTCTGCAACAATTGGCGAAGCACCAGTTCCTGTGCCTCCGCCTTCGCCGCAGGTGATGAAGATCATATCCGCAGACCCAAGTTCGTCTTTGAGTTTTGCACGAGATTCCTCAGCTGCCTGACGACCGATTTCTGGGTCCCCGCCTGAGCCTAGCCCTTTGGTCACCTGGTCTCCAATTTGCACTTTTATCTCTGCCTTGTGGTGAAGAAGAGCCTGAGCATCGGTATTTATAGCAACAAACTCGACGCCTTCGATACCCCCTTCTTCAATCATCGAAGAAATGGCGTTTCCGCCACCACCACCGACACCGACTACTTTTATTTTTGCAGGTTGACCCGCACTGGGTTTTATAAGCATAGATATGTTAAATTATCCGGGTAAAAATTGTTTGAAAAATTTTTGAACATTGGACATTATATCAGCAAAGGAAACATTTTTCAGAATCTGATTGAAATTTTTAAATGAAGTTGTGTCTTCTTGAGAAAGTGACGAACCATAATACATAAGTCCAAGAGTTGTGGAATATTGTGGGTGAGAAATCTCGTCAACCAAACCGGCTACGCGATCTGGCATACCTACGCGAATCGGCAGCCGCATGACGCGGCGACCCATATCGACTATGCCGATAGTCAATGCTCCCCCGCCGGTAAGCACAATCCCCGACGGAATTTGTTTTTCATACCCACTTTTTGTTATCTCTTCTCGTAAATAACTGTAAATTTCCTCAAGGCGTGGCCCGATGATACCGTCGACCAGTTCATTGGTAGTGACATCTGGTAGTTTTTCAGGAATTCCCAGCTTGGCTGTGGTCAAAAAATCTTTTTCTTTATCTTTGATTGCTTTTTTAACTGCTTTTACGTTGCCGCTAAGATATAGTTTTATTTTTTCAGCAGAATCGAGAGAAACGCGTAAACCGACAGCGATATCGTTACTTATGTGACGTGCGCCAATTGGGATAGATGAAGAGTACGACAGAGCTTCTTCAATAAAAATCGCGATGTCTATCTTTCCACCTCCTATGTCTACTACCGCAACGCCAAGATCACGCTCGGTGTCGGTAATGACAGATTCTGCAGAGGCTACCCCGGAAAAAACAAATCCGCTGTTTTTGATACCTAAATCGTTAAGTACCTTCTCAATATTTTTGAGTACCGTTGTTGAGGCAGTGATGATGTGTGTATCAACTTCCAGTCGCACCCCGCTCATACCCGTTGGGTTATTGATACCACCTTGACCGTCGACACTATATTCACGGGGGACAACATCTATAACCTGCCTCGTGTTTGAGAGGGAGATTGCACGCGCAGCCTCAATCACGCGGCGCACGTCTTCGTCGACAACCTCAAACTGTGGATTGGCCACAGCTACGATTCCGTGAGAATTCATAGAAGAAATATGCGGCCCACCGACAGATACGTAAGCTTCTTTGATACGATGCCCTGCCATACGTTCTGCTTTTTCGACACTTACCTCAAGACCAGAGATGACTTGATCTATGTCGACAATCATTCCTTTTTTTACCCCACGAGACGGCGTGGTATTAAATCCGATGATGCGCATCTCTCCATCGTCGTTTTGGAGGGCAACAATCGTTGCTATTTTGGTGCTTCCGATGTCTATACCGCAAACAATATGTTCTGCCATATCAAATGTACGATTACTATATAAATAAATTGTATCAAGTTTTCTTGTTCACCTACTTTGAGAATTTTACCACTGGTTTATTAAACCTCAAATCAATGGTTTCAAAATCTATTCCTTCTTTCTTGAGTTCTTTTACAACTTCTTCCAATTGAAAAAGCTGCGTGTCTCGCTCTTTTTCCGCGGAAAATAGAAACGTTTTATCGCTTGAAACTAATCCTATCATATTGAATCCTTTGATATCAATATTATTTATCGTATAACGTAGTGCGCGCATTCCTTCAAGAAAATAGATCGCATCAAGAATATCCTGTTGGGAAAGTGTTTGACCTACTCGATAGGCAGAATACGGTATCGTTTCGTAGTATGAAATAAGATGCTTGCCTGGTGTGTTGAGTGTTTTAGCGATTATTTTTCCTTTGCTATTGAGCACATAGTATCCTTGACTCACCGCAAGATATGCGCTTGGCTGTTCAAGCTGCACGAAAATAGTGATGGTACGTGGGTATGTTTTGCTTATGGTGAGGGAATGAATGTGTGGATTTGCGCGAAGGAGCATTGTGGTGACATCGTGTATGTCTAGCGTTGGTAAAAAAGAATTGTTTAGTTGCGACAAACCAGCGATCGTTGTTGCTTCTCCGCTTACTTCAATAGTCGACACGCTAAGATAGTTAAAAAGGGAGTAAAACCCATACGCAACATTCACCGCAATCACTATGATAAAAAAAGCGGTGAGTAGTTTAGTTTTCGATTTCCTGAAGAATGTGCTGAATTGCCCGATCTGGTTTTTGAGTGAAAATCGCGGGAACCGCTTTAAAATGGTTTTCATAGGTTTTCCTATTTTCCATCATTTCTGTAATCATTTCAAATAGCTCGTGTGAAGGTCGTTGCTGCTCAAACACTCTTCCTACTTTGTATTTTGCAAACAGAAGCGCATGTTTGCGCTGTTCATCGTGTGCCGACCACGGAAGCGGAATAAGAATCGCCGGCTTTCCAAGAACAAACCACTCAAATAGTGTGTTTGCCCCCGCTCTACTTACCACCATGTCGGCTTGAGTATACACGCTACCTATTTCTGCAGCAAAGAAATGCTCTTGCACGATATATCGTTTTTGCTGATCAGGAGGGAGGTTGTTTTTTGCCTTTTTAAGTCGTCCATAGTCGTTAAATTCACGAATATTTCCTGTTTGGTGAATGACGTTGAAGTGTTTGGTGAGTTCGGGCAAAAGTGTTTCGATGTCTTTGTTGATCGCATGCGACCCAAGCGATCCACCGGTCACATACAGCGTAGGATGAGTGTTATGAAAATAACGTTTGTTTTGATGAGACTCGAAAATGGCTGACCGAACCGGATTGCCAGTAACAACAACCTTTTCATTAGGAAAAAATTGTCGCGATTCTTCAAATGAAACAAAAATTCGCTTCGCTCTTTTGCCGATAAAAATATTCGCTGATCCCGGGTGGATCGTTTGCTCGTGCGTGTACACAGGAATGTGGAGAATCGATGCAGAAAATGCGATAGGTGCAGCGATGTATCCGCCGAATGACAAAACCGCATCCGGGCTTTTGGTGAAAAGAATAATAAAAGCATGGATGAAGCCTATAGGGATCCTGAGCATATCGACAAATATCTTCAAACTAACCAACCTCGTCATCCGCCCTGTGACAAGGTGAATGAATGGAACACCCATTCTTTTGATTTCTTGGTATTCGAAGCTCATTGATCGTTCCCGTGGGTTGTTGTATTTCCTTCCGACAAATAGAAGATGATAGGGAAGGGTATGTTTTTTGATGTAGTCAATAACGGCAAGCGCAGGTGTCGGATGACCGCCAGTGATAAGGAGTGTTTTCATATTTTTTTAAGCGTGTGCTTTGCGGGCAATGTTCATAGCAATACCTATGAGTATACACGATACCAACATGTGCGAACCGCCGTATGAGATAAAAGGTAAAGGAACGCCAGTGAGCGGCAGCAAACTCACCATGCCACCGAGATTGGTAAGAATCTGAAGCCCGAAAAAAACAAAAATCGCACCGATGAGTAATTTACCAAATCTATCAGATGTTTTTTGATAAATTGCGTAAAGATTGTAAAGGAGAAAGCCGTAAAGAAAAATAAGAAGTACGCCGCCGACAAACCCAAACTCTTCACCAACGATTGCAAAAATCGAATCGGTGTGCGCCTCTGGCAAAAAAAGGTACTTTTGCCTCGATGCACCAAATCCTTCTCCTAAAAAACCACCATTGGAAAGAGAGATGAGGATTTGATTGATATGATAGCCAACACCTTGTGGGTCTTTGGATGGGTCGAGAAATGCAGTAATGCGCTGCATGCGATACGGTGCTGCGATAATAAGGCCGATAAAACCTGCAACTGCTGTTGGCAACAATACAAGCAGATATAAAATATTTTCTCCTGAAAAAAAATACATAATCACGCACAATCCAAAAACAATGATTGCCGTACCCATGTCGGGCTGTAAAAGGATAAGAAACATAAGAATGCCAACCAAGCTGATAAAGGGTAGGAAGCGACTTTTCTCCTTGTGTAAAAACCAGGAGCTAAGATACATGATGATGGCAAGTTTTGCAAATTCAGAAGGTTGAAGTGCAAAAAATCCAAGGTCGATCCACCTGCGAGCACCACCAATTTTTTGACCAATGGATGGAATGAGTACTGCGACAAGCAAGACAAGTACGATACCAAAAAATGGAAAAGCGACGTAATATAGTTTTTTGTAATCAAAAAAGGCAAAAGCAAGCAGTACTGCAAATCCTATCACAAACCATCGTACTTGAAGGTTGAGAAAGTAAAAGCTGTTGTCAAAATTTTGTAGTGCGTTGACGGATGAGGCTTCAAATACGAACAAAAGCCCTACAAGGGAAAGTAAAAGCGTGGTGATGAATAGGCTCGTCATGTGTGGAAACGCTATTTTCCGTGTTGTTTTATTGTGTTTTTTCATGAAATGAGTCCATAAGTCATAAGGCTAGATAATTAGTTGTTAGTTGTAAATTTTTCGTTGTTGGTTTTACTTCCCAGTCTCTTCACTTCTTCTGCAAACATATCTCCTTTTTCCTCAAAATTTTTCCAAATCGAATAACTTGGCGAGGCAGTAGAAAGTAGGCAAATCGAACCCTGCGGCGTATGCTCGTAAGCAAAAGCAACCGCATCGTGCATCGAATCTGTTACCAACATACGTGGATTATACCCTTCTTCTTTTTCAATGAGTTCTTTTATCTTCGTACCTGAGTCGGGAAACAACACAATAGCTCCGATTTCAAGAACGTGAAGTTCCTTCACTAGTGTTCTGAAGTCATACCCTCGATCCTCACCGCCAAGGAAAAGTGTGCCAACAAACTGCAATGTGTTGAGCGCTGCCATCGTCGACTCTGGTGTTGTCGAAATCGCGTCATCATAAAAATCGATGTCATGATAAGTACCGATAAATTCAAGCCTATGCGGCAGCGGCTGAAAAGTACCAAGGTGTGTCATTGCCTGTTTAGCATCAATGCCTAAAATTTCACAAGCAGTAAGTGCAAGCCGAATATTGTGCAAATTATGCTCTCCTTTCAGTGGGGTAAGCTGCATGTCGACATCAAATTTCTTTTCGGGAATGCTTGTGGCTTGCGTTTCTTTGACCCATTGCATCAATTGAGTGAATTGAGGATTGAAAATATAGTAATCTTCTACGGCCTGATGAATAATGATGTGCTTTTTTGCCTCGTAATACTTCTCTACTGATCCATGAAAATTCATATGCTCGGGAAATAACGTCGTGACAACAGCAATGTGAGGTGAATACACACAATCCATGAGTTGATAGCTAGAAAGTTCCATAACAAATATGGTTTCAGGTGAATATGGTTTAAGAAGTTCTGACAAAGCCGGAGTGCCAATATTGCCGACGAGTCGTGCATCTTTGCCAGCGTGAGAAAGAAAATGATGAATCAGCGATGTTGATGTGCTTTTCCCCTTAGAACCAGTCACGCCGATAATCATATTTTCACAATTGGCAAAAAAAATATTTGTAGCCGTAGTTGTTGGAATGGTCAGCTTGGACGGATGCACCGAAGGACTGCGAATCGCAATATCAAACTCGTGTTGTGCGTCTAGATACTGCGGTCCATCTTTAGCATCGACAACGGCGATATTTGGATGAGAAAGGACAGACTCAAGATATGCTTTGGTTGTCTTTCCCTCTTTACCATATCCGACAATAAGTATTTTTTTTCCTTCAAGATCCGAATGTTTCATAAATAATGTCTGAAAATAATGATGGCATATACGAATAGTCATCTGGGGTAAACAGTTCCTTTTCAAGAGTCTCTGGGCTATCAATTGTTGGCAATACTTCGTTTACAAAAAATTGCATAATCGGTGTTTCGTTATATTCGCCTTTTTTATAACTATAATACAGCGCCAATTTCATCTCGTCCGGTAAGCCAACGCATTCGAAAGGTTTTGCTCCTTCGATACCCAATAATTCCTTAAAAAGCGACAATAATCGCTTTTCTTCAAAAAGATTTTTCTTAAAAATGCTCACTAACTCTTCTTTTGGAATAAACGGAGAAAAAATAGTAAAAATAAAAACACACTTTGGACACGATCCACACCAAATTTCATCGCTTTTGCTGAAAATAGTAAAATTTGTGTTGCAGCTTGTCGTGCAATGAAAATATTTTTTGAAATGCGAGAACATTTTTGCGATATACAGTTCAGAAAACGGACGAAGAAGTGAAAAGTACTGAACCTTTTTCGTTATGTAGTGTGCACAATAATCTTGAAACAACTTCTCAAATTCCTGGGACTTGCTCCACTGATGATTGATCTCTTCGCCAAAATATTCGACATTGCCGTAGTTTGCAGATCGCTCGTTTCCAACAGTGCAAAAAGGGATATCAAGAAGATACGCAACAAACGAAAGAACAACTGCAATAATTGCAGAAATAGGAATATGTCCATTGAATACATCTTTGCGACCGTTGAGCTCAAAAAGTTCCTTGTCCAACTTGCGTTCGATAATGATTGTGTCGATGTCCATAAGTTGGACAAGTTTCTTGGTGATCTCGTGTTCTCTGCCCGACTCAAGAATGCACCCTTTGATAGCATAACCATGCTTTTTCAAAAGTTCATAGGCAACAACCGAATCCTTTCCTCCACCAATGCCGAGCAGTACTTCTTTTCTCTCTTGTTTGGTTCTTGAAGGCGATGGTTGCACAATGTTGTTTTGTGCAGTCTCGTCGTATGGGAAATCTACTAAATCACGATAATCAATATCGTTTTTGTAAAAAAATTCACCCAACCCTTTGGTATAGACCGTATTCCAAAACTCAGCTTGATCTTTGGTGAGGGTATAATCCTCAATTTCTATTTCCTTTGAACAAAATGTTTTCCAATAACTTATACCAAGAATAAGGTGCAATGTTTCGAGGTACGAATCAACGATATCAAAATCAAGATCAGCAGCATCATAGTCAAATTCCTTATCAAGGAGATCTGAGAGGTCGAGTGTCTCAACAAAATCAAACTTCTCGCCCTCGTGTATCAATCGATAACTAAATTTTGCCTGACACGTCGTGCTGTCAAATGAGTGAGAATCAAATACGAATATGCCATCTGAAGTACGCTTTGTCATATTTCTATTATATAATGATTTATAGCGATATTTTTAGCGGAAAATATATACATTTATAAAACATATGAGTATTAAAGTAGTAAAAATGTATGGCGCACAGTGGTGTCCCGATTGCCGAAGGTCTAAAGCATTTCTTGACGCGCATGGTGTTTCTTATGAATATGTAGACCTGGAGAAAATTCCAGATGCTGCAGGAGAGGTTGAAAAAATAAATAACGGCTTGCAGCGTATTCCAACGATTGTCTTTAGTGATGATAGTGTGCTGGTTGAACCAAGCGATGAAGAGCTTGCGCAAAAACTCGATATTGAAATATAGCGAAATTACTGGGCCAGGGCCTGGGTTTGAGGTGTGGGTGTCGGATTCGTTTGAGGTTTGATCACGGACCAATAACACCCCGTACTTATTTCTGTTCCTTTGAGAAAATATTCTTCCTTTTTGCCATAGCATGGTTTTTCAATAACTCCGTCTGGTGGTGTATAAAAAGGCGTGATATCTTCTTTGCGATTAAGCAAATAGGACATGACTCTGTTCCAAATGGGCGCTGCTCCTGTTATGCCCGAAGTAAGAACTGGATTCATTGGTGTGTTGTTATTATTTCCAACCCACACTGCCACCACATAGTCTGGATTATACCCAACGGTGATGTTGTCTTTTTTGTCGTTGCTTGTGCCGGTTTTGACCGCAACTTGATAGCCGGGAATCTCAAGGGCAGAGCGAGAGCCAAATGCTAAACGCCGCGCATCGTTGTCTGACAGGATGTCGCTTATGATAAACGCAATATTTTCATCAAGTACCCTTTTTCCATCGGTATTGAGATCGTCGATAAGGCGACCTCGACTATCTTCGATGCGCAGCACAGCAGTTGGTTCACGGCGATAGCCTTGCGACGCAAACACCGAATAGGCTTGGGCAAGATCAACCAACGTGACCTCTGCGCCACCAAGGCCGACCGACAAACCATAGTATGATGGTTCTTGATTCCACGTGTCGATGCCAAGTTCATGCGCGTAGGTAACGAATGAGTCGACGCCAATACTGTTTAGGGTCTTGACTGCCGGCACGTTGTAAGAATTGGCCAAAGCATAGCGAAGTGGCACCTTGCCGTGAAAGCGCCCATCGTAATTCACGGGGATGTATGGCGTACTTCCGGCTACACTAAACACCACGGGCGAATCATCAAGAAGCGTTGCCGCGGTATACCCTCTCTGCAGCGCGAGTGAATACAAAATAGGTTTGAGGCTGGAGCCTGGTTGTCGAAGGGCAGTTGTGACGTTATAGGCTCCGTCTGGTTGCGCAAAATAGTCTCGTGATCCAACCATGGCCAAAATTTCCCCTGTTTTGGCATCAAGTACCACGATACCGCCATTGGTTACGTTGAGTCCATTCAATTTATCTAGTTCTTCGTTTAGTATTTCTTCTGCTTTTTGTTGTAAATCATAATCAAGCGTGGTGGTGACATTAAAACCTCCTTCTTCTATTTTTCGAATGCCGTATTCCTGTTCCAATTGGTCGCGCGTGAACATGACAAAGTGTGGAGCGCGTATATCTGTTACTTGTGGAACCACAGACAGCTCCTCGTTTATTGCCTTGTCGTATTGTTTCTGAGAAATATAGCCGAGCACGCTCATGCGTTGGAGTACTTGGTTTCTGCGTTTTTTGGCAAGTGTCGGGTCTGCAAATGGTGAATAAATCGATGGTGCGCGTGGCAATCCGGCAAGCGTTGCCGCTTCGGTAAGTGTTAAATTTTTTGCATGTTTGCCGAAGTAGATTTTTGAGGCCTCCTCAATTCCATATGCAGACCCGCCGTAAGGCACTTGGTTGAGGTACATGCCCATAATTTGATCTTTTGTGTAAATCTGTTCCGCCCAAAGAGCCAAAAAGGCTTCTTTTATCTTGCGTTCAATCGTACGGTCAGAGGTGAGAAGCGATGTTTTCACCAGTTGCTGTGTGATGGTCGAACCGCCCTGGAGCTCGTTGGTGGCAATGGTGTCTTTGAGTGCCCTGATAATACCACTAAATACCGAAATGCCTCTGTGATTATAGAAATTTTTGTCTTCGATCGCGATCGTCGCTTGTGCTACATACGGCGGTAAATCGACGAGATTTATTGCTGTCCGTTGTACATCACGATAGATTTCGTATAGTAATTTTCCATTGCGATCGTAAAGATATGTTGACTGAGCAAAATTTACTTTGCCTATGTTGTATGGAGAGGGAATACTTTGAATAAAAATGTACGATTGATAAAGACCAACGATAATAAGCGATGTGATAAAACCAACGACAAAGTAGCGAAAATAGATGCTTCCTAAAAACCGTATCATGCGAGCAATCACACGAGGGATTGATATAAGTACGTCGACAATAAACAAACCGCTTGACCAGAGAAATCGAATAAATGAATCGAGAATGCGACGACATTCGTGGAGGATATCTTGTGCAATATTATTAAAAGAATGGAAAAGTCGTCCAAGAAACAAGAAACTTACCTGAAATATGTGTTGTATAGTTATCAGCACCTTTTTCTTTGGAATGGATTTTGGACTATGACTACGCCGAAGAGGTGTAAGCAGGTATTGAATAATCTTAAACGGAAAAAGGATGAGACCCTGAGCGCATTCACCTATAAAAATGACGGTGTTTACACACGAGGAGATAATAAATAATAGTATATTTACAATAGATCGCAACCATACGGGGAGCGTAATAAGAGGCTTGGTAAGCATACCTTATTTTAACATGAACTATAGGTAAGGAAAAGAGGAAGAAGATGTAGTGAAAACTACATTTTATTTTTAAGTTTTGCCTCTACAATCATACGCTCTTTGAAGGTTCCCGGCGGCACACAGGTCACAAGAGTCAGATAGGAAGCGTTAAACTTCTGTTCGAGCACCGATACCTCATCTGGTTTCACTATATACATATCAAATACTTCATATTCGTATGTTTTCCCTTCGCTCGATATGAATACAGAGTTCCCAACATCAAGTTGTGGAAGATAGGTGAATACTGTTTTGTAGTCAGACTTATTATAAAGCTGGGGTAACGTAGAGTGTCCGAATATTGCAACCTTTCCATACTGCCCGGGTTTTGACGTGGGTAAATAATGAATCAGGCTTTTTGACAAATCTTCCCCGCCTACTTTGACTGTCAAGTTTTCGAGGTTCAACTTTGGGATAGAAAGTGTATATTGGTCAAGATCGATTTTTTTATCAATAGTTAAACTTTTGACCGGAAACCATACATTTGCCTGGGTAAAGTCACGTAAATTGTTGGCATTGAAATCAAGCGATTGTTCGTCTGCGTAGACATACTCAGCAAGTTTGAGCGGTGATGCTTGTGTTGTCTGGACAATCGGAGATTTAGTTGAACGTTTGAGAAATAATTGTGCATAAATTTCAAATGAGATAAGGGGATAATATGCCCACAACATGAGGCAAAGGCCGACAAACAAAATTACATATGAAAAAAATTGCACAACTTTTTTGTGCTTTTGAGGAACATGTTTTTTATACACTTTGAGTGCCATAATTATTCGGGCTGAACTTCAACGGAGATGTTTTTCTGAAACAGTGGTGTAAACGATGAAAGAAATGGGATACCTGGTTTTGCATTTTTTATGGCAGCACTCACAACACCAAATCCACGCAATGTTTTTTCAAGTTGCGAAGTATTTTTAAACGATAGCTTGTTTTGAATCTGATCAGTTGCGGGTTCCTTGTATACTTTTCCTTTCATTTTGAGGGTAAGTGCGATCTCGTTATCGTTTTTTTCCGCTTCTTCGACCACATACTTCATACTTTTGGTGTCGAGCTTTTTGTTGTCTTTGATCGTAGCCTGCATTTTTTTTGCTATGGCAAGACGCAATAAGTCGTCGTTTAGCGTGTAGTACGATGTTTCAACGCCCGCATTGATCGAAACTTTGTTTGCTTTCTCTCCAACCTCTCCAGAGTAGGTGCTATCTTGGATCGTGACATCGGTTAGTTTTGTGAGAAGTATTTCGTTGTTTTTAGGCTCGATGTTTGAGACGGTTTGCGCTCCTTTGACTTTATCTTCAATAGAATTTTCGAGTTTGTTTATATCTGTCGTTGAAATTGTTTGTATCGTTTCTTTTGTTCCGCCAGATAACCCGCCGTCTACAATGGCGTAGTACAGTGAAGATTGGTATCCATCGATGGTGAGCTTTGCGCCATCTTCGAGATTGTAGTCTGGACCGATATCATCTGCGGTTATACTTCCCTGTTTTTTTCCTGATGTTTTGACTCCTTCAAGCTCGCTGCTTGCCGATGCCACAGTAACATCTGCATCAAGAACAAAATTAAGATTATTATAGGAAAGAATCGTCCCTGACGAAATTGTTTGTGCAGAATCGTTGAAATTATGGATAATGACGCTTCCCGTGGCTTTTTCTCCCACATCGCGTGAACCGGTTGTCGGCAACTCATTGCTTATTTGTTGCGTTTCGACATGTTCAACCGCCCCAAGCACTTCTTTATCGACTGTATCTTGCACTGGAACAGTTATATCGACCGTTTCTTCAATATTTTCAGAAGCCAAGGTAAGCTCAACCGTCGCAGTATGGAGAAAATATTCATAGCCAAAATACCCGCCAACAAGAAGTAACAATACGCCAGCGACAATACCAATTTGAGACTGAGCAAGATTCAACTGCGGCAAACCTGAAAACAACGACTTCATGGTTTCCAGCACACGACCCATTGACGGTATTTGAAAAGCAGATAAAGAGGAATTTTTTATTTGCGAAGGGGTGTACACATCCTCGTCGACCTTAAATCCAAACGCGATCGTGGTCTGCTCTTCGATGATTGCTGGTTCTAATTCTCCTTTTTCTTGTTTTTCCTCTTGCTGTGCGTGGATTTCTTTAAAAAAAGACTGAACAAGCAGTTGTTGCACTTGTTCGTCCTGGATTACTTCAAGTTTCGGATCGGTTTTGATAATTTCAGAAAGATCTATTTCATTAAATTTTCGGCATATCGTCATTGCATCGATACCATACAAATAAATATGTGAAGGAAGCGATCCATTGTATTGTTCTAACACAGAAATAAGGCTATGCACGTTTGCTGGGTCCTGCTCTACACGTTTGCGAAATGCAACATTCGTGTCTTTGTATACATACACTTCGAATGCATCGCGTTCGAGTTCAATCACTATTGCGTTGGGGGTTTGTTTTTGTAGGAAAAATTGCTGAATCGCCTCTTGCACATCGATGTACCCAACTGGATTGAGGTCCAGCTCTTTTGACGTTGTTTTGAGAGCGCTATTAAATGGCTCGAGAATGCTTCGCTCAGCAGGATCAAGCATTGAGCTTGAAAGAAAGAAGATGGTTTTTTGAATTTGCACATCTGACAATGTCTCAAGGTCGGTAATCAAATTGTCGGTGTCCTGGAGTAGCGTGTCGATACCATTTGTCAGGGGAAGAGTATTGTGATTGATGATCGTTGGTTCGTCTTGTGATACGTCGATGATTGATCCGGTGATGTGACTATAGGAAACCTGCAAGCCGAAGTAGTATTCTTTTTTAGATTTTTTACCGAAGGGCAATGAAAATCCCATACATTTATATTATCAAAAATTCGTGGGCGTATGCAATCAGATATGCACGCGATTATCGTTTGAGAAATGAATCAAAAAAAGATACGATTCTATTGACGATACTTTGCATTACGCCAATCTTTTGTTCTTGTTGATTTACCTTTTCTTCAAGTTCTTCAGTTTTTGCTTTGAGCGCCTCTATGTCGTCGGTTGACGTTCCCCCTTTGTCTGTGTGCGCCGTGAGCGTTTCATCGGATGGTATTGACTCCTGTTGGGTCGGCAACGTAAGGTCTCCTGAAGAAGTGTCTGAAGGTTCAGTTGACGACGGTGGCGCTGTCGTTGGGAGAGGACTATGTATAGATTCGTCGATAACATCGGTGCTACTCGTGTCATACCAGGGCACAATGTGTATGGTCATTGTCGGTCCAACAATCCGTTCTCCATTGGCTTTCAAAATGGCTGAGACTATTAATTTTGTGGTGCCGGTTTTGTCTGCGCGATAGGTCACTACACGATTGAGACACCCGTTGACACCACAATTATTGGGGTCTGCACTACCGGTAGAAGTAAGCGCCCCTTCTGTCACGATATGCTGATACGTACGTACTAAATCATCGGAAACGGGACTGCCGTCGTCGTTGAAAAGCTGCAGAACGACATTAAACACTTTCCCTTGGCTAAGGGTAACATCTTGGATATTGCTCGTCATGTAATACGCAGAAACAGATTGTGTTAAAAAAAGTGAAACAACAAAAAAGAATGCTGTTGGTAATATTCTTTTGAACGTGTTCATAGATTTAGTATACCAAAATATTCACTTTTCTTAAGCTTTCTCACCTTACTGAGCAGCAGGAGAAGGGGTTTCTGCAGTCGGTGTAAATTTCTGCTTGGTTTGTTGAATACCAGACTGCGCCGTACTCAAAGCGTTTGCATAATCCACTCCGTTTATTGTTTGGTTGATTGCATTTTTCAAATAGGTCACAATTTCGTCATTCAAACCATTGTCAAAGGTCCTACCCACGACCGGAAACGACACATACTCATCGTTGCCTGCTTGAGTTACGACACTTTCAAGATACTGATTGTTTGTCAGCAAATCGGCCATATCAACTCGGGAAAATGCCGAACCAAATAGCCGCGTCTGAGACTGCGCGTCGTAGATTTTTTGCAACTCTTCTTTCTGCGATACAAATGCAAGAAATTTCCACGCTTCAAGTTGATGAGGGCTATACTTATTCACTCCTTCGACCCAGTAGCTTGCAAGAGAGATGCGATTGTCGTTCAACCCTTTGGGAAGGGGTGCTGTTTTGACCACAAGATCGGGATTTTGCGATTTTATGACAAGAACCTCCCACGAAGGTGCGATAATCATGGCAACGCGCCCCTGGGTGAATGCCGAGATGGAATTTGGCATATCTGCATCCCACAGTCCCTTTTCCGCAAACGATCGATAGAGCTCAAGAGCTTCTTTTGCACTGCTGTCATTGAGGTTATCGAGATTTCCACCGTTTAGGAGAAGCAGTACGCCGTAAAGTTCTGAGAAATGCTCTACGTTTTCAGCTGTACCTATAGCGAGTCCTGCTGTTACCAATTTACCGCTTGCATCTTTCACGGTCAACTTGCTTGCAATAGTAAGTACATCGTCTTGGTTTCCTACCCACGTAGTCGGTGGCGACACTATGCCAGCTTGGTTCAGCAACTCTTCGTTGTAAATGAGTATAAGTCCATCGACTGTAAACGGGATGCCATAATAATTTCCATCTATGCTCAGATCTTTTTGGTGAATGGGATAAAATGTGTTGTTAAACGTTTCATTGGACATAATTTCTTGTGGGAGTGGCGTCGCGACTTCTCCCATCTCAGGAAGCCATGTATTATGAAATGTGAAAATATCTGGGCCGTTTCCTGTTTTACTCCGCGCAATGAGTCGTTCTCGATATTGATCTTGCGAGACTTTTTCATAATTGATCGTAACGTTTGAATTTTTGGATTGATAATCTTGTATCACCGAATCATAAACCTCTTTTCCTTCCCATAGACCCCACCACGATATGGTCACTGCTTCATTTTTTGAAGAAGTTCCTCCACCACTTCCACCTAGGCGGTCTTTTAAAAAGAAAAAATAAAAGAGTCCAAAAATGATGAGAAAGAAAACAAGCCCGCCGATGATGAAGATCCACTTGTTGGTGTTTTGTTCATACACTGGCGGAAGATCAGAAAAATAATCAGGAGGAGGACCGCCGGTGATCCCCTCGGGAGATTGTACTTCGGGAGCTACTTCTTCGGGTTTTGTTGTTTGTGGTTGTTGTGCTTCCAGAGGTTGTTGCAACGGATCGGCTTGTTGAGATGGTTGCTCGGATGTTTGCTGTTCCGATGAAAAAATAGTTCCGGTTTCTTGTTGATTTTCGGCTTCTTGCATTTGTGGCTGGTTTTGATTATCATCCATATTGTTTATAATAACAAAAATGACAGGCAAAACCATACAATCAGACACCGAGGTTCCCGAAAATACTCACAAAAGCTTCTTTGAACGTTTATTTTCGTTAATTAATGAAAATGTGCGGTTTGCCGACGTAGGGAAAAATGTGTTGAAAGCACTATTTCTTTTGCTTGTTGCTCTGTGTATCTTTTCAATTGTGTTTCTTCTTGTCGAGGTTTCGTATTCGTACAAACATCAAACGACAATTTTTGACAATGTGTTTATCGACAATGCCAATGTAGAGGGTAAAACAAAAAATCAAGCTTTGCAGAGTATAACTGCGGCCCACGGGATTACACCGCAAAAAAATCTGTATATTGTGTACAACGATGAACAGATTGCAACATTCACGGCAGAACAACTTCAAATCAGGCGCAATACTGCAGAGATTGTCGATCGTGCCTATCTTATCGGGCGTTCGACAAATTTACCATCAATGTATCTTGAACAAATTGAGTCGATGCTGAAACTCCGCCGTTTTGATTTCTACACACAACTTACATACAACGAAGAGGTGGTGAGTGATTTTGTACAGGAAATCGCAGATTCCTATAAACGCCCACCGCAAAATGCCCTCTTTACTTTTGAAAATGGTCGAGTTACTTCGTTTAAAAAAGAAGTAATGGGTACCAGTATCGATCAAGATCAATTGCTCAAAGATATACATAGGTACATCGAGAATGTGGAGCAAGACGGGCCAGATATCACGATTACTGTTCACCCCATAGAGATAGCACCCGAAGTGACACTTTCGAGTATCAACAATTTGGGAATTGAGGAGAGTATCGGTGTGGGCAAATCTGACTATAGCCATTCGATTGCTTCTCGTATTTACAACATAAAACTTGCGGCTTCCAAATTCGACGGAGTTATTGTTCCCCAAGGAGCTGAGTTTTCGTTTGACGATATTATCGGCGACATTTCTGCAAATACCGGCTACCAGCAAGCATATGTTATTCAAAATGGCAGAACGGTGTTGGGCGATGGCGGAGGTGTTTGCCAGGTTTCTACTACCATGTTTAGGGCGGCGATCAATTCGGGGCTGAGGATAACAGAGCGCAATGCCCACGCTTATCGTGTTTCGTATTATGAAAATGATTCCGACCCAGGCTATGATGCGACGATTTTTACCCCAACGGTTGATTTGCGGTTTGTCAACGATACGCCTGCTGCTATTTTGATCCAAGAAGAGATTGACGAAGTAAACCATTTGCTGTCGTTTGTGTTTTATGGAAAAAGTGATGGCAGAAAACCAGAGTTCTCCGATGTCGTTGTTTGGGATGTGGTTGCCCCACCTGAGCCTCTTTATCAAGACGACCCGAATTTACCAACTGGACAGGTGAAGCAAATAGACTACGCGGCATGGGGAAGCAAAGCGAGTTTTGATTACAAAGTTGTACGAGGTGGAGAGATTATTTTTGGACAGACATTTTTCTCTAATTATCGCCCATGGCAAGCAGTCTTTCTCCGCGGCACTGGACCGGTTTAATGAGATTTTGTCAGCCTAGATGCTCTACTGAATTGAAACAAACAACATTCACCTTTCGTCTTTTATCAAATTGATAGATGCACACGCTGGTGTTGTGCAATCGCTCGATAGTCTCTATTTCCTGAAAAGATTTCCCCTCAATTGCTGCAATGACTCCCCGATTGAATAATCCGTGAGCTATGACTAGTACGGTATCGTCCATGTGTTTTGGAAATAATGACTGAAAAAAATGCTCTGCTCGCGTACACATGTCTTGTAGTGGTTCACCAACCGTAGTGATTAAGTTTGTTGCATGCAATTTTTTTTGCAATTGCTTCACGTATTCAAACGATTTGCCTTCGAGTTCGCCAAAGTGTCGTTCGCGCAGTTGCGGAGTGAAAACGATTTCAAGGTGTGGGTGGTGAACCTGTATTGCGCGGGCGGTATCTGCAGCGCGCTTGAGGTCGCTTGCGTAGATATGGTGTATATCCTCATCTTTGAGCCAATGACCAAGTTTGCGTGCCTGTTCCAATCCTCGCTGGTTTAACGAAGTGTTGGTCTGCCCTTGGATGATATGCTTGACGTTTTGATCTGTCTCCCCATGACGAGCAAGAATAAGCCTCATATGTTTATGATATCAAATAAATTCAAAAAAAAGCACAAATAAATGAAGGAAATATAGACTATTTATATTTTTTTGGGACGAGTCTTGAATTTTATTAAAAATTAAAAGTCAAGAGGAGGAGGTTCTTCTAATTTTATTCTAACACCTTGAAAGACGTCAGAAATTTGAGCTTTAATATTGTACTTATCACCAAGTAGCTTTTTTGCATTATTTAAGTGAGTTGAGGAATCGTTCGTATCGCTTGCTAATCGAATTTCTTCTTTTGCTTTAATAGATTGTGCAGTCGCAACTTCTCTTCTGTATTGAGCTTCTCGTATCAAAACAAGCGCTTGTTCGAGAGCTCGAAGAGCAGGTTCTGATCCTTCAGATGCAATTTGTATTAACGGTGCAAGTGGATTATCTTTATAAACAGACATGTAATTATCGGCCCTATATTTTGCAAGAGCGCGTATTGTTAGGAAGCGTACGTTTGGGAAGTTTAAAATATAATTTCCGTTTTTTCTAATAGATAAAAGTGCTAGCCAATCGTTTTCTATTGCTTGAGCATTTGTCATATTAAGCCGCAATCTCGCTGATTTATAAGCTTCTGTTAACTTTTGTATGTTTATCGGCAATGCTGTGGTTAATGGGGCGTTTGCCTGTGGCAAAACCTCTTGAAAATTTGATGGCACATCTGTTGCAAAAGCCTCAATATTTTTCAAGACTTCCTCCATATGAAAAGTGGTTAATCTTTCGTGGTCGTTTTCTCGCAAAACAAAAAACAATATTCTTTGTAATATATCTTGAATAGGAGCTTCGGAATAATCACGCTGTACAGAGCTCAAAAATCCAACCAATGGAAAAAATGGGTCGTTTTCATCTAGCTCTTCTGACAACATACCACTAGCTGCCTGTTGTATCATTTCCACTATGCCATTTGCTGTGGGAAGCTCTATCTGTTCACTTTCTATGACTAAAGCGCTTGGTAAAATAGGTGGAAGTTCCATATATCTAAGTAAAATTCATACTACACCGTCAATGTTCGTGTATTTGAAAAATGATTTTCTATAAGTCCGCGAGCTAACCTGTATTCCATAGCGATTTCATAACCACCATCAATTTCTAATTCAGTTTCCTGACAGGCTGTGTCTTTACAAGTAGCCCACAGATGCTTAACAAATAGTTGATATGTTGTAGGATTTTCAAAAAAATTTTACTAGCTATTTCTAAAATGTTTCGATAAATTATTGAGGAAGTCGGAAGAGCTGCTGCAAAGGCGTCTTTATTGTTAATAGTAATGCTTATGGCTAAAAAAAGTTCTTCTAAATAAAGATTTTCTGCCAATTCTAGTGCTCCATGACCATCAAAGCCAATTTTCATTTCCATAGCTTTAATGAAATATTAGTTATCCTATTATATCCCATAGTCCTTTTCTACGCAAGCGATACGAAGGGTTTTTAAGCTTGCGGTCGCCAATCTTTTGTGCAGGTACACCAGCCCACATTTCTCCAGAAGGGATATCTTTGGTCACTACAGCGCCAGCTGCGACAACAGCGCCTTTATGGATAGTCACCCCGGGGAGGATGGTAACACGCGGTCCGATAAATACATACTCTTCTATAGTAACCGGCGCCATAACAGGCTTAAAATCTGGATCGTGTATATCGTGTTGAGCGTTGTAAATCATCACACCTGTTGCAATATCGACATGGTCGCCGATTACAAGATCCGCTCGGCCGTCAAGTACTGCGTGCTCCCCTACAATCGTATCTTTGCCAATCGTTATGTTGGATGGTTCGTAAAATCGCGCACCCATGTTTATTGTGCTTGAGGAGTGGATGCGTACGCCGGAAAGACGATACAAGACCATACGTACTACGCTTAATGGAAAAAAACCCAGAATATACACTACATAGAGAAATAGTTCACGCATGATATCCTCAAATCTTCTCGTTCCTTTTTGAAAAATTTCCTCTGTTGAGAGTTTTTTTCCGGTTTTATCGGTGACGTTCATGGTTTATGAATTAAATAAGTAAAAATAGTTAGTTTTACATTATAAACGATAAGCTATAAGCTACAAGTTTTTCGTTTTTAGTTATTAGTTTTTGTTATTCTTTCTCTTTACTATTTTCTATTTACTCTTTGTCTCCAGTTATGAGCTACGCATTACGCGTTATACGCTTATTATATCATCATAGTAAAATAGTGACTAATATGTTTGCCACCGCAAAAAATGAAAAGAAATACGCACCAAGCAAAGATATGCTTGTTTTTGGAATAGATGAAGTCGGCAGAGGACCTTTGGCTGGACCGATCACCGTCGCTGGTGTGATACTAGGGGGGAGTATCAATTGGGAGCGGTACAACATTTCTGATTCCAAGCAGTGCACAAAAAAGAAAAGGGACACGTTGTCTCCAATTATTACCAAAAACGCCCAATTTTTCTCCATTATGTGTGTATCTGTTGAGTACATAAACACATATGGCATCGTTGCAGCTTTCAAAAAAGGCATCGAACACGTTGTGAAAAAATTGTATTCAACGCTGGGAAACAAAAACATTGTCGTATTGATCGACGGCTCACCTATTCAATGTGCGCTTCCCTACACGTATCGTTGCGTCGTCAAAGGAGACGAGACGTGTATCTCGATAGCTGCAGCTTCTATCATCGCCAAAGTTCATCGAGATAAATATATGAAAAAAATACACGTAAGCTATCCTGGCTATCATTGGAACACGAATAAAGGGTACGGTACAAAAGCCCACAGAGAAGCAATAACATCGCTTGGCATAACACCCCATCATCGGGTACAATTTATCCACACACGATGACGCACAAGTGTAAGATGTGAAAAATTTTCATCGTATTTTTTTATGGCAACGAATCAGCAACCAGAAATGAAACAATCGCGGCTCGCTCGCGTTAAAGAACGAAACAAAAAAATAAAACAGGTTTCGATTGCTCTGGGTTTACTTATCGTCATGATAGGCGGATTGTTTGTACTGCGCATGCTGGGATTTTATAAATCAATTCAAACCGAGGCGCAAACAAACAAACCAAAAAAAGAAGACATCCATACGCACAATTTTCTCCTTTTGGGCTACGGTGGGGGCAATCACGCAGGGGCATTCTTAACCGACACCATCATGCTCGCGCATGTCGATACGAAAAAGAAAAAAATTCTTCTTATTTCCATTCCACGTGATATCTGGGTCGAAGTGCCAACCAAAGACGACACTTTTCATAGCAAAATAAATGCCGTCTATCAAATGGGACTGTTTCCGGAAAATTATCCTGCTCTTGATCCAAAATTCCATAGCAATAGCAATCCCTCTGGCTATATCAATTATGTTGTGAAAAATCTAGCCGGACTCGAGGTCGACGGCTATGTTGCAGTAGATTTTGAAGGATTTGTGCAAACCGTAGGCGAACTCGGCGGGATTGATGTTGCTGTTGAAAAGGAATTTTACGACTATGAATATCCGATAACCGGCAAAGAAGACGATGTATGTGACCTTGAAGGAGACCAGCTTGAGGAAGCGCTACGCATCGCAACAACTTCGTCGGTGTTGGAAGCCTTTCCGTGCCGGTTCGAAACGCTTCATTTTGTCGCAGGCACAACCCACATGGACGGCGAAGAGGCGCTCAAATTTGCTCGCTCCCGCCACTCTCTGCAAGATGGCGGAGACTTCAACCGAACCCGCAGACAACAACTTGTTTTAGAAGCAATGAAGGAAAAAGTACTTCAGATTGGATTTATTCCAAAGATTATCCCTCTTCTTGATCAGCTCGAAACACATATTTCTACTGATATTCCACTTGCCGACCTGCAGTCGCTTCTTCTTGAGGCGCGCAACGCCAAGCAGTATTCGGTAGAAACATTTGTTGTTGGCGAAGATTACCTTTCGAGCGACTATTCAAATGAAGGTCAGTATATAACGATTCCAAAAGTAGGACTCGACGACTGGAGTGAGGTGAAATTGGTCATTCATCAAATTATTGAAGGTATCACTCCGACTCCTACACCGAGTTTGACCTCTTCTCCTTCTCCAACTTCTACACCGTAATGTTGTTTATTTTTTGTGCAATCGTTTGCTGAACCATGAAGCAATTTCAGCAACAGACAAGCTGTCAGTGTCCGTTTTTATCATCAAATATACTATTTCTTTATTTTTTAAGTTGAGACGAATGTTATTTTTTTCAAAAAAACGAAGTGTTGAAAAAAACGCAGTTCGTTTATTTCCATCAATAAAGGGATGATTTTTCACAAGTGACTGCAACAAGGCAGACCCCATTTCTAAAGTGTTTTTATAAAGAAATGCACCTGCAAATGTAGCTTTAGGTCGTTCAATGGCTGCCTGAAGCATCTCGATATCGCGAAGCCCGCTTGTGCCTCCTCCTATTTCAATCATTTTGTCGTGAATAACTATCACCTCTTCGATCGTAAGAAAGAAAGTGGTTTTCATATCATTGGTGGGCAAGCTCCTGAATGGCTTGAGAATATTTTTTTTCTATTTTTTCAAGCCAAGTAAAAAGGTCTGGGCTGAGTTTCAATTTGTCAGCGTGTTCTTTAGTGGAAATGATTAGGCTTTTGCTTTGGGGTTCTTGGTGAACATACAGTTCATCGCCCGCTTTGAATCCGGTTTTATCAATAAACGATTTTGGGATGGTGAGGGCAAGAGAATTGCCGACCTGGATGATTTTCTGTATCATAGAAAAATAAATGATAATTATAACAATGTTATAATATTCAAACGTGTATGTCAATCGGGCAGGTTACCACCACTCATCGCCTTCTTCGCCCGTGCGTATGAAACGTGATTTTACGCCATAATTTTTCCGCCCAAAAATCGTTCGTCGTTTGGCGTGAGAAATATACAGCTTCTCTCTGGCGCGCGTCACACCGACATAAAACAGTCTGCGCTCTTCCTCGAGTTTGAACACGTCGTCTATTGAATGTGCGTGCGGCAAAATCCCCTCCTCCACACCCACGATAAAGACATGGTCAAATTCCAGCCCTTTTGCCTGGTGTAAGGTCATGAGCTTGAGCCCTGCGTTTAGGCCTCGTTGTTCACCTTGAAAATATTCCGACTCAACAAGTGCAACCTGTTCAAGAAACTCCGAAAGCACCGGAAACGACATGGCGACAGATTTGAGCTCGCGAATATTTTCCAACCGAGAAAAATCCTCTTCATCGTTTGCGTCGTATTTGTCCAGATACCCAACTTTGGTAAATATAAGCTCCATAAGATCGACCGTCGCATGTTTAGACTCATTGTTTTGATACGATTGGTAGACTTCCTGAAAACGCTGCCATCTGCGCTTCCCCAGTTTTTTGATCCTGTCTGTTGCAATCGAATCCGTCGGATTTAAAAATAAGCGCAAATACGATAATACGTCTTTGATTTCTTTGCGCTCGTAAAATCGTACGCCTCCTATCAGACTGTACGGGATGCTGCGGTGTAGGAGCACTTCTTCGATCGCGCGGGACTGAGCATTGGTGCGGTACAAAACAGCAGCATCAAGCTCGCCGTTCACTTCAAGTTGTTCGATGGTGTAGGCTACCTGCAATGCCTCTTCTTCTTCATTTTCTGTTTCGATGATGTCTACGTCTTCTCCTGCCTGATTATCGGTGCGAAGGTGTAGCACGGGGTGAGACTGATTTTCCGAGATCACGTGGTAAGCAAAATCGAGAATGTTCTGAGTAGATCGATAATTTTGTTCGAGATGAAAGGTCTTGGAATCGGGAAAGTCTACAGAAAACGTCTCGAGATTGCGTATGTCGGCACCCCGCCACGAATAAATGCTCTGTGAAAAATCGCCAACCGCAGTGATATTTTTGTATTTTTGCGCAAGTTTTTTGGTAAATACGTATTGCGCATAGTTTGTATCCTGAAACTCGTCGACAAGCAAATAGCGGTATCGGTCTTGATACATGGCAAGTACCTCTTCGTGTTTGCGAAACAGTTCAACCGCTTTCATGATAAGGTCGTCAAAATCCAAGGCATTGTTTTTTTTGAGTTGCTTTTGGTATTCATAGTAAATGTCTGCGACCTGTGCAGCTTTGTAATATGCGAAAATATTGAGATATTTTTCTGGTTCGATCAGTTGATTTTTAGCTTCTGAAATTTTATGGGAAAAATAACGGTACGATTCTTTGCGATCTTTTTTCTTTAAAATTTTATTGATGAGGTTTTTTTGATCGTCCTGGTCGTAAATGACAAATGAACGCGGAATACCGATGTGCTCACCGCTCCGACGCAGAATCATGCAGCAAAACGAGTGAAAGGTGCCGACATAGCCGAGTGTCACTTCTTCACCCATGGCTTGGGCTATGCGTTCTTTCATTTCCTTTGCGGCTTTGTTGGTGAAGGTTATCATAACGATCGACTTTGGGTTTACGCCTTTGTCGTGTATAAGGTGCAACACTTTATGTATGAGCACGCGTGTTTTGCCTGACCCTGCACCTGCTAAAATGACCGATGGGCCTTCGGTATGCTTCACTGCTTCTTTTTGCTGCGCATTGAGAGAAGAAAAAATATCCATGAATTATCATTCTAACAAACGAGTTTAAGAAATGAATGGTATAATTGTTGCATGTACTATTTGGTTGCCAACTGGAAATCAGAAATGGACTTCCATCAGGTCAAAGCGTGGTGCTTTACCTTTCTTGACAGCATAAACTACGATATCGGCAATCTTAATCAGCAAGAAATAAAAGTCATTCTCGGACCTTCGTATCTGTACTTGCGGTTTGTACAGCAAACATTTTCGCGCATTCCTTTCATATATATCGCTTCTCAAGACGTTTCTCCACTCGGAAAAGGAAAATATACCGGCTTTGTACCAGCAGAAAGTGTGAAGGATTTCTGTGAATATGCGATTGTTGGTCACAGCGAGCGGAGAAAGCATGCACGCGAATCGGAAGAGGAGATTAAAAAAAAGCTTGCTGAGTGTAAAAAACATGGCGTGAAAACAATTTTGTGCGTTCGCGAAACTAAGGATCAATTGTATGCAAGCGATATAGTTGCGTATGAGCCTGTTGAGGCGATAGGTACAGGCGCCAATGCAGATGCCACTCATGTGGTTGAAATGAAAAAAAAACTAAAACCCGCGAAAGGCCAGGCGTATTTGTACGGCGGCAGTGCAGATGATAAAAATATCGATGATTATCTGGCAACAGGCGAGGTAGACGGTTTTTTGGTGGGCACTGCTTCTCTTGATCCGAAAAAATTCTTCGCTATGTTTCAGAAGATGTTGGGGAATGAGAGATGAAATAATGATTTGGAACATATTTTCCCTCAACAGATACCGTATTTTATTCTCCGGCAACAGTTAACGATGCTGCTTATTTAGAGCGCTAAGGCAACAACCATAAAAATCACTCCAGCGGTAAGTGAAGCCGGTAAGAAATAGTCATTCACCCCTGCAACAGGCAGCTCTTCGACAACCGTAGGTATAAGCGTTGGTGTGGGTTCTTCTGTCGGCGAAGGACTCGGCAGTAATCCACCTTTTGTCATGCCGTCTTCAACTATGGTTGGCGTCGGGGAACTGGTAGGTTCGTTCTCAGGCGTAGGGCTTGTGCTTGTGTATTCAATTGAGGGGGTAGGGCTTTTCACCGGTTCGCCATTTTGGTCGGGACTGGCGTTAGCAAGTAAATCCTGAGGGGTCTGAGGCGGCTCTTGCACTTTTCCTGTTGCAGATGAATTGAGCGCAGCCAGAGGATCTTCGCCATTGCTGATCGTGTAGCCGGTGTAGACTATGCCAAGGATGATGACGATGAGAGAACCGATGATAAGTACATTCTTCATAGAGATACTTTTATTCTAGTATCTTTTCTGTGGTGATGCAAATAAACAAATGAGAAGTAAAAGGGGTAGATAAATATAGATTGTATAATGAAAGTTATTCTCGCTTATACGCTCCAACAAGACCGAAATCAAGCATTTCAATAAGGCCTTTTTTATCTGTAAATTCACCATTCAAGCTTTCAGGAAGTAAAGAATGTATTATTGGCCAAGAAAATGTAGCCAAAGTGTGTGGAGTAGGATCCTCATTGCTTCTATCTAAATAAAAAGCTGGGCCGAACATAGATAAATCTGAAACTGCTCTCTTTCGTGGTTCTAAAGCCACTACATCTTCAATAGCTATTCTTGAAACTCTAATTTTTCCATCATTGGCGAGTTGAATAGTAAAGTCAAAATTAAATGGAAAAAAATCTCCATAATATTCTAAAGATGATGGTTGCATTCTGTTTATTAAATCCTCGTAAGGAAGACGAATAGAAATATCACGATCTGGGCTTATTGAGCAACTATAATGAGGAAATTGCTGTACTAATAATTGACAAGATTTCGGATCAAGTTGAGCTGCACCATTTAAAGAATCTTGAAGAAAAGAACTTGCAACAGTACCAACTACATTATTTTGTTGTATACCAAGAAGTTGTTTAAGGTATCCCTCAAGTATAGCATGCATCAATAAATCTGCTTCAGTCGTTTTACCTCTAATATGTCTTGCTGTAAGACTTGTAGAAAAATCGTGGTCATTTTTTCCCCGAAAATCATCTACCTTCCCCGAAAGAATTACTTGTTTGTCAGGAATAGATGCTTTTTTTATAGCATTCATTAATAGATACCATCTTGTGTTTGGGTGTTCCTTGTTTAAATAAGATGGAATTAACTTAGCTGCGTTGATATTAGATCCTATAAGATAATTATATTTATCTCGTGCATCTCCAAAAAAAAGTATTGGTCTACTTGTTTCATATATGCAAGATTATACCTATAATTAAAACAAAAATCAAGATAATTTTTGACTTGAATAGATAATAATTATGAATCCAAGCCTAGCATTGCTTCATACGTACTCAAAAATCTATTTCCTGGTGAATAAAGGAAGTTGTCGCTTCTATGTACTGCTTGTTGCAGACTGTGTAAACTAAAGACGATTTATCTAGAAAAATTATTCTCGAATGTATCCCTGGCATTGTCGGTCCACTAAAAAACCTATTCTATTCATTACCTATAGTCAATGAAATAATCAAGAAGAATTACAGGAATATTTGTTTAACCTGAAGAATAACAAGAAGCCAATCACTTCATAAAGGCGATAAAAAGACCGATAAGCGCAAAAATCGCTCCAATAATCCAAAAGCGCATAACAATCTTTCCTTCCTCCCAGCCGATATATTGCAAATACAAATGCGCAGGAGCAACCGGAAATAATTTTTTCTTCCTATAGCGCTTGCTCAAAAGCTGCAAAAGAGAGGTCGCAATCTCGACCACAAACACCCCTCCGATGATTGGGAGTGCAAACGCCTTACCCAGAATGAGCCCAACAACTGCAAACCCCGCACCAAACGCAAGTGCGCCTGTATCGCCCAAAAAAATACGCGCCGGATGTATGTTGAAATACAAAAAAGCGATAAGGCCGCCGAGCCAGACTGCGATAAAAATTGAAAGTGGCACATCGATAATTGTCGCGGCAACAGCCCAAAACGCGACAAGCGCGATAGAAAGCGTACCGCTTGAGAGCCCGTCGAGGCCATCGGTGATATTCACGGCGTTTGCAAAGGCAAGGATGACAAACGCAGAAAATAAAATATAAAAATAAGACAAATCAAACACGCCCAAAAACGGAACGTAAATAATGCTTATTTTCAAATATTGATAAATAAGAAACGAAATAAAAAGCGCAAGACCAACCTCGATTATTAACTTATTTCGTAACTGCAGGCCAAAAAAATTACTTTTATCAAACACAAATATTTTTTCCAAGTCGTCATAGATACCAAGAAGAGCAAACCCACCAAACGTAAAAACAATGATGCTAATTTCTGCAAGAATATTTGGGTAATTCGAATTAATTGAGACATTGAGATAATGAAGCAGTATTATGAAAAAAAGAGAAAGAATCAATGTGACGATCGTAACCAAGATCCCGCCGCCCACTGGCGTGCCAGATTTGTGTTGATGAAATAGATCAAAAATAGGGGTAGGTTTGTTGAAGGCGTCCTTAGTTTCTTGCTTGGCGCGCTGAAACTTCATCTTATACAAAAAGTCGATAAACGGCACGATAAGAATGAAGTGAATAAGAAAAGAGATAATGGTAATAAAAATATAAAGTGCCATGTGATTGTTACTTTCAATACTACTAAAAAAGTAGATATCCTGCGCAATATTTTTCGCCTACTCCCTATATCTTAAAACATTTTGGGGAGAAAAATGATTGAAGCCAAAACAATTGCACCGATCGCGTACATGAACATAGCCCCCGCGGCGCAATCTTTTGCCCGTTTTATGTGTATGTTATATTCTTCACTTATGGCATCGCCACATTTTTCTAGCGCGGTGTTGATCGTTTCAAGAACCAAACCACCCATGATCGTCACAATGACGATAAGCCATTCGGTGTAAGAAATATGCAAGAGTACTCCGCCAACAAGGGAAAGCGCGCTTAGGGAGAAATGGATACGGTAATTCGGCTGGGAAGAAAATGCCCAAAGGAGACCTTCAAGAGCGTGCTGTACCGAAATCGTGTGTTTTCGTATCATGAATATATAGTGATGCTAATGAAATGAAATTGCAACAACCAGATTTTTTACTTTGCTATCGACATGATTGCCTTACTCAGTTTTCCTGCGTCGTGTCGTAAAATACTTCTCGTTACTTTGTCGGCTTCGCTTTGGTTGAATCCCGATCGATCGATGAGATCTCGCTCTACCACAACGCCTGTGTAACTCCCATTGAGGTCGTTTTTCACGGCAATCTCGTTGTGTTTATTGTACCAATCGAGAATAAACTTTGGAATACTCCCACTGTGCATGATGAGATACTCGGGTTCGCGGCCTATGTAACGCGAGATGTCAGCAAGAAACTGTTTGGCGGTATAGCTCGATGTTTGCCCCGATTTTGTCATGAGGTTCATAATGTATACAATTTGAGCTTGTGTATTTTTGAGGGCTTCCTTCACACCGTCGACCAAAAGAACAGGGATGATGCTTGTGTACAAATCACCCGGGCCTATCACGACAAGATCGGCATTGGTAATATACTCAATAACGTGTTTGTTCGTTTTAATTTTTGGTTCAAGATACGCGTTTTTTATGTGTGCATGCTCTGTTTTATTTTCGTCAATATTGCTTTCGCCCTTTACCACCTTGCCGTTTTCATATTCAACACATAAGGTTGCTTTCTCGTAGGTGACAGGCAATACACGACCTTTTGTTTTGAGCACATAGTTTGCGGTTTCAAGGACTGTATCATAGTCTGGGCAGACCTTTTCAAGGGCGGAAATAAAAATATTGCCGAAATTGTGCCCTTCTAAGTCGCCGTTTGTAAAACGATACAAAAACAGTTTTCTCCACAAGTCTGGAGCGTCGGAAAGGGCAACGAGGCATTGTCGCAAATCGCCAGGAGGAAGTACCCCGAGCTGGTCTCGCAATCTGCCTGTAGAACCGCCAGAATCCATCATGGTGACAATGGAAGTGAGGTCAACATCGTGTGTTTTTAGCCCGGAAAGAACGACAAATGAACCGGTTCCCCCGCCGATGACTGCAATTTTTTTCATAGATTCTTGTGCTATACTTTCCATGTATAGGCAATCCAATTGTACTTGATATGCTATGAAAAAACCACTTATCGTACTTCTGGCAGGGGGGGTTGGCAACAACTTTTTTCCCCTTGCAACCGACAAGACGCTTTTCCCGATTATGGGAAAACTAATGGTTGAGCATGTGCTTGATGTACTTTCTGCAACAGGTATTGAAGAAGTTGTTGCAGCAACCAATCCTCAAAATGATTCAGTGATAAAACGCCATCCGTTGGTCAAACGCACCGCGCTTCTCGAAAAACCAACAGGTATGCACGCAGGCATCTTGGCGGTGAAAGACTATATAACCGATCAGTCGATTGTTGTTGTCAATGCCGTCGATTTGATAGAAAAAGAAGGGTTATCTTCTTTTTTTGCTGCAATTTCTAACCAATACGCCATGATTCTGGGGAAAAAAGTGAATGCTCACCAAGCGGGCGGATACCTTGAGATGTGCGATGGAAAGGTAAAATCTATTGTCGAAAAGCCAGAAAAGGGAAAAGAGCCAAGCGATATAGTTAATTTAATCGTTCACTACTTCTCCCAACCAAAAAAGTTTATTTCGCTTCTTGAGGGTGCAGGAGACGTTGACGATGCGTATGAACAAGCGTTTTCGCAAATCATGCAAAATCACGATGTTGCGCTTCATACGTATGAAGGTGCGTGGTCTAAACTCAAATATCCATTTCATGTCCTGGATGTTATGGGGCAATTGCTTTCGGGTGTTGAACGATCTATTGCTCCTACAGCACACGTATCCGAGCACGCGGTCATCGAAGGCGCAGTCGTAATTGCCGATAATGCTATCGTCGATGAATTTGCTGTTGTTAAAGGTCCCGCCTATATCGGCAACGGTGCGCGCGTAGGCAATCATGCATTAGTCCGCCAATCCGTGGTAGAAAAGGCCGCGATAGTCGGTTTTGGCAGCGAAGTGGTGCGCAGCTATGTTGGTCCGGGGTGTATGCTGCACCACAATTATGTTGGCGATTCTGTTCTTGAAAAAAATGTCAACCCAAGCTGGGGTACGACAACGGCCAATTATCGCTTGGACAAGAAACATGTCATGCTCAAACTACCAGATGGTAAAACAATAGATACGCAACGTGAAAAGTTTGGCTGTATCATGGCGGAAGGTGTTTTCTGCGGTGTAAATTGTTCAATCATGCCGGGTGTCACGATTAAAAAAAATGCACAAATCTATCCGGGGAAAGTCATCCCAAATGTAGTGAAAGAGGATGAGGTTGTGAAATAATCACTTTTCAAATCCAATAATCTTTATGTCGTCAATTGTCGTTTCGAACAGTACCGTATCTCCTTTCGCTTGTTCAATCTCCCATGAAGACCATCTGCGCCAATCAAAATTATCAGCTTCAACAAACATGAGCAACACGTCCGCATCAATATATTGCTGAGTATCTAAGACATTGTAACCTTTCATACGTAGGAAGTAGCGATAATCATCTGCCTGAGGAACACTTGTATCGCTTGTGAGTGCAGCCACCACGGCAATTTTCTTCTCAGGAGAAATTCTTCTGCTTTCATCAAACTGAGAAATGATAGATGCAATCTTACTAATCGGCCGTATTGTGGGTGTCTCATGAACATAGCTCCGCACTGTCGAACAGATTGTAAGAATAGTAACAATCCCAAGCACAGAACGAAGTAAAGTATGCTTTATAAAGACAATTACGACAACAAACCAAATGACACACATCATTCCCAAAAGATAATGATTTCGCAACGAATGAGTAATGACAAGAAAAAAATTGAAGGAAGTGTGAGGAAATACCAATTCCTGACTCGTTTTCTTGATATAAGTCCTGCCAAACAATATGAAAAGAAACTCAGTAAAATCGGTATTTGAAACTGAGCGCTTATTGCATAAAGATTATTCAGACTAGGAAGAAACGACATCCCCATTTCAGTATTTTCCTTCCAATGTTTGATGATATATCCATGTGTAATAATTTCAAATGCAAGTACCGGAGCCCATGGTAATACAAGTGCTAGACATATAATGAGGAAGTTTTTAAATAGATACTTGGAGCGCCACCATTCATAAATAAAAAAAACTAATGCAAAAATTGCAGCTGGATGATACGAAACAGCAACACCAAGTACAAATGCCCCAAGAAGAATTCTTTTGTGAAACCAGAGCAATGTAAGAGCCAACAATACGTACAAGCCATATGTGTAGCCATTCCCTGGGTGTATTGCCATCGTCACAAACCAAGGAGATGATGCTAGAAGTGCTGCCGGAACAAGGCCCCAAAACCCATACGTTTTGTAAGTTGCGTAGGTAAAAAATCCTAATACGATTATTGCAAGGAAGACCGTCGTAGCAACTATAGAAAGCGCATTTCCTCTCGTAAGCCAAACACCAGGAAATAAAATATAGTAGTAAAGTGGACTGGCATGAAGGCCAGGACTTAACCGGGGTCCCAACCACACATAACGATTCTTCCAAACGTTCGATATTTCATAAAGATCTCGTGCTAGATCAGTATCCAGAAATAAAAAACGAGTGCCCAAAAAAAAAATAGAGAAGACCCACAAGAATCAGTGCAAAAACAAGGAACCTGAGAAAGAGCTTATTCTTCACAATACGATTTTTAATATTCATACCCTGTTACAAAGATCGTATTTCCCCACCAAGACTCGTAATCTTTTCAACAAAATCTTCGTATCCGCGTTCAAGATGATGAATACCGTTTAAATACGACTGGCCACACGCAACAAGCGCAGCAACCGCAAGAGTAGCTCCTGCTCGCAAGTCGGCAACTTCAAGGACTCCTCCGTGTAGTTCGTGCCCTCCTACAATCTCTATGGTTTGTTGATATTCTTTGTGTGGTTGGTAATTGAAATGATAGTGTTTCTGAGGATTTTCTATTTTTTTCTCAATGAAAGAAATATGCGCGCCCAATTTTTTGAGTTCGCTCACATAGCTAAACCTGTTTTCATAAATTCGCTCGTGAATCGACGATGTCCCTTGTGCCTGTGTGAGAAGTACTGCCATGAGCGGTTGCCAATCGGTACTAAACCCAGGGAAAGGAGCAGTCTCAAGATTGATAGCCGTAAGAGGTTTGTCGTAGTAAAACCGATGAGTAAACTCGTCGATGTGCTCCACACCGCCGCCTGCTTCTTTGATTTTTTCGACAAACGCATACATAAACGGATATGCGATGGAAGAAATAGTTACATCTCCTTGAGTAGCAATCGCAGCAACAGCATATGTCGCGGCCTCGATACGATCGGAGGTAAGGGTGTGTGGTTTGTCTTGAACCAACTTTTTGACACCGTGAATAATGATAGAATTTTCTCGGCGATGGATATCTGCACCGGCATCCGTGAGAAAAGTAATAAGATTATCAATTTCTGGTTCTTGCGCGGCATTTTCAATAGTAACTTCCTCGCCGCCAAAGACCGACATCATGATGAGGAGCTCCGTACCCGTGTGCGACGGTTTGACAAAGCGATACGTCCCGCTCGGCTTTTCTTTCATCACGGCGTGATAATACCCCGTTTCTGAATCGTAGGAGACTTGTATACCAAGCGCCTTGAGACCGTCGACGATGCGGTCTATGGGTCGGGCGCCAAGTCGACACCCGCCAGGATTAGGGATGTAAGCTTCACCAAATTTGTACAAAAGTGGTGCAAAAAGAAGGAATGATGCACGGATTTTGGAAGCAGCCAGCAAGTCGACCTTGTTGGTAGAAAGACCTGAAGGATCGATGACTACGGTATGCTTTTCAATAAACTCTGCTTTTACCCCAAGACTTTTGAGAATTTCAAGCAAATTATGTATGTCTTCGATGCGGGGAACATTGTGCACTGTCACCGTGCCTTCAAAAAGAAGTGCGGCAAATAATACTTTTAGCGCGTTGTTTTTTGCACCGGAAAGGGTTATCGTACCTTTCAAGGGTTTTGCGCCGGTGATAATAAACGTATTTTCCATAAAATGTGTTTTGTGATGAAATGTACGTGCCGATTTTCCATCAACCTTCAAATTAACCATTTTCGCTTCCGAATTGATAATCTATGCCGGTTTGCTTACACAACAACGACTTCCTCGTGGAGATCGATGCCGAACCGCTCCTTCACCTTTGATTTTATCATAGAAAGAAGTTCTGTAAGCTCGCTTGCCGTTCCCCCTCCTTGGTTGATGACGAAATTCGCATGTTTATCGGAAATTTTAAAATGACCAAATTGCTTTCCTTTCAACCCCGACTGGTCAATAAGGTAACCTGCCGACTTTGTCGGTAAATCGTGGTTTTGTTGTTCTTCGTCGGAAATGTTGCGAAAGAAACACCCCCCCGTTGATACACCAAATGGTTGCGTCTGCTTGCGATAGGCGAGTGCTGCTTTTGATCGTTTACGCAGTTCCTCAACTTCTATCTTTGCCAGCCTGAAAATGCCTTCTATAAAGAGTTCGTGTGTGTCCTGGAGTATGCTGTAATCGTAGGCAAAACGAAAATATGACCGGTCAACTTCTTTGATTGTAGATGAACTATCAAGCACCCATGCACGTATCAACGTGTCTCCAGCATAAGTCTCGGGGTGCATCCACTTTGAATTCATATACATCGCGCCGCCGAGTGTGCCCGGCAGACCAAGATGATATTCAAAACCAGACAAGCCAAGTTCTACGGTTTCCTTCACCAACCTGCCCATAGGGTACCCCGAAGAAACAAAAAGGTCTGTATACAATTCAGATTGAGAAACGATTTCCTTTTTGCTATAAAGATTGCGAATCGTAAGCCCGGGCAATGGATTGCGCCCAAGCGCCATATTTGATCCGCCACCCATGAAAAGATATGGAATGTCAAGTTCTCGCGCCGCTCGCACACTTGCGATGAGCTGTTCTTTTGTCGCGGGTTCTACAAAATACTCTGCAACAGATGCGATGTGCAATGTTGTGAAAGGAGACAAATCTTTATGCTCCTCAACTGGTGCGCCTATGCGTTGTTCGAGTTGTTGTTTGCTATTCATACTGTTTGATTAATTGTTTGGATTATAAAATAATGAGCGCAGATACTTTTTTTCGAAGACGACCGGTCCCTCGAAGAGGGAGAAAGGCGCGAAAAAAAAATGGTATCAAGCTCGTTCAACTTTTATACCTACATAATCCGTGCAATGTTCTTTCCCAAATGATATACATCTCCTGCTCCCATAGTAATAATAACACGTTCATCGTCTGAAAACTGCTTCCTAAGCTTATCGACGACATTCTCCTTTGTCGCATAGGCAAGGTTACCTTTTTTCGATCGAGTAACAAGTTCTTCTGTCGTTATGTCAGCAGTTTCGACGCGTTCACGAGCCGAACCAAAAATCGGCAGTACATAAGCGTAATCAGCAAGCTCCAGTGCGTGCACAAAATCGTCTGCCAAAGCTACAGTGCGCGAATAGGTGTGCGGTTGAAAAACAATAATATGCTTTTTTTGAGGGAAGCGATTGCGTGCGGCCTGTATTGTTGCGCGGATTTCCGCCGGGTGGTGCGCATAATCATCAAAAAGATACGAGCCTGCGTGTTCATACACCAATTCGAATCGACGTTTTGCGCCAGAAAACGCCTTGATTGCCGTTGCTATATCTTCAAATGAAAAACCAAACATATGCAAAAGTGCAATCACAGCAGCAGCATTCAGTGCATTTTTTTCACCAAACAATTTTATGGAGAATGGATGACCATTGACAGAAAACTTCGTCGCGTCCGTGCCTACAACAATCTGGGAAACAACATAGTCGCACTGTTTCGTAAATCCGTAGCGCACAACCTGACCCTGCGGATATGAGTTGATGATGGATGAAAGGTGTTCATTTTCTCCGCAGAAAACAAGTTTCCCCCCATTCTCAACTATTTTTTTCATAAATCTATCAAATGCTTTCTTTACATCGTTGATGGATTGATACATGTCCGGATGATCATAGTCGATGTTGGTGATAATTGCGTGTGTTGGATTGAATTTCAAAAATTTCGGCGTCTTGTCTTCCGGAGGCTGAATGCCATATTCGTCAGCTTCGAAAACAAAATAGTCAGTACCGTCGAAATTGCCGCCATATTGATCCATAAACTGCGAAACGCCGACAATATAACTCGGGTGCTGCTTCAATTGGGTGAGAACGTACGAAAGCAGGGCAGAGGTAGTCGTTTTTCCATGACACCCCGCAACTGCCAGACGATGAGTGCACGCCCCTTCTATTTGTGCCATGAGTTCGACCTGATGCATGATGGTGATACCCCGCTTATCTGCCTGCTGCATGAGTGGATGATTTTTGCCACCGTGTGCTGCAGAGTAAATAGCCAGATCTATGTTTTCGGGGAGTGTCTCCCCCACCATTGAATAGGGGAATGTTGCAAGAACAGTGTCGGTAATAAATGATTCTTTCGTATCCCACCCAAAGATCACATAGCCTCGTTGATGAAGCATGCGAGCGGTGTTTGCCATGGCAGCGCCCTTTATTCCCAACAAAAATACTCGAGACTGCATAGTTTTAAGTAACAGAATAATTTTAATGTTTCGCCTGTTTCTTCAATTATTATATCAATTGTACGAAGTGAATCATCTGACTCTTCAAGTTTTCGCCTTCCCGAAAATATGAATGAAAGCGCGCAGAATCACAGCTGGTGCAAAAAGGAAAGAACGAAATATTTTTTTTGTGGAGGCCGCTCGAGACAAGTTGATGGTAATTGAGCGCAAGAAGGTTGAGGTATGTTTTGTTTTGATGAATGGTAAATATAGGCGTGCAGGAAAATGTTTGCTCAAAAAGGTGTTTACGCTCTCCATAGACTTCATAGCAACAATCGCCTATGCACGGGCCGATAAGCGCGATAATAGTGGAAACAGAAGAACCCATTGCAACCATTTGTTTGACCATTTTTTGCGCAAGTTTGTCAAGCGAACCCTTCCAGCCTTGGTGGGAAATGCCGATGACGCGCTTTACAGGGTCAAAAAAAATAATAGGCACACAATCTGCTGTGTGCACCGTGAGCATGATGTTTTTCTCTTTTGTGATGATGCCATCGAAATACTCCCCCCCAGTATTTATGATTTTTGCGTTTTGAGCTGTTGCGATGGTAATGTTCGTCGAATGCTTTTGCTTTGGGGTAATGAGTGAAGTATTGTGACCCGTGAGATACTTTGCAATAAGGTTCGATTTATCAAACTTTTTCGTGCCGAATCCGTGCAGCACGTTGTGCTGTAAAAGTATTGGAGAATACAAATATCCTGATGGGTGAAAAGTGTACATAGTCGCCTATAGATTGTAACATGAGAAGTGAAACGTGTGACTTGTAGCTTGAAACGAAATGCGAGAGAATGAATATATGCGAAGAGTTGGCAATTTTTGAATCTCCACGTGTTTGAGGAGTGTAGACGACGAGTTTAGAGATGAGAAAATTGATAACTCAAGTATATATGTTTGAGTATGAAGGAAAGAAAATATGATATCGAGCGAACAAATATAATCAGTCTCTTTGCTTCAATGCCTTCTCTACCGCTTCGTGCTCACTCCAATCATACTCCTTCTTTTCACGACACAAACTCTTTTCGTGTCCCTTCCCCGTCAACACAAGCACATCATTCTTTTTTGCCACCTCAATCGCCTTTTGTATCGCCTCTCCCCTATCTACGATGACGGAGTATGTTCTACTCTTCTTCCCAAACTCATGTGCAGCAACAGAGGAAAATCCCTTCTTTTTGAGGCCAACAGCAATCTGCTCGCAAATCTCGTTCGGGTCCTCGGTGCGATAATCTTCCTCGGTTAATAGCGTAAGATCTGCGTATGTACCGCTTTCTCTGCCCATCATGGGCCGTTTTGTATTATCGCGCAACGCTGCAGCACCAAACACATGGATCAATCGTCGCCCAGGATACAGCTTTTTTATGGACGCCAACGCCTGATGTAAACCATTGGGTGTATGCGCAAAATCGATAATCACGGTAAAATCCTTGTCGTAGACTACTTCGAGTCTACCTATTGGAAGAGTATAGCTATTCATCGCATCAAAAATTTGCCTGTCTGTGAGTCCGCACTCTCTACACAGCGCGTATGCCGCCAAATAGTTATATTTATTAAATTCTGCAATCGGACGACGTAGTTTTTGAGAAACATCAAGTTGGTAATCAGCTTTACCCTTCAAACCATACGTTGCGACTTTTTTTTCAGCTTTTCGATTCACAAGAAACTCAGAAAGCTGGGAAAACGATGCGTCATCTACATTGATAAACCCTTTTTCAGAATACAAAACGATATGCGCCTTGGCTTTGAGGTAATTTTTGTAGGTGAAGTGGTCGAAAAGGTGCTCGTGGGTGATGTTGGTGATTGCGGTTACCACATACTGCACACCCCACACGCGATACTGATCCAAAGCATGAGAGGTGGTTTCCAGCACAAAATATTCGTCCCCATAGTCTACCGCCTTACGAAGAAATTTTTGAATGGTGAACGCGTCTGGGGTGGTCACATGAAAACCAGTATCGTATTTTTTCCCCGCGATGTATGCAAGGTTTGTAGAAATAACAGATGTTTTTTTATGCGCCGATTTGAGGATGTGGTGCACGAGTAGTGTAGTGGTTGTTTTCCCATCGGTGCCGGTTATGCCGATAACTTTGATTTTCCGGCTGGGCCAGCCGTAATACAGATTCGCTATAATCGCAACAAAAAAGTGATATATGTTTTTTATCCGTTGAACGTAATAGCGAACCATAGATTATATGAGTGTAATTTTTTGAACATCTTGCATTGGCCCATCTGCAAATTCGATAAGCGGTAACGGTTTTTTGGAATTATTGAAAACAGCGTGGGGCACCATGGGAGCAATGGTAAAAATACATAGATTTCCGTCAGATTTCATTGGAAGCTTTTTGATAGTCCCCTTTTCTTGAAAAATCAATTCGAGACCTTCTTCTGGTGCGAAAAAGGCTTCAATCCGCGGATGTTTGTGATTTCCTCCAGCAACGCCAGGTGGTATGTAGATAACGTTTGTTTCTTTGACAACAAAATCAATGTGCTGGATGATGTCATGAACGTGCAAGACCCACAAACCGCTCTGCCGTGCGTACGATGGTTTGATAATTTTTTGTGTTATGCTCACTCTTTTCGTAAAAAATTCTCAACAACCATTACGATTTCTGGGAATTCGGTTTTATTTACATCTGAGCCAAAATGACCTTCGTCGTTATATTCGTGGTATTCGGCTTCAAGTTGATCTTTGATATGGCGCGGCTCAGAAATAGAAATATACGGATCATTTTTTGAAGCGAAAATACAAATTTTTTTTGCATTCTTTTTAATTGCTTCCCAATTCCATGGTTCATCGTAATATCCACTTTTTTTCTCACTTTCTAATCCAAGATCGGTATAACAAACGCCTACCAATATCGCTAACTTTGCTTTGTGTTCTTCAAGATAGCGCATAATTGCAACTGCACCAGACGAATGTCCGATTAAAATCGCTTCTTCAGTCTTTAGCTTTTTTTCAATAAAGGGAAGCCAATATGATTTGCGTGCGAGCTCCGGATCGGGCATGTCTTCTGCAATCACTTCAAGACCACGTGCCAATAATCGCCTTTTGACATATGGAAACCAATTATCGCTAATTGGTGTGTTTCCGTTGCCTGGAATAATGATCGCTTTCATATATTTGTTACTCCCGAGGAATATTATAATAAATCAACAGCTCGCGCATGATGTCATAGTAAATAGGCGCTGCAGTTTCCGAGCCCCACGGCGATTTCTGTGGTTTCACCAAAACAACCATAGCAATAAGTTTCGGACTAGAAACGGGCGTGAACCCGACATAGGACGCAATCGTTTTTGAAGCATCGTACGAACCTCCAACCGCGATTTGCGCCGTGCCTGTTTTACCACCGAATGAATACCCTTCCGGAATATCCCACGGGGCTTCGGCGTGGGCAACAGCAGAAGCAAGCATCTCGCGAATGGTTTTGGAGGCTTTCTCACTTATGGTGCGACCTTGTTCCACGCTGCTGCGCTCCAACAGAGACCCGTCGTTATTGAGCACGCCTTTCACCACGTATGGCTTCATCAGATGCCCGCCGTTTATGATGGATGAAAATGCGCGCACCATCTGCACCATGTTGACAGAAAGACCCTGACCAAATGCCATAGTTGCTTCGTCTATGGGGTACCAGCTATCGAGCGGCTTGATGCTCCCACCCACTTCTCCTTGCAAATCGACACCTGTTGGTTGATCAAATTTATATTTTTCAGTTAAATATGTGTAAAGATTTTCTTTGCCTAATTTGCTGCCGACGTAGACCATGCCGACATTGGAAGATTTTTCGATAATATTCGTCATCGTGAGTTTACCGTTGTATTTATTGTCCCAGTTGCGCACGGTGTATTTACCTATTGTCACCGGACTCTCTTCGTCGTAGGTATCTGATTTTTTCACCTTTCCTTCCTCGATTGCTGCTGCCATAACAAGCGGTTTGAACGTGGAACCCGGCTCGTATACGCTCGAAATGGACCAATTTTTGAAAAATTGCTCGGAAAAATCGTAATACGTCGTCGGATCAAAATCTGGCATACACACCATGCCAAGGATTGCCATAGTCTGCGGGTCGGCAACGATTGCGCACCCGCTCTCGGCTTTGTAGGTTTCGATGCCTTCTTGCAATTTCTTTTTGATAATAAGCTGAACGGATTTATCGACCGTAAGGACAAGATTGCGCCCATTTGCTGCATCGAGTTTTTTCTGATTGCCGAGAAAAATTGTGTTGCCCGCAAGGTCTCGTTCAGACTGTAGCACGCCAGGCAACCCAGTCAAATCTTTGTCATAGTATCCTTCAAGACCAAAATACCCAATTGATTCGCCTTCGCTATTTTTCCCAACAAAACCGATGAGGTGCGCCGCAAGTGAAGCCTCGGGATAATAACGCTCGGATTCTTTGATAAATTTGAGGCCGGGTTCATCGGACTTTTCAATGGTGTTTTTTACTTCTGTGGGAAGCGAGCCTTCGATGCGCACCCATTGTTTACTAAGGTCTATCTTTGCTTCAAGTGAAGCTTCTTCGATATCAAGCGTATCGTGCAGATAATCAACTGTTTCTGCTTTACTTTTGATGTTTTGCGGTTCGATATAGAGCGCGTAGGTTGTTTTGTTGAGCGAGAACGGGTGGAGGTTGGTGTCGAGTATCTGTCCACGTTCAGGTGTAAGTTGCTGGGTGCGGGTATAGTCCGCAGAAAAAGCGCTTGAGTCGAGCACCTGGATGTTGAAGAGTTTGAGAATGATGAAGATAAAAAGGATGCAAAAAAAGATGGCAACAATCTTGAGTCTGTCCTGTTTCATATATTTATGATACTTGATACAGTGCTATTTCACAAAGTATTTGCAAAAATATAAAACACGTTCTTAAAAAAGAGAAACCATTTACACCTTCGTCACGACATGATATGATGAACTATTACTATGGCAAAACGAGGACGCAAGCGAAAAAAGAAACCGCTCATAACCGGCAAAACATTTTTCAATCTTATTGGACTTTTTTTGCTCATCATTGGGATCATGATGTTGGCTTCGTTTAGTCAAATATTCAGCTCCCGTGGGAGCGACGGACAAGTGCTTCAGCAGATAAACGCACAACTGTTTGAACTGTTTGGCGGACTGTCAATTTTTGTTCCTTTTATCATCATGCTTATTGCCGGACACTTCTTCAATTCTGACAAACTAAAATTTATTAAACTTCACATCACTTTTGGATCGTGTATTTTGCTTATTTCAATGATAGGGATTTTTCGAAGCGGCACCTGGGGAAAAACAATTTACGACAACTTTGCGCTCGATTTCACTCCACTTGGCGCAGTTGCCATTCTTATCGTTGGCTTTCTGGTCGGTCTCATTTTATTTCTTGACACCACAATCGACGTTTTACTTCTTTCGGTATGGAAACTCCTGGAGCCGTTTGCAAAAGTGTTTCAATTTAAAGGAAAAGGAAAGAAAAAAGATACAAAAATACAACAAAACGAAGTTTCAAAACCTGCAAAAGATAATTTTATACGTGACAATCGCGTCGATAACAAACCGGTCCCCATAAACTTACAAACTATCACGCCGGCAAAAGCATCATCGCAAGATTTAACTATCAAACCGTCGGTTAAAAGCGATGCGGGCACCTGGGTCTACCCACCAACTACACTTCTTAGAGAAGTTAAGCAAAAAGAAGCAGACCGCGGCGATGTCAAAGGGAATGCGCAAACCATCGAAACCACGCTTGACAGTTTTGGCATTCGAGCTCGTGTTGCTGAAGTAAACTTTGGCCCGACCGTAACCCAATACGCGATCGAGATAACCCGTGGTACAAAACTTTCAAAAATAACAGCACTCGCCAATGACCTTGCCCTTGCGCTTGCCGCACCAAATGGCTTGGTAAGAATCGAGGCGCCTATCCCCGGTCGTTCGCTCGTTGGTATCGAGATTCCAAATAAAAAACCAGAAATCGTCACGCTCAAAAACCTTATTGAATCCAAAGTGTTATCTGGAAATGATCCATTGCTTGTACCGCTTGGTCTCGATGTTGCCGGTATGCCCCGCAGTGCCAGTATCGCCGACATGCCGCACATTCTTATCGCTGGTACCACAGGTTCGGGTAAGTCGGTCATGCTCAACGCCTGGATCACAACCCTCATGATGCGCACCAGACCTGATGAGGTACGGATGATTCTTGTTGACCCAAAACAAGTTGAAATGGTGCAATACAATGGCACGCCACATTTATTGACCGATGTTATCACCGATCCATCGAAAGTGGTTTCGGCACTGCGGTGGTCTGTTGCTGAAATGGAAGTTAGATACAAAGACCTGGCTCAAGCAGGTGTGCGAAATCTCGCCAGTTACAACAACCTCACCACTGTTGAGAAAAAACCCTACATTATTTTCTTTATCGACGAGCTTGCCGATCTTATGATGTATGCTGCAAACGATGTTGAAGACATGATTACACGTATCGCACAAAAAGCACGAGCTGTGGGTATCCACTTGGTGCTCACCACGCAGCGCCCATCAGTCGATGTCATAACTGGACTTATGAAAGCCAACATCCCTGGCAGAATCGCATTCAATGTATCTTCTATGGTTGATTCGCGTGTTATCATCGACATGCCCGGTGCCGAAAAACTCTTGGGTCGAGGTGATATGTTTTATCTCCCACCTGATCAGGCAAAACCGCGCCGTATCCAAGGACCGTTTATCACAGAAGCTGAAGTACACGATGTGGTAGGATTTCTGAAATCTCAAGCTCCCGTTGTCCACTACACCGAGGAAATTACCGAGCAACCGATACAAACAGGCGGCATGATTGATGGTGTACCCGGAATGAGTGGTGGAGCCGCAGACCGAGATCCGCTTTTCAGCCAGGCGGTACAAATTATTATGCAGTCTGACAAAGCTTCTGCTTCACTCCTCCAGCGAAAATTGCGTGTAGGGTACGCACGAGCTGCTCGTATTTTAGATGAGTTGTTTGAAGCTGGTTATGTCGGCCCTTCCGAGGGCTCAAAGCCTCGAGAGGTCTTGAAGCGAGTCGTAAACGAGCAAGCTGTTTAAGTCTTCGTTAAAAACAAGCTAAGGAGCGTACGGACAATAAATAAAAAGGAAAAAGAATAGCATTCCTTTCTTTTATCTCATTCTTTTTTTGCGCGCTACGATATCACAGATACTTTTCGATGTTCTGCAGGTGCTCATCATACGTTTTTGAAAAATGCGTCACACCCTGGCTGTCTGAGACATAAAACAAATATGGCGTATTTGGATCGGCGTTTGTCACCGCCTCAAGCGACGCCAAGCCCGGATTACAAATAGACCCTGGAGGCAAACCGGCATGGACATACGTATTGTATGGTGACTCGTATTTGAGATCTTCCAACGTCAACGCTTTTTTCCACCAGTCCTTTTCCTGTGGTTGATAGCCGAGTGCGTATTGCACCGTTGCGTCGATTTGCAGCGGCATACCTGCACGGACTCTGCGCAAGATGACGCTCGCTACTTTTTGTCTGTCGTCTGCGGTTTTTGCTTCTCGCTCTACTAGCGAAGCTATGGTGACAACTTGTTCCTCAGTCAGATTGAGTTGAGCAGCTTTTGCGCGCATTTCATCGCTAAAGCGCTGATCAAATGTGTTGGTGAGAATACTAATCACTTGTTCAGCTGAAGGATTTTTGGGTATTAAATAGGTATCTGGAAATAAATGGCCTTCTTGAGACAAATCGTTAAAGAGCGTCTCGGTTATACTGAATTTCTCATTCATTATCTCAGCGATTTCTTCTTTTCGTAAGCCTTCGGGAATAGTAACCCACACATCTATTGTGCCATGGGTAAGTTCGTCGGCAATTTCTGGAGCACTCATATTGGGCGAAAGTCTGAAGTCACCTGCCTGTATATCCCGTTCGATACCTTTTTGTTTAACAATTGTATAAAAAACGATACGGTTGCGAATAAGGTGTTGACTGGCCAAACGGTTAATAATGGAATTAATTGCTTCGCCCTCAGCAATAACAAATACTTGCTCATCGGTAACAGTCGAATCAACAGGCAAAGAACCCTCTCTATAAAAAAGATAGCCAAAAATCAATAACAGAGCCACAATCGACGATGTAATGATTATTTTTTTCATACAGATAATAAATAATAACAGTTATTTTTTTTCAATGTGAAAAATGGGAAACATATTCATCGTTTCTTCTGCTTCATCCAAATCATACTTGTTTGGTGCGTATATGTCCAGCAGCGCTTCTCCTTTTTCGACTTTTTCGTTGCGTTTTTTGTGCAAATACATCCCAGCGAAGCGCTTTTTTGGAGCTCCGAGTATATGAGCTATTGCACTTACGTTGAGATTGTTTACCTCTGTGATGACGCCACCATGCCGTGCAGAAATAGTGCGTTTGTATGCTTTTGGTTTAAACGACATGAAACGATCAATGTTCCTTCCGCCTTGCGCCGTAACGATCTCTTGAAATTTTTGTAGAGCTTTGCCAGAGACGAGCAATTCCTTTGCAACCTCGTTGCTCTTTTTTGTTTGATGGGAAGACTTAAAACAGAGATCTAGTAAAGCCTCGGCCAGCGAAAGCGAACGCTTTTCAAGTTCGATTGGTCGGTCATCCGTCTGTTTGAGAACGCGCAAAACATCCAGAGCTTCTTGAAATACGCCAATCCCCCGCCCTGCTGGCTCGAAGGTGTGGTTAATAGCCACATTGATCTTCATATCGAATCGCTTTCCAACGTGTACGAATTTTTCTGCAATCATTTCCGCTTGTTTTTTTGTTTGCACTTTCATCGTTTTTCCCACGGGAATGTCGATTGTGAGATGATTTGCTCCCACAGCGATTTTTTTCGCCATGATTGACATGACAATTTTGTCAAAAAATTGGAATGAGATTTCCTTTTCAATATTGATGATGATCTCGTCTGCCGGTGCGATACCCAAGTGTCCTCCCCACGCGATACACCCTCCCACTTCCTCAACCGTCTTTTTAATCTGTTCGGGCGTGAGATTCACTGGCGCGAAAAGTTCCATAACATCCGCAGTGCCCGCCGGCGTGGTTATGGCCCGAGACGATGTTTTTGGTATGATAAACCCCGCTGCCGCAACAATCGGTACGAGAATCATCGTTGCGCGTGTACCCGGCAAACCTCCGATAGAATGCTTGTCGGCAACGATACCCTTGAAGTGTAGCTGCGTACCGGTCTCTACCATGGCTTTTGTTAGATAAAAAAGTTCTTCTTCCGTAAATCCGTCCTGAAAGCCGGCAGCGATAAAATAGGTGGTCACCACATTGTTTAACCGATCGTGTGCTATTTCGTCCATCAAATTATATATCTCTCGATACGTCAAGCGCTTTCCTTGCAGTTTGCGCTTAATGGTGTTGATAGCTTCCAAATGTTTTGTTTGATTTGTCATATAAAAAATAAATTATCGTGTGAAACTTTCAGAGATTCCTGTGTATAGTTCGATAATTTTTTGTCCGTACAAACGAACGCGAGGGAGCATTTTGGATAAAACGTAGGCTTCTTGTATGCCAAAAAACCAGCTTAAAAAAATATAAATCGTACTAAACAATCCAAAACCTATAGTGAGCAAAATAAACACGTTGATCGTACGAGATGTATCGAGAATGAGCCCGTCCAAAAGTCGCACGGTAACGAAGGTTATAAGAGCGCTGTTAAATGTGGCAACGAGCATTTTGACAATTTCTTGGAAAAAGTACATCACGTTGTACATGCCTATTTTTTTGTGCAAAAGAACAAGGAGTAAAATGACATGCAAGGACATAGAAATAGAAAAGGCAACAGCCAAAGACCAAACCGGCATATGATACCCGAGAATAAATATTACACTCAGTAGCGCATTGAGTCCGATAGCCAGACTGCTCGTGTAAAAAGGCGTTTTTGTATCAAAAAAAGCGTAATAACAACGCGTGACGAAGTAATACATGGCGTGAAACGGTATCGAGATGCAAAAAAAAGATAACGTGATGGCGGTTGCAACGGTTGCATCCCAGTCAAACTTGTCTCCTCCAAAAAAGATACGGACTGTTGCGGTACGCATAATTGCAAAAAAAGCAGCTGCCGGTATAGCCATGTAGAGAATGTTCAACAGCGTGCTAATCACAATTTTTCGCAAAGCATCGTATTTTTTTTCTTGATACAGTTCAGAAATATACGGAAGGGAGGCTTGACCAACAGAGATGCCCACGATCGAAACAGGCAATAGTTGTAAATGTTGTGCAAGATAGAAAATGGTGTATGAACCTGAGCCGAGAAGGGTGGCCAGTGAAAGGTCAACGGTCGCGTCTATCTGCGAAACGATGATGGTAAGGACGCGCGGAATGGCTGTTCGGAAAAATTGCAAACTCTCTCTGGCGTGGGAAAGAACAAGTTTATATTTAAATTTAATGTATCGAACCACAGGAATTTGAGTCAAGAGGAAAAGTACGGCTCCAGCGACCACACCAAGCACAGGTGCTAAAAGGTGCAATGAGCTTGCAAAAAAGAACGTGGAAAAAATGATAGCCAGGTTGTACACAACCGGAGCAACGGCGGGAATAATAAACATTTTTTTCGACTGGCTCATACCGGTCAAAAAATTTCCAAGAATCAAGAGTGGTAGCTGACCCAAAAGCAAGATACGCGAGAAAAATACGATTTGAATAACTTTCCCCTGAGAGAAACCTGGCGTCATGATTGGCACGACATATGGCATGATGATGGCAAGAATAACAACCGTGACAGACAAAACCAAAAGCACGGTGTTGATGATGGAGGAAATAATTTTGTGTTGCTCTTCCCTTTTTTCATACTTTATAAAAAATGGAATAAAGGTTGTACTGAGTGCGCCGTTTATGAGGACTTCAAAGACTAAATCTGGTATACGAAAGGCAGCAAAAAAGATATCGAGTTCATCTTTTGAAAAGTATCCGGCAAGCATGCGGTAACGCATGAAGCCTGCAAAACGTGAAACAATCATCATGCCGGCAAGGATAAGTGAAGAGGCAAGCATGCTGGTTTGCTGTTTGAACACAAATTGTTTCGTTTTGTTAAAAAGGTCGTTCATTGTTGGTAAAAATGTGACGGTATGTTCTTTTGTCATTATAACGAATGCGCGAAAAAATTGCGCATGGTGAAATGTATATTTTTATAGGATACATTTTTTAATAGTAATAATGATATAATGCGTCATGGTTGATAGTGAACCAACAATTAGATCAAGCGGATTTCTTCCAGGGTGTACATCAACTTTTGAAGGACAAAGAAATACTATGAGAATCAGAGCGGTTGTGTTTTCTCCTCAATTACCCTCTGGGGCACTACCTACATTATTTGTAAGGATGAATGATGTGCACAACATATCTATTCTTCCTGCGCGATCAGTTCTAACCTACAAAGCAGCAAATACTTGGCCTTTTTCATCTGGAATGGACCAAAAAAGGGTGCAAGCTACTTTGTCAGCTGAACATTTCTATAGTTATTGGACTGTGGTTGACTCTCGAGTTTCCAACATACAAGTTGCAGAAACTATTGTGGATATTGACCCACATCATGATGTTATTGCTTTTCCAGGAATTGTCCCAAAAAAAGTATATGAAGATTTTGAAGTTGAACAAATAGCTACAGCAGTTTCAGAGTATGTCGGTAAGCAATATTCTGACATTGCCATTGCTGCCGGTGTGTTGCCCAAAGCCTACATTGCGTACTCGAGCCCACTTCAAAACGAGCTGAGTCTTTTTTTTACTTCATGCCATGATGTGCTTAAACCCATTCACGATCTACTTAATCCTTCGGGAGCAAATGCAATGAATTACTTATCAGAGAGAGAACAATATATTTTGTCAACTGAAGGCGAGTTTTATAGAAAAACCTTTGGTTTAGATCTCGATGGATTGATTTGTCAATTTATTATGAATGTCCGTGACGTTTGCTCATTAAATGAGGCACAGCAAGCAAAAATAAATTTTTTTCGGTCGCGCATACGCGCAATACAACATATTACACAAATTATTGAAAGTCTTCCCCAATCGTTGTATGCTCCCTACTATTGTCAACCCGAAGAGCAGTCTCATGCACAACTTTTGCAGCAAACGTATCGTGGTGGGGATAAATCGCTTGCTGGATTAGTGCGCTCCGTTCTTCAGAATTATGATATACATAGTGATGATGGTGCTTCTGTTGCATTAAAGCAAGAACTTGATGCCGTACTCAAACTTCTCCCCACCGATCTTTTTCTTCCTTAGTAATTGAGTACTATTTAGCCCTTTACGACAAGCACTATAATTACATTTTCCCCTTGACATGGGGATAAAAATGGTTCATAATGGTTGAATATGGTGTTTTATGGTGAATATGAAGTTGCAATAACCTCTGGAGGTCGCATTGCGCTACCGAAAAAAGTACGCGACTTACTCACCGATAAAACACTTGTTTTGACCAAAGGATTTTCGCAATGCTTGGCAGGATACGACAAAGGAGACTGGGAAACGCGTGCACAGAATTTACTCGACGTATCGCTTTTGGAAAAAGAAAATATTGACAAGCGACGGATGCTGTTCGGGTCGACAGTTTACTTAGAAACAGACGATCAAGGAAGAGTTGTCCTTCCCAAGCAATTGCGAGATTTTGCAGGTTTAAAGAAAAAAATTATTGTTGTCGGTGTCGGAGATCATTTTGAAATCTGGCACCCGGAAAGATGGCAATTGTACCTTAACAACATTCAATAATCATGCATACCACCGTATTTCTTGAAGAAGCCGTAGATGCGCTATCGGTGAGTAAAAACAAACGATATATTGACGCAACATATGGCGAAGGTGGACACTATCAACAAATCGTTGAACATGGAGGAATTGTCCTCGGCATAGACCGCGACGAAAATCAAGTTGAAAAAGGAAAAAAAAGAAACCACACGGTTTTAAAGGGTGCGTTTGCCGATATAGCAGATATCGCCCGGAAAGCATTGTGGATGCCGGTTGCAGGAGTCCTGTTTGACCTCGGGTTGTCGATGGAGCAACTGGCAAAAAGTGAAAAAGGATTTTCCTACAAGAAAAGCGATGAAATTTTGGATATGCGCCTAGAAAAAAAAGGAATGACCGCAGCGCACTATCTTGCCGGTGCGTCGACTGATGAGCTGCAGAATATGTTTGAGCGCTATTCTGAAGACCCTATAAGCGAAGACCTGGCGCAAACAATCGTGAAAATAAGAAAACAAAGGCCTATACAACGTGTTGGCGATTTGACAAATGTGATTGACGTAATTCTAGAAAAACAGCAGAGAAGCGACAATGAAAAAGTATACGCGCGCATTTTTCAAGCGTTACGAATTGTGGTTAATGACGAACTTGCACAACTTGAAAAGGGGCTCGAAGGGGCGATTGAAATTGTTGAACGAAACGGAAGTATTGTTGTCATATCGTTCCATTCTGTTGAAGACAGACTGGTGAAGCAATTTGCCAATAAACGCAAAGGAACAATGAGCATGCAGGTTATGAATGTTGCAAAAAAACGACCATTACGATCGTTTGAACGATCAGCAACATTACGAATAATAACAAAACTATGAAACTAAATAGCTATCAAAAATACGGCATCGTTATCGTCCTCGTTCTTATTCTGATCAATGTTGCTGTATTTATAAAAAGTATGAAAATGAGCGATGAGATAAGTTATTATGAAACGAAAATTACTGAATTGAAAGAGAGTAATGTTTCTATGAAGGAACAACTCTATGAAATGCAGTCGATAACGCATACAGCTTCTATTGCGGCTGAGCTTGGCTATGCAGCGTATGATGACCCAATCTATATCGAGCAGCCTCAATATGCCAGAAGGTAGTATGTAGTCGCCAATTATCTTTTTATTTCTTCACTCAATTCCTCTTTTAAAAAAATCTGAAAAGTTATAACTTTCTAGCTTGAAGCGTGAGCGAAGATACCGTATTTTCGAAGGCAACCGGCCCAACGATAGTAAGGGAGAGGCGCGAGAAAATATGGTATCGAGTGAACGAGGAAGAGAAGTTATGACCACAAGGTATAAGTTTCAAGTTATAAGCTATGCGTTTCACCCTTAAAGTTTCGGATTCTTGTAGCACGCGAAGCACACGGGAAGATATTTTTCGAGCCCGCCAATCTCTATCGGATTGCCAATATATTGCGGCTTTCCGTCGAGTAATTTTAAATTGTGTGTTGCTTTGTCGTTGCAAAACCAACAAATCGTTTTTATTTCCTCGAGCTTATCTGCAAGGGCGAGCAGTCTTTCGCTGGCCTCAAACAGTTCAAGCGTGTAACTCACACGCAGTCCGTAGCAGATAACCGACGTATGGTAGGTGTCGACAATTTCTCTCAATTGATCGATGTGTTTTTCGGTAAGCATTTGACACTCATCCACAAGCACGCAGTCGATGTTCTCTTTTTTCTTGAGATGCTTTTTAAAAATAGTGAGAATGTTTGATTTTGGACCAACAAGTTCAGCCGGCATAGAAAGTCCAGCGCGCGTAGAGACAGCTCCTTTGCTGCGAGAATCGATAGCTGGGATAAGAAGAAGGACTTTTTTTCCCTGAATTTCGTAATTGTATGCCGCAGCAATGAGATTGAGTGATTTTGCCGAAAAAACAGTGCCGTATTTAAAAAAAAGCTTTGCCATAGATAGCAGATACAATACCAATTTGTATCAATACTGTCAAGAAACGACGCTCAATCAACGCTCTGTTTTTTTCACTCGAATCGTTCTCTTCGGCGATTATCTCTGTGGTCTCCGCCGTGGCGATTGTCTCTTCTGCCACCTCGCCTGTCCTGAAATCTTCCGCCGCGACCTCCTCGGTCACGGTTTCCTCCTCCACCTCGTGAAGGTGAAGTGTTGCCATTCATAGTGAGGTTGATTCTCCCCATTTTGTCAATTTCATAAACTTTTACTTTTACTTTTTGACCAATTTCGACAACGTCGTGCGGATCTTTGACAAAATCGTTGCTCATCTTCGAAACATGCACGAGTCCTTCCTTGCCGGGAAGTATCTCGACAAACGCACCAAATTCCATGATACGTTTCACTTCTCCTTCAAATTCTTCTCCGACTTCGACATCGCGCGTCATGCTTTTGATTATTTCTACAGCTTGATCAACATTTTCTTGTGTCAAACCGCTCACGGTCACTTCGCCATCGTCGTTGACAGTAATGTCTGTGTTAGTCTTGGCGATAATGCTTCGGATCGTTTTACCACCCGGACCGATTACTGTTCCGATTTTATCTTCCTCTATCTTAAACACTTCGATGTTGGGTGCGTATTTTGAAACGCTTTCTCGTGGCGAGGCGATAACCTTCTCCATGACGTCGAGAATCGTAAATCGCGCTGTTTGAGCTTTTTCCAATATCTCAGCGATCATCTTATCGGTCAACCCATTATTTTTGACATCGAGTTGTATGGCAGTTATCCCTTTGCGTGTACCGGTAACTTTAAAGTCCATTTCTCCTGAGAAATCTTCGATCCCCATGATGTCAGTTAAGATGACGTAGTCGTCGTCAGACCTCGTCATGATACCCATGGCGATACCGGCAACTGGCGCCTTGATAGGCACACCAGCGTCCATAAGCGCCAGAGTAGAACCGCAGGTTGAAGCCATAGATGTCGAGCCGTTTGACGTAAGCACCTCCGAAACCACACGAATAGTATATGGGAATTCATCGTCGTCGGGAAGCACAGGAACAAGCGCCTTCTCGGCAAGTGCTCCGTGACCAATTTCTCGTCGTGAAACAGAGCCGATTCGACCTGTCTCTCCTACCGAATACGGTGGAAAATAATAGTGGTGTATGTACGATTTGACTTCTTGGCCCTCCGGCGTTTCGATGAGTTGCTCGAGCTTGGGTGCGCCAAGAGTGGCGATCGAAAGGACCTGAGTTGTTCCGCGATTAAAGATGCCGGTTCCGTGTGTGCGTGGAAGCACGCCGACTTCAGCACTGAGTTCGCGAATAGTATCAAGATCTCGTCCGTCGACACGCACTTTGGTATCGAGTGTTTTATCCCGAATCAATTGCTTGACTAAGTATTCAACGGCTTTTGCGATTGCCTTTGTTTCAAATTCTGTGCCGTATTTTTCTTTTGCTTCTGTAATAAGATTGCTGGTGAGTTCGGAACTTCCGCCTTCTTTTGAAGCTTTTTCAGCAACGATGGCATCAAGCTCTTTTGAAAAATCTTTTTTAAGCGATTGCAATAATTTTTCATCGTGCAGTGGATCGTTGACCACTTCTTTTTGTGCGCCGATTTCTGCTCGGATCGATTCAATAAAGTCGATGATTGGTCGATTTTGTTCTTTTGCATACATAAGGGCTTTTGCAACCAAATTGTTGCTCAGTTCCTGTGCTTGCGTTTCGATCATGACGACTTTCTCTTTGCTTGTTGAGGCAACAAGATTGAGTTCAGAAAATTCCTCTTGCTGTTCGGTTGGATTGATGATGAAAGAATTTTCACCAGTTTCTGTTGGAATGTAGCCAACCTGCAAGGTGCTTATCGGTCCATTCCATGGGATGGGCGATACGTGCAGTGCTGCGGAGGTTGCAATCGAGGCAAGGATTTCGGGTGGGTTGACATTGTCAACCGAAAGAAGCGTGATAACGATTTGTACTTCTTTGCGATAGTTCTTTGGAAAAAGTGGGCGGATCGAACGGTCGATGAGTCTGCCATTTAAGATCGCCTCGTCTGATGGTCGTCCTTCTCGCTTGACCCAACGAGAGCCTTTAATGATGCCCCCAGCATACAGCTTTTCGGCGTAAATAACCTGCAAAGGAAAATAATCGATGTCGGTGCGCTGACCACCTTCTGTCACGGTGACGAGCACGCATGTTTCGCCGAGTTTGGCAAAAACCGATGTCGTGGCAAGTTTTGCAAGTTTGCCAAATTGTAAGGTAAGTGTTTGTTCACCAATCGTGGTGGATGCTTCATATTGTTTCATAAAAATATAGTGAAGGAGGTGGTGCGGTAGCCATTCTTAACCCCGACTAGCGTCGGGACGGGCTTATTTCAAAAGCCTTGTGATAACGTTTCTGAAATAAGTCCAGTATGACAACCACTTCTCCTTCGTTTTTAAAATTAATAATGTAATAAGGTGAGTCTTAATAAAACTATTAAAATGTTTGGTAAGACTTCTTTGTACCTTAAGTATAAATGAAAATTGTAATAAGTGTTTGGTATGTAAAAAAATGCTGAAAAAAAGAAAAGAAAAGGAGAAAGCTAAGCCTACGTAATGAGCTTTGCAGCATAATTATTTTTTGAGTTTAAGCTTCTTAATGAGCGCTTTGTATCGTTTGTTGTCTAACGACTCAAGGTAATTTAATATTCTGCGGCGTTTTGCAACGACTTTCAACAGACCTCGACGTGAATGGTTGTCTTTTTTATTTTCTTCAAGGTGAGAAGTAAGCCGTTGAATTTTGTGAGAAAGCAAGGCTACTTGTACTTCTGGTGAGCCGGTATCTCCTTTTTTGAGCGCGTACGCGTCAATAATTTCCTGTTTGTTGTCTGGCAGTGTTATCATAGGTTTGATCGCAAAAAATGAAATTTTGTCTTTTGTGTTACTTTAAGTGATATTTAGAACTGTAAAAAGCGATTATAATTGAAATTGATACAACTTGCAAGGCCAGTATGAACATACGACATATCTCTCGGAAAATACCTGTTAACGTTCCCCTCGTGAGTATCGTGGTTCTTTTCGTGGGAAATATACTTTATTTTACCATAATTCGCCCCACTTCTGCTTGGTTGGTGCTCTTGGGAATAGTATTATTGTCTGCGTTGACACATGTGCTCCTGGCGCAGACGAAATATAAACGATTTGCTAGTGTAATAACCGTGTTTGTAGCTGTATTTTTGCTTATGAACTATATCGCAGGGTTTTCGGTTATAAACACACTACTGCTTGCGTCCATTATAATAGTGGCAAGAAAACTAACAACGAAGAACTAAAAACGTGTAGCTTGAAGCTTGTAACCTAGAAAAACTTACAACTAACAATTAACAAGTAACAGGTAATAACAAAGAACGAAAAACATGTAGCTTATAGTTTGAAGGCGTAAAACGTAGGGACGAGTCGCCTGCCTGCGGCGGGCGAGTCGGCGGGGAATGACAGTGTTTTAATGATTTTTTGCTTTAATGATTTCGCAATATATTGATATATTGATTTAATGTTTTCATGATTTAATGATCTATTGACTTTCGACTTTATGATTAACCTATGAAAAAATATATAACCACCGCCATACCATACGTCAATGGCGCACCACACATAGGCCACGCCTTCGAATTCGTACAAGCCGACTTCATCAAACGATACTACAAAGATATTGCAGGTGAAGACGTGCTACTTCTGTCCGGCGCCGACGAAAACGCCCTCAAAAACGTACGCGCCGCAGAAACCGCAGGCGAAGATGTGCAACGCTTCGTCGACAAACACGCCATAGAATTCCATGAGCTTGCCAAAAAATTAAATGTCATATTCGACGTCTTTCAAAAAGGAAGCGACAAAAAACATCATTTCCCTGCAAGTCAGGAACTTTGGACGCGTTGTGCACAAAATGGCGACATCTACCAAACTGTATACGAAGGGCTGTACTGCGTGGGGTGCGAACTTTTTTACAACAAAGACGAACTCGATGAAAATGGCGAGTGCTTCGAGCACCCAGGCAAACCGCTTGAGATGGTCAAAGAAGAAAATTACTACTTTCGCCTTTCACGATATCATCAGAAAATTATTGACCTTATTTCTTCCGATACCATAAAAGTGCTGCCAGAAGAACGCAAGCACGAAGTTATGGCGTTTCTCAAGCAACCGTTGCAAGACATAAGCATTTCAAGAACAAACGAACGGGCAAAAAATTGGGGAGTGCCTGTACCCGAGGATGATTCGCAACGGATGTACGTATGGTTTGACGCACTCAACATTTACCAATCTGGCGTAGGATTTGGGTGGAACAAAACAATGTACGAAAAATGGTGGCCTGCTGACATTCACGTCATCGGCAAAGGGATAACGCGCTTCCATGCGGTGTACTGGCCGGCATTCTTGCTGTCTGCCGGTCTCAAACTTCCCAAAACCATTTTTGTGCATGGCTACTTCACCGTCGACGGACAAAAAATGAGCAAAACGCTTGGCAATGTCATTGACCCTATGGAAATTGTTAAAAAATTTGGCACTGATGCTCTCCGTTTTTTCTTTGCCCGCGAGATGCCTTCCACTGCAGACGGTGACTTTTCTTTCAAACGTATGGAGCAGCTCTATAACAGCGAGTTGGCAAATGAACTGGGAAACTTAGTCTCGCGTATCACCACGATGGCGGCAATAGATGGCATAACGATCACAATCACACAGGAGATGGAACGGTTTCCTCTTGAACTCAGCAATTTGTATGTCACCTATCAATTTCAAAAAGTTGTAGAATATATTTGGACTGCGATTCGCGACCTAAATAAAGAAATCAATAAAATCGAACCGTGGAATTTCGAGGCAAAGCGTAGAGAAAAATATCTCACGCAATGGCTAATCGAGATTCACAAAATCGGAAAATATTTAATACCAATTATGCCCGATACGGCAAAAGCCATCATGGGTGCAACCAAAGGCAGAATAGATAAAGTTGCTCCTTTGTTCCCTCGTTTGTCAAAATGATTGTTTCATGTAACCGATACGCCCCATTACATGTATAATGAAATCTATGGAAATTCTGAAGTCGTCGTTTTCTTCGCTGAAAAAATTCCTTCACACGCATACAAAAAAAATCAAAAAAATAGGAATTGTTAGCACCATAAGCGGTAGTTTTCTCACCATTGTTCTGCTTGGGTGCGTCATGCTCTACGCCTATATTTTTACCGGGCTTCCCTCTCCTTACGAATTGCAAAATTACAATTCTGTGCCGCTTTCGACAGAAATTTACGACAGGAATGGTAAATTGCTGTTTGAAATTTTTAAAGATGAAAATCGTGTGCCGATCAAGCTTTCCTCACTCCCACCCTATGTTGCCCAGGCCACGATCGCCATCGAAGACAAAGATTTCTACAAACACAAAGGAGTATCGCTTGTGTCGGGCGTTTTGCGCGCTGTGAAAGAAAATTTAACCGCAGGGGGCGGCTTGCAAGGCGGTTCAACGATCACGCAACAACTTGTCAAAGGAGCACTCTTAACGCCCGAACGTACAATCAAAAGAAAATTAAGAGAAATGGTTCTCGCCATTTGGACAGAACAGATTTTTTCAAAAGATCAAATCCTTGAAATGTACATGAACCAAGTGCCGTATGGCGGTTTTTCCTATGGTATTGAGCAGGCTTCGCGCACGTATTTCAACAAGCATGCCTCAGAACTCAAACTGCACGAAGCGGCTCTTCTTGCCGGACTACCACAAGCGCCTACAACATATTCTCCGCACACCAACCCCGAACTTGCCAAAGAGCGTCGCGATACGGTTTTGAGGAGCATGTTTAAAGAAGGTTACATAACGGAAAAAGAAATGAATAACGCGATCAAACAACCCGTGGAAGTACAACCACCAAAAGTAGCAATACAAGCGCCACATTTTGTATTTGAAGTGAAAAAGTTGCTTGAACAGGAGTACGGCCTCAACCAACTCGAAGAAGGTGGTTTGAAAGTGACGACAACACTCGATCTTGATATCCAGCAAGAAGCGGAAACGGTGGTTTCTGATGAAATAGAAGCACTTGCCCGCTACAATGTGAGTAACGGTGCGGTGCTTGTCACTCGCCCTCCAACCGGTGAAATTCTTGCTATGGTTGGATCTGCTAACTATTTTGCGCAACCCTCGGGTGCGTTTAATGTAACTACGGCCGGCACCAGACAGCCCGGGAGCTCAATCAAGCCGATCAACTATGCCATAGGCATCGATCGAGGGCTCGTGACGGCTTCCACCATGTTTCTTGACATTCCAACGTGTTTTGATGCGATTCCGGAAAAATATTGCCCCAAAAACTACGACAATTCGTTTCATGGACCGGTGCAACTTCGCTATGCTCTTGCCAATTCATACAATATACCGGCAGTCAAAATGCTTGCTTATAATGGCGTGAACAACTTTATAGCTTCATCGTCGGCATTTCTCATATCATCGTTCAAGGATCCAGATCGATACGGCCTGTCACTCACGCTCGGCGGCGGCGAAGTTGCCATGACCGAGATGTCGCAAGCTTTTTCTGCATTTGCCAATCGGGGAAAACCGCGCAAGCTCAACTATGTTTTGAAGGTCGAAGACAAAACCGGCAAAATACTGTATGAATTCAAGGACCCCAATTTTGTTCAGGACGTGCGCCAACCGCTCGAATTCCCCAATTATTTGGCTATGCCGGGGAATCGCGCCATTTCTCAAGGAACCGCATTTATCATTTCGCACATTTTGCAAGATAACAATGCGCGATCAGCTGCGTTTGGTACAAATTCGGAGCTTGTGATTTCGGGGAAATCGGTTTCGGTTAAAACCGGAACAACAAACGACTTGCGCGACAACTGGGCTATCGGCTATACACCAAACTTCCTCGTAACTACATGGGTAGGCAATAACGACTTTACCCCCATGAACCAAGGGATCGCCTCTGGTCTGACCGGTGCCTCGCCCATCTGGCACCAGATCATGGCGTATCTTCTTGAAGATCAACCAAATTTATCGCCGGTAAAACCAGCAGATGTAGACGGTGTGCAGGTCTGTAGCGATACGGGTGTGCGTGCTGCCAAGCAAGGCGATGGCTACAACTGCCCCACGCGTTTTGAGTATCTTATCAAAGGCACGGATTCGCCATCATCGATAAGTCGTACGCAGATCCCGGTCAACAGAGATACGGATCAGTATTTGCCTGACCCCAACAACCCCGCAGTCGAGATGCGCGAGAAAACAGTGCTCAAAGATATGTTTAGTCAATACTGTGTTGACTGCAACCACGAAGGCGAAGCGGTACAGGTAGTGAGAAATTGATTTTTATATATCAATACCCTCTTTCTTTAATCGAGACCAAAAATGATACAATAGACTAATGAAAGCACTTATTCAGCGTGTTGCGCGCGGAAGCGTGAAGATTGATGATAAACCTCACGCACAGATCGGGCGCGGATACGTCATCTTCCTGGGCGTCTGTGAAGAAGACACCAAAAAAGACGTTACAAAACTCGTGGACAAAATCGTAAACCTACGCATTATGAGCGATGAATATGGTAAAATGAACTGTTCCATCCTCGAAACCAAAGGAGAAATCTTGCTCGTCTCGCAATTCACCTTGTGCGCAGATTGTAAAAAAGGCCGTCGACCATCGTTTATACACGCGATGAAACCCGAGAAGTCAAAACGTTTGTATGAATATATGGGTCAGGAGCTTGCAAAAACAGAAGTGAGGGTACAAACAGGTGTTTTTGGCGCAATGATGGACGTAGAAATCATAAACGACGGACCGGTAACTATCCTTCTTGATTCACAAACGCTGTAAAAATATATATCATCACTCCCAACACATTACTAATTCATTTTAAATTTTTATGAACAATCAAACAATAACCATTAACGTTCCAACCAAAAGGAACGCATTACTTAAACAAGCCATTACACGTATCAACAATTGTATTGAAATAAAAACACTGTGGAATGTTGCCAACGTCAACGCCATAGACCGCCGTGGCATGACCGATCATGGTCCGGTACATTGCCAGATCGTAGCAAATATCGGCCTTCGCCTCTTGCGCATGCTTATCGAAGCAAAAATAAAGCCTGCCATCGTGCGCGATTTTAACCTAACCAACGATCATGCAGAACTGGTGGTCGTGCTCGGCTGCTTGTTACATGACGTTGGCATGTCTATTGAGCGTGAAAACCACGAAGAGCTAAGTTTATTTTTGGCAAATAATTTGCTGCGCGAACTGCTTGAATTTTTACCTGTTCGTGAGCGAACTATCGTGATTTCAGAAACGCTGCATGCGATTTACAATCACCGCACCGCAGGATCACCCAGCACCATCGAAGGCGGCGTAGTACGAGTCGCCGACGCACTTGATATGTGTAAGGGTCGTTCGCGTATACCTTTTGAAGCTGGCAAAATAAGCATTCACTCGCTGTCTGCTTTTGCCATAGAAGAAGTCAAAATTGGGAAAGGCAAAGATACGCCGATCAAAATCAAAGTGATTATGAATAATTCAGCGGGTGTTTTCCTCATGGATCAGCATCTTAAGAATAAGTTGAAAGGCTCAAAGATCGATACGTATGTCGAAGTCGAAGCGGTGGTGCTTGGTGAAACAGACAAGCGCCTGATCAAAGAGTTTAGCTTGAAGACAAAATAAATAAAGATATTTTCTAATCTACTATAATACAAATCATGAACACTCCCCTTGCAGAACAACTGCGGCCCAAAACACTTGAGGAATTTGTCGGCCAACAACACCTTATCGGACCCAGGAAACCGATCAGGAAAATGATCGAAAACGAAAATATTTCCTCCATGATTCTTTGGGGACCTCCGGGGTGTGGCAAAACTACACTCGCCCGACTTATCGCACAAAGCGCTGAGGCAGAATTTATCTTGTTTTCCGCTGTCACGAGCGGTGTTAAAGAAGTCCGCGCCATCATCGCGCAGGCCCAGGAACGCAGGCGTTTTTTCAAGAAGGAAACGATTTTGTTTGTTGACGAAATTCACCGTTTCAATAAGGCGCAGCAGGATGCCTTTCTGCCTGCTGTTGAAAAAGGAACCATAACACTCATTGGCGCAACAACCGAGAATCCTGGCTTTGAAGTGAACGCCCCGCTTATCTCCCGTTCGCACGTCTATGTATTGCAGGGGCTTGAAGATGAGGACATGCGTACCATTGTCGCCCGAGCACAGAACGTGTATAAAAAACATACGTTTAAAAAAGAAGCTATCGAGCACATCATCAAATATGCCAATGGTGATGCGCGGTCTGCCCTCAATGCGATTGAACTTGCAGCACATATGAGCACCACGGTCGGACTGAAACAGGCCGAAGAAGCGTTGCAGCAAAAATCGCTTTACTACGACAAGAAGGGTGACGCGCACTACGATACGATCTCTGCATTCATAAAAAGCATGAGGGGAAGCGATCCTGATGCGACCTTACATTACCTGGCTCGCGTGATCAAAGCTGGCGAGGATCCTTTGTTTATCGCAAGAAGAATGGTGATTTTCGCCTCAGAAGATATAAGCAACGCGCAACCGACTGCGCTTGTACTTGCGACCTCGTGCATGCAGGCGGTGCACATGATCGGTATGCCCGAAGCACAAATTATTCTTGCACAAACAGCGACATATTTGGCAACTGCGAAAAAATCGATCGCTTCCTATAAAGGCTTATCGGAAGCAAAACAAGATGTCGATATGGAAAAGCTTGATCCGATCCCTAAGCACTTGAGAAATCCGGCGAATAAGGTTATGAAGGCTGAAGGATTCGGAAAGGGACATGTGCGCTATCCGTGGATGGAAGAAAAAGAAGGCCGCAAAGTGGACCAAGAGTATTTACCAAAAAATTTGAGAGGGAAGAAATATTATGTTGAGGATTGGTAATGAAAATAGTACGTTTCCAATAATAAAAAATTATGAATTTTTCCTATACTTAGCTAAAATTTTTCTGTAAAATTCTAAATTTTCTACTAAAGTTTCACGAGTAATCATGCAGGCAGATGGATTTTGATTACGCGGGTGATAATTGATTAATCTGCCCATAACTGAATTAAAACACATATATATTTTGTGAAAAATATTGTAATTTTTTATATCTTGATCATCTGGTATAGGTGTTATTTGAAACCCTAATTTTGTAAAATATTTGTCAACCAAAGGAGAAATACCAATAAATACTTCAAGATTTTCAAGTCGTGGATCGTTTCTTTGACAAGCTTCGGCAAGTGATGATAAATCTTCAATCCCCTGCAATAGCAAATCTTTTGGTTTATCGGGAATACGCTTCAGAAGCAAAGAACCTCCAACAAAGTGCAACTCGCCATAAGATTTTTGATTAGCTATTTGTGGAAAAAATAATAATACCTCATCATTCATTGCAACTTTACGAAACGTTAACAACTCGCCATAAGATCTTTCTTTTCTGATAACTCGATCGAAAAAATAAGCTATTAAAGCTATGTTTTCTACTAATAGTATTTTTTGTAAAGATAATAAACTATTTATAGCAAATAATGCGTTTTCAGGGTTCATAGATGGCAAAATAATATTTAAAATTTCGCCACCTATTATTGAACCAGCTGAAACAATGGTTGAAGGAATCAAAGCTTTAGTGACTAATGCATCAATAGTTTTTTTTGAAGGGTATTTAATTTCTTCAATAGCTTGTCGTACGCGTTGTCGCAAAGTCAATGGTTTTGGAACTGGTACAGCATTTGATTCTGCAATTTTTTCTCCATTGCCGTTTTGTATCTGTTCTCTAATAATCGAAATCTGAGCTAAATCGGAATCTAATATATTTCTATATTCTGAATCATGTAAAGGTTCGATTCTATTTAATAAGCGACTTGCTTCCAATGAAAAATGAAAATTGTGTTCAGAAATTTCACTCATAACACAAGCACATATTATTAACAATTTATCCAATCAAAGCATCTTCCCATTCACATCGCGATCGCTTAAAATCATCTGCTCTCTGGGGATAGGCCACTCAATGTTGAGCGTAGGATCAAAAAGAGAGATTGCCGCATCGCCTGCTGGGTCGCGGTCGGCATACAATCGATCGACTCCATATACATAGTCAACCGGACCATCCAATACACAAATCGAATTGCCCACACCCGATGGCAGATAGAGTGAACCCTTGAGTGCGTCATCGCTTTTTCCAAGTTTGAAATAGACGACAAATTTATAGGTTGGAGAAGACTCGCGCACGTCGGCTATGGCACAAAAACAGGTTCCTTGAGGAACAAACACCAGTTTGTTCCACCCTTCGGCGTGTATGCCGCGCACGACATTTGTTTTTGAACGTGCATGATTGATCTGCCGAATAGAAAAGGGTTCGCCAGTGATGCTTTCAATCTCGGGAATGCGCGCTATTTCAGCAAAAAATCCCCGCTCGTCATCGTGCACTGTTTTTTTGACATACAACACGCCGTCAACAGGTGTTTTATATATATTGCGATCAATGTGGTTTTCTGATGAAGGCTGGTAGTAATTCATAAAAAGTGTTACCTTCTTCGCTTTGATCGATGAATTATAGCTCTAACGGTCGAGCTTTTCCTCCGATTTGGAAGGCTTATCATAAACTTTTAACTGCCAAATAATTTCAATTAGCTATGTTAAAAAATTCCTTTGCGATCGCTTCGTCTTTGTTCATGGCTTGTATGAGTTCTTTCTTTGAGGCGAATGCTTTATTGTCTCGAATTTTTTTCAAAACTGCAACTTCGAGAAAATGATCGTAAAGATTGATGTTTTTCTTGCCGTTGAGAAAGTAAATTTCTGCTTTTTTATCAAGTTCGTTGAAGGTTATCGGCGCACCAATAAAAATGAGAGATGGATAGGACTGTTGTTCATGTTTGGCGTAGCCGAGAAAAATCCCCTCCGGTAGGTCGGGTGAAATGTCGATGTTTGCAGTCGGGTATCCTAAATTTTTACCCCTGCCCTTATCTTTACGTACAAACCCGGCAAACGAAAAAAGAATGGTGTCGTCTTTCATTTTGTAAATATATTTATAGTCATTGGGCTAAAAAAGATGTACCAGAGGTGGGAATCGAACCCACGACCTAACGCTTTCTCGCCTATCAAAAATGTACCAGAGGTGGGAATCGAACCCACGACCTAACGCTTATGAAACGTTCGCTCTAACCGCTGAGCTACTCTGGCTGTCTAGTGTCTCTCTCAACATGATTCATAACGTTCTTCTTCCTTGTGTTTTTTTGTGTGGACCCGGTAGGACTTGAACCTACGACCTTCCGGATGTAAACCGGGCGCTCTGGCCAACTGAGCTACGGATCCTTGCTTGTGACTTTGCTTTTATCCTTCGCTAGAAATAGATTATAATATATTCTATGCCGTCTAACAACGAAAAAAGAGATCGCATCGAGCTTTCTGTCGTCATCCTTTCGTACAACACCAAGCAAATAACGCTCGATTGTCTATCTTCAGTCGTGCGATCCTTGAGCGAAGAGCTTGCAAAAAAAGCTGAAATCGTGGTTCTTGACAATAATTCGACTGATGGTTCACAAAAAGCCATAGAAAATTATGCAAAACAACACACTTTGATAAAATTGATTCGTTCGAAAGAAAATCTGGGATTTTCGAAGGGAAATAATAAAGCAGTACAAATAACAAAAGGAGCGTATGTTCTTTTTCTCAACTCAGATGCGATTATCAAAGATCGTGCAATTGACAAACTCCTTGATGTAATGAAAAAAAGTGATGACGTTGCTGTTCTTGGTCCTAAATTGCTAAACAGCGACGGTTCGCAACAGCCATCGTGCGGACCCTTTTATTCTCTACCTGTTGTGTTTGCGGCGTTATTTTTGCGCGGTGATTACTGGGGGCTCACTCGGTTTTCCCCGTGCCAGTTTCAAAAAGTCGATTGGACTTCGGGAGCATGTATACTTATGAAAAGAGCTCTTTTTGAAAAACTTAGCGGTTTTGACGAAAACATTTTTATGTATATGGACGAAATTGATCTTCTTTACCGAGCAAAGAAAAAAGGATATATCACATATGTCACACCGGATGTAGAAATTGTTCACCTGGCATCGGCTTCAAGCAGTAAGCGGACATTTCCTATTTTGCAAGTGTATTGCGGTCTGTTATATTTTTATAAGAAACATCACTCAACTCTTAAGCTGCAAATACTCAAGGGTATGTTACAATTAAAAGCACACATAGCTTATTTTATCGGCACAATAACACAAAATAATTATTTAATGAAAACATATGCAGAAGCTCAAAAAATGGTTGACATGGCTTGATCAAAATATACTTACTCTCCTCGTGTCTGGCTACATTTTTATTATTCCTCTTTATCCCAAGCTTCCACTCAAGATGATTAACTACACTTATATCGCGGTTCGCCTCGAGGATTTATATGTAGCGCTTGTCGCGTTGGTCTTTTTCATACAATTTATTAGAAAAAAAGTAACACTGAATAAAAAATATCTTTTATTGTTTGGTATTTTTTGGACTGCGGTATTTGTTTCTTTTCTCTACAACTGGCTTGTAACAAAAATCATAGTCATTCAGCATCTTGGCCTTTTACACAGCCTAAGAAGGGTAGAATATATGTTCATCTTTTTCGTGATTGGAAGTACGATACAAACAAAAAAAGATGTTGTTCGGTATCTCAAATTGTCGTTTGTTGCATTTGCACTGGTGTGTATATACGGCATTGGTCAAAAATTTCTAGGTTGGCCCGCAGTGCAAACTATGAATCCAGAATATGCTAAAGGATATCTTTTAGTACTTGATGCCTATGCGCGTATTTCATCAACCTTTGCTGGGCATTACGATTTTGCAGCGTATCTTATTTTTCTCATGCCTATTATTCTTGGATTTTTCATTGCAAAACAACAAAAAAAATATTTTGCCTTGTTTGCTTTAGGGCTAGTTACTCTTATACTTACCGCTTCACGTGCCTCATATCTTTCCTATATCGGCTCAGTTATTTTGTTTCTTTTGTATGTACGTAAATTCAAACTTCTCATTGTGGTTATAGCACTGACCGCACTGCTGACACCCCTTTCTGATACACTAACAAGTCGTTTGACACGGACATTTCAACAGACACAAATCTTTGTAAATCCAGATACTGGTGAAGTCATCGTTCCTAAAGATTTGAAACCAGACGAACTGCCACCGGGCGATTTTGGCGCAAATATCAATGCAAAAGCAATTGCACAAAATCAGGGAAAGCGACCAGTGTTTATCGATCCGAAACTTGAAATTGAAACAAAAAAAGCTATTAAAGAAAAAATTATTCAGGAAGCTTCAAAGAGCGGAAAAACTCTGACAGAAGAAGAAATTCGTGCTTTAGTCGACCAAGCATTTGGAGAACAAATACCGATCACGAAATATCTCATCGATATTTCTCTTTCCACCCGTTTCCAAGTTTCGTGGCCGAGGGCTATCGTGGCCTTTAGCAAAAATATACTTCTCGGAACTGGGCCCTCATCTATGGGCGAAGCAACAGATGGCGATTATTTCCGCTGGTTGGCAGAATTTGGTCTATTTGGTACTATTTCATTTCTCCTTATTTTAGGTTCTATTATGAAAGAAGTATTTGTTAAAGCAAAAAATATGATAAAAAAGGACCCCTTCGGTTACGTATTGTATGGTTTCTTTTTTGGAACTATTGGTTTGTTTGTAAATGCAAGCTACATCGATGTATTCGAAGCATCGAAAGTTGCCTACACCTTCTGGCTCGTTGCGGGATTATTCGTCGCTTCATTGCCAGTGCTTGGTACGAAGGTCGTCAATAAATCAAAAAATTAATTGTGTATCCATTTGGAAATAGGTATGAAAAAAATTGATTATTTTTTGTTACTTGTTTTGATCGTTCTCGCTTGCGGATTGCGATTGTATAAAATTGATACTCCTCTCTCTGACCTGCATTCGTGGCGCCAGGCAGACACTGCAGCAGTAGCCCGAAATTATGCTCGCAACGGCATCGACCTACTTAAACCGCGCTATGATGATCTTTCGAGTATTCAATCCGGCATTGAAAATCCGGAAGGGTTACGTTATGTCGAATTTCCAATGTACAATGCAATTGTCGGAGCCTTCAATAGATATCTACCAATAACTTCTATTACAATCTATGGGAGACTTGTGTCTGCGGTATTCTCATTGATAACGCTTGCATGTTTGTATTATCTCTTGCTCGTGGAGAAAAACAGGGTTGCAGCCTTTTTTGGTAGTTTACTTTTTGCATCGTTTCCCTATTTTGTCTTTTTTTCACGTACTGTCTTGCCGGAGACCACGGCAGTCTCATTTATGATGCTTTCCTTGATTGCCTTGTATGCCCATTTGACAAAAAATCAACCGCTTTGGCGCTCATATCTTTTGTATGCATTGTCGATTGTCTTTTACGCATGTTCGATTTTAGTAAAACCAACTACGATTTTTTACAGCATCGCCATCGCTTATCTTTTTCTTTCAACGTTGAAGTTAAAAGCATTCACCACGTGGAAAACCTATGCATTCGTGATTGTAGGACTCTTGCCCTTTGCATGGTGGCGCATGTTTATTCAACAATTTCCAGCAGGGATACCAGCAAGCGATTGGCTTTTCACCACGGTAAATACGTTTGAAGGGCCAAAAAATATTTTCTTTAAGCCTGCGTTTTTCCGATGGATGTTTATGGAGCGTATTGGACAAATCATGCTCGGTACATATCTTGCGGGCGTTGCAACGATTGGTGCCATTGCCAAACAGAAACGTTTTTTTCTTCTTTCTATTGCAGCTTCAGCGATGGTATATATGTTTGTGTTTCAGGGAGGGAATGTGCAGCATGAATATTATCAAATCATTATGTTCCCAGGCATTGCTGTCATGGTAGGACTGGGTGTTGCTGCGCTTCACGATACAAGAGTGGTACACAAGATGCTATTTTATCCTGCGATGTTGGCAATTTTCATTGTGTCGTTTCTGTTTTCGTGGTATCGAGTGGAAGGATATTATCACAATCCCGCCGACCTGACAAGCATGGCGGAACTTATCGATTCTTTTACTAAACCAACCGATCGTATAGTCACCGACCGCAGCGGCGACACCACACTTCTCTATCTGGCAGACAGAAAAGGAGCTCCGGCGATCTATAAAGATATACCAACGCTTGAGGAAATGGGGTATTCCTATCTTGTAACCGACAATGACGATCTTTCCGGACAACTGAAAGAACAAGATTATGATATTTTGTTTCAAAATGATCAATTTTCACTGATTAAATTGAAAAATAGGTAACCCTATGAAGATCCTCATGCTCACCCCCTATCTTCCCTATCCTCCTGCTTCTGGTGGTCAAATTAGAACGCTTTACTTGCTCAAATATTTAAGCGCAAACCACGACATAACGCTTGTTTCTTTATACAAACACGATGAAGAAAAACAATACACGACATATCTTAAGCAATATTGTAAAAGTATCCATGTTTGCAAACGAGCGGAAAACCCTTGGCAATTATCTAATATAGTCGGAGCGGTTTTCTCAAAACTTCCTTTTCTCATCGTGAGAAATTTCTCTAAAGAAGCGCAAGCGGTCATTGAAACTTTGCTTAAACGTGAATCCTTCGATGTCATTCACGCTGAAACATTTTATATCATGCCGCATATTCCTGAGACAACTATCCCTGTTCTTCTGGTCGAGCAAACGATTGAATACCGTGTGTATCAACATTTTATTTCTTCGTTGCCTTTTTTTCTACGGTTTCCCCTTCTTTTAGATATCCATAAACTCAAATTTTGGGAGAAATACTATTGGCGCAAAGCAACTCTTGTCGCAACCGTTTCTGCGTATGACAAACGACAGCTTATGCTCCTTGAACCTTCAGTTGAACCGGTTATTATTCCCAACGGTGCAGGGGACGATATGTTCGTAAAGCATTTTGAAAAGAAGAATTTACAAAAAGCACGACTTTTGTTTGTGGGTAACTTTTCGTGGCTGCAAAATATCGAAGCTGCAGAATATCTTGTTGAATACATATTTCCAAAATTGAAAAAAAGGGTGAAAAATATTGAATTAATTATTGTAGGACAAAATAGTCATCAAAAACTCAAGTTGCATCGAAAAAAAGGCGTTGTGATCGATGATATTCCTCCAGCTAAAAGTGAAAAGGTGAAGGATTATTACCGTTCGGCAACGTTATTTTTAGCTCCTATTTTTGGCCCTGGTGGCACTCGATTGAAGATCCTTGCGAGTATGGCGTCTGGTGTGCCAGTTGTTTCTACAACAACCGGTGTGGAAGGACTGGGTATAGAGCCCGGCAAAGAAGCCTTGGTCGCAAACGATGTTGAAGGGTTTGTGGACAGTATTGTGTCTATTTTGCAGGACAAAAAAAAATATGATACCGTACGGAAGAACGCTTTTGAGCTGGTCAAGCGACAATACAGCTGGAAAATGATCACCAAACAACTCGAACTTGTTTATAATCAGATAACATGAAACGTGAAATTTATAACTTGTGACTTTATGACTTTTTTCCTAACATCTAATAACTAATATCTAATCAACTAATTATCTAGCCTTATGAATATCGGCATAGACATTTCACAAATCGTATACACCGGCACCGGCGTCGCACGATTCACCCGGGGACTCGTGGATGCTATCGTTTCGTATGACACAGAAAACACGTGGACATTTTTCTTTTCCTCTTTTCGCCAAAAAATACCAACCGATGTCTACAACAAGATTAATAAAAGCAACCACAAACTGGTTTGCAAACACATCCCTCCTACACTGTTGGGTGTACTGTGGAATGATCGCCCGTTCTGGTCACACGCGATGAATAATTCATTGCTTAAATGGACACAAAAATTAGATTGGTTTATCACGTCTGATTGGGCAGAAGCACCTGCTTTGTGTAAAAAAGCAACTATTGTTCACGATTTGGTTTTTAGATGCTTTCCCGAAACAGTGCACCCGCTTATTATAAAAACGCAAGAAAAAAGACTCGAGCGCGTTGTCAATGAAAGCAATGTAATTTTTGCCGACTCACACACAACAAAAAAAGATTTACAGGAATTTTTTTCCATAAAAAAAGCTGACATTATGGTGAATTATCCCGGTGTGAAGAAGATGCAACTAACGGTAACTCATGACGTCCTTGCAAAATATGATTTAAAAAAACCCTTTATTTTAACTGTAGGCAAACTTGAACCTCGCAAAAATATGAGTCGCCTTATCGAAGCGGTGAGAGGAATGAATGTAATGCTTATTGTTGTGGGAATCGAAGGTTGGGGAGAAGCCAACAATCATCAAACGCACAACAAAAATGTGCGCTTTCTTGGATTTGTAAGTGATGAAGATTTGTCAGCACTTTACAGCAAAGCTACCATCTTTGTTTTCCCCTCGCTTTACGAAGGTTTCGGTTACCCCATCGTAGAAGCTATGCAGCACTACTGCCCGGTGATCGCCAGTAACACCTCGTCGCTTGCCGAAATCGCCAAAGATGCTGCCCTTTTATGCGACCCTACCGATGTCCAAAATATCAAACAAACGATAGAGCAGCTTCTTGCAGATACAAAACTGCAGCAAACTCTTTCGGAAAAAGGAAAACAACGTGCTGCCAAATTCTCCTGGAAAACATATTATAATACACTTATAAAAGCACTTGGTAACGAAACTTAAAACTTGTGGCTTGTAATGTGAGGTATAGACACCTTTTTGAATTTTGAACTTTCTATCTAAACCATGATAATCGGCATTGACGGCAACGAAGCAAATGTCAATCAACGCGTAGGCGTTTCCGTATACACATACCAACTCCTTTCTCACTTTCAAAAAAAAGCAAACAAAAATCTTGCATTTCGTGTGTATCTACGTAAAAAACCATTATCTGACATGCCACAGCAAACCGAACATTTTACCTACTGTATCATTCCCGGTCGATTTGCGTGGTCACGCATCCATTTCTCTTTGCACCTTTTCAAAGAACAACTCTCGCAATCATTGCCAGATATCTTTTTCGCACCTGCCCACTATTCCCCACTCTACTGCCCTATACCCCTTGTAGTCACGATTCACGATCTTTCCTTTTTCCCTTTTCCAGACGAATTTTTAAAAAAAGATTTATATAAACTCAAGAAATGGACTGAAATCTCGGTACGAAAAGCACAAAAAATTATTACTGTTTCCAAAGCTACAAAAAAGGATGTCATGCGATATTACGAAGTTGAAAACAGTAAAATAGAAGTCGTTTATAATGGATTTCAACAAAAAAAAGCCGAAAAATCAAAGAACGATGTATTAAAGGAATATAGATTGAAAAAAAATAATTATATTTTTTATCTTGGCACCGTACAACCGCGCAAAAATATCCTGACGCTCATACGTGCCATAGACGAACTCCGCAAAACACATCCTGAAATGAAACTGGTAGTTGCTGGGAAAAAGGGATGGAAATATGACGAAATTTACGCCGAAATGGACAAACGCGACTATGTAGTGGCAACCGGTTACGAAACATGGGAAGCAATTTGCTCGCTATATCAAAGCGCATTTTGTTTTGTTTTGCCTTCTCTTTACGAAGGCTTTGGTATCCCGATTCTTGAGGCGATGTCATGTGGTGCGCCGGTTATTGCTTCACAAACTTCTTCACTTCCTGAAATTGGAGGCAATGCGTGTTTGTATTTTGATCCTACAGACCATATGCAACTTGTTGAGGAATTGGAGGAGCTGTATGACAATGATGCACTACGATCTCGTTTGATAGCACAGGGTAAGAAAAGAGTGCAGGAATTTTCCTGGCAAAAATCAGCACAGCAAACGTTGGATCTTCTCACAAGTTAACTTTACTGTTAAAGAAAGATATATGCGAATAGATATCGTACCTGACACATACAATCAATCGAACTTTAACAAGTCTGTACAACACCCTCTTCAAACATGGCAGTGGGGCGAGGCACGGAAAGAAACTGGTGTTGATGTAGTACGGCTTGCATCGTTCGACAACAGTTCGTTGAAAGATGTCTTTACCATGACGCTGCATCCGCTTCCTATGGTAAAAAAATATGTCGGCTATATTCCCCGATCTATTTTACCAACAAGTGATATTATTGACTTTTTACGCAGTTATTCTAAGGAAAATAACATTATTTTTATTAAATTTGAACCCTACGTTAAGCATTCGACTGGAGAGAATCACCATACAGCATCTATCGCAACGAACATGAAATCTGCAATTGATACTTTACAATTGAGAGCATCTCCCCACCCACTCTTTCCCGACTGGACGCAAATGTTGAATCTGACCAAAAGCGAAGAAGTACTCTTGAAAGAAATGAAATCAAAGACGCGATATAATGTTAAGCTTGCCAGACGCAAAGGCATTGTTGTCAAAGAAATGTCAAATGAGCAAGGTTTTAAGATATTTCTCAAGTTATATTTTGAAACCTGTAAACGCCAACACTATTTTGGACATAACGAAACATATCATCGAATCATTTGGAATAATCTTAAAAATGGAATATCGCACATTCTCGTTGCTTTTTATGAAAATGAACCGCTTGCTGCATACGAACTATTTCACTTTCAAGACAGATTATATTATCCCTACGGCGGCAGTTCAGAAACGATGAGAAATCTGATGGCGACAAATCTGCTTATGTGGGAAGCAATACGCTTTGGAAAAAAAATGGGCGCAAAGGTATTTGATATGTGGGGATCACTGGGACCAGATTATGAAAAGAAAAGTAAATGGGGTGGGTTCACTAAGTTTAAGGAAGGTTATGGTACAGAGTTTGTACAATTTGTAGGCAGTTACGATCTTGTAGTCGATCCTGCTATGTATCGACTCTATAATCTAGGATACGCTTTGAGAAATTGGGTTCTGACAAAAATCTAATCTACAACCTCTTCACTGCTTGTTCTGTTTCATAGACCGTCTGCACTACACGATCGACATTGGTTGTATCGTCAACTGGTTCGTGGGAAATGAGAACAGTTTTCATTCCTACATTTTGTGCAGGAATGATGTCTTTTGTCAGACTATCGGCGACATACACACAGCTTTCTGGCGAACACTGTGCTAGTTCAAGCGCTTTTTGGAACGGCTCGGGATCTGGTTTACTTTTTGACGTATTGTCGACTGTCACAAAATGGGTAAAATAGCCTGAAGGAACAGCAAGTGCTTCGAGCACATTGAGAACAACTTTCTCAAGCACATTGGTGATGATGCCAAGCGTATAGTGCTTGCTCATCGACTCAAGCATGATTTTTAATCGTTCATCGGGTTGGAGAAAATCATGTGCGTCGATGCGGGCTATGTATTCTTGCATGTCCATGCGCGAGACACCAAGCTCCATCATGACGGCAACTTTTGTCACATGATCGTGTGTTTCTTTGAGTTTCGCCTTTGTTTCTTTAAAAAGTGCCTTTGCTTGGTCAAATGAAATGTTTCGCACTTCGGCAAGTTGCAAAATAGGTTGCTTGGAATGAGCGTTTGCAAGCTCTTCGTTGTGATACAAGGTATCGCTGGTATCAAAAAAGACGGTAGTTATGGACATAACATAAAATAACTAATAATTAACACTCAAACGAGCATAAATTTTCTTTCTTTAAACTATATGAACACTAATAAATCTCCAAACATCCTAAGGCTTTATTGTTATTAAATGAAAGAATATTGTTACTGTGTCGCTTTAAAAGTTGTTTAATGTTTTGAGTAGAAACATTTCCCGTCCGAAGCCAAATTACTTTTGGAGGATATCCGTAAACCAAGCTTCTTTCATTGAAGTCAGAATCCTGAGTGATGATGATGAAATTATTATCTCGAGCATAGCGCCATATTTCTTCATCAGAAGCTCTGTGCAAATCAAGAAGGTAAACGTGGTTTGATCCAGAAAATACTTCTTCAAGCTCTTTAACTAGCTTGCGCGAAATGTTTTGGTCCAAGAGTAATTTCATAACTCGCTGTAGATAAGGAACGCTCCCTTTCTGAAGCATAAGAAAGGACTGCTTTAATGTCGTCGTTTGTTAGTTCCGGAAAATCGCTCAAAATCTTCTTTTCACTCATTCCTGAAGCAAGCATTTTTAACACATCATAAACAGTGATGCGTAAACCTCTAATGGTTGGCTGACCTCCTCGCTTTCCTGGCTCTAAAGTAATGATGTCTTTATATTTCATACAATTATTTTACAATAAGGTTGAAAACTAATCAATTTTTGAATGTTAAAATTATACTGAAATGACTTTTGTCTAGTCTCGTTCATGATAATAATAATTAGGTCTATTTTGATTCGTTATCAAACAAATGTATATAGTCAAAATTTTTGAGTTCATTGTTGAGCTCCCGAAGCTGTAAGGAGTTTTCATCACCTAACATTTCCCAAATCATCATGATGGTCGACTCCCAGTCAAGACCTAACTGACCAAGGATAAAACGAAAAATAAATTCTGCCATTTCTTCGTCAGTACCAACAAAGTCTACTGGGCGCGTCCCAAGTTCGTCGATAAAGTCCGACACGATTTTGTCTTCGTCATAGGTAGCCCACTCGGGTGTATCTTTGGAAATACTACTTGGTGGGAAATGGGAGGTGAGAGTTGCGGTATCTATAGTATTTGCGCTTTTTATTTGCTTAACCATTTCGATAAAAATCGCTTCCCAATTGTGTAGAGCCTTCTGTGTGCGGATAAGTGTTATGAGAAAGGCATTTTTGTCTTCCCGTGAGCCGACGATTGAAGGATAGCGCTTCGTTTTTGCTATATCTTTAATCATTACAAATAGATCTTTGCTCCACTTAGTTGAAAGCGGGTATCTGTATTGTGGCGGCGTATGAATGGTCATACTATAATTATAGCAAAATCATTTTTTCGTTTTTTTCGGAGCTTTAAGGGCGTAGTTTATAACCTCGTCGATATGCTCAACAAAGATGAATTTGATGTCTTTCTGCACCTTTTTTGGTACATCGACCAGATTCTTTTTGTTATCCTTGGGCATAATCACCGTCTTGATCTGTGCACGGTGCGCGGCAATGACTTTTTCTTTGACGCCTCCAATCTCGGTCACGCGCCCACGAAGCGTGATCTCGCCAGTCATGGCCACATCGTGCTTGACTGGCCTGCCGGTAAGCGATGAAACAAGCGAGGTGACGATCGCAACACCTGCAGATGGCCCATCTTTGGGTACTGCGCCTTCCGGCACGTGCACGTGGATATCTGTCTTGCTATAAAAATCTTGTTTCAAGTCAAATGTTTTCCAGCGAGCGCGCACATACGAAAGTGCCGCTTGACAGGATTCTTTCATAACGTCGCCTAAGTTTCCGGTAAGCGTAAGTGAACCTTTCCCCGGCATGTTGGCAACTTCGATAAAAAGAATATCGCCGCCTGCTTGTGTCCAGGCAAGACCGGTAGTGATTCCTACGCTATCTTTATCTTCAAGAATGCGATTGGAATACTTGTACGGTCCGAGGTACGTCTGCATGTCGCCATTTCCGATTGTTTTTGATTTAGTGTTTTTTTCCACAATTTCGCGCGCCACTTTCCTAAAAAGACGTGCAATCTGGCGTTCGAGTTCGCGTACGCCTGCTTCTCGAGAATAGCGGCGGATAATGGTTTTGAGCCCGGAATCGGTAAGTTTTATGGAATAATCGACAAGGTGATGTGCGCGAATTTGTTTTGGAACAAGATAATTGTGAGCAATGCTAAACTTTTCATCTTCGGTATAGCCTGCAAAGTGAATAATTTCCAAGCGATCGAGCAAAGCATGCGGGATGGTGTCGAGAATGTTTGCCGTTGTTATGAAAAAAACATCTGACAAATCAAACGGCACCTCAAGATAATGATCGGAAAATGAGTGATTTTGCTCGGGATCGAGTGCTTCAAGTAGTGCTGCCGAGGGATCGCCGCGATAATCACGACCAACTTTGTCTATTTCGTCGAGCATAAAAACTGGGTTGCGTGTACCAGCTTGTTGTATGCCCTGGATCATGCGCCCCGGAAGAGCACCTACATACGTTCGCCGATGACCGCGGATTTCGGCTTCGTCTCGTATACCCCCGAGCGAAATTTTGACAAACTCGCGGCCGAGTGATCGAGCGATAGATCGACCCAGCGACGTTTTACCCACGCCGGGCGGTCCGACAAAACAAAGAATAGAGGGCTGCCGCTCTTGTCTGATTCTTTGCTCCTTTTTTTCTTCTGTTTTTTTACTTGGTTTTTTACTTTTTGATGCTTTTTCTGCTTTTTCTTCCTGTAAAACCCCTAATTTCATAACCGCAAGGTATTCGAGTATACGCTCTTTTACTTTTTTAAGGCCAAAATGGTCCTCATTTAATACCTTTTCTGCTTTTTTCAGATCGAGTTGCTGATCAGATTCTTTTGCCCAAGGCAAATCTACGAGCCAATCGAGATAGGAGCGGATGTACGAAGCCTCTGGATTGTACTGTGACATCTGCTCAAGTTTTTTAAGCTCTTTCAGTGCTTTTTCTTTGACATCAGTCGACATGCCGGAATCTTTGATTTTTTTCTTATATTCATTGATTTCCTGGTTTGAGCTTTTTCCCCCTAGTTCTTCCTCAATAGTTTTCATTTTCTCTCGGAGGAATGTTTCTTTCATGCTTTTCTCAAATTTTTGCTGTGTTTTGCTCGAAATATTTTGTTCAAGTTCCAATACTTTTATTTCTTTGTTGATAAATTCGACTTCTTGTTTGAGAAGATTTTTGAGATTGGTATCCTCGAGAAGTTTTTGTCGTTCATCAGATCGGATGTCAAGAATCATAGCGATCTGGTTTGCAAAGTTGCGCGAGGAATTGATATTGAGGATGTTCATAAGGAACACAAAATCGATGGTTTTGCCCAGATTTATGGCTTTTTTGACTTGAGAAGAAATATATTTGACCATAGCAAGTGTTTCTTCGTCTTCTCGAGCATCTTCGAGAATGGGTGTAGCATGGCCAGCAAAATATGGTTCGGTCTGAACATAATCAGTAATGTAAACTTTCTGAAGGCCTTTGACCAAGGCGTTCATCTGATCTTTCTCGCCTTTTGCAAGTTTATCGATTTGTGCCAAAACACCAACAGAGTACAAATCTTGTGTTGTCGGATTGTCGGTGCCGGCGTGTTTTTGCATAACCATGACGAACTCTTTTTGTCCATCATATGCAGCTTGTACCGCCTTTACACTTTTGTCTCTTCCAAAAGTGAGCACGTTTTCTGTGCCAGGGAAAACGATACCGTCACGGACTGTGACGATTGGGTAAATAAGTGTAGCGTTTTTGGTTTTTGATTCATCGTTATTGAGCATATTTTAGCAGTATAGAGAATTATTTGCTAATTGTCAACCATAAGAAAATATGATTTGTTGCGTTTAGCGTGAAGCATGAAACGAATATGAAAGCATGTTTATCAAGATAGATAAAGCATGGTAATTATTATGTTTGTATCAAAACGCTTTCATTAAACAAACTTCTTCGTTATGTCGGAAAACGAAGCAAAGCGCTTATTTTCAATCAACATATTCTTTTCAATTTGTGGCCACTGTTCATGATACGTTTGTGCTTTGACGTTATACAACACGCCCAGAGGAAACTTTTCTTCAAACGGTTCCATAGCCTTTGTCAAAGCTTTTTTTCTATCCGATGGGTCGTACTTCACATCAAGTTTGTACGTTTTGGTCATATAGTAAGCATACGTATTCACTTTGTTGAATGTCACACATGGTTGCAGCACGTTAACCAGAGAAAATCCTTTGTGATTCATCGCCTGTTTCATGATCTCAACCAATTGTCGGACGTCGCCGGCAAAACCTTGAGCAACAAATGTTGCGCCGCTTATGATCGCAAGTGCAAGAGGATTTATAGGATTTTCGATGATACCACGCGGGGTGGATTTAGATTTATATCCTTTTTTTGCAGTTGGTGCCACTTGACCAGTCGTAAGACCGTATACCATGTTGTCGTGCACAATTACGGTCATATCGTGATTCCCTCGGCACGCGTGGACAAAATGATTCCCACCCTCGCCATAAATTCCGCCGTCTCCACCGACCACAATAGCTTTAGTCTTGTGTTGAACCATTTTTGCACCAACGAGCGTAGGGATTGCGCGACCATGCAATGTATGAAGTGCGTACCCATTTAAAAAATCATTCATGTTTCCGGAACACCCGATATCAAATGAAAGAAGAACAGAAGAAGGGTTGTATCCTGCCTGCTCGAGCGCCGTTTTTATGCCGATTCGAATCCCCCAGTCACCACAACCCGGACACCAGGTGGGCGCGTATGCATCAAAAGTCATAAAGATAGAATAAATAAATAATTTACAACATCCCGATTAACTGAACAATGTTACCGTCTAAATCTTCAAATGTTGCAAAATAACTATTAAATGTCGGCGCTTTAAACGGCTCAGCAATGAAATGTACTCCACGTTTTTTCAATGTCTCGTACGCCTCTTGCACGTGATCGACATTCATATTGATCATGATACGGAATGGGTCTTTGTTTTTACCCTTCACCTTTGGGTGACGACCGATCCACAGGTATGAATTGCCAACTGCCAACCCTATCCCTGTATCTTTGGGGTGATTTATTTCTTCAATTGTCGATAAACCTAACATTCTTTGATACCAACTCGCAAGTTTTTGATAGTTTTCAGACCAGATAAGAATTGCAGAAATTTCATTAAGCTTCATTTGTTTTTTCTAATTTTTAACTTATTTTGATCACTAAAATTCTATTTTTATTTCAAGATTTATTAGTTAATCGTTGAACTATCTCTTCTGGCCACCAAGGGCGACCATCATATTTCAACCATTTTTCTTTAATATCAATACCTGTTTGCATCCTAAGTAACGAGCCAAACTGTGCGTGACTGTTATTTTCAATCAAAATTCTCCTATGGTTATATTTTACGTTCATAAAATCTTTAATTTTCTCTTCGTCTAATGGGTACAGATGAGTAAAGTGAACATATCCAAACCCTCTCTTAAATTTTTCAGCAAGGATTTTCATTGCTTCCAAAATCGGTCCTTTGTTGCTTCCCCATGAAATAAATACAGTGTCGGCTTTGGGATCGCCATAAAATGTGGGTTCGGCAAAATGTTTTTTGAGATAGGTTTGTCGTTTTTTATCTCGCTTGTTTACCTGTTTGATGCGCTCCACACCAGACTCGGTGGTGTGAGAATCCTCAAGATGTTCATAGGAATTTGCTTGATAAAAAATACCTTCTTGGCCGGGAATAAGTTGCTCCGAAATACCGTCTGGTTCGTTTTTGTATCGGAGATATTCACTGCCCTGTTTGGTTTTGGCAACAATTTTTCCCCTGTCGATTTTATGGGTTTTGAGTAGTTTTAACACTCTGTCTTCTGGAAGCGACGTGTGGGATTCAGAGAGGAATTTGTCGGAAAGGAGGATAACGGGCGTTTGATATATGTCTGCAAGGTCGAATGCCTTGAGGGTGAGCGTGATCATCTCTTCTGGGTCTCCAGGGGCAAGGACAATTTTGGGGAATTCTCCATGACCGGCAAAAGTTGCAAACAACAAGTCGCCTTGTTCGGTCCACGTGGGCATGCCGGTTGCCGGACCCGATCGCATAGCCAAAAATAACACGAACCCAATCTCGGCAACTCCCGCATACGATAGTGCCTCGTTCATGAGGGCAAATCCACCGCCTGATGTGCCCACTGCTGCCCGCGCACCCGCAAACGCCGCACCAATGGCGGAGTTGACAACAGAAATTTCATCTTCGGGGTGACGGACAACCATACCGGTTTGATACTGTAAAGCCGCAAGAGTGCCAAGAACCGATGAAGAAGGCGTCATGGGATATGCGGCATAATACCGACAATCGGCGCCTATAACACCGAGTGAAAAGGCATCATTTCCTGTCACGACCATTTGTCTTTCGCCTTTCTTTTTCTGAAGAATTTGTTTGAGCGGGCAATGTTCTTTCAAGATGTAGTCGTATCCTTTTTTTGCAAGTTCGACATTTTCTTTGACAATTGCTTCACCTTTTTTCCCAAATTCATCGCGAATGATTGTTTCAAACACCTTCAACTCTCCGCCAAGGAGTGCAAGCGAGGCACCAAGCGCAATTGAATTGACCATTTTTTGATCAATGTTGCATTCTTTTTTGAACGCTTTGAAGGGAATGGGGATGAGGATAGATGTACTGTCTGGTTGAAAATCTTCGGGGTCGTATAAAATGACAGAGCCCAGATGTAGTCGATCTTTGTGAAGTTCAAATGTGTCTTTGTTTAAGCAAACGAGCATGTCTATTTCCCACTTTGGTGCAGAGACAGAGTCGTTGGAAATGACTACTTCGTAGGTGTTGTGACCGCCGCGTATAAGCGATGGGTATTCAGAATAATCAAAGGTGTGGTAGCCCGAACGAGTTGCAACTTTGGCTATTTCGAGGCCGCTGGTCATGATACCAAACCCAGCCTCCCCGCCTATTTTCCAATTAAATTTCATTAAGATGATTTTAACATGTTTTACGATCATGTTAAATAACTGTTTCGTTTGAAATACTATAAGATATTTTATATACTTATATTCTTATGCGAGAATCAATGTCTTTAAATAATGAGTCGACCGTAAAGTATGTTTGTTGGTCTTGTGGAGTAGAATATCCAAGCACGTGTGCATGCACGACTCTAGATTGTGAAGGTCCTGTCATGCAAACTAAAATTCCTTCTAACCCTCCACCGTATTGCGGTGGAAGTTCTGAAGAAAATGATCAAATAATTTTTACTAACTATGTCGATAGACCTGCTATGCGAACGTGCTGTAATTGTCACCAATCTTGGATGTGTACTAGAGAAGAATGGAAAAATGGAGTATGCCCACAATGTGGGGCTTATGGCGAAGCTGGATTAATAGAAGAGACAATAACTAAGAATTTTCAATATTTAAACATGTATACAAGAGTAGTTATTTTCTTACGTCGACTATTCAATCTATAAAAAATTACCTTAATCATAACAACACGGGTCTTTGTAGCCGCAGTTTGTACAGGTTGCATCTCGTCCACCGGGCATACCATGTATAGTCGGCAAACCACACTGCGGACATTCGCGATCGTCGTTATTTTTCTTTATCATCTTTTTTGACTTTCGACTTTATAGACTTTTTGACTTTAAGACTTTTTCCGACTAACTTGGAAACACTTTGTGGCCATCCTTGTCTGTGATCGCAATAGCCGCTGTGGGGCAAGCTCGTGCCGCATCGATGATGAGATCTTCGGTATCTTGGTCTGCAGAATCAAGAATAATAGCTTTTGCATCCGAGTCGAGAGTGAAGGTGTTGGGTGCAACTGCTACACATGTTGCAGCGCCAATGCACAAATCTTTGTCAACGTGTACAGAAAGATTGTGAACATTGACCGGACCATGAGGTTTGTCGGCGTTTTTGGGTTTTTGATCTGCCATAGAAAAAAATAAATAATAATAACTATTGCGACAATATTTTTTTAAGCGCCTCGAGGCTCAAGAGTGCACATTTGAGTCTATTTGGCGATAGTTCAACGTGTAATAATCCTACCACATCTTCTGGGGTTATGCCTTTCAATTCCTCAACTGGTGTATCTTTGACAAACTCGGTAAGGAGAGAAGCTGAAGCAAGAGAAATAGCGCATCCTTGTCCTGAGAAACCGATGTCGATAAGTTTGCCTCCCTTAATAATCGCTTCCATGGTCAGCTCGTCACCACAGAGCGGATTTTTCACCTCAACTGCATGTGTTTTCTGGGAAATTGTTTTGTAATTCCTCGGGTTGTGATAATGATCGAGAATAATATCTCCATAAATACTCATTTTTTGGGAAAATGTGATGTAATATAATTAAAAACTCTCATGTTGCGAATATTCATGTGGTTGCTGGAAAATAATTTGAGTGTGATGTCTGCCTGAGGATGCTGCCTGCGAAACCTATCATAGTATTCTCGGCTTCGCTGCCAGGAGACAACTTTGTCTTTTGTGCCGTGAACAAGAAGGACACGTTTGTGTTGTAGTGTCGCCATGTGGTTCATGGGATTGAAGGAAGAATCGCTTTGAAGAACTAATGGCTTCCAGTCTGATCGCTCGACGTTACGGTAATAATATTTCCACCCATTGGTAATTTGAGCCCAGAACTCCCTATCGGTTTCTTGGCCGTATTTTTTTGCTTCTGTATCGTTATAGTCAAGCACGCCGGCGACCGTGACAATATTTTGTATACAGGATTGCGGATAAAAATGGAAGTAAAGCCCGACCATGGTGCCTCCCCAACTCGAGCCGAGCAGGAGAATGTGCTTGATGTTAAGTTTCCTTTTCGTGTTTGACCAACAATCGACATATGCATCATTTTTGACTAGCATCTCTTCGATGATCGAAATGGTTTTGACGCTTGAATGAATGGTAAAATTCAAACCCCCAGAACGGCCGGATCCAAGATAGTCGGGCACGATGACACTGTAACCGAGTTTGCTGCTTATCTTGCTGTAAATTTCTTTTTTGCCATCGTCACCCATCGAAGGTCCACCTTTACAAAGGATGATGGCGTGTTTGTTGCCAGGGTTGTGGTAAAGATACCCGCCGACATCGCGATAAAAAAATTGTATTGCGTTTGTGATTTTCATATATGAGTCATAAAGTCATAAGACTAGATAATTAGTTGATTAGATATTAGATGTTTGAGAAAAGTTACACGTCATAAGAGATAAGTTTCATGTTCTCTCTTTTATTTAAGCACAGCTTCAACTTTTTTCAAACCTGCGACCAATTTCTTAACATCCTCTTCAATATTGTACAAATAAAAACTCGCACGGACAGAAGCCGGGATACCCAAGTGCGTGTGTAGTGGCATCGTGCAATGGTGACCAGCCCGCACGGCAACCCCTTCTTCGTCTAAAATGTGTGCAACATCGTGGGCGTGATACTTCCCAAAAGTAAAGGTAACAATTCCTGATCGATATGGTGCAGGAGGAGAATAAATAGTAATCCGATCGCCGAATGTTTTTTTCAAAGATGTAATGGTATGTGCAGCAAGCGTTACTTCATGTTGGTGGATCTTTTCAACTCCAACAGCATTGAGAAAGTCAACTGCAGCCCCAAGACCGATCGCCTGAGCAATGGCTGGCGTGCCAGCTTCAAACTTGTGTGGAGGTGAAGCATACGTAGTTTTCTCAACCGTAACGTGATCAATCATTTCTCCGCCGAACTGGTAGGGTCGCATGCGTTCGAGTAACGCGCGTTTTCCCCACAAGACGCCGATGCCCGTTGGTCCGCACATTTTGTGACCCGAGAACGCAAGAAAGTCGCATCCCACATCTTGCACGTCGATCGGCATGTGCGGTGCAGCTTGTGCAGCATCGACAATGGTAATAATATCAGGGTTTATTTTTTTTGCTGCAGTGATAATATCTTTCACAGAGTTGATCGTCCCCAAAGTGTTGGAGACATATGTGATGGCTAGAAGCTTTGTTTTTGAACTAATGAAATCGCTTATTTGACTTTTGCCTGTGGATTCGACTGCCAACGTAAAGTCATCCCGAATAGGAATAATCACCAAACTCCCTTGCGCTTTTGTAGCGATTTCTTGCCAAGGAACAAAATTAGAATGATGTTCCATGATTGTTGTCACAATCTCGTCGTCTTTACCAATAATTTCCGACCCAAGCGATGAAGCAACAAGATTTAAACTCTCTGTGGTGCCACGAGTAAAAATAACTTCCTCGGGTGATGATGCGTTGATAAACGTTGCGATGGATTTCCGTGCCCTCTCATATTCTTGGGTGGCTTTTTCTGCGATTGTGTAGATGCCACGATGGATGTTTGCAGAATATTCTATGTAGTATTGATTAACCGCGTCGATAACAGTCTGAGGTTTCAATGATGTTGCCGAAGAATCGAGGTACGTAAGTGAAGGATTGTTTTGAAAGATCGGAAATTGTTTCTTTATATCTTGTATTGATGTCATGTGTTTTCGATGAATCGACCTATGCATCGATGCTTTACAATATTTTAGCATAAAAAAGCCCCTGCAAATGGCGAAGCACTCACAGGGGGGATTGGTACAAATATACAATAATATTTTACACCAGTTTTCAACAGTTTTGGATATAATCTGGATATGATTTGGATGTCACATCTACCCTCTGACCTTATCTTCCAGCCTATCATACACCTCTTGTTTGAAACCTTCAACCAGCATCTGCTGTGCTTGAGAGGAAGATAAGCCGCGCATCTGCGCATATAAAAGTTGATCTCTGTTTAATTTACCTGTTGTGGAACCATGGGTACAAAACACATCGTTTGCTAAAATTTCCAAAAAAGGGCGCGAATCGACAAACACCGAAGGCGAAAGAATGAGATTCTGATTTTTTTGATACGCATGACTTTGCTGAGCTTCCTTTTCTAGGCGGATAAGACCTTGATAGACAAATCGCGAATCATCTTCAAAAACCCCTTTGATAAAAAGATCTGAAATCGAACCCGGAGCAGTGTGATGTTGGATAGTTTCTACGTGATAATCGTCAGACGTTTTCCCTTCAAAAAGTCCTAGAATATAGAGTTCGACACCTGCAGTGATGATGTCAAACGTATACTTTCCCGAGCGGTTGTGCATAAACACCACGTAGCCCCCACTTTTATTGAACGTAAGTTTTTCGATAGTTGTTTCTCTTAAGTCGATAAATTCCATTGTGGTAAAAATGAGTGTTTACGCGTGTTTTTCCTCTTTCAGGTGATGTCTGATATACAACACCCCGAGAATAACCAGCCCGCCGATGATGATAAATTGAAATTGTCGGAAAATAGGTTCGATAGCTTGCCAGTTATCGCCCAGTTTGAAACCCAAATAGCAAAGGAAAAGCGACCAGAAAAACGAACCTATGAAGGTGAGTGGAACAAATATTTTCAAATCCATTTCAGCTATACCTGCGGGAAGGGAAATGAACGTACGGACGATGGGTAGGAGGCGAGAAACAAAAGTCACACCTTGACCATATTTTTCAAACCAACGAAGAGAAAGGTCGAAATCCTTTTCACGAATGAGCAGATATTTTCCCCATTTTTTAATTGCGATTCGAATCCATTCTTCACGCAAATAGTATCCTAACCAATAGGCAAGAAGTGAACCGACAAGATTTCCTAACGCTCCAATAAATACAGCGAGCCAAAAATCCATCACTCCTCGACCAGCCAGAAAACCAGCAAACGCCATCGTAACCTCGGAAGGGATAGGGACAAGCGCGGACTCTGCCGTCATAAAAATAAACACTGCCCATAGTCCGTAGTTTTCGATAAAGGCGGTTAATAGATCAACGATTTGGTGCATAATACCTTGGATGTTCATTTGTGTGTAAAAAAATGGTAATAATGATGAGTATTTATTTTAACAAATGTTGTATTGATAATCAGTACGGACAAAATGACGCAACTGTGATTATAGATGTGATTAAAGGGCTCAATAATGTTATCCCACACTTCCTGCCATCTCGAGCTTAATCAAACGATTGAGCTCAATGGAATACTCAAGTGGAATTTCTTTGGTCACGGGTTCCATAAACCCAAGCACAAGTGCCGATTCGGCATCGGCCTGGGAAAGTCCACGAGACATAAGATAAAATAACTTTTCGTCTCCTAATTTTTCAACTGTTGCCTCGTGTTGTATTTCTATGTCGTTTTCTTTGATTTTCATGAACGGATAGGTATCAGACCGTGACGCTTCGTCGAGGATGAGTGCGTCGCAAGAAACAAAAACCGAGGAATCTGCAGCGCCCGGGGCAACCTGCACAAGCCCGCGGTACGAGGTCCTACCACCTTCTTTGGAAATAGATTTTGAAACGATACGAGACGAAGTTTTTGGCGCAAAATGCATCATCTTAGCGCCTGCATCTTGCACCTGATCCTTGCCCGCAAACGCAATCGACAATACTTCACCGCGCGCTCCCTCGCCGAACAAATACACAGACGGGTATTTCATCGTGATCTGGCTGCCAATATTGCAATCGACCCACTCCATAATCGCGTGTTCGTCGGCTCGCGCGCGTTTGGTCACAAGATTATATACATTTTTACTCCAGTTTTGTACGGTGGTATAGCGCACACGCGCACCCTTTTTCACAAAAATTTCAACAACCGCGCTGTGCAACGAGTCGGTTGTGTAAATGGGGGCCGTGCACCCTTCAACATAGTGCACGCTACTCCCCTCTTCTGCTACGATAAGCGTACGTTCAAATTGTCCGAACCGCTCGGCATTGATACGAAAGTACGCTTGTAGGGGGAGTTTGACGTGCACACCTTTTGGTACATAAACAAAGGAACCGCCAGACCAGACCGCGGAATTGAGCGCAGCAAATTTGTTGTCGTGCGGCGGAATGAGCGTACCAAAATATGTTTTGACGATGTCAGGATATTCTCGCAAACCTGTATCCATGTCACAAAATAGCACTCCTTGTTTGGCAAGCTCTTTGCTAATACTCTCGTACACCACTTCGGATTCGTATTGTGCCGAAACGCCCGCCAAAAAATCTTTCTCTGCTTCGGGCACACCGATGCGGTCATACGTTTCTTTGATTTCCGGAGGCAGTTCTTCCCAGCTTGATGCTTGTTTATCTGTCGGGCGTAAGTAGTAATAGATGTCGTCAAAATTGATGGTGCTCAGGTCCGGTCCCCACGAGGGCAATTTTTTTTCTTGAAAAATACGATAAGCTTTGAGGCGGAACGCAGTCATCCACGCCGGTTCCTGTTTGATCTGCGAAATGGTTTTTACAATATCTTCGTTTAAGCCTTTTTGCGCTTTGAAGGTGGCGACTTCGGGCATAGAAAACCCGAAGCGATAATCGAAATTGATATCGTCTTGTTGTTGTACAGATGAAGATTGTTTCATATCATTCATGCATTGGTTTATGGATTCATAAATTGCAGACAATTATCCTCGGGGTCCAACATGGTAAAAACATATCGTTTATCTGCGCTCTCACGTGTCGGCGGCGTAACCATGGGCTCTTGGATAATTTCAACGTCATCGCAGTCTTTCATTTTTTCATACCACACAAACACATCGTCGACATAAAAATTGATCATGTGCCGCAATGGGTCTCTATTTTTCTCCGTAACTTTGGAGTGTTTACCTATCCAGATGCTGAAGGTGTCGTTTAATTTCAACAAAAACCCATAATCGTCTGAGATGTCCAAATGCTTTGCTTCTTCAAGGCCCAACACATCTGTATAAAATTGTTTCAACTTATCCGGGTTTTGTGACCAAAGTAAAATTCTGTACCATTGGATTTTATTATTGTTCATGTTGCTGTGTAAATTTGTAATATGCCTGTGCGCGGTGTGAATTATGCCGGCGAAACATTATGATTATTTAATTTTGCAGTGGTAATGGCGATGGTTGTGATTATAAAAATAAGCCGCGACGTGTCCCTACACGAATTATTTCTACATAAATTTACCATCTCTACTAAACTCTCATGCAATATTTTCATACCCTTCCTCCTCTATTTTTTGCGCTAGAGAATGATCGCCCACCTTCACAATCCTTCCCTCAACCATAACAAGCACGTAATCTGGTTTTAGGTGGTGAAGGATACGATTGTAATGTGTGATGAGAATATAGGTTTTGTTTTTTTTATGTTTTTTTAGAAAATGGGAGATAGATTTGAGGGCGTCAACATCGACACCGGTATCTACTTCGTCGAAAATGAGTACATCTTTATCAAGCACCGCCGCCTGGAGTACTTCCATTTTTTTACGCTCTCCACCAGAGGCCCCTTCGTTTAAGGGTCGGGAAAGAAGATGTTCGGAAATCCCCAACTCTTTGGCGTATTGTTGTGCCTCTTTGCGGATTTGAAGCGGATCTTTTTTGCCCTGCAAAGCAAGTTGAAGAAGTTGATACACTTTAACTCCGGATAAAGCAAGAGGTGTCTGAAAGGACAAAAACATTCCTTTTTCTGCCCGTTCGTTTGGCACCAACTCGGTGATGTTTTGTCCGTTTAAGAAAATACCTGCTGCTTCTTTATTCTTTTTTTGCTTGTTTCGTGTTATCTCGTAGGCTGGATGACCCATGAGTGTGTAGGCGAGAGTAGATTTCCCCGATCCGTTTGGCCCCATGATGGCGTAGATTTTCCCTTTTTCAAATTGAAAGTTGATGTTGTTGAGAATATTTTTCCCATCAATGGAGATTGAGAGGTTTTTTATTTTCAGCATGCAACAATTCTAACAAAAATTATAAATCTCGCAACGACCAGCGAGGACGGCGATCGATAGCTGTTGGGTCGATAACCAATTTTTTTTCACATTTATAGTCTGCAACAATACCGATCATAGCGGCATTGTCGTTGTTGAGATATCGCGCAGGTGGAAAATAGACCGCACCTTTGTGTTTGCGCACCATAGCGCGCATGAGGTTTCGCAATCGTTTGTTGACTGCGACACCGCCTCCGACAAGGATAGATGTGATATTGTATTGCTTCATCGCATCTTCGGTTTTTTTGACAAGAGGTGCAAATGCAGCCTCTTGAAACGAACTTGCAAGCTTTTGAAGATTTGCGATGTGTTCTTCCTCGGGTAGCTTGCGTAAAAAATACAAGAAAGATGTCTTGAGGCCTGAATAGGAAAAGTCAAGATCTTTGGTGTACATCATGGGGCGCGGAAAATTGAATACATCAACGTTTCCTACCTCTGCTGCCAGGCGCTCAAAAATAGGACCACCAGGGTAGCCAAACCCGAGCATACGCGCTGCCTTATCGAGCGCTTCGCCGACTGCATCGTCTTTGGTCGCACCAATGACTTCGTAGGATAAATGGTCGCGGAGAATCACAAGCTCGGTGTGACCGCCGGATACAAGCAGGGCAAGATACGGAAAACGTATAACGCGCTCTGGATTGCCGGCTCGGTTTTGAGCAAAGCACGAATAGATGTGCCCTTCCATGTGGTTGACGGCGATGAGCGGCTTGTGAAAGTGTTTGGCAAGCGAGACGGCTTTGCGGATGCCTACTTCAAGCGCCGGTGCAAGACCTGGCCCCTGGGTGACCGCGATAGCGTCGATGTGTTTGATGATATCATTGTAAGAACCCGCATACGTTTTGGCTTTTTTTAATGCAATCTCAACAACCCCATCGATACGTTCTTTGTGTGCGCGCTTGGCAACTGTTGGGAAAATCCCTCCCCATTTTTGGTGAAGCGAGATCTGGGAAAATTCCACATGAGAAATGACTCTGCGGCCCTGGGTGACAGCAACAGATGTATCATCCGCCGATGTGTCTATAGAAAGAATCATAGGTTTATGTTTGGAATAATTGATTATCAGGGAAAATATCAAATGAGTCTGGTATTTTTGCCCCTAAAATAGCTAACCCAGAGAGTCTATCTTCACAAGCTACTTCATATCTTCGTCCATCAACATGATGAGTAACGTCTGAGTCGTATTTGACTATAGGGGGCGAAACAACACATACATGACTTCCAACCACCGTTAAGCCATTCATTACTTCGTGTTTTGATTGCGGTATTTTATACCAAATATCACAATTCCCATAGAATCGGAAGGTTAAATTAGCAACAAAAGTTGAATCTCGTTCAAGGCTCGACTTAAGAACGAGAAGTTGTAATCTTGTATTGTCATATTCCGGGACTAAAGGATTTAAGATTCCATCGTTATAGCACATATGGTATAAAGGTAGTTGTTCTTTCAAACAAGTATGATTTTCAATCGCCTTTCTCCAACGCCATCCCATTTCGTCGCAATAAGGAAATTGATCTCTTTCGCCAGGAATAAGCAAATTCGAAATAAACTTATAGGATTTTGGTGACCGTAAAACAATCGCTGAAATCGAATCCATTGAACCATTACTCTCTCTATTGCCACTTGTCTTTACATAGTGAATATCTTCGATGGTGAATGTTGTAAATACGTTTTCCGCAAACATAAGAAAATCTAACTTTTTTAAATCCTTTTACATCAAAATTCTGGATTAGTTACGCGATTATTATTTCTCTTTCGTGTGCGTCCAGTTGTCGAATAAATACCTCTATTTCTTTTTTGCCCTTTGCAATTTTCCCTTTACTTTTTATTTTCTCTCCCCATTCGATGCATACCACATTGTGCCCTGCCAGATATTCTGAAAGACCTATGTGTTCAAATTCTTCTTCATCTTGTACGTTGTAGAGATCTGCGTGGACAAATGTATTTACATTTCTTTTGCAAGTTATTTGTAATTCGTCATTCTTAACATTTGTTCCTTTTTCTTTTTTATTTTTACTTTTTAATTTTTGCCCTTTAATTTCATATTCATACAGCACAACATACGTCGGGGAAACAATATCTGCGATGCCAAATGCAGAAGCAATGCCTTTGACAAATACCGTTTTCCCCGCACCCAGATCGCCATAAAGAAGAACCGTCGCGGGCTCACCGGTTTGCACGATGTAGTCCCCCAGCGACTTTCCCGCTTCATAGGTCTGGCGTGGTGACTTTGATACTATTGACTTGGTACCTTTTTGATTTTTTGTTTTTTTGTTTTCATGGTTTGATGATGTTCCGATTTTCCCGCTTCCTTTTCTCAACACCGTTAAATCTCCCTGGGAGTAATCAATGACTGTCGAAGGTTCGTTGTGCGGTAATTGTCCGGCATCCACGACATGATCGATGAGGTTTTTTTGCTGTGCGTTGATGCTATTGAGCAGTGCAGAAACTGAATGATGAGGAGCTCTACCGCTTACGTTTGCAGATGTGGCTGTGGTTGGTCTGCCAAATTGTTTGATAAGCGCAGTGACCAAATCAAAGTTTATATATCGCACACCAAGAGTCCCCTTCTCAGACTCAAGAAGCAACGATGTTTTGTGTTTTGATGGCAAAACAACGGTAAACGGTCCAGGCAAAATACGCTGCAAACGAGCGAGCTGATCGTCGCTTACACAAGCATACTTTTCAATCATGTCCAGGCCCGAGGTGAAAATAGAGATCGGCTTGCCTTTTGGTCTCTTTTTAAACTCGATAAGTTTCTCGACGGCCTGTTTGTTGCACGCATCGACAAGCAATCCATAGACTGTATCTGAGGGAAAAATAACTAAGCCCCCACTTTCCAAAACATTGATTGTTTCATCTATGACTGCTTGCTTGTTGTCCGTGCGTAGAGATAATCGTTTCATAATAGTCTATTATACCAACCTAAGCGCTATTTCGCTTTTATTCTTCGAAAAAAGATTCAGCGATCTCGTAGATGTTTTGTGATAAAATAATGCGGTATGGAACAAAAATCTACAAAAAAGGCTAAAAATAAAAAAAAGGCAAACAACCAACAAGTGAAAGAATTCAAAATTAAAATAGACGTACGGATGCTTTTTATCGCCGTATTTGTCATTCTTTTTCTTCTTTCTTTATTTACCAACTTCGGCAACTTCCAAAATATAGATGCAAAAGAAGAGTCTCTCACCAAAATCCTGAAAGACATCAAGCAAGATAAAGTAAAGAATGTCATTGTCGAAGACAACCGAGTAACTGCAGAGTATAAAGATGACACCACGGTGTTTGCTTTCAAAGAAAGCGCCGATAGTTTCCGCGAGGTGCTCAAGGATGCCGAAATCCCTCTTGACGCCGTCAACGTAACTACCAAAGACACGCGTACGTCTATTGAGATTATGAGCCTCATCGGCAACATCGTGCCCGCCCTCTTGTTTGTAGGTTTTTTTATTTTCATGTTTCGCCAGGCACGTGGAGCTCAAGATTCGGTGTTTTCTTTTGGTCAATCAAAAGCCAAACGATTCAATAAATCTAAATCTCAAATAACCTTCAAAGATGTTGCCGGCGTCGAGGAAGCAAAAAAGGAACTTGAGGAAATTGTCGACTTTCTGAAGTATCCAAAAAAATATCGCAAACTGGGAGCACGCCCACCCAAAGGCGTCATCCTTGTCGGTCCTGCCGGCACGGGTAAAACCCTTCTTGCCAAAGCAGTCGCCGGCGAAGCGAATGTACCGTTTTTCTCTATTGCCGGCTCGGAGTTCATGGAAATGCTCGTCGGCATTGGTGCTGCCCGTGTACGCGATTTATTCACAAACGCAAAAAAGAACGCCCCCTCAATCATTTTTATCGACGAAATAGACGCCATTGGTCGTGCTCGATCGCGCGGTGTCATGCCTGCACACGACGAGCGAGAACAGACACTTAATCAGATTTTGGTTGAAATGGATGGATTTACGCCAAACGAACAGGTTGTTATTGTAGCAGCAACAAACCGTGGAGATTTGCTTGATCCGGCACTCCTAAGACCGGGCAGATTCGACAGACGGATCATCGTCGACTATCCCGACGTTGAAGGCCGGGGGGCTATAATCGCCATACACGCCCGCAACAAGCCACTTGCCAAAAACGTCAAAATGGAGCGCATCGCCAAGCGCACGGTTGGCTTCTCCGGCGCGGATATAGAAAACATGCTCAACGAGGCGGCCATAACCGCAGCGCGCAACGATCGCGATGTCATAACCATGGAAGACATCGAAGAAGCAGCAACCAAAGTGAAGCTCGGACCAGAAAAAAAGCGGTTACAATCTGATTTTGATCGCAAAATAACAGCCTATCATGAGGCCGGACACGCTATCGCCTCACACTTTCAGGAACATACCGATGCAGTTCACCGTGTTTCCATTGTATCGCGCGGCATGGCGCTTGGGTATACACTTATCCCCCCTGCCAAGGATAAACTACACGAAACCAAATCGCACCTGCTCGAACGGTTGGCTGTCATGATGGGCGGTCGCGCGGCAGAAGAAACCGTGTTTAATGAAATCACCACGGGCGCAGCAAACGACTTTGACCAGGCAACGCAAGTTGCTAAAAATATGGTTATGGAATACGGCATGAGCGCGCTTGGGCCGATAAACTTCGGGCCAACCCAGGATATCACCGAATGGGGTAGATCATATTGGGAACAAAATAGCGTTTCCGACGAAACCATGGCAAAAATCGACGCAGAAGTAAAAACTATCCTGGAAACTGCATACAAAAAAGCAAAAAAACTCATCGCCACAAAGCGAAAAGAACTCGATGCTGTAGCCGAAGCACTTATAAAACACGAAAACCTCGACCAAGATCAATTTGAAAAGATTGTGGGAAAGAAATCAACTCAAAAAGCTAACTAAACAACTGCTGGTATGTTTCAATCTTATCTAACGAAATCCCGGTGGCGAGCAGATATTCTCGTACTCCTGGCTGATTGATTTGATTAAGCGCCTTTGTTTCTAAACGCTGAAAAAGCCAAGCGCGATCTTGTTCATTGAGATCAAAAAGAGGTTGGTATTGCTGGTCGTCCATTATTGACCCTCGCACTACTTTTTCAACATATTCTCCAAAATTCATTTTAGTACTTTGGGTTGAAATGGTCATTTCACTAAATCTGCTCATTGACATAACCATCACACCCAAGTCCGTATTGAAGAAACGGTTTTTATGAAATTTTTCTCCTTTTCTTCCAAGCGAAATATCAAGAAGTGCAAGTGGTACACGACGGTTAGGACTCATAGTTTGACATAACAAAAGATCACCCCCTCTGCTTATGGGTGTAGTCACATCAAATTGAAGCGGAGCGAAAACTACATGAAAGGTATGAGAATTCGTTTTTGTTGCTAAATATGCATTGAGGAAATCTTTCACCAGTATTTCTGTAATAGTTCCAAGTCCGAGAGCAAAATAAGAATTAATCCTTGCTTCCTTCTTATTTTTGCTATGATTTTGATAAAGCGTTTGTAATGCAGGTCGGAATGTGTCTTGAAGGAACCATGCAGTTAAATCCCTTACCTTTCTTTCAACATACTCTTGTGGAGAACTATAACTAACATAATTCGTTTGAGTGAGCCATAGAGATAGAGGTGTTGTTAACTCAGATTCGTACTCTGCGAGAAATGTACGACATGCATCTGTTAAGCCTTCTGCTTCTAATAAATTCTCTAGAATTTCTTCTCGAACATAAGAAAAAGTTTCGTTTCCCATAATCAAGTATAATAAAATATTGCTTTTTTATTATAGCATACTATAGGATAAATGAAAACTTTACTCATCATCGACGCGCACGCCATGATCCATCGTGCCTTCCATGCTTTGCCAGAGCTCACATCCAAAGATGGCACGCCAACTAACGCCATTTACGGCTACTTCCTCATGCTCCTCAATGCCATACATACACTGCAACCTTCTCACATCATCGTAACCTTTGATACACCTGCGCCCACCTTTCGCAAAAAACTTTTTTCAGAATATCGTGCCAACCGACCCCCAACCAAAGAAGCACTCAAAATCCAGATACCGATCATTCGCACCATGACCGAGCACGCCGGACTCACTGCCGTTTCTCAGGAAGGCTACGAGGCAGACGACCTTATCGGGTCGGTCGTGCATACGTTTAAAAACGGTTTTGATAAAATTCAAATTTTAAGCGGAGACAAGGACCTTTTCCAACTTGTCGAAAGAAAAGTAGAAGTTGTCATGCCCAAGCGCGGTATTTCTTCCTTTATCGTTTACACACCAGACGCGGTCGTAAAAAAAATGTTTGTCAAACCCGACCAAATTGCAGATCTTAAAGCGATTGCAGGAGACAGTTCAGATAATTACAGTGGGATAAACGGCATTGGACCAAAAACCGCTAGCAAATTATTTGAGCAGTTTCCTCATGTGGAAGATGCATACAAACACATAGAAAAAGTGGTGCCGGAAAAACTCAAAAAAGCACTTGAAGAATATGAAAGTCAAGTCGCGTTGTGTAAAAAACTTGCAACAATCGTCCAAACCATTTCGGTTGATATTAACCTTATTGACGCGCGATTTATCGCATTTGACGAAGCCCTCAAAAACGATCTCATAACCTATAACCTCGATTCGCTGCTGCACAAACTCTACGAACCACAGAAAAAGAAAAAAAAAGAAAAAAAGGAGAAAAAACCTGCGCAAACCGAAGACCAGATGGGGCTGTTTTGATGCCGAAAGATGTTGAGATCTGCGTTCACTATGTTCCCGCAAAGATTGTCAAAATAATGCGCTCTCTGTAACGAACCACGTTCTTTTTATATCTTCTTTTTTTCCAACACCCCCCCAAAAATAACCAAAAACCATCCCACAGCGGGCAAAACAAATGGCAATGCGTCGGTAAGAACACGCGTCACGTAATACTCGATGCGTAGACTTGGGCGCTGAGTAATGAGCGACTGTAAGGTCTGCTCTCGTAGCCCTTCCACGATGTGCTTGTTATATTCAAAACCAAAAAGGAGTATGAGAAACCCCCACAATAAAAATACTTTTCCACGGGTCGGTTTTTTGAGCATCCATATTGTCACAAAGGCCAAACATGCGCCATATACTATGGCTAAAAAATTGTGCCGAACCACGAAATAGATAGCGTACAAAATATTTTGTTGCGTGTCTGGTGCGATTTGCATAAACACATGATACACCATCTCCACAAATATAAATAAAAAATATGAAAAAAGTATTAAATTTACCTGTTAGACTAGCCTTTTTCAAAGAATGTGTGTATACTGAAACCTTATGCATGTTTTGAAGGTAATCAATCTCACGAAACAATTTAAGGATTTTGTCGCAGTAGACAATATCAGTTTTTCCCTTCAGAAAGGAGAAATCCTAGGATTTTTGGGACCAAATGGAGCTGGAAAAACAACCACGATTCAAATGCTTTTGGGCATTCTCACTCCCTCACATGGTCATATTTCCTATTTTGGCAAGGAATTCAACGCAAACAGAGAGGAAATTCTTGAAAAACTGAATTTTTCTTCGACATATACAAATTTGCCCTGGGTGCTGACCGTTAAAGAAAATTTAACCTACACTGCACACCTTTATGACATACAGGACAGAAAACAAAGAGTGAAGCACATCATAAAAACGTTCAGATTGGAAGAATTACAAAATAAACCGATTAGCGATCTTTCTGCCGGTCAACAAACACGCGTAAACTTGGCAAAATCGTTTATCAACGATCCTGAAGTGGTCTTGCTTGACGAGCCCACTGCCTCACTTGACCCCGAAACAGCACGCTTTATCCGCGAATACATTTTGCATAAACGAGAGAAGGACGGAATCTCAGTACTTTTCACCTCTCATAACATGAAAGAAGTCGAAGAAGTGACCGATCGGGTGCTTTTTATCAATCACGGAAAAATTATTGCCAACGATACGCCGCTCAATTTGGCAAAGTCGCTCGATACGACACAACTTTCACTGACATTGGCTCCTGATCATAAAGAAAAATTGATTGTGTTTGCTCATCAAAAAAATATACCAATCAAAGTGCACCAAAAAAGCGTTATATTGTTCATCAAAGACAGTCAAACGAGTAGTATTTTGAATGAGATTGTGAAACAACGTATTGTCTTTGCGGATATTTCTATTGAGCGACCCAGTTTGGAAGATTATTTCTTAAAAGTTGCCGGTAACACACCCGGCTCGTTTGCAGACATCGTATGAAAGCGCACAGAATTTACGCCATAGTCCTTCGATACCTCTACCTGTTGCGCAGGAGCTATGACCGTATGAGCGATATGTTCTACTGGCCTGCGATTGATCTTATCATCTGGGGACTGACGAGTAGTTATTTTTCGTCGCTGCAAGGCGGCAATCAACAAGTGATATCGATTTTGCTGGGTTCACTCCTATTGTGGATGGTGGTCTGGCGTAGCCAGTATGAGATTTCGGTCAATCTTCTCGAGGATTTGTGGAATAAAAATTTGATGAATATTTTTGTTGCTCCTTTATCGTTCTATGAATGGATTGCAGCTTTTTATACTCTTGGGATTGTAAAAAGTATTGTGAGTATATCGTTTGCGGCGATTCTTGCCTTTGTGCTCTATCATACAAACTTTTTGCAGTACAACATCGTATTTGTCCTCTATTTGCCGATTCTTATTATGTTTGGTTGGACGCTGGGCATGATGATTTCGGCCTTGGTGTTGCGGTTTGGCACGCGGGTACAAACGTTGGCATGGAGTTTCCCTTATCTTGTATCACCGTTTGCTGCCATTTATTATCCAATAGCTACTTTACCTCCATTTGCCCGGAAAATTGCATCGATTATCCCGATTAGCTACGTGTTTGAAAGCGGCAGAGAATATGTGTCAAAAGGAGTGGTTGACTACCATTCGCTTGTTGTTGCCCTTATGATGAGTGTAGTACTTTTGATTCTTGCAACTATTTTCCTCAAAAAATCGTTTGACAAACTCCTTCAGAAGGGTCTGGTGAGTGTGTATTAAAAATAAAAAATATTATCCTGTTTGAGGATAATGGCATTTTTTCCACTTCTTTCCGCTGCCACACCAACACGGGTCGTTTCTTCCTATTTTCTTGTACGGCACTGAGCCTTCTTGCGGTTTAGTTTGCACTTCTGACACGATATGCTGCCCGGATTGTTGACTCTTTTGATGAGTTGGTTGAGGTGATCGTACGTGTTTTCGATCGTTTTTCTTCCCCGCTTTCTGACTTTGCGACGTTTGACTTTGGTATGGATTGATGCGCGAAGCAGACTGATACTCTACCTCCTTTGGTTGCTCAACAGGCAAATGATGTTCTTTAATATGTTCAATGTCCACACGCAGCACACGACGAATAGACTCAAATTGTATATCGGAAATGAGTTTTTCAAACATCGTGAATGCTTCGTTTTTGTACTCCACCAGTGGATCAAGTTGTGCATAGCCGCGCAGATTGATACCCTGGCGCAAATCTTCGATTGCAGTCAGGTGCAATGTCCAGAACGTATCGATAGTTGCAAGCACGAGCGACCGCACGATATTTTGCCAGATTTCCTTGCCAACTTCTTTTTCCTTGTTCGCATAAATCTTTTGTAGTTCTTTCAAAATGTATGCTTGGAAATCTTCTTGATCGTCAAGATCGTTGAGTTTTTTCTTGAGCACTGTCTTGCTGGCATTTGTTAACACGTGCAGATCTTCGACAAAATCTTCGTCCATTGCCTCGTTGCGCTCGTCAAGGGCAAAATAGGAACCACAAATAGCGCTTACATGTTCTTCGATCATTTCAAACAGTTTTTCCTCAAAAGCCTTTTGATCTTTTTCTGGTAAAGAAAGGATATTTTTCCGTAGAGAATAGAGGATTTCGCGCTGTTTGTTGAGCACGTCATCGTACTCAACCAAGTGCTTGCGGATGTCGAAATTGAAGCCTTCTACTTTTTGCTGTGCCTGTTCAATCGCGCGAGTGACCATGGAGTGGCTAAGCGGTTGGTCTTCGGGAAATTTGAGCATCGTCATGATGCCCGAAATCTGTTCGCCGCCGAAAATACGCATCACATCGTCTTCGAGCGAAACATAAAATCTTGTCTCTCCCGGGTCTCCCTGCCGACCGGAACGGCCCCGCAACTGGTTGTCGATACGACGCGATTCGTGGCGCTCGGTGCCGATAACATAGAGCCCGCCGAGTCCAACAACTTCGTCGTGCGCTGTCTGCCATTCTTGTTCAGCTTTGTTATAGGCTGCATCAGACGTGTAGTCAGCACGACGCACTTCGCCGCCAAGCACGATGTCTACACCGCGCCCCGCCATGTTTGTAGCAACAGTGACGGCATGTTTTTTACCGGCTTGCGCAATGATCCGCGCTTCGTTTTCGTGATTTTTCGCATTGAGTAATTCATGAGGAATGCCTTTCTGTTTAAGCAGTCTCGAGACAAGCTCATTTTTATCTATCGATGTCGTACCGACCAAAACCGGCCTGCCTGCTTTATATTGTTCGGCAATGTCTTCGACAACGGCGTTGAACTTCACTTTCATAGTTTTGTATATTTTATCGGTCTCATCTTTGCGCATGATCGGCATGTTGGTTGGCACGACGAGCACTTCGGTGCCATAAATTTTGTGAAACTCCTCTGCTTCTGTCTGGGCCGTACCGGTCATACCGGCAAGTTTGTCATACATACGGAAGTAATTTTGAAGCGAAACAGTAGCGAGAGTTTTTGACTCTTGCTTGATCGGTACACCTTCTTTGGCTTCAATCGCCTGATGTAATCCTTCAGAAAATCGTCGTCCTTCAAGCAGGCGCCCGGTAAACTCGTCGACGATAACGACTTCGTTATTGCGAACGATGTACTCTTTATCGTTGTTGAACAAAGTATTTGCTTTGAGTGCAGCCTCGATGTGGTACAGTGTGTCGAAATCTTTTTCGTAAATATTGGAAACGCCAAGCAGCTGCTCTATTTTTTCGATACCGTCTTCGGTCAAATGAGCGGTTCGCAACTTTTCATCGATAGCATAATCTTTTTCTGATTGGAGTTTGTTTACGATTTTTGCGTAGTCATAATATTTTGAGGTATCTTGTTCGTAAGGCGCAGAAATGATGTGCGGGGTGCGGGCTTCGTCGATGAGTACGGAATCTGCCTCGTCGACTATGGCATACGAAAATCCGCGTTGCACCATCTGATCGGTACGCTGCGCCATGTTGTCGCGCAGGTAATCGAATCCAAACTCCGAATTGATACCATAGGTTACGTCTGCAGCATATGCTTCTTTGCGGGTTATGGATCGCAGGTGCGCGAGGCGCGGATCGGGATAATCGGGATTGGTGAAATCGGGATCAAACATAAATGATTCTCCGGAAATGATTGCGGAGGTAGAAAGCCCGAGAAAATGAAAAATTTGCCCCATCCACCCTGCGTCGCGGCGTGCCAGATAATCGTTTACCGTGACAAGATGCGCCCCTTTCCCCAATAAGGCGTTGAGATAAAGCGGTGCGGTTGCGGTAAGCGTTTTTCCTTCTCCGGTTTTTTGCTCGACTACTTTTCCTTCGTGAAGTGCTATGGCGGCAATAAGCTGCACATCGTAGTGGCGCTGGCCAAGGGTGCGACGCGCTGCTTCACGCACCAGTGCAAAACTTCGCGGGAGGATCCCTTCCAGTGCTTCGTCTGAAGTATCGGTGCGAAGTGTTGCTTTAAGTTGCTCTGTTTCTTCGACAAACGCTTTGTCTGCAAGATCGCGCATCTCACTTTCCAGCGCGTTTATGCTGTCAACAATTTTTTGTAATCGGTTGAGTTCTTTTTTGTTGAAATCAAAAAGATCGGTGATAAATGAAAACACAAAAAAATATAATTAATAAAATGATGGTGGACAAACAAGCGTCATGCAAAAATATACTTCTACCAATGCGCTCACAATTTGTAAAAATAAAATAAAAATATTCAGAAAAATAAACATATGAAATATACGCTTAAAGTAACTTCTGATGTCTTTTAGACAACTGCTCACTGCAGGAAATATTCATTAGGAATGACGAGCACCTTCTGGGCAGAAAAGCGTGTTGATTGTTCGTCGTCTGCGGATCGCTTCACGACAACGTGTATCGAATCGCCTTCCTTAAGCTTCGAAAATCCTATGGTTGAAAGCTCCAGTGTGTCGATATCTAGCATTTCCTGGTTAGAATTTGTTTCAATGTCAAATGTTAATGTATCCTTTTCCAGTGTGACAACTTCGATTGAATAATCGTCTGCATTCACTTGGGAAATTTTGCCTGAAAATATATGGTACGCCTGGTCAAAGTACATATTATTTGCAGTCACTACGCCATCTATTTCCGGACCAGAAACAAAAACGTAGTCGTTTTTTGCTACATCGTCAAGCGCTCCTTCTTTAAAGTTTGCCCCAGCATCATACACCTTGGTGAGCGTATCGTCGTATGACACAGACGTTTTCTTTCCATCCAGATCGAGGATGAGGTCGCCTGCTTCGATGCTTTGGACATATCCGGCCACTGCTTTTTTGTCGCTTGCAAGACCTGCCACGGTTTCTGCAACCTTTTCTTTAATTTTATCTACCTCTTTGTCTATTGCTCCAGATGGCGAAGCGTCTTGCGAATAGACAGGAATAACAATTCCTGCAACCAAAAAAGCTGCGATGATGGTGCCGGTGAAATATTTATTCATTGTTTACATAATAAACATATAACGTTATCTGTTGAGGTGTGCTATTGTCAGTATACGCGCTTATTTGAATCATATTTTCTCCTTTTGCAAGAGGAAAATTGTATGAAAATGTTTCCTTGTCATTTTTGAATGCTATCTGGTGTGCGGGTGACTGCATGACGATGAGGCTGTTCTTTGCCACATCGCCTGAGATGGTGATCTCGTTTGCGTCAACGACGATGCCGGACTCTGGTTGAGAAATAGTAAGATTGGCTATTTTGTTGCCGGCAGTCGAAGAGGTAACATTTTTGTTGTTTGCTTCTTGGGCTACGGGTACGATTTTGGTGTCCCGCCCAAGCCCTCCAGAGCTTATGAGCATGACTACGGCAACGAGTATGCCACATGTTGCACCGAAAACGATTGCCAGTATTGTTTCTTTTTTCATAGGTTAGCTCAAAAGTATATAAAGTTTAAAATTATAAGCTCTTTCGTTCGCTCGAAACCATATTTTCTCGCGCCTTTCCCTCACTATCGTTCGGCCGGTCACCCGCCGATTCGGCGGGCAGGCCTTCGAAAATACGGCATCTTCGCTCACGATTTACGTTTTACGCTTCAAGTGACAAGTTATTCTGTGAAACACTTCCGGAATCGTTGCAATGAGTTCAGATACATTATACCAATATCCTTTTTTTTCAAAAAGCGATTCAGCGGCTCGTTTTTCTACAAACGATGCAAGAACTGCCGATGGTATGGGATCATTTTTTGCCGCAAGCGAAACAATAAGCCCTGCGAGCACATCGCCGGTACCACCTTTTGCCAGCCCTTGGTTGCCGCCTCGCACGATATGTGTCGTTGTACCATCTGTCACGACATCGTCGATAGATTTTAATACTATAACACATTTGTACTCTCGCGCGCGCTCTTCTGTATGCTTTGCTTTTTCTTCGATTGATAGGCCATCAAGTGACATTTCAAACAACTCCTCAAATTCTTTCAAATGAGGGGTAATGATTGCGGGTCGGCTAAGCTTGGTAAGCCACGAAGGTTCCATCATCTGCAGTGCGCCAGCATCTATTACAAACTGTTTGTGAGGGTAGACAGAAAGGATGTGATGCGTCAACCCCCTGGTGAGTGCACCTTCGTCGCTTAAGTTAAGAATTTCTGCAAATGATTGATGTCTGGATGCTAAATGCTGTTTTTTTGATTCACTTCGCATCATGCCGGGCCCAATGAGAATGGCATCGTCTTCTTCGATATAGTGAGGAATATCTTTGCGGTGAATAACGATCCCATTGCGAAAGGTCGTCTTAAGATGCGCCATAATTTCATTATTTTCCTGTGTCGAGGCATAGTGCACCATGTCGACAAAGTGAGAGGCGATTTCTGCTGCCCACAACGAAGCAGCGTGAAATAGTGAAGACCCGCCGATGATGAGCACCTTACCATTTTGACCTTTGTGTGCATCTTTTGGTGGAATGTACACATGTTTAAGAAACGGTTGAATGGCGTCAGGCTGTGTAGTACGTATCATATGTCAAGCAAGATAGTATTGTAATAGATTGTTTCTATTGTATCAACAAAAGAGAGCGTGTAACGTAAAGCTTATACCTTAAAACTTTAAACTTGTAGCTTGAAACGAAATGTAAAAGAATAAATATATACGAAGAGTTAGCAATTTTTGAATCTCCACGTGTTTGAGGAGTGTAAACGACGAGTTTGGAGATGAGAAAATTGGTAACTCAAGCCATATATGTTTGAGCATAAGGGAAAGAAAATACGGTATCGAGCAAACGAAAAAGCTTATAATATGTCCCTTGTAACTTTTTCGCTTTCAACTCTATAGAGTTTATTCTATAATATCATTCTATGAAGCTCTCCCACAAAGCATTAAGACAAAAATACGCAGACCACCTCATAGCGCACAAACACGTCGAAGCCCCCCCTATTTCTCTTGTGCCTCAAGATGATCCTACCACCCTCTTCACCGGGTCAGGCATGCAACAGTTCGTGCCCTATCTGCTTGGCAAAGCGCACCCGCTTGGCACACGACTTTTCAATATTCAGCCCTGCATCCGCGTGCAGGATATTGAGGAAGTGGGAGACAATCGCCACGATACGTTTTTTGAAATGATGGGAAACTGGTCGCTCGGCGATTATTTCAAAAAAGAACAGCTTTCATGGTTTTTTGCCTTTCTCACTGATACGAAAATTGGGCTCGGGCTTGAGCCGGAGCGGCTCTATGTAACGGTTTTCCAGGGAGACGAACACATTCCAAAAGATGCAGAAAGTATCGCGATCTGGCAAGAACTTTTTTCACAAGCCGGGGTTGAACCAACGCTTGGTGAACGGATTGTAACCTATGATGCTACAAAAAACTGGTGGTCGCGGGCAGGTGTGCCAGACCAGATGCCGGCGGGCGAACCAGGGGGGCCAGACAGCGAGGTGTTTTATCGATTTGACCTTGACCACGATCCGGCATTTGGCACAAAGTGCCACCCAAACTGCGATTGTGGCAGATTTCTCGAGATCGGCAATTCGGTATTTATGCAGTACAAAAAAAATGAACAGGGAGCATTCGATGAACTGCCAAAAAAGAATGTTGATTTCGGCGGCGGGTTGGAGCGACTCCTTTCCGCCGGAAATAACGAACCCGACATGTTCAAAACCGATGTATTTACCCCTGTTGTCAGCGTCGTTGAGAATGCAGTCAAACAAGAATATCACTCAAGCGATCAAAAACCCGCTATGCGCATCATCGCCGACCACATAAAAACAGCAACTTTTATCATCAAAACCGGCGTTACCCCATCAAACAAAGAACAAGGGTATGTACTGCGCAGGCTGTTGCGAAGAGCGATGGTCAAAATTCGTACGCTCAACACCAGTTTTTCAACCAAAGAAATAGAACCAATTGTCAAAGAAGTCGTGCATACGTACGATGGTATTTACTTTGAAGCACAAAAAGATAGCACGCATATCATCGATGTCGTCGGCAACGAAGTCGAACGATTCAAAAAAACACTTGAAAAGGGCATGAGGGAAATTGAAAAAAGAGATGTTATTGATGGAAAAGGCGCGTTTGATTTGTACCAAAGCTATGGGTTTCCGTTCGAAATAACGCAGGAAATCGTTGCAGAGCGCGGTCAGGACATAAGCGAAGAAGAATTTGAGCAAGCAAAGACCCACCATCAGGAAGTCTCACGGACGTCTGCGAAGAATAAATTTAGGGGGGGTTTAGCAGACCACGCCGAGCAAACCATCAAATATCATACCGCGACCCACCTCATCCATCAGGCGCTTTTCGATGTTGTGGGAGAGGTAAGGCAGGAAGGATCAAACATAACAGCTCAGCGCTTGCGATTTGATTTTTATACCGAAAGAAAACCAACAGATGATGATATAAAAACGGTGGAAAAAACAGTGAACCACAAGATTACTGAAGCACTGCCCGTGCGCATGCAGGTTATGGACAAGCAAGAAGCTATGGCTGCCGGTGCCCGCGCATTTTTCAAGGAAAAGTATCCTGAAAAAGTGAATGTTTACTATATCGGCGATGAGGATGTGAAAAAAGCCTATTCAAAAGAACTATGTGGTGGTCCTCATGTAAAAAATACCAAGGAGATTGGTAGTATAAAGATTGTCAAACTAAAAAAAATCGGCAGCAACATGTACCGCCTCTACGCGGAATAAAATCTTTTTCTTCAACATCGAGACTGATTTTTTATGATATACTATGAGTCTGTATGGAATATGCTGTTCCTCATGTAGATCAAAATGAAAATCTCACTCCTGAAATGATTTTTGCCCATTTGTTTCCCAGTTGCTCTTTTGATGAACTTTCCCATGCTTGGTGGGGTAGATGCAGAGAAGTCATAAATAAAATTAACGGTTTTGGATACGTCGACCAAGAAATATTATACGCTATCACCAATGGTAGATCGCTTACGCGTAGACTTGACTTTATTCTCTACCCCTCACAACATTTTTTTAATCAAAATAGACTTTATTCTCCTCAAATACCTCTCCCTCATGATCAATCTGTCAAAAGAATACGTGATTTACTATCTAGAGATGCAAAGTGGCTTACTGAATACGAAATTTTGGGCGGGACGCTTAAGACAATGACGCCTCTTTTTTTTAACGCCAATTCATTGAAATTCATAAGCCCACTTAACAGACTCTTTTATAATGAAGAGAAGGGCAGACTGATGGTTCCTACCTATATTACTGGTATTATAAAAGATCAAAATCCATCCGGGCTTATTTATTACGTCCACGGAGACAACCGGATAGGTCATGGTGGTATTGCCCGCGGACGCAGAAATCCATTCCCAACAATCGGGCAAGGATTTGTTCCAGGTCTTGCAAACGGATAAACGGACTCTTCATTTTCTAGCTTTGTAGTGATATACTTGTCGATATGAAATCCGATTCTTCACCAAAACCATCTATCGCGTTCAGCGACTTTCAGAAACTCGACCTACGTGTAGGCAAAGTAATCGATGCCACGAACATTGTGCAATCGCGCAAGCTTATCGAACTTACTGTCGACTTGGGTGAAGAGCACGGTGTGCAAACCGTCTTTACCGGCATGCGCACATGGTATACTCCCCAAGACTATATCGGCAAACAATTTCTCTTTGTTGTCAACCTCGAACCCAAAAAAATGATGGGAAAGGAATGCGGTAGTATGATGCTCGCAGCAGACGAAGACGGCACACCGCTTCTTCTTGAAATTTCTTCTACCATCCCTCTTGGTCTCCCTGTCTGGTAGCTTATTTTTTTAGCTTTATTATTATAGGTTGTCATGATATAATTAACGCTATGGAAAAAGGGCAATCATACGAACCAGATATTCAAATATATATCGATCCTCAAACAAGGGAAAGAAAAATTACTATGGCAAGCACTCTTGTTCCTGATGGACAAATTCCAATGAATTGTAGAGTTTATCAAGCAATCGAAAACCCTTCATCTTCAACAGCAGCCCAAACAGCGAACATACATCCCTTAGTTGTGTCGATAAATCAAGCAATAGCTACTGCTGGTGACGAAGTTGACGAAAATACTACATTGATTATTCCTTATTATGGAACAAGACCTAAAGCCCTACGTTTGCAAGCGGTCCTTAACCCAACCCAGATACCCCACATGAGTGTTGAGGAAATGATGTATTTATATAGAGAAAAGCCGATAGATCCGAAATATAACGATATGTACTTTCTTAACACTCCATCAAATGAAAGGCACAGATTTAAAATGAAACTTTATAATAAAAGTGGTAATAGACATAACGAACATCCAAAAGAAGTAGCTTTAGAGAAACCTGCATCTCTTGGCGATAACGATTCTATGATTCAACTGTTTGTATTTGGCGCTATATTATCTAAAATTCAAAACGATGTATTTCAAGGCTATTTCGATGGTGATATTGCAAATACTCACCCGGCAAAACTCCTTGAACTCTTAAATACTATACATGGTATCAATCTTGAAACTGATGAAAATTTAGTAACAAATCTATTAACAACAACTGCGAAGCTTCACTCGCCAGATGTGCAAAAAAAATTGAGAGAAGATTTCCATCTCTCGGAAGAACAATGCAATGAGTTTTATACCTTTTTAGGTATTTGGATGAACGAACTCAATGCATTGAAAATATATCCGACATCTGAAGAAAATGAAAATACTATTGAAAATACACCCCCAATTGGACTTTTTTCAAATGAGGCAGAAAAATTTTCACTTGATGAACTTTATCTTGCATTTCTCACCAACACTATTTTTTACCGTTCTTTACCATGCACGTTAGATTGTATTTCTCAAATACAGAACGAACCTAAACATTTTAGCGTTATAGCATTAAAATCTGCGAGAACTATAATGATAAACCGTCTTATTGAAACAATGCAAGCAACACTGCCAGATAATCAAGCAATTGGCAATCTGCAGTCCGAGGTTGGGCCTAATTATCAGGAAACAATAAAACACCTTCAAAATTTAATTGCAGCAATTTTAACAATTAGTAATAATGGGGAGGGTGATGATGTTTCTGGGCCATTTTTCAAATGTATAGAATCAATAGCAAATTTACAAAAAATCATAAATGCCTTCGCGCAAAATTCTGGATTATGGACCACGCAACCTCTTGAAGGATATAGGCTAACCAATGACGACCACCATGCTCAACAACTTTTTAATCTATTACAGAATAATGATTGGATTTCCCCTATTTCCGGTGAGGATTTGTTTATAGAAATAGACTTATCACATCTTGAAGCGCGATCACCAAAAAAAGGAAGGGGCGGTTGGCAGGGGGGTGGAACAGGTAAAAAAGAAGAATAAATTTTATCAATTGTCATATGTGTTTGACTTTTTTTAGCCTATATACTACAGTTATGTATGGCAAAAACTACAAAAAGACAAACCCCTAAAAAAACTTCTACCAGAACCGTAAAAAAAACTACACCTGTCGAACAAGCAAACCATGAAAAGGGACAAGATGCATTCATGGATCGATTATCCAAGCAATTTAATATCGTTATGGCTCTTGTTGTGGTACTTCTTCTTTTCCAGGGGTATACATATTTCCGCCTCATGACACTTGAGAAAAAAGGAGTCTCCGGAACCCAAGAGCAAGAATCGGCACTTTCTCAAGACAACCTTGTTGCCTATGCTAAAGAGCTTGGTTTGGATGAAAAGAAATTTGAACAGTGTCTGACCAATGAAGATACAAAAGACACCGTAGATGCAGAACAAGCAGAAGGAACACAGCTGGGTATTCAGGGTACACCGGGCTTTTTTGTCAATGGAAAATTGTTAGCCGGCGCGTTTCCGATCGAATTTTTCAAAGAAATAATAGACAAAGAGCTTGATGGAACCGGTTCAGCCGTATGTGCCGATTATTCTGAACAACTTCAACAATATTGTTCAGACCCACAAAATTTGGCATTTAACCCCGAGCCTGCACAAATCAATCTTGGCAATTCACCTATGCAAGGCACCGCTAATGCACCGGTGACGATTGTCGAATTCTCGGATTTTCAGTGCCCTTATTGCGCACGTGCGTATTCAACGGTTAAACAAATACAAGAAATGTACGGCGATAAAGTGAAAGTTGTGTACAAACAATTTCCTCTTACTCAAATCCACCCAGATGCTATGCGCGCTGCTCAAGCCTCACTGTGCGCCAGAGATCAAGGAAAGTTTTGGGAACTGCACGACAAAATGTTTGAAGCTCAAGGTGCGTAAAGTAAACCGTTTTGTTTATAAACCTTTCATGTTCAGAGAATATTGATGGATAAATGACTCATTTTTTTTATATCATCATAATTGAACATCTCTTCTTATTTTTCAGTTTTACATAGATGTGAATTTGAATAGAATCAAAGTATTTTTATTGACTACAGTGAAAATTTTCATACGAAGGTAGTAAAGAAATTTTTTTTAATTTCTTGAACAGGATTCCTGCCATTCCTCCAATCAACGCGACACCTAGCCGTGTCATTAAAATAAATATTTTCCCAGGAAGATATTCCTTAACTTTACTTTGACCAAATAACCAACCGAGAAATGCCTTTAAAGAAACCTCTGTGTGTTTCTATCTCTAGCCAAAAGATCAGCTGAGCAAACAAAACTATTATTACTGGAATGAAGACATATCGTATGCTAAACTTTTTTGCGATGAAAAAATTGGAAAGTAATAGAGATGCCATCATCGTAGTAGTGGCCCGATGGTAATCCCAAAAACAATATCTAATTGTATATCTAAGAGGATGACTAAAAAAACTAAATACGCCTTGCTATATGATGTTTCAAATTTTTTTTGTTTTAAATAAAATCTTTGTATATCAAAACTTGACAATAAATGTTTATCTCTGCCTGATTTTTCTTGGGAAATTTTCAAAAGAATACATTATTTCTCTATTACTATAGTCTACTAAAATACTAAAATTACCTTTAATAAATTCTTCGGGAGGTGGTAACAAAGTAAGTTTATATTCGCGTTCAAATGTTTCTAATTCTTCAAGAGTGTCTCTGTCGCCGCTTGAATAAATTCCGCCAAGTATATGTTCTTTAATAAGCCCAAGTCTATTTATAATTTCAATATCTTTATATCTAACATGAAAAATTTTTAATTCTCCACATCTATTAACTACCACGCCAGCAACACATGCGGTTACATTACTTGCATACCTCCCTATATCTTCCTTAGAAAACCATGGACTTACAGCCGAATATGCAATACAACCATGTTTTTTTTTGTTGTAATAATTGTCTATTAATTACTTCTTGCCTTTCTTCTATATCTATTTGGTTAGCATAAAGTATCTTCAACCCTGTAAGATCGGTTATTATGTTTCTATTTGCTTCAGCGGTGTTTAAAGTATCCATTTATTAAATTCGGTTTTTTTTATAAATTAAATGTTTTATTGTGGTGTTTATAAGTGACCCTAACGGGATTCGAACCCGTGTTACTAGGATGAGAACCTAGCGTCCTGAACCGCTAGACGATAGGGCCTTCAGATTCTCTTCATACCCAATTTGACATTTCCATTCTGCTAAAGTATTATTGTACCAGTCATCCCTTCAGAGAGCAATCCAAACAGGGGTGTATTTTTTTGTATACGTAATTTATGGCAAAAACACAACTTACACAAGCCGGATACGATAAACTTGTCGCTGAGCTTACCGAACTCAAAGAACACAAGCGTCCAGAAGCGGTCGAGCAACTCGAAACAGCACGCAGAAAAGGAGATCTCTCTGAAAATAGCGAATATACTGCTGCCAAAGAGGCGCTTGCCTTTGTGCATGGGCGCATACAAGAGCTCGAATTCATTCTTGGTAATGCTGAAGTCTTCAACAGTTCAACCGATGGCGGCATACAAATCGGATCGGAAATACTTGTACAAAAAGATGGTAAAGAAGAAACACTTTTTATCGTCGGTGAATTTGAATCTGATCCGATGAACAAAAAGTTGTCTGCCACCTCGCCAATCGGCAAGGCGCTTCTTGGCAAAAAAGTTGGAGAGTCTGTTGAAGTGCAGGTTCCGGCAGGAACCCTCACGTATACGGTTCTCAAAGTTAAATGATGGTTGCTGTTGATCTTCTTCTTCAGCAAGTGAAAAACATACGAACGCTTGACTGATGAGTTGGATCACGGTGGCTATATCTGTTATTATTTATCGTAAAGGAGGGTATAATGGCCTATGACCCAACAACTATCCGATGACTTTATCGGACAACGAACCAGAAGAATTCAAAATACAGAAGCACTAAAAAAATTAGGTATCAATCCTTATCCTTCTCAATCGAGAAAAGACTTCCCCAACAAAAAAATTGTTGACGAGTTTGAAAACTTTCAAGGAAAAGAGGTAACGCTTGCTGGTCGTATGATGGCCAAACGGGAACACGGAAAAATTTTATTCGGCGTTCTTCAAGATCAGTCGGGAACTATACAATTTGCCATAAGACAAAACGAACTCGAAGAAAATCTTGAACAATCATTTCTTGGATGGGAGCATATAACATTTTTGGATATTGGCGATTATATACAAATTGCTGGCACCATTGATACATCTTCTCAAGGAGAAATTACTCTTTTTGTTAAACATATTATTCTGCTTGCTAAGACATTGCGTCCTCTTCCCCATTCTTTTGACGATAAGGAAATGATATTTCGAAAACGGTATCTTGATCTTACGATCAATCCTAAACGAATGGATGTGTTTATGAGAAAGGCGCACTTCTGGGAAGCCAATCGAGCGTTTATGAAACAACATGGTTTCATGGAGGTAGAAACACCCGTGCTTGAACTCGTGACAGGAGGCGCCGATGCCCGACCATTTATCACCCATCATCACGATCTGGATCAAGATTTTTATTTACGTATTTCGACAGAACTGTATCAAAAAAGATTGATCGGTGGTGGGTTTGAAAAAATCTTTACCATTGGTCCTAACTTTCGCAACGAAGGTTTAAGCGATGAACATTTGCAGGAATATTATCAAATTGAGTGGTATTGGGCCTATGCAGACTATCGAGATAATATGAAAATGTTAGTAGATATGTTTCGCTATATTGCAAAGGAAGTCTATGGAAAAACAACATTTACTACACGTGGACACACCTTTGACCTTACCGACGAATGGAAAGAGGTTGATTATGTTAATATAATCAAAGAACGATTTGGCGTAGATATTTTTAATGACAGCGACGAACATATGCTTGAGGTGTTGAAAAAGGAAGGTGTGGACTTGCCCGGAACTATAAACAGGAACAGATTGATTGATAACTTATGGAAACTGATTCGAAAAACAATTCCTGGTCCAGCATTTTTGGTTAACGAACCCGCGTTCATGTCGCCTCTTGCAAAAACAAAAGAACGAGATCCTCGATTGACAGAGCGATTTCATATCGTTATTGCGGGAAGCGAACTCGGAAACGGCTATTCGGAAATCAATGATCCGCAGTATCAGCTGGAACAATTCCTTGCACAACAGCGCATGAGAGACGAAGGAGATGATGAGGCGCAAATGCTAGATATTGATTATGTTGAGATGTTGGAGTACGGTATGCCACCGACAAGTGGGTATGCCCACAGCGAGCGCTTATTTTGGTTTTTGGAGGATGTGAGCGCTCGAGAAGGAACATTATTCCCTCAACTGAGGCGCGTCGTTGATCCACTGACAAAAGAAATTTATAAAGATCTGGTTTCACCATCATCACAAACTATGAAACGTCGACCGACACCTCCTGCGGAAAAAAATAACTTCGATCAATCCAAATTACCCACGCGGGAACAGGCGCAGGAACTATTAGAAAAACATGTTGGGGATGACTATCAGCGCAAACACGCCGTCATGGTTGCGCGTGCCATGGAAGCATGCGCCAAACACTTTGGAGAGGATCCTGAATTGTGGTACATAACCGGACTCTTGCACGATCTTGATTACTTCAAACACCCGGACGAGCACCCCAACGAATCGCTCAAATGGTTTGCAGAATGGGAATACCCCCAGGTTCTAATTGACGCGATATCGGCACATGCCCATGGAAGTGGCAGAACCGACACTCCACCCAGAACACGAATCGATTTTGCACTCATAGCCTGCGACGAGCTGTGTGGGCTGTTGTATGCCTATTCGCTCATGAGGCCCGAAGGCTTTAAAGATATGAAGGCAAAGTCGGCGATGAAGAAATTTAAGGATAAAGCTTTTGCCGCCAAAATAGATCGTGAAGAAATACGATCGGGCGTCGAAGGACTGGGAATAGAACTAAAAGACCACATCAAAAGGCTTATCGATATATTTCAGGAGTAATAATAATCAAAACGTCCCCCTAGACGAGTCCCCCGAATTGGAGGACAGGCTCGAAATAAACTTCACCACGTTGGTCGAGACATAATGCCTCAAATCATCTGATGCGTTTGTACATGAGCACTGTATCTGCGTATTGCCCTTTGTACTGTATGCCTTCTGGTAATCGACCGTACTCGACAAACCCTAGCTTTTTATACAAATTGAGTGCTGGCGTGTTTAGTCCGTAACATTGCAGTTTGATAATTTTCAAACCTCCGATGTGTTGTGTCGCTTCCTCAATGATTGTAGACATAAGAGCTTTCCCAAGACCTTCGCCGCGAAAATCTTTGCGAATCGATATACCAAAGCGCGCAGTATGTCGTTCACGCGTACGCCCGGTGAGGATACGGGTTACGTCAGACACACCCACGATCGCGCCATTGTATTCTGCCACGATGACCACAGCATCGCTAAGGCTGATGGAATGCATTGTGTTTTGCAAATGAGCTTCTTCCTCTTCTCTTGTCAGTTGTTCACCGGAAAATGTTATAAAGGTATTTTCTTTTGAGATGGCGTTGATGTATTCCATCATCATATCCGCGTCGGCAATAGTCGGATATCGAAGCGCAATCTGTTTTCCTGATTTTGTTGTAAACGACTTTTGAAACATACCATACATTATAATCGCGAATTCAATTTTTTCCTTTTGACTTTTTTCGTTTCACTTTAGTATAATTATTTATGGACATCACTCCTCTTCTTAGCAACCTGGCAGAACTACATGCACACGTGGGATCTTCTATTGCGCCTCACGTTTTATGGCACATCGCAAACGCCGAAGGGTACAAACTTCCCAAACGGGATTATCACGAATTCAGTAACTATGTGGTTCTTACCCAAAAACGGAAAATGACGCTCAAGGAATATTTAGACGAAATTTACCACCCCATCTTGGACAAACTTTCCTCGGGCACGCGCGCTCTTGAGAAGGCAGTGTATGAAACGTTCAGTGGTGCCTATCGTGGGGGGATCACGCTTTACGAACTGCGCGGCAACCCCATGAAACACAACAAAGAAGGTGAAGTCGATCTGGACCATGCGATTTTGGCTATGCTCCACGGTATGGAAAGGTCGCTTCTTGAATATCCCAAACTCAGAGCTGGCATCATATTTTGCCTTGATCGACAATTTAACCTCAAGCAAAATACCGTTATCGTTGAAAAGGCTATAAAATATGCGCACCGAGGCGTCATCGGTATTGATTTTTCAAACTACAACAAAAACGGGTTTCACTACAAAGACTATGCTGCGCTTGTCAAAAAGGCTCGCAACCATGGTCTACATGTCACCGCACACACGGGAGAGACCGTGGACACCAACGATATGTGGGAGTGCATCGAGTCGATTGCCCCCGAGCGTATCGGACATGGTATAAAAGCAGCTTACGACACCGATCTTATGAAAGAAATCGCCAAACGAAATATCGTGCTTGAGGTCTGCCCGTTAAGCAATCTCGTTACAAAAGCGGTGAAAAATATAGATGAAATGAAGCATATTTTTTCCCAATTTGAAAGATATGGAGTACAATTTACTATAAATACCGATTGGCCCGAAACCATAGAAGGCGGGCACTTGGACGAACAGTTTATTTTTTTGTATGAACATGGGTTATTGAACAAGGAGCAGATCAAAAAAGCGATACAAACAGCGTTTCAAGCGACATTTGTGCCCAATGAAAGGAAAACGAATTTGTATTTATAAAGCGTATAGCTTGAAACGAAATGTAAAAGGATATATATGCGAAGAGTTGACAATTTTTAAATTGACATCTTTCCCCGCCGAATCGGCGGGCGAATCGGAGGAGAATGACAGTGTTTTAATGATTTTTTGCTTTAATGATTTCGTGATATGTTGATTTATTGTTTTCTTGATTTTTTCCTAACATCTAATATCTAATTAACTAATAACTAAACCATGAACAACAAAATCATTTCCCAAGGAATAACATTCGACGACATACTTCTCGTCCCCGGATACAGCGATTTCAAACGCAGTGACATTGACCTTGAAACCCAATTTTCGCGAAACATAACACTTGATATTCCCCTTGTTTCTGCACCCATGGACACGGTTACCGAAGCTCCACTTGCCACCGCACTTGCCAAACTCGGCGGCATCGGCATCGTTCATCGAAACTTAACAATCGAAGATCAAGCCAAAGAAGTTTCTGCCGTAAAAAAACATGGATTGATTGTCGGAGCGGCAGTAGGTGCAAGCAGGAACTATCTCGAACGAGTTAAAGCGCTTGTGCAAGCCGGTGTCGACGCAATCGTTGTCGATTCTGCACACGGCAATGCCGACTACATCATCGCCGCAATCAAAAAAATAAAACACCAATTTCCAAAAATTGATGTCATCGGCGGCAATATCGCAACATACGATGGTGCCAAACGACTGATCGAAGCAGGAGTAGACGGACTACGCGTTGGTATGGGGCCAGGCGCTATTTGCACCACACGCATCATCTCGGGCATGGGAGTTCCACAAATCACTGCGATTCTTGAGACTGCACACGCTGCCGAAGGCACCGATGTGCCAGTGATTGCAGACGGAGGAGTAAAATACTCCGGCGACATGGCCAAAGCGCTTGCTGCTGGTGCAAGCACCGTTATGATGGGAAATTTTTTTGCAAGCTGCAAAGAAGCACCAGGAGAAAAAATAGAACTTAAGAAAAAAGAAGTGCCAGCTCGGTTTCAAAGCATCATCAATGCTGGACAAGAAACATATACATTTAAAAGCTACCGTGGTATGGGTTCAATCGGGGCGATGCAGCATGGTGCAGAAATCAAATCCGAGGACGAATTTCACGGCAAAAGTTACGACAATCGCGTACTGGTCGCAGAAGGTGTCGAAGGTCTGGTGCCGATAAAAGGCACGGTCAAAGATGTTGTCGATCAAGCTATTGGAGGAATAAAGTCGGGTATGTTCTATGTCGGCACAAAAACTATTCCACAACTGCAAAAAGAAGGAAAATTTATTCAAATTACCCAGGCATCGCTTTCCGAAAGTCACCCCCACGATTTACTTGTTACCAACGCGGGAAAAAACTACTAATACAAAATTACTAATGCACAATGCAAAATGAATAATAAAAATATCATTCAAAAAAAATCATACGAATTTGCATTAGATATTATCAAACTCTATAAAGACCTTATACAAGATAAAAAAGAATACATAATTGCTAAACAAATTCTACGTTGTGGAACTTCTATCGGTGCAAATATTGAAGAGGCAATAGGAGGATATTCAAAGAAAGAATTTTTAATGAAAATGACTATTGCGTTTAAGAAGCTCGAGAAACAAGCTATTGGTTACGGTTACTAAATGATTCTCGTTATATAAGTAATGACGTTTTTCAAAACATTAATAAAAAACTTGTCGAAATAATAAAAGTTCTTATTGCAATTCAAAAGACAACCAGGGAAAACCTTAAAAAATAAGTATTGTGCATTATTAATTAAGCATTATGCATTTTATTCTATGATTATAATGATAGATTTTGGATCACAAACAGCTCACCTCATTGGTAGGAGACTTCGCGATCTGGGAGTAACGGTTGAATACGCTTATCCCGACGAAGCGCTCGAGAAAATAAAAACGTGCAAACCAAGCGGAGTTATTTTTTCTGGTGGACCAGATTTTGTCGATGCCACAAATGCTCCCACGATTTCCATGAAAATATTTGAACTTGGCATCCCTATCCTTGGCATTTGCTACGGATGGCAGCTCATTTCCTATCTTTTGGGCGGAGAAGGAAAAATAACCACAAAAGAATTTGGTCCGGAAACGTTGCACATCTCAAATCCTGTTGATATTTTTCAACTGCCAAAAGACACGTGCAATGTCATCGTTTCCCATGGATATACGGTGACGAAACTTCCCCCGGGCTTTGTGTTGATTGCTTCTACAGAGCGCGTAAAAAATATTGCCGCCTATGATCCAAAACGTAAATTGTATGGCATACAATACCACCCAGAGGCAAACCACACAGAATACGGTGTAGATCTTCTCAAAAATTTCGCCCGCGACGTGTGCGGGGAAACAATACACCCAACAGAACTTAATCCACAGACGATTATTGACAAAATTAAAAAAACCGTTGGCAAGAAAAAGGTCATTTGTGCAGTAAGCGGCGGTGTAGATTCGACGGTTACCGCGTTTCTCATTGGCAAAGCGATCGGAAAACAGTTGATTCCTGTCTATGTCGACAGTGGCCTCATGCGTCCGGAAACCGATAAACGGGTCGAGTATATTTTCACAAAACTTATATCCGCAGATTTGGAAATTATCCATGCCAAAAAACGATTTCTCAAAGCCCTTGCCGGCATAACCGATCCGGAAAAAAAGCGAAAAACAATCGGAAAATTGTATATCGATATTTTCAACGAGGTAGCAGCAAAACAAAATGAAGTTGCCTACTTGGCGCAAGGAACGATTTACTCAGATGTGATTGAATCAAAAGGCAGCAAGCATGCTTCACACATCAAATCGCATCACAATGTGGGCGGACTGCCGAAGGATTTGAATTTTACCCTTCTTGAACCCATGCGCACATTTTACAAAGACGAGGTAAGAATGTTAGGAAAAAAAGCCGGTTTGCCTGATGATGTGGTTAATATGCAACCCTTCCCCGGGCCAGGGTATGCCGTACGTATCCGCGGCGAAGTGACAGAAGAACGCTTGGCGCAGGAAATACAAGCAGACACCATCGTTGTGGAGGAAATAAGGAAGGCAGGTTTATACAAAAAACTTTTTCAATGTTTTGCCATCATGACAGGCGCGTATAGCACCGCGGTCAAAGGCGACGAACGCGCATTTGCAGAAGTGGTTGGCATCCGTGCTTACGAATCGGTCGACGTCATGACTTCGCAATGGGCAAAAATACCCTACGACGTACTGCAAAAAATCTCTTCGCGGATTGTAAACGAGGTACCGAATGTCTCGCGAGTAGTGTATGACATAACGACCAAGCCCCCAGCTACGATGGAGTGGGAGTGATTATAGCTTCTTGGGGCTTGTAAAACCTGCTGCATGAAATCTTCGCAGATTCTTAATTTGGTTTGAAAGTCTGTTGTCTGCTCCAAAAGCAACTGAACCTGAAACCACGGACTATCGAGTGGTAAGAATTGACACGCTTCTAGATATACTTGGTAACCCTGGGGTAATGTATTTGGATCAGTTTCTGCACCAATAAGCATTCGATCCGCCCATCGTTCTAAAGCTGTAATATGGGGATCGCTTGCTTTGCTGCTATTCATGCCGTATCCGCTCAAAACCCACGGAGGAGTAGTGTCCTGCCGGTTTCCGATTATGGGAGCTACAGCATGATTTCCTACGTATTCCAATGTAACTACTCGCCGACTCATGGCGTGAAGGGTGGTGACACTTTCTAATTGATCATCCATCTGACCTTTTGAGGTACACGTGTCTGCGATGTCGTCAATGACAATTATTTTTCTTCCCTGATCAATATCAAAATATTGGGAAGCGAACCAATTTTTTTGTTCATCTTTGGCAGCAAGGACAAACTGTACTTGTTGAAGTTTCCCTGACGATATGAGTCCTGCAAGTCCATGATAAAAAGGCACCAATGCCCCATTGAGGGGAAGAATAATAGTTGCTTGCAATTCTCCAACAGCTTCTATTAACTCCGTTTTAAAGCGCGATACATGCTGTAGGTATTGTTCTCTTGTTGTAAAGCCTTCTACCAATGTTAGATTTTCGGGTAAAGGTGGACCTTCGGAGATTTCCTGTGGAGTTGTCATAATGTTTGACACACGATACCATACGTTTGTAAAATGTTCAATTTTATGGGTTATGTGCGATTTGATTGATGTAAAAATAGATTGAATTTCACATCACGCATAAAATATTACTATGAAGCTATTGATTGTATGAATAAAAAGTATGTATTGAATATGTAATTTATCTCCAAAATACTTACCTTATTTAAAACTTATAGTATATGATATTGTAATTCATCTTCTAAATTAAATTATATACTATATGGCCCGTGGACTTGAAAGAACTATACCTGTTATTAACGAAATTATTACCGGTGACAATGTACTATATCTACCACCTTTTGCAACAACTAATCAAGATAAATTAAGCGAAATTGCCGCTGCTCTTGGGATTCCCGTTGGGAAACTAGAAGCTTTGGCAATACATGTTGATGAAATTCAATCTGAAAAACCGGAAGAAGTAGCAGCTGCCAAAGCAAAAGCCGCTTATGAGGTATTTGGTCGGCCTGTTATTATCGAAGATACCTCATTATTTATTCACTCTCTTGCTCACAAATACCCCGCACCACATGTAAAATTTTGGACCAGTACTACACAGGCAAAACAAGAAATCTGTGAAGAAGCACATAGACGCAATGACCCGAGAGCTCTAGCTAAAACGACTCTGGCTATTTACGATGGCAAGAGGGTCCATATGAGAACGGGAACTACGGCAGGAACGATAGCCAATGTTCCTCAAGGCTCCTCTGTATTTGGCTGGGATGATATTTTTATTCCGGATGGGCAAGAAATACTCGAAAAATGGGACGGCACAGAAAGAACATTTGCGCAGATGTCTCTTGAAGAAAAACAACTGCTTTCAATGCGGCAAAGAGCGTTAGAAAAATTAAAAGAAGACCCATTTGCTCTTGGCACGTACGTTTTTGCCCTTGCAGAAAGCGAACAAATGGAAGTTGATGCAATAGAGCTTGAATTTTTCAAAGGAGAAGCAATGAGGAAAGCCAGACAACATGCCTTTTTTGGACTCAGAGTACTCACAGGCATTGAGGAAAATGAGGATCTTGAAGTAGACATTACAAAACTCCCTCCCTATCGCGAAGAGCGCCTCCACGAAGATATTATTCGTTATGCGATCGATCCTAAATCCCCGGACTTGGGTTTGATCGTAACAACGTACGAACTTAGAAAAGCCTTGGATGGGAGTCCAACACGATTGATTGTCAACGACGACGGGAGACCAACCTTTCTTCAGCATTCAGCACGATCTCTCAAACGCGCTCTTGCGGCACGAGCTTTTGAATTTGCATTACACCACAACAAAGAAACATATCAAAAAGTGAGAAGAATGCTTGACGGGAAAAAAACAGAATCTCGACCCAGCAAACCTTCTCCTGTGATCGATGCTATGCTTCGCGATCTGCGGTTACTCGGCAACCAGGAACTTTCTATACCTCATGAAGGAACTATTGGCGATGATACAAAAGACGAGCCAGCTATAAGTTTTGCAAAAACTGTAAGGATCCATGGAGAACCGGTAACTACTGTGCCGGGTTTTTCCGAACTTGCTTATGCACGTCAATACTCCAAAGATCCTCGAAGTAGGTCTAAGGCAGCCATGGAACATATCATTAACGTCAACGGCATACCAACCTCTATATTTGCGCTTGGTGGCATGCCTCCGGTGACAGGATCACGCGATGTTGTTACCACCGCAGCTCTTTCTTTTATGAGGTCATATATTCCACACAATAGTCTATTTGCCAATTTTGATAGAAGACTCGCACTCTTTAAAGAATCGAGACAATATGTTGAAAACCTCATTGATGCGGAGGAAAATAAAGATATTCAGGATTTGTGTGTACGGCAAATTGGGGTTTGCATGAGTGGAAACGATATGGAAACCATCACTTCACAAGCTGGGCAACTTATTGATGCAGGGTGTAGAAGTATTCGAATTTATACAACCAATCCGGGACCAGAAGTCCCAGATGCTGTCCGCACTATTTGTGAAATTGTTCAAAATCGGCAGCTTCATGAAAAAGAAAAATTGCCATTTCATATTTGTGTTGGGCCGATTGTGAACTACGAACAAGGAAACACAATAAGAGAAATTGCAGAGCAAAACGGAGTTGCGCTCACCTTCCTTGTTGGCCATGGCGGCGGTGAGAATTGTACATCGCTTGCAGCGGGAGCAGCTGCAAACGCAATCCAAATCATGCAGGATTTTATCACAGATGAACGATTCAACAATGTATCGTTGGGTTTTGAAGGAGGTCTTGGTGAGTATTTTGGGCCCTGGCTTGGGCTTATAGATGTTATTTCCAAAGATGGGAGCATGGTACACGGTACGGTAGAAAGTCAAAACGGCTTAACCGTACTGCATAAAGACGGTGCACCGGTACAAATGTATGCAGGTACCGCAAGTCCGACAACGCAGATGATCGAAAAAATCTTGTTTAATATTGAGCGCACTAATCCTGCTGGATTTATAAAAAACAATGAAGGTAAACCGAATTTCATGGCAGCTTCTCGATGGTCTCCAACCATGATAGGTCTTATGTGGAATTTTAGAAGTTTGTTTGGGAGAGCCCTGGCAGATCAACGATCCGACTCAATTGATGAACTTCGCAGAAGAATTAAACAAGGATACAACCATTTACAAGCAGGTACCGCAGCTCAACGTACCGCCAGAGCTCATAGGGGTGAATAACCATGATATAATATATGTATGAGCTCGCTCACATTTCACAAACTTAGTTGGGGGCAACTTGAAAAAGACTGCCTCTTACTGTACCCAAAAATCAAAGACTTGCAAATCGACCGACTTGTCTCCATTTCCCGAGGGGGCAATGTGGTTTCGCGCATCGTTTCTGACCTTTTGGGCTCGCTTCCCATTTCTCACATCACTATCACTTCATACGAGCACACCAAAAAACTGCGAACACCAATCATCACCGAAGAACCAACCGTCAGTTTTAAAGACATGACGACCCTCATTGTCGACGAAGTCTCCGATACCGGCGATACGTTTCACATCGCTGAAAAGTATTTCAAGAAAAAAAACGTCAAAAAAATATTCACGCTTGCCCCGTACATCAAACCGCACACGCATTTTAAACCCGACTTCTGGACAAAAAGCATCGACGCGTGGATCGTGTTCCCCTACGACATCCGCGAAACTGCAGACGGGTTTGTGAAAATGTTCGGCTCAAAAGGCCCAGCCCGTCGTAAACTCCTCGAAATCGGCTTTGAAGAATGGGAGTTGAAAGGAATAGTGTAATATGCACATACTTATCGCAACAACAAACCCAGCAAAACTGGCAGAAATCCGCAAAGGGCTACAAACAAATCTCGAAAACTCAGACATCCTTACCCTTGACGACGTGACGATAAAAGGCAAACCAGCAGAAACCGGCAAAACTTTTGAGGAAAATGCCAAAATCAAAGCGCAATTTTACGGCGACCAAGCACACGTGCCAACCATCGCAGACGATGGCGGCCTCATGATCGACGCACTGCACGGCGAACCTGGAGTCAAATCGCGAAGATGGCCAGGCTACGAAGCAACAGACGAAGAGCTTATCGACTACGCTCTAGAAAAGATGCAAAGCGTGCCGGAAGACGAACGCAGCGCAACTCTTTCAACGTGTTTATGTTTTTACGATCCTCAAAAGAAAACATTTCTCTGCGAGCAAGAAGGAATAAAAGGCTATATCGCGCAAGAACCAAGCGGCAAAGAAACAAATGGCTACCCCTACCGCACGCTGTTTGTGGTGAAAGAAACGGGGAAGTACTACGACGAAATGAGCAACGACCATATAACTATGAATCATCGTCTGATCGCGCTTAAGCGGCTCGTCAAAAAGATAGCGCAATAAGAGAAAAATTCAACATCTCGAAGATTGCTAAAAGATTCCTCCATCTTTTTAATTGTTAAAAACCGCGCTATAATACATGTCATGATCATATTACTTTCAAAGCCGGCAACAGATGAGGATATACAAAACGCCTCGGTGCATTATCCAAACTATATCAAGATCACGATCGACATCGAAAAAGAGTTGATTGCGATTGGTGGTGAGTATCATGCCGATGCAGAAAAGATACTGCTTGAAAATGGTGGCAATTCAGATTATATTTGGGGTGGAGGTTTGGATTTAATAACAGGCGAAATAGAAACAAATGCTATAGTGAATATTAAGCCAAAACGTGGCAACAGAAGTACAGAATTACTTGAAGAAAAAACAAGAAACACTTTTATTTCTATTGCAAAACAATTTCTAACCAATCATGCAAAATAACCATTTTCTTGATATTGTGACTGATTTAAAACGAAGTGCTTTGTGTCTTTATAATGGGAATAACGAATCATCACAAGCATTCCTTAAGCATGTAAACACTATTTCTCATCAGGATGCGCAAAATGTATTAGGCTTTTCCATTGATGAGTATTTACAGAAAATGAGTGCTCATTCGCTCAGCAACAAACAACGAGCTGAAAAACTATTAACACTCTCTTCAATAATTTTTTCTCGCACTATCAACTCTTTTGCATCTTCCTCCTCCCGCTGAAGCGGGAACTATAGTAAAATAACATAAACCAATTCTTTTTTGCATTGTACATTATCAATTTTGCATTAAAAAATGTTAGACATACAATACATTCGACAAAATATCGAAAAAGTAAAACAAGCAGTAAAAAATAAAAATCGCCCCGTGGACGTTGATCGCATTATCACACTCGACGACAAGCGAAAGGAACTTATTCAAAAAGCACAAACTCTGCGCGAGCGCAGGAATGAACTCGCCCGCAACGCAAACGGCAACGGGCAACAAACAACAGGACAAAAACCGTCGCAGGCACACATTACGGAAGGCAAACAAATAAAGGAACAACTCAAAACTATTGAAGGAGCATTGAAGCAAGTTGAAGAAGAACTGCACGACCGTATGATGCATGTCGTCAATGTGCCACTTGACGATACCCCAATCGGACCCGATGCGAGTGGGAATGTAGAACTGCGCACGTGGGGAGAAAAGCCAACGTTTGATTTTGAACCCAAAGATCACATAACTCTCATGGAAAATCTCGGGTGGCTCGACCTTGAACGCGGTTCAAAAGTTTCGGGATTCCGAGGCTATTTCCTCAAAGGCGAAGGCGCACTGCTACAGATTAAACTTTTGATGTGGGCGTTTAACGAACTTGCCAAAAAAGGCTACACGCCTATGATTGCACCCGCCATTGTCAAAGAATTCGCACTCTTTGGCACCGGACACTTCCCATGGGGTAGCGAACAAGACGTGTACGCCCTCAACGAAGAGGACGCATTCCTGGCAGGCACAGCAGAAGTGCCAATAACATCTTACTACGCCGGTGAAGTATTGCATGAGAAAGATTTACCAATCCGCATGGTAGGATTTTCGCCGTGCTATCGCCGCGAAGCTGGAGCCTACGGCAAAGACACCAGAGGCATCTACCGCGTGCACGAATTTATGAAAGTCGAACAGGTGATTATCGGGCGCAACGATATGGATGAAGCTATAACCCTGCACGAAGAACTCCAAAAAAACACCGAGGATCTTTTGCAAAAATTGGGGCTGCCCTACCGCGTGCTTCGCATGTGTACGGGCGACATGGGCGAACCTCAGATCAAAAAATACGACACCGAGGCCTGGATTCCTTCAAAGCAAGCGTATGGCGAAGTGGGTTCAAATTCGATTATGGGAGATTTTCAAGCTCGCAGGTTGAATTTGCGATACAAAGCTAAGGATGGCGGGGTGAAGTATTGTTTTACGTTTAACAATACTGCGCTTGCCGCGCCTCGAATCCTGATTCCACTTGTGGAGAATGGGCAAAAGGAGGATGGAGGGGTTGAATATTCTGAGTTTTATTCATAAAAATCGATAAAAATTTGATTAACTTTTAGTTTTCACAAATTCTAAAAGAAACATAAGTAATTCTTCCATCTCGCTCAGTTTGACATACTCCGTGTATTGATGAGCAAGATAATAGGCTGAACCAATAGGCACACAATGAATACCATGTGCATTAATGACGTTGGCATCGCTACCGCCAAATGTTTCATAATAATGTTCTTTAAGATTCATTTTTTTGTATGTTTCTTGCAGACGAAGGAAAAGTTTATGTTTCCTTTCTAATTTGTACCCTTCAAACTCGAGTTCGGAGTCAATAATGATTTTTCCCTTCATTCTCCTGCCTATCTTGTGAATTTGAGCTTCAATTTTTTTCGCTGTAGCAAGCATTTTTTGTGTGTCAAAACTTCTCATTTCTGCCTTAAATAAAGCATTACCAGATACGCTGTTTACTGCTGTTCCCCCTGATAGAATACCAATGTTAAAACTAACCCCCGGTGTAGGTTCACCCTGCTTAAGATTTGCAATAATATGAGAAATGATTTCAATGGCGTTTATGCCTTCTTTATGATCTCTTGAATGTACAGTTTTACCCAAAACAGCAACATAAAGGCGATAAAATGAAGGTGCCTGAACGACAACGTTCGTGCAAGGTCCGTCTTCGTCAATAACCAATCCTATTTTAGATTGTAGCAATGAATAGTCAAGGTTTATTGCACCGTACAAGCCTGCTTCTTCACCTCTTGTGAATACAAATTCTATTGGATTTGTTTTAATATTATTTTTTTTAATATATGTTGCAAGTTCCAATAATACTGTGAGTCCAGACTTTGGATCGGCGCCAAGAATTGATTTACCAGTACCTTTTATAATATCTCCTTCTATTTTATAGTCAAGGTTCGGCACGCTTTCTGGAATGTCAAGATGTGTATTGAGCATTATCGATTCTCCTTCACCCTCCAAATACGCAATAACGTTATTGAATGGATCTTTTTTTACTCGAATACCTAACTCTTCTAAATAAGATTCACAGTACTTGATAACTTCGTTTTCTTGCTCATAAATCTCATCAATATGAATCAGATCAAGAAAAGTTTTTTGCAGGTGTTGTTTAAGTGATGGTTTTTTTTTCATATCAATTTTTAATAGCAACGAATAATTGATTTGGTTTACCCATCATCCCAAGATCGTTTGTTGTTTCATTCCTCCTCCTATGGTACGCTGAATGGTTTTCTATTGACCCCATATGGCGCAACGTCATACCCACTTCTGCAAATTGTTGCGTCAATAGATTCAATTTCACGATTCGTTTTGTGTATGGGTGATGTGGCACTATTACTTCTTGATCATGGCCACGCACTTCACACGTTAAATGTAAAATGCCAGAATCGTCATCAATTGGTTGATATGTTCTGGTTCTTCTATCAAAAACATGTTGTTTAGTTCCGTTATCTTTGATTAATACTTCTGGCCATGTTGTATCTAATGTCTCACCCGGAAGCGGATTGTAACCATCGCTTACATAATCAAAAACTAACATACCACCAGGTCTCAGGGCATCTGATAATGCCCCAATAAATTCCATATGTCCTTGTTCGTCTGTCACGTCTCCAAGACTATTACCCATAAGTATAGCGAGTGGAAACCCACCTTGACAATGACCCATAAAAACATGAGTATCGCGGATGTCAGCTTGATAAATAGAAACGTTATTCTTAAACAAATATCCATATCGTTTACGCCCCATCTGTAAACTCATACCCGACAAATCTGCAACAACTGCATTCGTAATTCCATTTTGCAAAAGATAAGGTACGTGACGCATAGTCCCACCGCAAGGAATATAAACAGATTTTGGTAAAGAGTTATTATTAAATATACTCCACATATTCCCAACAACATCAACTTCCGCCTTACTTAATGGCATGTCAAAATGAATTTCTCCTTTTAAGTTCATAAGGAGAGGATTGTCATAGTGCCTACTAATCATTGTTTTTAAATCTGCACCTAGTTGTTTATGGTCTAAGTCAAATATCATAATACTTTTCATTTACTACTAAATGTGACAGGAGCCATTGCTGCATTTGTTGCTCCATGTACTTTTGTCACGCCATTGCTTACTGGTGTCACTGTTACAATTCCATTTGCCGCAGCTCCCTCTACGTGCCCTTTTTTTGAACTTAAATAGCCAGTTAAAAATGGATTATAGCGGATTCGAGAACTACCATTTACCCGCACCTCGCCTATATCAAAATTTGGATCATCGGTATCGTCAACGAAAACTGCAATTTGTTCATTATCAGTCAAAGAATTTACCCGCGCTTCTCTCTTCACTCTTCTTCTGTCAAATGGTGTGTTTTCGATAAGATTTTGTAACATATATGGAACATTTGCTTGAGCAGCATGAAGCATGAGACTTCTCCAAGAAGCAGTATCCATTTCCGCACCAATAAAAACGCCTCTAGCGCCCCAATCATACATACCAAACTGTGGGTCAACAGCAAGTTTCAAAACATATTTTCCTGGATTATTCCATGCGTCTTGATAAATTGCATCTAGATGTTTATCTAATTCTGTATGGCCTGTTGTTTGATCTGAAGCCTTCAAAATATTGCTATCAGCAAGCATAGTCGAACACGCAATCATCATCGATTCTAACTCTTGCGCATCAAAATTCATTGCTGCCAGAGTTTGTTTAATTACATCAATTGCTCCGGGAATTGAAAAAACACCCATACCGAGTTTGCAGTGCGCAAAACCAGACAACCATGGATCGTTGAAAATGAGTAGATCACTTCCCTGTCGGCTATAAACTTCCATAGTTGTTTGTGCCATTCTTTGAGCTACAATTCGCGCCTCGTCAATAAGACTGCGATTGCTATCATTTTCTCTTCCGTAAATATCGTCTCGATACACGTATTGTTTCAATCGTTGTTCCCATAAACCCATCGGCGGAATGCCTGTAAGATTGAATTCTCTGTGTGTCTCTTCTTTTATATGGTTCATTTCCCTTTCAAGAGCTTGTTGATCAACTGTACCATCAGTTCTAATAAAATTTGGTCTAAGAACTTCCTCTAACGAACAATCAAGCATATAGGCCACTCTTTTTGGATCTAGCAAAACGTTAATATAATATTTGTCTGGATCTTTTATAAAATTCCATGGATAAGCAAAATGGAAAACAAATCCAGATTCAACTGAAGTTCCATTTTTTTTCATCAGGTCTTCTAATGTGACAAGATTTACTCTTACTCCATATTCTTCCACCATTTGTTTTTGAAAAACAATAAGATCCGCCCTATATTCACCCCATTCTTCTGTCATAAATATAGTCAGCGTCTTTCTGTCAACGTTTTTGGGCACCCTCATTTCCCGCATCATTTGGTCTAAATGTTCAGCAATATTTGACTGGTCACCAATCCCATACCCTTCAAATAATATTTTCTGCATACCTAAACCTCCTGGAGAACTCTCGAGCTCTGTTGCTTTCATAATCATATTTCCACCATTATCAACAGTTCTTGTAAGATCAGGACGAGTCAAAACTAATGGCGAAACTAACCTTCCTTCTTTTGGTAGATAATCTGGAAATTTGTAACTTATCGCTGCATCAATCGCACGACAAATATTCATCAACCTTGCGTGCTCGGGCGAATCCACTTCATAGCCCGCACCTTTTGCCAATTCTTCTGGTTTGGAGACTGCAAATCCCACAAACGTTCCAACAAGGGATAAACCTCTCATTAAATTTACATATTGTTCTTTATTTGGGGCGATCATCGGTCCTTCTAATAATTTCCATGGTACTCTCGCAAGATTTTCCAAACCTTTACTTCGTAATTGTTCTGCACGCGCTCTTATCTGGGGAGTATCGTACATAGTTCCCTCAATGCCATACCTGTTCATTGCTTCAACATGTCTTTGAACCATAGTTTGAAAGGCCGATTTTGCTGTTGTAATAAGCGATTCCGCTCGTGCATATACGGCTGCGTATTGAATTTTTGGCATCTCAGCAACATCGCCATAATCTATATTCTTGTCTTGGGATCGTGTTGCTGCATACAATGCATTATTAAGAATTAGAGAACTCATGAATGAAGCAAACTCTCTAAGTCTTGATTCATCGTCCGTTTGTAGTGTATTAAGATGCTCATAATATTGCTGACATTTTTGCAGTTGAGATTCTGAAAGTTTGTTAAAACTATCTGGGACTTGATTCCATGAAATGGTAGTCAATGCATTATAGTTGTCAAACAATAATTGATGAATCGTATCTTCTCCGAAATGCATTGCCCCTACGCGGCGCATTAAATCGTCTGCTGTTGAAGATAAATTTTCGGTGACAACATGATATTGCAAAACTAGATCATTCCACCTTGACATATCTTGAGTGAAAAGATAGTCAATAAATTGTTCCGGTAATCTGTTCAGTTCATCATAATTAATGGCTCCTTCATTATTGCAGGGGACTGGAATAGAATATAACCTTCCGATGTGTCTGTTTACTTCTTCTTCGTATGCTTGATCAATAACATTCCAATTTTCATCAATAACGCCATCGTTTTGAAGTCTAAATAAAGTTTGTTCCGCCGCTTGAAGTGCTTGAGCTTGCATCTGACATTGTTCAGGAAGCCAAACTGATTTCAAATGTTCTGCAAGGTTTGGTGGATATCGTTTAATTTGTTTCTCAATTATTTCCTCGAGCGTTGTTGGAGAGGGTTCTTGTTTGGCTATTTTTCGTATCAACGCATCAATAATAGTATTTTTTTGCCTTGCAACTCCTGATTCACTTAGTAGTTTGCCGAGCGTCTGCCCATCAGCAAAATTCCAACCGTTCATATTTGCAGCCAGTGTTGTCGCTTTACCGTACGAAGGAGTAATAAAATGAACATTATTGCTGTTTCCAACTAAAATAATTAAGGGTTTCCCTTGACAAAGGAGTTTTTTTTGTCGTTGCAAACTCGTATTAGATGAAGCTGGATCCCCTTCAATTGTAGAAACAGCTTCCATTTCCTCCGAAATAGCCATGAGATATATGGTGCCATTTGATGTCTGGTTCAGTTGCATCGCCTGCTCGACAGCTATCGCTGCTAATGCTTTAGGCGTTATCTGTGCTTTTACTGCTTCTTTTTGACTCAGAATAAGATTTGTATCTGCTTGTTCAGTCCTTCGACCTTCGGCTGGTGTACCCTCTAATGTCTCGTATGATTTAAGTTTTTGCGGGTCGTCGGATATTTTTTTCATGTCAAGATCAATAAGTCGGGATCGACTGGGATTAGTTGAATCATAAATCAAATCTACCTGTTTGCCAACTAAAGCTTGATCGTCTAAAACTATTCCTGTTCGTCTTTGAAACCATTGAACAATTTCAGGAGTTATTATTCCTCTTATATAGTTTTCCCCTTTATTAAGAATCATCCACGATGTAGGAACTCCATTTTTATTGAATAATAAACCATGGGAATTAACCCCCAATTCACACTGATGGGGTTTATTTAATAGCTCTTTTGATTTATCAACTAGTTCCATAACGTTTTTAACTCATAAAAAAACCGCCTACTTGCGGGCGGTTGCAATGCAGTTTTTTATCAACTCACATCCTCCGCCCGTTAGGCGATAACAAAGAGGACGAAAATGAGATAAGAAACTACACTTTTCATATGTATAAGTTAGTATTATACCTGACTGATATTAAATTGCAAGCGTGAAACGTGCGGTCACTGTTCGGTCACGAAAACATACGGTCAAGTACTTACAGATTTTTTACTTACAGTGTAATTTCAATCTTTCCCCTCACATAATGACGCAGAAGTATATTGATGAGCGTCTGATAGGGCAACACTTGCTCTGAAGCCTTTTTTCTAATGGTATTTAAATCTTTTGAATTGATACGTAACGTTATCCTTTTTTTGTCTTGTTTTGCAGCATTCTTAAAATATGCTCTATAGTTTTTTAATTCTTCTTCATGATTGTTTATTTCAATGAACGCATCATTGTCGATATCGTGCATCAATTCGGCTTCGTATGTATCTAATGGTTCAAAAATATATTTTTTTTCATGATGCCTTTGTATAGAGTATTAATCGTGTATATATTGTTTCGTATATTTTCTACTGGGGATTGCTGTCTTCTATAGCAAGATAACCAATCCTGCCCCAACAATCGTAATGCCAAAGCCCATCATCATCCATGGTATGGAATCTATGCCGCTTACCGGTGGCGCCGGAGTCGTTGTTGCCGCACCTGGAGTATCGGTCGCAAGCGGATTGATGACGATAATGGTTGGCTCGGATGTCGGCGTTGTCGAAAGATCGGGTGTAATCGTGCCGGACGGTGCAGAGCTTAGCGATGGTGCAAGCGTACCCGATGGCGTCGACTCCCCCAACACTTGCTCACCACTTTTGATGATAGTGAACGTTCGCTTGACAACGACATTGTTCCCCTCCTCGTTTTGCGTAACCATGGTAAACGCGTACTTTCCAGGCACTAAATCGTGCGGCACAGAGTATTGCCACTCGCCTTCTTTGTTTACTACCACGCTGCCTGAGAGGTGCATCGGTCCGTCTATGGTTGTAGAAACAAATGCACCCGCAATACCAGTTCCTTTGACAAGCGGCCGTTTGCCGGGGATGACGCTATTGTCAACCGGGAATGTAAGTTGAATGGCTGGCGAAATCGGGCTTTGTGTCGGCGCGCCTGTCACTGCTCCCAAAACTTCGTTGCCTTCTACAAACGAATAATTATTGCCTAAAATAACGGTCTCGGGCAATGGGTGGGTATTCTTGAGAAGCGCGCGGATCGAAGAGTGGCGATTGCTGGTAAATATATTGATCGTGATGATGTTTTGCTCAGAAGGGGTAAGTGGCTCGAGTGTTTTTGCGTTCACGATGTTTTGAAGTGGAATGAGCCATTCACCGCTTGAACTGGTAACGTCTGCCAGTGGATAGGCGTTGGAAACGTACATAACCACGAGCACTTTGTCCGCAGGTGTTTGATCTGGGTTGATGACCGTGCCATAGGCGGGAGATGCTGTATTTACTTGCGTTTCCTTTGCGGTCTTAAAAGAAAACGAATCGCCGTCTGCTGCTACAAGAGTACCGTCGGTCGTCAAGATGCGATAATAATAGGTTGTATTGGGTTCCAGGTTAGTAAGTTCAGCGAAATGATATTTCTTTTTTCCTTTTCCCAAACTATCTATTGCGATAAGGTCGAGTCTGTTTTTTTTTGTGCCATAGACAATGGAACCTTCGTCTTCTGCGCTTGCAGCCCACAAAATCGCCGCTTGCTTGCTGGTGAGATTAGTGACTTCGTGCCGTTCAAGAGAAAGTTTTGAAGCGCGTGTCGGCTGAGAGTTATTGGTAAAAAAATAAAATCCAATCGCTGAAGAAACAAGCACCAAAGCTATCGCAACAAGCATTTTCGCAGGGCGTCGATGTTCGTTCAAATACAAATCAGAGTACAGCATATATTCATTATACAAACTACGGGTTCCTGTTTTGCAACTCCTTAAAAATCTCCGTATCAATATGGAAATTGATGGGAATCGACTTCACCTGCTCATCTGTAGGGGTCTTTGAACGGATAGAAAACACTTCAAAAACCACCCATGCAATAATCGTTGCAAACACTGTCACCGCAATAAGCATGATATCCTTTTTTTTCATAAATAATAGCCTCCAATCAATAATGTTACCGTGTATCTTTCTTCGCCCGCTGCGTCTGCCGCCGCACTGTCGGATAAAATACTCACCGAATCGATACCTTTAAGTCTTCGTTGCGTAAGTAAACTACCTAAGAATGTGTCCATATTTTCAAACCCGCTTCCAACAACCATATCTACCTGGAAATGCTGGTAGCTGTCTGTCGAGGCAATATTGCCAGTCCCACCTGTATCCAACACCTCGTCTCCAGATGCGTTGGGGTCGACTGCAAGCACTATTTGCTCTGCAGTTATGCTGTTTATGAGCATTCCTGAATCTGAAGCGCTCTTGCGCACATCTTCGATGACCTTTGCGACGTTTGGTCTGTCTGGTAATGCCTCGTCAAGAAGCGGGAGTTGGTCTCGATACGATTCGGCAACCGACTGCAACTCGACAATCTTTAAAATTTTTGCATCCAGTTCGCGATTGGCGAGTTTGAGATCTTGTAGTTCTTTTTGTAGGTTGAAAGCAGTAACTAAGTTTGGACGGATCGCAAACAACACAAACACAGAAAAAATTACAAAAAAGATAGTGTTATATGTATAATTTTGTGTCTTTTTATTTTGCAATAATTGTACTATTTTTTTTGTATCCATATATTTTTAGGCAAATTAAGGATTAGTATTCTGGTCTGTGGTGGTTGTTTTCTTGCTTGCAACAAGAGACAAGGTCAAATCAAAACTATATTGTTCTTCAGATTTATTGACATTCGTGAGTTTCACATCTTTAAACGTACCATCGGTTATGAAAAATTGGTTGAGGGCGTCTATTGCATTTGAATCGGAAGAGAAACCATTGAGAACAATTGTTTTATTGCCATATTCGAGTGACTGAACAGTAATATCGTTTGAGATTGAAGAGAAAACGAAGCGAAGAGCATCTGCGTCTTGGTTTTGGGCTTGAATAATGGTATTGATATACTGGATTTTCTTATCTACCGAATCGATGTGAGTGATAAGGGGTTCCGTTGCGGTAACAATGGATTCTTTTTGATTGAGTTGTTCTTTGAGATCGACGATATCCTGATCCACTTTAAATCGAAAGAAAAAGACACAGATGGCGACAAACTGAGTAATCACGAGTATATACCGGAGATAGTGAACAGAAAAATAGATAATTTGGTCAACAACATTTTTTTTCTTTTCCGGAAGTAAATTGATCAAATACTTCATGTGGTTGTTGCCAATGTATTAACTTGCCTTTTGAGACGAGCTGCTTTATTTTTATGAATTACATTCTCACGTTCCGCACGATCTATTGTTGCGTAAGCTTCGGCAACAAGTTGTTCTTTCTTTTTAGATTGCGGAGAAAGTTTTTTTGCTTTCTTGAAGACTTCTTTTATTTTTATTCTGTACAAATCATTTTTTGTTTCCCGTTTTTTCATTTGACGAGCACGCTTTTGCGCAGATGCAATATTTGCCATAATCTATTATATTCACCTCCTTTTCTTGAAATCAAATTATAGTGTAAATGTTTGTTCGAGGATGCGTTCGCCATAGCTTCCGCTAAATTTGAACACTCCGCTCACGTCACCATCGATGCTGTGGTATCGGCACACTCCCGAAGAACAGGTGCCAAATGTTATATCTTCTTCAACTGATGACTCCCCTTTTGTGTCGATCGAACCGAATAAACCTTCGATGCTTCCCGAGGTTGTATTATACGATAATTCATATTCGATTGTTTCGGTTCCTTCGGGAATATTGTCGATTGCGATGACCGCTTCGGTTTTTCCATCAATGGTCACAATAACAGACGAATCGACTGTTGGTATAATTTCTGCGGGTGTTTCAAACACAGTCTCGTCTGCCGACTTGTTGTTTGCAGAATTACTTTTGCTGCGGATAAAAAAACCGATAATAAAAAGAACTAAAATAACTCCCCCAATGATTACGAGCTGTTGCTTAGATATATTTTTCATAAAGAATACAAATTATAACAAGGAATTATTTTCATTGTAGCTTATTTTTGAGGAAAGCAATAATTGAAGATAATGGAACACGCGACTGCTCCATGCTGTCACGATCGCGGACCGTCACAGTTTGATCTTCGAGTGTCTGATAATCTATGGTCACGCAAAATGGTGTACCGATCTCGTCTTGATAGCGATACCGCTTGCCAATATTGCCACGATCGTCCCAATAGGCATGAAATGTGGATGAAAGAGTATCAAAAACCTTTTCTGCCTGTTTCACAAGTTCTGGCTTATTGGAAACCAAGGGAAACACTGCTACTTTGTACGGTGCGAGGTTGTATTGAAGTTTGAGATATGTTCGCGTGTCGTCTTTGCGATAGGCATTGCAGAGGATCATGAAAAAATTGCGATTAAGTCCCCACGTGCTTTCGACAACATGCGGACTATATTTGGTATTTGTTTCTGGATCTTGATACTTGAGCTCTTTACCGCTGTGCTTCTCGTGCGTGGTGAGGTCGTAGTCTGTGCGATAGTGCAAGCCGCTAACCTCATCAAAGCCCCAGGGAAATTGATATTGCATATCCTCTGCCGCTTTTGCATAGAAAATGAGTTTGGAATGAGGCTTCCACCTGAGCACCTTTTTATCTATGCCGAGCAGATCCATGTACCAATGCTCTATTTTCTTCCTCCAGTCTTCAAATTGCTCTTTCC
>JAGQLS010000020.1 GCA_020429045.1 Candidatus Woesebacteria bacterium
AAACAATGAACAATACTTTTCCTTTTCACTCCCTGAAACAAAGTCTAGGATCGTTCCTTAAGCAAAATCAAAGGGCATGTCTTCGAAAATACGGTATCTTCGCTCACGTTTTAAGTTATTAGTCTCAACTTTATAGACTTTCGACTTCCGACTCATTATACTATCCACATGCTCACTGTCATTTGCGGAGAAGATTCGGCTGCAGCACGGGATGCTCTCAATGCCATCAAAACAAGACTTAAAGAACAATCGTTTACGATTGAAGACGTTGGATTGAGCGATATCGAGCGCCTTACGCATCAGGACGTTGTTTCGAACCTATTTGGCCAACAAGCCGTTTATGTCATAGATGGCTTGTCAAAAAAATATAAGGGTAGAGAGAAAACACCGTTTAAAGAAGCAGTACAAACGATTGCAAAAAGGAAAGATATCACGCTTATAGACTGGGAAGATGGTATTTCTGCCTATCGTATTTCTCCGCTCAAGCGCATCGCCACGACATTCAACGAATACAAACCAAAAAAATCTATTTTTCAACTGCTCGAGTCTGCTTATCCAAACAACAAGAGAACATTCATATCCACGCTGCGCGAGGTTGCAAAAACTCACGACGATTTTTTTATCTACACTATGCTCTGGAAGCATATTCGTACATTGATTCAACTCACCGTAGATCCTACCACTCTCAAACTTGCGCCCTGGCAGAAAAGTAAACTCTCGATGCAAGCAAAGCAATGGAAAGAAAAAAGACTGACATTGTATTATTATGGTCTTACGAAAATCGACGCGTCTATGAAAACAAGTGCTCAATCCTTTTCAATCATCGATTCGCTCGAACTACTGGCGTGTTATTATTTGTAGCATCATTATCAAACGCAATTATTGTTACTATTTTTTAGAATCCTTATGATAAACCCAAAAATCTTTAAAGCATACGATATCCGTTCAACCTACCCCGACGAAATAAATGAAGAAGCAGTCGAACTCATCGCGCGCGGCATATATGCCTATTTTGCCAAAAAACTCAACAAACAAGATATGACTATTTGTGTAGGGCACGACATGCGGTTTTCTTCCCCATCGCTTTACCACGTTATGACTGAAACCTTAAAAAAACAAGGAGTCAAAGTCATCCGCCTCGGGCTTGTCTCGACACCAACGGTTTATTTTGCCACAAAAACATATGGCTACGATGTAGGAATCCAAATAAGCGCCTCTCACAACCCAAAAGAATATAACGGGGTGAAATTCCTCTATCGTGATGGCGATGCGCTCATCAAAATTGGCCAAACAACCGGCATGCACGAAGTGAAAGATGTCGTCATGCATCAACAGTTTTTGCCGTATCAATCAGGCGGTTCCGTTGAAGAAAAGAGTAACGTTATTACAGAAGAAACACAACAGGCTCTTGATGCGATTCAGCCTATATCTCTTTCCGGGCTTACCGTTGTTTCCGACCCGGCCAATGCAATGGGTATATTACCACTCACTGAATTATTCAAGCATCTTGAGGCTAAACACATCATGATTAACGAAACATTGGACGGCACATTCCCTGCGCACCAGGCTGATCCTTTACAGCACAAAACCCTCAGACAACTTCAAGATGCGGTAGTAAAGGAGCACACAGACATCGGCATTGCTATGGACGGTGATGCTGACCGCGTGATGTTTATTGATGAAAAAGGAGAAATTGTTCCGGCAACACTCATTACGGCTCTCATTGCACGCGAAATTCTTTCAAAAAAACCAGGCGAACTTATTCTTGTTGACGTACGTTATACACGCAATGTTGAACACGTTGTTACCAAACACAAAGGAAAGGTTCATTTCTGTAGGATCGGACATGCGCTTATCACCGATCAGGTCAACAAAGAAGGAGCAATTTTTGCGGGAGAATCGTCGGGGCACTACTATTTTCAATCAATGGGGGGTACGGAAAGTTCGATGCGCGTTGTGTTGTATGTACTCAATGTACTTGCACGAGAACAAAAACCATTTTCTGAAATCATGAAGGAACTTTCTACATCTGAAGAATCGGGAGAAGTAAATTATACCCTTCCCGATAAATTCACCAACGAAGACATCCTTGCAAAATTGAAAGAACAATACGCTGACGGCAAGCTCAATACTCTTGACGGAATAGCTATCGATTTCCCAACTTGGCGTTTGAGCGTGCGTTTCTCAAATACCGAACCATTATTGCGACTCAATGTCGAAGCAGATACCAAAGAAGAGTTGAAAAAAGCATTCGGCCAATTGAAAAAGTATTTGTTGTCTTTGGGGTTGCACGCTGAGGAATAATTTTTCAACGTGTTGCTTTATTGAATCGCTGTTGAAGGCAGAATGCGTAGCCGCAGGCTATGGCATCTACTTCATCGTCTTCTTTATGGTTGAATGTTTCTTTGAGTTCAAGCTCAATCATCTTTTGCACCGATTTTTTGTCCGCTTGCCCGTAGCCGGTTATCGCCTGTTTGATCTGAAGCGGGGTAAGGAGTGCAACTTCAATTGCATTTTGACCGGCAATAAGCTCTATCACGCCGATCACTTTTGAAACATTCACTATTGTTTTTTGATTTTTAAAGAAAAAAAGATTCTCAACAACGATCGAAGAGATCGAATGGTCTCTTAGCACATCACACAAACCGTTATAAACAGTTAACAAGCGCTGAGCCGTAGTTGTTGATCGCTTTGTTTTGATCAATCCCGAACAAAGTAGCTGTTTTTTTTGCACATCAAATACGGCAAAACCGAGTTTGTCGTACCCTGGATCTATAGCAAGAATATTCATTTTTTTTATTATAGCACTGTCATATCGCTTGATTGAGCGCAGAAATGTATAGTATTGATTTATATATATTTTTACCGTATAGTAGAGGCGGTATGTACATGCAAACTCCCACATTATTGCAGGAGCCGCAACACAACGACAAAAAGATGTACATCGCTTCTCTATTTATTATGTTTGTTGTTGTTATTGGTCTTATTTTCACGTTTTTTCAAACAAATAACACACAAACTACTGAGTCACAGGCAAGCACGCAAACACATGTTACACAGACTACCGGCTACGACTTGTCTATGCCGAGTTGGACAACACCAGAAACATATTCAGGGTTATGGGCACTTGATTTCAATGATCCTGCTAGCCCAGCGATTATAAACGCAGTTGAACATAGAGGTTACACATTGAGCTGGGCACAACTTAATCCACCAGATCAAAACAATCCTTCAATCGGAACATACGATTGGTCTGCCATAACACAAGCATTATCAGAAGCCGAGTCAGAAAATCGACTCGTTTTTTTTCGAATAAAGGCCAGTACGGTAACAGAAGGAAGTTGCGATTTTCCATGCAACGTACCCGTATGGGTACTGGCGAAGTATGGCATAAACGATACACAGGCTCCTCAAATTGCCGATATGAACGGGAGTAACATACACGTGGTCGTGCCGTGGCATACTGGCGTACAGAATGAATATCAATCTTTTGTAGAAGCATTTTCCCAGCAAAATTTTATCAGTAATTCACACTTTGGAGGCTTATATATACACGGAATATCTTCATCCCGTGGTGAGGAAATGAATTTCAATGCTCAGGCGCAAGAGAATCTTATCGCAGCGGGCATGACCCCCGCCAATCTTGAGAACGCCTTTGTTAATCGTATGAATTGGTGGCAAACGGCAGCTGGCTCCGATGCTTACAAATTAGCCTGGGTTAAAGCCGGATACCTTGGCGGTGGCACGGACTATGCACAAGTTACGGAAAATCTCAACAACTACGCTACGGCCATAGGGCTTGGTTTGCGCGATGGAGGTATTGAAGATTACAGTCGAGATTATGAAAATGTTTTGATTGGTCAAGAGCCAATTGCCGACTCGTTTGAACAAAATAGTTTTTATCTCCACACAAATGAAGCTATTGCTTACATTAGTGAACAACGCTACTTCGGAGATGAACTTGAACAATATTATCTCGGTCAGCCCTATGCCGCATATATGTTTCGCACAAGTTTGTTGCGCGCACTACAAATGCAAGAACGTTTTTTGTGGGTTGAACAAGGGACATTGGATCAGGTTGATCTCAATGGAGAATTTGTCAATTTTTTTCGATTGAGCGCTGGCAAGACTCCTCAAACGACCTCAGACGCCTGGTCGTACCTTGGCGATTTTTATAAAAAAGAGTCAGGGGCTCAAGATGCTGCCTGTCTGCATTATCACAATTTAGAACGATGGTTGTATCAACGCGATGAAATAAGCGACACGATATCAATACGAGGTGTAGTAAAAGAACGGGAGCCCTTTGGTAAAGATTGTACCGAATCATATATTACTCCTGGCCATGACTATGTAGGTAGACGAATCGACCCCTCAACCGAATTCAAACGATTAGCTTTTTTTGTAGATCATGGAGTTATTCCAGAATCGCAACCGCAAACCGTTGCCGCTAAAGTCACGTATCTTGATAGCATTAACGGCACATCGTGGATTGTACGCTATTGTACCCTATCCGGCATCGCATTTTCTGAACCCGTGAACGGACTAAACCAAAACAATACCATGAAAACTGCAACGCTTACATTAGAAAATTTTACTTCAAATGGATGTTTACCCGGCAATGACACACGAGGATTTGATTTCGACATTCTTCCTGCTCATAATAAATCTGCACTCATTTTTATGACGCGACTTATCAGAAGCAAACTGTAAAAAAACAATTTATTTTTGCACCAATCCCAACAGTTGTTGAATAATCGAAGTGAAAAAATCAGCTTTCATTGGTGGTGTTTCTTCTTGAACAGGAGTGGGAAGCGGAGTGCCAACAAGTTGTTTTCCTTTTGCCGCACGCTGCAGACTTTCAATATATTCTTTATCATCCCAGACATCAGAGGCTTTTGAACCTGCATAGCTATAATAAAACAAAATCATACCCAAACTGATCAATATGACGACAAAAAGAACTAAGCGATAGCCTATTTTGTTCTTCATGCAGTTAGTATAGCAGTTTTTTGCCACAAAAAACCCCTCGCCTCATGCGGCAAGGGGTTAAAAAAGAGTCTAATCAATTTCACTTGTTCTTCATATATTTAACAAACAAAAGAGATGGGAGAATTGTCCGTTAGTATACCTCGGCTAAATGTATTACTACACTTACACCTAGTACCTATCAAACAGGTAATCTTCCTGCGGACTAAATAAAGATTCCTCATCTTGGAGTGAGCTTCGTACTTGAGATGCATTCAGTACTTATCTCATAGGAATATAGCTACCCGGCGATGCCCTTTTGGGACAACCGGTACACCAGGGATTCCCTCTTTCCGGTCCTCTCGTACTAGGAAAGAGCCTCCTCAAGAATCTAAGCGCCTGCACTGGATAGAGTCCGAACTGTCTCACGACGTTCTGAACCCAGCTCGCGTATCACTTTAATGGGCG
>JAGQLS010000021.1 GCA_020429045.1 Candidatus Woesebacteria bacterium
CCGGGATAGTCGCCCATGCGCCATTCCGGGTGCTGGAGCCAGAAATCGCTTTGCACGCGCGGATCGTAAAGCTCGGGATCGGAAAAATGCAGGTCGTTCATGCGCATGGTGATGAACGCCTCCATGCCCTTTTCCTTTGCCCGGTTCACGCACAGCGCAATAATATCGGTTCCCTGCTCCTGCAGCAAGCGATAATTGCGTTCATACAGGAGAATGTTTTCATTGAGGTTGGGTTCATTGGCTTCATCGCGCTGCTGGTCTTCAGCCAAAACGCCCAACGGACGCTCGTACTGCGATTTATAGTAGGACAGCATCGAGCCGGAGCAAATCATGAATGTTGTCACCGGCGTTTCGGCAACGATATCGACGTAGGAATGCACATCGTCAATCGTTAGCGGCCGGCCCTGGTGCCAGCGATTGCCCAATATTTCGGTGCCATCGTTGTTATAAATAAAGCGGTATTGGGCTTTTGGGGGAGGCTGGGAGCAAGCGCTAAAGATGATGAAGAGACAGGATAACAGGATGGCAAAAAAATGGGCTTGCGGTCTGTGGTTTGAAAAGGGCTGAAGTCGATTCATTTTACTCGCTGCTAAAAGTTTTTTCAACAAAACTCAAGTACAACCCAAATATGACTGTTCCGCCGTTGCAATTTGATACTTTATTTGAAAATCAACACTCCGTTTTGGGGCTAACGTGAGCTTTATGCGCGACGGCGGGATTTCAAGACACTCAACTTTGGCCCCAAAATTCGACGCCCCGTCGTCGCGCTTGCAAGCATTGTTAGGGTGCAAACACTTGACCGTCGATTTATTGTTTTCACATTTCAGAAGATTATCACGCATATATGCGGGCATTGGAACATCGGTCTAACGGTTTTGGCAATAGTGATTTCATTAATTATAAGATTTGGCAGAATTCGAATCCTACCTTTTCAAAGTGACCTTTTTCAAACTTAATTGATAGGGTTTATTCTTATGCCTCGACTCATGCTCGAAGTCAACATCATAAATAATACTTCCACCATAAGACTCATTTGAGATATTTTCATTAATGTATCTAATGTCATCTGGTTCAAACATGAGAATAGATGCAGCTGCTCTGGTTGCAACTCCATTGAAACCAGCCAGAACAACAAAATTCCGGCTATCGATTGTGGCCTTGATTATTATGCCACAACTTTTGCCACCAGTGTGAAATTCCGCCTCCGGCGAAGCGCCGCGAGGTCTCCAAATACCTTTCTTTTTCTCGACATGACTTTCATAGAATGTACTCTCAGAGTCCCTACGCGGATCGTTAAAAACATATCCGAATTTCAACTTATCCGTTGCATTTTGGTTGAAAGGCTTAGTTTTAAACAGCTTCGCCATGACTACCTCAGTTGCAGGGTTGACGGTAGGAGTGCCAATTAAGATGAAGTTTCGTGTATCCCCGGTGAACAATGCATCACTGACTGATTTTTTATATTGGTTTGATACATCTCTTTTTCCTTGATCTTGATGTATGGGCATTGGGAGATGATCAACCTTTATTTTTTGCGACTTTACAATTGACTGGTTAGCGATGGACAATAAGAAGGAGTGCAATTCACTTGAAACAATGTCGTCGTCCTTACCTAATACGTTTCTTTGAATTCCATCCCTTAGATTCTTCGTCTGCGTGCCGACAATGATTTTACCTCCTTCATTAATAAAGGGTAACCAAAATCTTTTCAATTCCTTGTTGATTTCATATTTGCAAAGGATTTTATCTCGTAGTTGCTCTTTTAGATTCTCAAGGTTCGAATATTCAATTCTGTCTATCCCTTTGAGATCAGTTACCCCTTTATCTATGAACTCTGCGGTCGCTTGATCCACAACGATATAATAGTCCTTATTGGCTCCAATGGCAATGCCAAGTTCAAGCATGACGTTAGGATTAATTGGCATTTTTTTTGATTTTGTAGAGCAAAGATGGTAAATCCCAAACTCTGTACCTAGAATGTATTTCCCCAGCTTTTTTAAGATTGAGGTATTTATTTCAACCGACTGTTCTGGATAAAGAGGTTTGAAACTAGATTTTGGAAAGACCGTCTCTATAGCCTTTCGTAAATCCACTTTATCTTTCTGATTAAATTCGTGCGCACAGAAAAACTCCGTCTTTTTCATGACATCGTGTCCTATCGGTTTCTGTTTATCCTAACATAGTATTAAACGACTCTTTTTCCGGTGTTAACCGACAGCTGTTGTCGTTTACTACAGATTTGACGTCTTTCGTTAGGTTGTTATTTTTATGAAAGTTGATTTAGAAATTCGTACAAAATTATTGGTACTAAACGACTGTTTTGCTTGTCGTTTATCCTGAAATACCTATTTTGTCACCCGGGCTTCGGACACCCAAACTGCCTTTGTAGAGCACTTGCGTGTACATCATGTTAGTATTCACATCTCTATGGCTCAGCAATTCTTGTCGAATCACGATATCCCATTTGATAAGAAGATAAACGCAAATTTTGTATGTCTTCTACTCGGGGCGAGAATATCGCAATTATACGAATGGGAGCCCGAAAGTCAAGTATTTTCGCCGATTTGGCGGACACGGCGCGGATATGCAAATAGCTACTTGACCACCACATCCCAGACCTTGGACCGGCGGAATTTGCCGGCCGGGCCTTCGACCCACAAGACCACTACATATTTTCCCGCTTCTTTGTACTGATGTT
>JAGQLS010000022.1 GCA_020429045.1 Candidatus Woesebacteria bacterium
CATTTCAGTTAAACTCGCCTTAGAGTCTAACTCAGAACTGATAGGTGGTGAGGCCGCCATACGGTGGGAATTAATGAAAATTGAACGGCAGCACTGTCCGTAACAGTTCCAACGGCTCGTTGGGTTTAGTGAGAAATTGTCGCACTGTCACTACCCGTTCCTGCGCTAGTGGCAAAGTTTGCTTAATGGAAGCGAGGTGGATTTCAGCATCATGCCACGGTTCACCCCAGGCTACCGTGATGGCACGGCAACAGGCGCCGATCAATCGCACCAGCGGTCCTTGCCCTAGCGTTAGGTCGTAGCCCTGCAGTGCCAGCTTCCGTGCGAGGTTGGGTTCAACAGTGCGCAACAACAGGAACAGTGCGTCCGCCAGGCCCTCTTCGACCAACATGCGACGCACCCGGTAGATCGTCGAAACGCTGCATTCAATGGCTTCCGCAATCCGGTCATCGTCCCAACCCGGCCCCTCGGGTCCCCTATCCGCTTTCAGCAAAATCCGCGCATGGATCAGGGTCGCTGCCGCCCGATGCGATCCCGTGTGGATCAGATCTTCCAGGTAATACCATTTGCCATTATATTTTACTATAATTACGGACTAGCCAATATGATGAGGTATTTATGCCATGAGCCAAACACTTCAAGTTGACATCCAGGAATCGGTTGAAGAACTTAAGCGATTGATGAATAGACTTGTTCAAAAATAAATTAATTTAATTAACTCAATGTGTTACAATTTTTCTTTTTTTAATTATTTATTATTCAATGATTTAAATCAAAGATTTCGGGTCTTAACCTCTTTCGACGTTGCGCTTGGGAGAAAAATGCGGATGACTACCTTGAACATTCCAGCCGCTCTACAAGATGATCGCCAATTAAGATCATTAATTGGCCTCGGTCTCGACGCTTTCGAGATTCTTCTCAATGAGTTTATCGTGGTTCTAAAAGAAGCACAAATCAACCGGAAGCCAAAAAAGCGTCGTCAAAGAAAACCGGGTGGTGGACGGAAATCAGCCATTGGCTCACCCCAGGATCAGCTCTTTTTTATCTTATTTTATCTCAAAAACTATCCGACCTATGATGTATTGGCGTTCACATTCAATATCAGTCGCGCGTGTGCGTGTATGTCGGTCAAGCGCCTATTGCTCGTTTTAAAACAGACTCTGAAGAACCTTAAAGTCCTCCCCAAGCGAATGTCGGATCCTCGGGAGGAGTTAGTTCAAGTTATTGAAAGTGTTGATCATATTTTGATTGATGCGACGGAAAGGCCCATTCAACGTCCCCAAAAACCGGCTCGACAAAAAGACCATTACAGTGGAAAAAAAGGGTTTCATACGGTTAAAAATACGACCGTCGCCGATACCGAAAGGCGTCTGTTGATTATCGGAAATACCGTTCCAGGGAAACAGCACGATTATTCAATTTTGAAAGAAGAGCTCAATCCACAAACCGATTGGTTTGAATCGACGGAGGTTTCTGTTGATCTTGGCTATCAAGGCATACAAAAAGACTATTTATCGGCTCAAAATATTCATATCCCTCATAAAAAAACCACGAAAATCGAAGAAGAATCCAAATCCTCAATTAACGCGCTCGCAAAAGCGTGAAAATCGCCAAATCGGCCGGGTTCGGGTTGTCGTCGAACATGCAATTGGTGGAATGAAAGCCTTTCGTATATTGACGGTTCGTCTGAGAAACCATCTGACGCAATTAGCGGATGACTTTATTTTTACCGTCGCTGGCCTCTGGAACCTCAAAAATTCATTTGTTGTTGAATGAGTTAAGATACAGTTATTGTTGAACAAGTCTAATGCACAACAGCGAGCTCGGTTGCGTGAGCGGTTACAAGTTTTGTACTGGATAAAAGTAGGATTATTTCATAGTTTACAAGAAATAGCCGATCATTTAGGGCGCTCGAAATCGATCATTTTTAAGTGGTTGCAAACTTATCGTTTGCAAGGACTTGCGGGACTCTTAAAATGGAACTTTCATCAATGTGGTCGTCGTTCCTCTTTATCGGGCGATGTCCGGGCTGAACTCGAACAACGTCTCCAGGATCCCCACGGCGGCTTTGCGAGTTATGGCGACGTCAAAAACTGGCTTTTTGAAACGTATGAACTTGACTTGCCCTATTCCACTGTCCATCGCATTGTACGTTATGAGTTAAAAGCCAAACTGAAAATCCCCCGACCTTTACCGATTCAACGCGATGAGGCGGCCGTCGTTGAATTTAAAAAAAACTGCCCGAAATGATTGACCTCATTGATCTCTTTCAAGGAGTTGAGAACCAGCCTGTTTTACCAATCCGCTATTGGAGTCAAGACGAAAGTCGTTTTGGATTACATACCATCACGCGCAGTGTACTCACTGCATTGGGTATCAAACCCATTCGTCCCATTCAATTAAATTATCAATCTTTTTATTTATACGGTGCCGTTGAACCGCAGACGGGTGACAGTTTTTTTTTAGAGTTTTCACATTTATAGTCAAACAGTTTTTAGATAGTTTGGAAAACTGCCGCTAGAGCATCGAAAAGGTTTTGAAAATTTGCAACAATTTTCCTCAACTTTCCCTTGAGAATAGCCCGGTCGTTTTCGATAGGATTTAAATCCGGTGAATAAGGAGGCAAAAACAACAGTTGATGACCA
>JAGQLS010000023.1 GCA_020429045.1 Candidatus Woesebacteria bacterium
ATTGAAGCGGTGTCGTTCGATGACTCTGCCATCGCCGTGCGAGACGGACACCTGGAAACAATCTTTTGCCAAATCGACGCCAAGGGTTCTACGCTTCATGTCGGACTCCTTCTGTTTGTCAGCTGGGGTTTCGTCACTGCCAGCTTGGCACCTGGATGCCGAAAAAACAGGAGGAGTCCATCTCATCAGTCAAGCCGTTCGCCTGCGGCTCACTCGGACGTCCAGCACTCCGCGTCTGCTCGCGCATGGCTTCGCCATTATTGCGCAAACGGCGCTGCGCACTGGCCGCCCCTTAACACGGCGGTTAGCACTAAAAATGGAGTATCTAAGAATATGACGAACCATCTTTCTTTTGTTTCAATATACAAATCAATAAAGAGTTTACCCTCAATTGATTTACCGTCATTTGTTGTGCTAACCGGAAGGAACGGATCAGGAAAAACCCATCTGCTCGAAGCGTTGCGTGATGGTAAAGTCAAATCCAGTTTAGTTGGCAATGTTCAGACAGATGTAATTCTCTATGACTGGAACAGCATCATTCCAAAAGACACGGGTGTATTTCATACTCATCAGCACTTAACTCAGCGCTCGAATTGGTTTACGCAAATCAGACAACAACAAGAACAGTTATTGCCAAAAATTCAGCAGCAAGTAATTACTCTCGGCGTTCCAGAGGAATACTGCTCTTCTATATATAAAATACGAAATCTATCAAAGACTAAAATATCGGAATTCGCTTCTGGAGAACATGTCGATCGTATCCATGAACAAGTAAAAAACGTACTTAAGCAACAGGGGCAGCAGGTATATTCACAAACTCAGCGCCACATTGGTGATGAGAACTGGAAGAAAATTGTTCCAGAAGTTGCACAAGAAAAACCCGAATTATTCTTAGAAACATCCGAATCAAAGTTTTTTGGAGAAAAGAAGCTTCTTTGGGGCGAGGTAGACCCATTTCAGCAGGCGTTTGGAAGGCTCTTTTCAACATATAGGGATCTAATACATCAAAATGATCGCCTTGAAAAATACCCTCCAGAAGATAGTGATCAGGTGCATTTAGATACCCAACAGTTTAATGCTGAGCATGGTGAGCCACCATGGGATTTTGTAAATAAAATCCTAAATGTATGTGAACTCGATTTTCGTGTTAACTCTCCGCCATTACACGAAACATCATCGTTTGAACCAAAATTAAATAAATTGTCCTCAGATGTAGAAATGAGGTTTGGCGATCTTTCTTCTGGAGAGAAAGTATTAATGTCGTTTGCCCTGTGCTTGTACAATGCAAGCGATGCACGGCAAAAAAAGCGATTTCCACGACTACTTTTATTGGATGAAGTTGATGCACCACTCCATCCATCTATGGTGGTTTCACTACTAAACACAATTCAAAGTGTATTGGTAGATGATAAAGAAATATCAGTAATCCTCACTACCCACAGTCCATCTACTGTGGCCCTCGCCTCAGAAGATTCTTTGTACGAAATGAATCCTGATGGTCCGCGTATAGAGAAATGCAGAAAAGGCAAGGCGTTATCTATCTTAACTGCTGGCGTGCCTACTCTTTCTATCTCCTTTGAGGGTAGAAGGCAAGTATTTGTCGAAAGCAAATCAGATGCGAGTATTTACGAAAAACTATATCAGTCTTTCAAGGCTGAGTTGGATTCAGCACGATCATTATCATTTATTGAAGTTGGACATAAAACCGAATCAGGAGGTGAGGCAAATGCTGGTTGTGCGCAAGTGCAAAGAATTGTTTCTTCATTATCTGAAAATGGAAATGAAAGCGTATTCGGCTTAGTTGACTGGGACGGTAATGTAGAAGAATCATCAAGAGTTAAGGTTCTATCTCCTTCGATACGCAACGGCCTCGAAACAGCGATCTTTGACCCTGCAATCATTGCCGCAGCAGTGATAAGGGAAAATATTAAATTTGCTGTTCAGAAGGGAATTGCGGAACACGGCGAAACCTATATGAATATAGCGAATTGGGAAACAACCAGATGGCAGAGTGCTGTGGATAAAGTACAAGAGCTAGTAATTGGGGCAAAGGAGGAAAACTCCGAAATTATTGAAGTAACATACTTGAACAATATGGCACTGGGCATCAGAAAAGAATACTTGCATCTTGATGATCATGCACTGGAAGAGGCAGTTATTAATGCTTTCGGTTTTTTTGCTCCAAATAACAATAGAAATGGTGGCTTAATGAACCACATTGTCGACATTATTCTTGGTGATATTCCCGAAATATTCCCGAATGACATAAAGCAAACTTTCTTAAGATTATTAGAAGGTGAACCATAAAGTGCCAACAAACACATACACTCGGACATCAAAAAGCGCCACTCGTTCCTCGCTCTGCTTTTTGCTGCCGGTGATGTGAAGCGTTAAGATTTTTTGAAAAGGAGATCGTTATGAATATGGAAGTTGCAATTTTCCCTTATGTGGTTCGGTTTGGCATCGCTTATGCGGTGGCGTTGATCGTCTTCGCGATCATCACATCGATGCTTGGCCTTGATGGTGGCGCGGGTTCCTCGATGGGCGCTCTGATCGCGGCTGTCGCCGTTGCTGCATCGAAGTTCGTAAAGGATCA
>JAGQLS010000024.1 GCA_020429045.1 Candidatus Woesebacteria bacterium
GAAAAGGAAAAGTATTGTTCATTGTTTTATTGACATATTGTTTTAATGTTTTATTGCTTTAATGATTTCTTGATTTCATGATTTATTGACTTTTTCGACTAATCTATGCAAATACTCGTAACTGGCGGCGCAGGATTCATCGGTTCCCACCTGTGCAAAAAACTCCTTGAAAACGGCGACACCGTTTATTGCGTCGATAACCTCATCTCCGGATCCAAACATAACATTGAAGCACTGATGCAAAATCCTCGGTTTATTTTCATCAACCACGATGTAATACAATCACTTAACATTGATGTCGAAATTGACCAAATGTATCACTTAGCCTCGCCTGCTTCACCCAACCACCACAGCAAAATCAGTTATCATGCCCTCGCACTTGAAACCATGCTCGTAAATACAACCGGCACGCTTGAACTCCTTAACCTTGCAAAAAAACATGATGCACAATTTCTTTTCGCTTCCACCTCAGAAATTTATGGCGACCCCGAGGTGCACCCGCAACCAGAGACGTATCAGGGGAGCGTGCATACCACCGGCCCTCGCTCGGTTTACGACGAAGCGAAGCGCTTCGGCGAAACCATCATTTCCTATTTCTGGCGCGAACACAACGTGAACGCGCGTATTGTACGCATTTTCAACACCTATGGTCCCAACATGCTGGTAGAAGACAAACGCATGATTGTCAATTTTATTCTGCAAGCACTCGCTGACAAACCACTTACCGTTTATGGCGACGGTTCACAATCACGATCGCTTTGTTACGTTTCAGATACCGTAGAAGGGCTGATGAGACTGATGAACTATCCAGATACAAGCCAAGAGATCGTGAATATCGGCGCTCAAGAAGAACACACTGTGCTTGAATACGCACACATGATTAAAAAATTGACCAACTCAAAAAGTGAAATAGTGATGAGTGAACAGCTTCCAGAAGACGACCCCAAGCAGCGCCAACCCGACATCGCGAAAGCCAAAAAACTACTCAACTGGGAGCCGACCGTAACCCTTGAACACGGTTTGCAAAAAACTATCGAATACTTCCAAGACCGAACAAAAAATTAACACACTGTCCTTTCTTTTCCCTTTCAACTTTTCACTTTTCGCTTTATAATATCTTTCATGCGCAAAGCAGTCGTCGTTCTCCCGACCTACAACGAAGCAAAAAACATCACCGAAATGCTGCAAAAAACTCTAAACGTTATTGCAACGGTGCAAGGATGGTCTATAGACGTGCTTGTTGTCGATAGCAAATCGCCAGATGACACTGCGCAAAAGGTACAAGCGCTTCAAAAAAAACACAAAAATCTTTTTCTCCTGCAAACCGAAAAAGAAGGATTGGGAAAAGCGTACATTAACGGCTTTACCTATGCCCTGCAAAAACTCAACGCATTTGTGCTCTTTGAAATGGATTCCGACCTCTCACACAATCCGCAAGACATTCCCCTTTTCTTAAAAAAAATTGAGGAAGGCGCAGATTTTGTTGTAGGATCACGATACATACCGGGCGGGTCGATCCCCAAAGATTGGGCGTTTCACCGCAAATTATTTTCTGTTCTTGCCAACCTTATTATTCGATTCGGTTTTATGCGGCTATCCGTGACCGAATGGACCAATGGTTTCCGCGCAATCAAAGCGTGGGTTGTGAAAAAACACTTGAGAGAAATGCGGGGGTACACTGGCTATGTTTTTCAAGTTGCGCTTCTTGACAAAGCTATAAACTCTGGTGCACGCGTTGCAGAAATTCCAGTCAAATTTACCGACCGCGTCGAAGGTGTTTCAAAAATTAATTCGTGGGAATATATTTACCAAACACTCAAATATGTATTTTTGCATTCTTCGTTTGTTAAATTTGTCATCGTTGGTTTGATCGGGTTTGGAGTCGATTTCGGTTTGTCTTTTGTTGGTATTGAATTGTTGAAAATGCCGATTTGGAAAGCGACACTTGCAAGCACCGAAACCGCGATTGTCTCCAACTTTGTTCTGAACAATTTCTGGACGTTTTCTCACAAAAAAATCGACCACGGGCTACAAAGTTATGCGTGGAATTTTGCGAAATTTAACCTTGTTTCGTCAGGCTCGATTGTGATTCAAACCCTTGGGGTACAATTTGCCTCGCACGCCTTTGGACAAAACTTGTGGTGGTTATACAAAATTTTGATCATCGCCTTCATCATTATTCCGTACTCTTACGTTTTGTACAATAAAATTATCTGGAAGAAAAAATAAGTACGATGACAAACCGCGCAACAATTTTTTTAAATGGTCGCAGGCCTACCAAAAAAACGATCGGTGCATTCAACCGACCAATCATGTGCTCCGATGGTGCGTTGAAATACGTTCAGCCTTTGGGGATAGCGCCAGATTTTGTGATAGGTGACTTTGATTCACAAACACCCGAGAACACTAAATCAAACACAGTTACCTATGTCGAACTTTCTGATCAAAACACGACTGACTTTGAGAAAATTCTTGCGTTTTCTTCTGAACGAGGAGTTGAAAAAGCTGACGTCTATGGAGCAAGCGGCAACGAACAGGATCATTTTTTAGGAAATTTACATGCTGCACTCAGATTCAAAAACACTATTGATATTC
>JAGQLS010000025.1 GCA_020429045.1 Candidatus Woesebacteria bacterium
CTTGAATTGCTCTAGCTTGGCATGTTTGTCCTGTAGGTCGAGAAAGCGTGTTTTAAGCAGGCCATAATCTTTTTTAAAGGACTCGTTTTCTTGTTTTAGGCGTTCTATTTCGGCAGAGGCCTCCTTGTTTTTTATCTCAAGGTCTTTGACTGCGCCGCTGAGGTAGTTGCGCTCGGCTTCGCTCTTGTCATAGTTGCTGCGCAATTCTGCGTATTTCTTTTGTGGAACACAGGCTGTAAAAAACAACGGCAAGAGCAATATCAGGTAGCGCATGGTATTCACTGGATTATATATGTTGACAAAGGTGAGCAGCTATCCGCGATACTTGAGGCAGGCAAGGCATACTTTATAAACACTGCATTTTTAAAACCTGAAAAGCGAGAAGAATGATTTTGACATGCAAATTTCCTAAAAATATTTGCAGCAAAGTGGCGATTAAATAGTCGACCCTTATAAACCAACTTTTCATTCATCCTATAGAATTTTGTAATGAGAATTTGAATGGTTGATGGTTACGAATATGGGTTTATAGTTCTTGGTGACATAAAAAATGAGGGATTCCTGCCTAATATTCGCTCTCATAGCAGACAAAAACATGTGAATAAGGCCAAAAAAAGCGGTTCTCAGTTGATTTAACCGCTTCTTCATATTAAATGCTGCACCTGCCAACAGACAGTTTATTGCATCTCCCAAACTCCTTGATAAATAGTTGCGTAACATTTTAAAGTCATATTTCAAATGGCCTATCACTGGCTCTATTCCAGCTCTATTTCTAAACCGTGCTCTTTGTCGTCCTTTTTGATAGTTATTCATTGTTTTTTGAGATTTCCCGGGTGTCATTATCGCTGTTCCGCCGATATTTTTTCTCCCTCTGTACCCCCTGTCTGCTATTGCTATTGCGGGTCGTGTTCCGTTAGCATCTTTTCTTATTCGTTCTGTCTGTGCCAAACTAGGCGCGAGGGTATCCCCATCATATGGATTTCCCTTAAAGTTTTTCATTCCTACTATCACTCCTGTTTTTGATGTTCGGGTCACCGATACTTTGCACCCAAACTCAAACTTTTTGTGGGCTTTACCCTTGGCTATGCACCACACATCCGGCTCATGAAGGCTGTATCGCTTGTCTTTGTCTTGTGGCTTTTGTGCTAGAATAGCTTCAAAAAGTTCCAAACTTTCACCATACGCAGCCAGTCCTTCAGGAGACAACTTTCGCTTCAGGTCACGCACAAGACGACCGGCTAATAGCTTTATTTTTTTTCTTGCTTTATGGGCAGACTTCTTTCTTTTAGGATGGTTTGCATTGTGGGTTTGCAGGCGAATATTTTTCACCACCCGCCGGTAGGATTGCCTCAACTCAACGGATTCTGCTTCTGCGTATGCCCAACAATATTTCATTATTTTCATAGCCAATCGTTCATCGGTTGGCCATGCGATGTTTTTCTCCTGAACCGTTGTGTCCACTAAAACTTCTTCTTCAACTTCGCTACCGCAGTGAAGTCTTACAGAAAGACTCAATATCTTCTCCATCCCTTTTTCGCCAACACGTTTTCTAAAATGCACAAAGTCGGTAGGGTTAAATGGCGGCTTATACTGGAAGAACGTTTCTCCCGTAAAATACTGCCAATAGGGATTTTCAACCCAGCGAAGTATTACGGTTTCATCACTCTCTTTGTGCATTTGTTTGAGCAATAAAACGCCAACCATTGTTCGTGTGGGCACACTTGGCCGTCCGGTATGAGAATAATATTCGTTTAGTTCTTTGTCTATCCATTCCCAGTTAATTTCATCAGCCAAAAGACACAATTCATGCTGCAGATTTAGGATAGACGATAACCGAATTTTGAATAGGTCTCCTTGTAGTACTGGCTCTTTTTTTCCTTTCATATTTGCAAGATTTTATTGTATAACACTCATTTTCTTGCATAAAATTACACACATTGCCGAAACAGACACGCTTTATCGCTACTGTTTATCATGTTGTTATCAACATTTACGGGGTTTATAAGGGTCGACTAATTACTGCAAAGACATCAGGAGGAAAATTTTCGGGTACAGGTATAGATAGCTCAATGATAGGCGGAACCATGCACTACTATTTGGATGGACCATCCTTTGCTAGAGCGAGAACCTTGCCCGACACAGCAGTTATCAGGCATATCGTACACAATGGTTGCACTACAGACACTCTAATAAAGATACAGGTAGTTGCGCCCAAAGACTCTTCTTATTTGGGAATTAAATGGGCAGGCAGGAATGAGCACATACTCGAATTTTGCGATGGGGGGCCGGGTGATACTCTGGTCTCTGCCGGCTATTCTTCGGTATGGAGTAGCCCCTCCCATCCAGGTATTATTA
>JAGQLS010000026.1 GCA_020429045.1 Candidatus Woesebacteria bacterium
AATGTATTTGGGTCGTCGGTACCGGTTAGAATAATTGGTTGAAGGTATCTCTTCATTGATTCGGCAAATTCTGCACCACTCATGTCTTCTTGATCTTCGTCATCGTGTAATCTCAGATCGATCAAGGCAAGGCAACAGCGCTGTTCTTGTGCTTTTTTTCGGGCATCATCCTGAAGAGATGACCCGATACCCATGGCAAGAACTGGCATATAGCCCCACTCCTGAAGCAAAGATTGATACGAAATTCTGGCTTCAGGATCATTATCAACCAGTAGAATACGCGGTTTTATTCGTCGGTATATTGAAAAAGTTTGATGCATACCCGTTCTCTTTATTCTGGATTTGTAGTGGGAATCCTTATTAAAAAGGTTGCGCCGCTCTTTGGCTTTGATGGAAGCAAAACGATACTTCCGTGCATATCTTCGACCATTTGCCGTGTGAACAACAAACCAAACCCTCCGGTTTCTTTTGTCGTAAATGACCATTGAAAAACCGCCATGCGGTTCTTATCACTTATTCCAGGACCAATGTCCTGAAATAATATCTCGACATACTGCCCGTCTATTAATTTGGTAGAGACAATAACCTTTTTTTCTTCCATTCCTTGCATTGCTTTTGCAGCGTTATTTACAAGCTGTTTAACGATAAATTGGAATTGTGCGGCGGATACTTTTATTTTTGCTTGTTCTGCATTTAGGTGATACTCAACAAAAATGCTTCTTTTAGGGGCAGTTTTTTCTAATATGTTCTTTAACTTTTCGTCAAGCTCAAAAATTTTGATTGAGCGAGCTGCCCAAGGGTTATTGCTTGATAAGTAGTATGCACTTTCTTCAATTAAAAGTGCTGCCTCCATAATCGTTGTATTACCAGCAGCATGTTGTTGAATTACATGTGCCCAATTCGCTATTTTCCCGGTCTCGTTGTTTAGCTCATGAGCCAGCGATGCTGCCCATGATGTCTGAGCTGCGATAGCTGTTTTGGACTTCAGTTCCTCGCTTTGGTGCGCGCGTTCGATGGCAATGCTGATATGACGTGCCGTGAATTGAATTAAGTCCAAATCATTTTCATCAAATCCATTGATGGTTTCTCGTTCTAGCACAAGAACTCCAAGCAATTCTCCCTTCATGTTTAGAAGCCCAACACAACATTCAGATTTGGTTTCGGAGTTTAGATCGAGATATTCCAGGTCATCCTGAACATTATCGATATAGACTAACTCCATCTTATTATTTTGGATTGTCAGGCGTGCAGCCCGTGATGCGAGAGTCCCGTTTTCAAGCGGGTAATTATCCTCGAATGTATATTTTGGATTCTCGATTTCGTAGTATTTCATGGTGGCAGGTCCAAAATATAGAACTTTTTCACGTTCGTTATATAGCAATACACATAAACGGGTCTTTTCAAACTCCTGATATAGGGTGCCGAGTATAGCGTCCATCGTAGATTCCAAACTAAGGCTTGCCCCGACTGCTTCTGCTATGCTTGTTGCTATCTTAAATCTTCTTCTCTGGTGTGCCTCTGCCAACCGCACAATCCGTGAACGGTTTAACTCCTTCAAGATGAATTCAAGTTCTTTTGATTCAAAAGGCTTTGGTATATATCTTGATGCTCCGGCTTTATACGCCCGAATTCCATCTTCCGGGGTGTCATATCCTGTAAAAATGACAGCATCAGCATCGGCGTAGATATCCAGTAACTCTCCCATCGCCTGGATTCCATCCATCTCCTCATCCAAATTTTGATCTAGTAAAAGAACATTAAAAGGTTGCTGTTCTTTGGCAGCGCGATTTGCTAATGTAATGGCCTCAATCGGGGTACAAGTTGTTTCAATTTTGCCAACTTGATAATCTTCAAACTCATAAATGTCATGCATAAGCGCTTCTGCAAAGTTCTTGTGGTCATCAAGGATCAATATGTTATTCATGTATTACCCTTCAAAATTTTACTGGAAATTCCAGTGCAAATACCGATCCGTATAGGATATGGCTCTTTGCAACGTAAACTTTTCCACCAATCTCTTCGATTAAATTTCTGGATACAAATAAACCGATCCCGCTGCCGTCCTGCCGGGTGGAGTAACCCATTTCAAATATTTTCTCCCATAGTACGGTGTGTATACCGGGTCCATTATCGAAAACCAAAATGCGGCAGGTTGCGCCTTCTTGATCCTCTTCGATTAACTGAATCTCAATGCAAATTGCACCGCCTCCTTCGGGGCGATGTTCAGCTGTCTGCTGAATTGCATTTAGTGCAACATTTAGAACAATTTGTTCCAATGTCACTGCTTGATTTCGAACAAGCAA
>JAGQLS010000027.1 GCA_020429045.1 Candidatus Woesebacteria bacterium
GTTATTAATAATGGTTCGCCAGCCATAGGATTTTTTTAAATATTTCAATACAAGACGCGAAAAATATCAATATTAATTATTGTATCTTTCAATACATTCATTTGTCAACGATTAATCAAATTTTCAAGTTCTTTCCAGCGTTTCTTTTTCACCGGATGCGGCACATCATCAGCCATCACTTTTGTTGCGGCAGTCATGGGTCGCTGGGAATAAATCGAAATATATGCTTTTTCAAACCCTACCTTTTTGACAAGTTTCACCGTGTTTTCAAATTCATCATCTGCTTCTCCGCAGAACCCAACGATGATGTCGGTGGTAAATTTCACTCCCGGAATCCTCTTTTTTACCTTTTCGATAATCGTTAAGTATTCCTTGGCCGTGTACCAGCGGTTCATGCGCTTGAGGACATGGTCGTCGCCAGACTGCACGGGCAAGTGGATCGTGCGGGTTATGTTTGGATAGGCGGCAATTGTTTCTATAAGTTCGTCGGAAAAGTCCCAAGGGTTGGAAGATATGAAGTCGACCAGTGCAAAATCCATGCGCGCGATGTCCTCGAGTAGGTAGGGAAACAACGTGGGTATGCGGTGCCTTCCTAAATGTTTGACATATACAGGTGCAACTTCGCGGCCATTATAGGTGAATTGTGCGCGAATGGTTGAAAGGAGCGACATGCGATCTTTGTTGTTTTTGGTATGATTTGAGGGTAACGAGGTGTCGGTAGTAAAATAGGTTATGGTATCATTCTCATCCTCGTGAGTATCGGCGCCATCGTGACGTTGCTGTTTTGCGGCTTCGCTTCCAGCCGTGACAGTTTTCTCAAGATCTCTCATAACCTGAACATTATCTTTGCCCATGATGAGGTCCGCGCCGTATGAATTTACATTTTGGCCAAGTAGCATGACGCTTTTGTATCCCCGTGCCTTCAGGTGGACGCATTCGTCAATAATGTCTTCGTACGGCCTGCTTATTTCCCTGCCTCTGGTGAAGGGTACGATACAAAATGTGCAGAAATTATTGCACCCGTTTGAAATGGGCACCAGCGCATGCGTGTTGCTCGTGCGGACAGGTTCGCTGTCAAACCCCACTTCCTCGATCGGCATGAACTCGTCTACTGCGGGCATCACTCTTCGTAACTTCGCCAGATACTTACCCGACGAATCTCGGAAAGCAACGCCAACCATGCAGCCGGTGACAATAATTTTAAACAGCTCTTTCCGTTTTTGTTTCTTTTGTTTGAGCGTACGTAGTTTGTTGACCAGGCCATAGACTCTGTTTTCTGCAGATTCGCGCACCATGCACGTATTGATGATGACATAGTTTGCATCTTCATAGCTTTGGGCCGGTTGCATGCCGCGACCTTCAAAGGCCTGTACGATCCGTTCGGAGTCGGCGACATTCTGTTGACAGCCAAATGTTTTGACAAAGTAGCGCATGAAGGAATTATAGCGGACTTTTGATATTTTTGAGTTTTGGGTTGGTGATGTGCGTATATCGTTGGGTTGTCCGTATGTTTTGATGCCCGAGAAGCGCTTGCACATAACGCACATCGGTGCCATTTTCAAGCAAATGCGTTGCAAAACTGTGGCGAAGTGAGTGGAATGTGGCAGGTTTGTTGATTTTTGTTTTTTTCAGTGCAGTTTTGAAGTTTTTTTGCAGCGTAGTTGTTGTTAATGCGCCTCCCCTCTCACTTTCAAACACAAGATCGTTTGGGTTTTTGTTTGTCAAATGTTTTCGAAGATCTGCAATAATCGAATCGGAAAGAATGGTAATCCTATCCTTTTTACCTTTACTTTGTTTGATGTGAATAGTGAGTTCATCTAAATCGACATCTTGGCATCTCAGATTCACGACTTCGCTTACTCTCAAACCGGAAGAGTACGCTATCGATATCATCACCTTGTGCTTTTTGTTCTTTATATTTTTTAAGATATGTTGTATTTCTTTTCTCGATAAAACAACAGGCAGTTTATGAGATTGCTTGGGGTGTTTTATTTTGTAAAATTCAGGCTTTTTATATATTTGTGCATAAATAAAATTGATTGCGTTTACGTAAAGCGAGATAGTTTGACTAGATAAGCCTTTTTTTTGTTTGTCGAAAAGATATTTCCTAATTT
>JAGQLS010000028.1 GCA_020429045.1 Candidatus Woesebacteria bacterium
AGCGGGAAGAGCCTAAACCTGGTTGCATGTATAAGGCTGCGACCGTTGTGCACCAGGGGTTGTGGGATCTTGACGAGGTGTGTTGCAGAACACCTGGAGAGTCAGAAAATCTGTTGATAGTCGAATTGTTCTGGAAAGACAAGCCATAGTGGGTGATAGCCCTGTAGACGAAATCATCAGATCTCTTTTGTCGAGACACCCGAGTACTGCGGGGCACGTGAAACCCTGTGGGAATCTGCCCGGACCACCGGGTAAGGCTAAATATGCTACTGTGACCGATAGTGAACCAGTACCGTGAGGGAAAGGTGAAAAGTACCCCGGAAGGGGAGTGAAATAGTACCTGAAATCATGTGCCTACAACCAGTCGGAGCCCCCAAGAGGGGTGACGGCGTGCCTTTTGCATAATGAGCCAGCGAGTTGTGGTAAGCAGCGCAGGTTAAGTCTTTCAGAGACGAAGCCGTAGCGAAAGCGAGTCTGAATAGGGCGAAATAGTTGCTTGCTGCAGACGCGAAGCCGGGTGATCTACCCATGGCCAGGATGAAGCATCTGTAAAAGGATGTGGAGGTCCGAACCCACCAGAGTTGAAGATCTGGGGGATGAGCTGTGGGTCGGAGTGAAAGGCTAATCAAACCTGGAGATAGCTGGTTCTCCCCGAAATATATTTAGGTATAGCCTCGTTGAATTCGTAGTGGCGGTAGAGCACAGTTGGGGTTTTGGGGGCGCAAGCTTACCGGATCCTTACTAACTCCGAATGCTATTGCGTTTGAAAGCGGGAGACAGACTGTGGGGGATAAGCTTCATAGTCGAGAGGGAAACAGCCCAGACCATCAGTTAAGGTCCTTAAATATCTGTTAAGTGGTAAAAGAAGTGGAGATGCACAGACAGCCAGGAGGTTGGCTTGGAAGCAGCCATCCTTTAAAGAAAGCGTAACAGCTCACTGGTCAAGTGTTTCTGCGCTGAAGAATGTACGGGGCTAAACAGGTTACCGAAGCTATGGCTTATACAAGCCGTTTGTGTTTGTGTAGG
>JAGQLS010000029.1 GCA_020429045.1 Candidatus Woesebacteria bacterium
AAAGACCTCGTCTCCCAACTGCATGCACGTCTTCACACAATCTCGCTTTGCGATCGGTACACTGATTGGATGTTGGAGCAGGTGAAAGAGTGGGAACGTGAGGAAACATCACAATCGCAAAGCGAGGTTCAAAATCTTTCCACTAAAATCAAAGACGGCGAGGCACGCATGGAAAAGCTGGTTTCTATGTATCTCGATGGTGATGTATCGAAAAATATTTACCTCAAAAAGAAAGACGAAGCCATGCGTACTCTCGCCGCTTTGAAAGAGGAAATGAAAGATTTTGAAAGCGGAAGAAACAAGTGGGTCGAACCCTTGCGGGAATGGATTTTAGATACGAAACAAGCCGCTTTTTTGTCCGAATCAGCGGATTATCACCAAATTAAATCATTCGTCCAAAAAATCGGAACGAACCCTACGGTTCGTGACAAAACCGCCCACTTCGCCGCCAGCGTACCGAGCCAGTTTGTGGCTGCCCGCCAGCGTTTTCTTCCTCGGGCGGCAGCTGCGCTGCCGCCCTCCGTGCCGTTGAAAACGGCGGAAGTTAAATTTTGCGGTGTGTATTGGACGAAGTTCGAATGTATTTCGGGCAAAATCCGCAGGATTTTGACGAATAAAACTTGCGCCTCGGCCGCGCTCGACAAGCTTGCGCGGGGCAAAACCAAAAATTTCCTATCATTTTTTTTGCGGCTCCCGTCGGCGCGAGGCGCTCCCGTCTCCGCGTTCTTTGGTAGTCCTAGCGTCCGCTCACACTTCGCAATCACCTCGC
>JAGQLS010000002.1 GCA_020429045.1 Candidatus Woesebacteria bacterium
ATATCGATACCAAGTACTTGAAGGAAAAGTAGAGGTGGCAGTCAGAAACTATCTGTATACACTCTGTAGTCAAAAAGATCAGATGAACATTGAAGAGATTAACATTCAATCAGATCATATTCATCTTATCTTATCTATTCCTCCCAAGTATGCACTATCACAGATCATGGGGTTTCTCAAAGGTAAAACAGCCATTAAGCTGTTTAATGAGCAGAAAAACCTCACAACAAGATATTGGGGAAGACACATCTGGTCAAGAGGATATTGTGTCTCAACGGTAGGACTCAATGAACAACAGATAAGAAAATATGTAAAGTGGCAACAGAAGAAAGAACAAAAAGGATAACCAGATTACAAATATTCCAAACAATTATTAATTGCCTTTCAGGCTGAACAACATGCCACCACCTTTGGTGGTGGTCAGTTGACTATTGAAATACTACACAAAATAAGGTATACTTCTCAAATGCTGAAATAATTAACCATGACAAAGGCTCGTATGAGGTCTTTAAATCTAAAGAGCTCTTGATTCCCTATTTTGATCTAAATCTAATTTTTCAAGGCATATTGGTTCCAGAAGGAAGTCTTCAAGAAGCGCCCTATATAGGAGAAAACCCAGAAGCGCAATTTTCTATAGATCTCACCCTTCGAAAGCCCATCAACCGCCCTTCTAATGTTGTGGCATATGAAGGTAAGTGGTATTATCAGGCGGCTCATCCAACATGTACTGCATGGGCAGTAGCAAATGTTGGTCTTGTTCTCGGTAAGGAACCAGATATGGACAGCATTTGGTATTTATCTCAAGCCGCAAAACACGAAGATAAGACAAAAGAAGGTCTACCTATCTATAAGGCTGTTAAATATATAAACCAACAAGACGCAATGCCATATGGGTTTTTAGGATTTAATCAAGTGCCATCGTTTAAACCTTATAAATATTTACCAACAGCAAAATTTTATATTGATGAATTTGATGGACAAATAAAAGCAAGGATGCCTTTTCATAATAGTAAACCGCCAGTTGACTCTATTAAAGCACAACCTCACGAAAATGCATTATTGGATTCACTGGATAGTGGAAAACCGCTTATTATTTTAGTGAGATCTACAGACTATTCTGGAAGCGGTAGAAGTCATGCTTTATGTATTTCAGGATATAGAGTTGATGCAAATGGTTTTACTGATTTTCAAGTTGTTGATTCAGCAAGAGGGATTATTTGGGTTCCACATGAAAGAATTATGGGTGCAAGGAACGAATTTTCTGATTATGTTGCAGAGTTGAAGTAAGATCCTAGAAGAACATTTCAGATGAATAATTGAGGATGAAGCCTATCAATAACATGTTGTTATTTATTGAAAAGGTTATTTTTTAACTAAATAAAGTCCGAACTTGGTGCACCCGCTGGAGCCCAGTAGCGCTTACTCGAACCGATCCATTTTCGATCAGTTCTTTTAAGTCTTCAGAGAGCTCATAATTAGCAATTTCTTCTCCTTTAACGCTAAACTTATTAAAGAATAAATGAAGATATTTTCTCTTGATTGAATAATGAGCCGATTTATAAGCCATTCCAAGATTTTCTGTAAGTGAGAGTATCTTTTCTAATACTTTTAATGAACCTGAATAATCTTTATTTACATTTTGTATTTCTTCTTCAATTTCTTTTAATCTCAATTCATACCGTTCATAGATTCGCTGGATATGTCGAAGGGACGATCACGGATTCCTTTTGAAACTGGTAAAGTTACTATACACTCTCTTTCAGCTTTTGCAGTAGACGATGTAGAAATTACCAAAGGAACAAAAGTACCGATTGTAATAAAAGTCTATATGAGTAACTCAGCAGGTATTTATTAGATTGAACAGCTCTTCAAAACTAAACTAGCGAACTCTGGCATCGATGAATTTATAGATGTAGAAGCCTATGTAACAGGTGAAACAGACAAAAAACTTATTAAGGAGTTTAAGTTAAAAGGTAAGAATAAGAAAATAACCTTAAAATGCCTTCTCTTGTTCTTCGAAAAAATACATATCCAATATATATTGAAAATGGAATAATTCGTGCTATACTTTTACATTTATTATATAGAAAATAAATAATTATATATGGAATCACAGCCATTTTCTTTTTCTAGAGTTATTCATCAAATGATGGAATTATCTCTTTCGGATCTAAGAAACCAAAGGAAGGAATTTTACTGCCATCTCATAAGACTTGTTGGATTACAAGAAAATACTGTCGAAGAAGAAATACGAACTCTTGCAAAACTATGTGCTCTAAAAAAACTATCTGAACTAAATGAAGATGAAAGAGAAAAATTTATTGAGTTAGTTTACTTCTTTTCAGCTACGCATCTTGAACCAAGCTCTCTCATTACATCTCTCGATAGCGATTTAACTATACAAGAAATTACTACTGGAAAACAGTTCGGTTGTTCATATAATAATCGAGAGGCTGTTCCCCATAAACAAATCCTTATTCGTTGGAGAAAAGATAGATTTAATATGGGCCTTTACAGTATTATAAATGGCAGCACAGAAGCTCTTTTAGTATCTATATCTACAAACGGTGATATAGTTGTTACTTCTGATCGTCAAGCACAAGTTCAAGAGGTGGATGATATCTTAAATTCATTCATGGACTTCCATCATTTTGCACAACAGCATCCTACTACAAAAGAATGATTTGATACAATAATCTCAATGGATAAACCATTAGCCGAACTACTCCGGCCCAAAACACTTCAGGAATTTGTAGGACAAGAGCATTTAATTGGAACAGGTAAGCCTATTCGACGAATGATCGAAAATGCCTCACTCTCTTCTATGATTCTCTGGGGAGCCAATTAGATTTTTTAAGGTTCCAAATGGATAAAAATTTAAATCAAGACTTATCGGTTTTTTTGAATGAAAAGGTGCAAGAAGCTCTTCAAAAATATCGGGCAGACTCAATTGAAAGAAGTAATAAAATCCAAATAGGATTTAGTTTTTTAGAAGAAAAGAGTCAGATCTTGATAATCACTTGAATTTACTTTCAGTAGGTATTTTGGCTTTTTTTACCGTAATTACTACTGAAACTAGCATTCTTCTTCAAGTTGGAATTGTTGCATTCGCTTTGTCACTAATATTCGGGATTATCCGAATTTTCTTCGTTTAAATTTTCGATATGGACCATTATTAATGTCTCAAAAAAGCGACTTACAAATGTCACGTTTTTCACTTGACTCCATTTCTAACTTTTATAAAAATGATATAAAACTCGATTTAGATATGTTGAAGGTACATGAAAAGATTATTAAAGAAGCTAAGAACAAATATGATACTAACAACATAGTTATACAGTGGTTTTTGAAACGATTTGCTCTAAATGCAGAAAGGATAAAAATTATTCACTTGGCAAGTTTTATTATCGGAGTCATTACTTTGGTAATTTATGCATTTTCAAAATAAGTCTGAATTTTGCCCATCTGCAAGAATACTCTAGTTTGGAATGTTAAGACTTTCCAAACAGAACATTTACTACAGTTGTTTGAGGAATGTTTAAAGGTGGTAGCAGAAAATGTTGATGGGTTTCGATTTCTATAACTCTTCCATATCCATTCTGAGCATATTGTTTGAATGTCCATGTTTCTTGAAGAGCTTGTCCTGGAGACATATCTGCTTCTATCCCTCGAAAGAAAGTAGTATGATTATCAGAGTCTGGTTCCCATTCACCCATAATATATTCGATTTGATTTCTTCCATATAAGTCAAGAACCCAAGGAATAAATTTTTTCCCTCTCATGGCAAAGTATCTTTGATTACCATTTTTTGTAATGAGATCATAACGCAACACATTTTTACCCGTCATATATGTATAGAATTGAGAATGAGGAACAGCTACTCTATACACTTCTGGTCTGTAAAGGTTTGCTTCGAGTTTAAAAAAATCTGAACCAGTTCCTGGTATTAATCTAACAGTTTCTGTAAAGGGAGCGCTTTCTGCTTTTGCTATTTGGAATAAATCATGGTTCTCACCATTTTGCACCTCAAATATAGCAACACTATTTACTGGAATAGCAGCAACTCTGCGTGGATCGAGATTGCATACGTCATCTATAACTCTTAAACCATGAGGTCCATCATCACCTTGTTATATATTAAGAGATTCTGGTATTGGATAGAGAGATAATAATCTCCAGTTAACATTACGTCTTTTTTCCATAGAGAGTATTATATAATACCTATAGTATTATTTACAATCATACTTATGACTAGTGAAAGTACTATTGTAGGATATTGGAGAGAATTAATTTCACAATTATCGGATGAAGAGTTGATTGCCTATTCTAAAAATGGTCCTATAAGGAGAGTATTAGTTGAGGATATACTACCTCATCTAGCCTCACACCCTCAAGATGTAATAGAAATTGGCGCATTATTTGCACCGTTAACATTAGAGTTGCCATGGCAAGTTTCAAGAGCTTTATTATTAGATCCAATATATAAAGTAAGAAAACCGCAGTTAAACTTGGATTTTTCAATTGAACTATCCGCATCCTATTTACCAGTAGGGTTAGAGCAAATATCGAACTGGTTGCAAAGACCTTCGCTAGTTGTACTAGAAAACGTACTTAATTATGTATCAAGAGATACAATTCAAAGATTGTTAGAAGATTCAAGAATTACTACAATAATTTTAGGAAATAATTCACAAGCTAGTTTCGGAGATATGCATCAAGAAAGACTGAGATCACCGATTGATATATTAGATTTATTAAGATCACAAAGATTTATAAATGAAGGAGAAATGTTTCAAACAGAAACTACACTAGCCGGGATTTTTGTAAGAAGATAATTTATATATAGATATTTTTTTACCCACTCCTCAATTCGAGTATCGTCCCATTGACGGAGCCAGATGGGACGCTTAGGGTACAAAGCGTCCTTTTTTGTTGAATTGTCGGGAAATTTTCGATGTTCGAAAGTTTCTTTTTCCAAACCCTCCAAATTTTCCACTTTAGAACACCGTGCCTGTCGGCGGCAGGCAGGAAAATGGTTACAGTGGCTCAGTGCTCGTGTTTGTCAGCAACTATAAATAGAAAGCTAAATAAAAATACCGGCAATCCGGCAAAAAGTAGTTGCTAATGCTTTCTATTATAGTTAACTATCATAGAAACCTACCAGATAGATCTAGTTGATAATATGTTTATTCCTTTGTATTCTAAAGACATCAATTGGTAAGTAATGTTATTATGGAAAAACTCTTGAAACTCAAAGAAGCGGCGGAGATATTGAGCGTCCACCCCAACACCCTTCGACTTTGGGATCGCAAGGGTATTTTGGTGGCTGTGCGTATAGGTGAAAGGAAAATCAGACGCTATGAAATTTCAGCTATCAAGAGGTTCATTAAACAAAACAATAATGAAAAATAATTTGACTTACAATACTAGTCCAAGCGAATATGCAGAGTCATTAGGCTCTGAGTTTGTTAGTCGCAAGTCAAAGAATGATATCTCATCCCTTGGTCAGTTTTTTACCCCAAAAGCCATAGCGGAAATGGTTGCCAATGATTTCGAAGAATGTTCAGCAAATGCAGTAAGAATTTTGGACCCTGGAGCAGGTAGTGGAATTCTTAGTTGTGCGCTTTGTGAAGCTATTGCTGGTTGGGATTCCAAACCCAAAAAAATTAAGCTATCTGCTTATGAAATAGATACTGAACTTGTTTCCGCGTTGAATGAAAGCCTAACTTATTTGAAAAAATGGCTGATCAAGCATGGTATTTCACTAGAGTTTGTTGTTCATCAAAAAGATTTTGTTCTGGAAAATGCTGAGGTACTTAACACATCACTTCAGCAGAGTTTGCTTGACTCGAAAAACTTTGAGGAATTTGACCTAATTGTTGCAAACCCACCATATTTTAAAATAGCAAAATCTGATCCTCGGGCAGTTGCTGCAACGCCGATCATTCACGGTCAGCCAAATATCTACGCCTTATTTATGGCTATTGCTGCTTATCTGCTGAAGGAGCGCGGACAGCTTGGTTTTATAACACCTCGTAGTTATGCCTCAGGATTATACTTTAAAAAGTTTCGTGAGAATTTCTTTGAGCAGATAATACCTCAGTCAATTCATATCTTCGAATCCAGAGATAAAGCTTTTGGAAAAGATGGTGTTTTACAAGAGAATGTGATCCTTCATGCACGGAAAGATAAGTCAATTGATCGTGATAGCTTTGAAGTTGAAGTTTCTAGCTGTGATGGTTTATCAGATATAGCCAATTCAAAATCAATACTTATTCCACTAGAAGAGATCATCTCGTTAGAGAATGGTCATGTTTTACACATTCCCACCAAGGTTGAACAACGAGAAATTGTAAAGATTGTTAAATCTTGGAAATACAACTTGCATTCCCTCGGCTTTGAAGTTTCTACAGGTCCTATCGTAGCCTTTAGAGCTCGCGAGTTGCTCGATTCCGAAGATCTCGAGGATTCGAATGCTCCCTTGCTTTGGCTTCAAAATATTAAGACCATGAAAGTATCTTGGCCTGTAAAATCGCGAAAACCTCAATATGTTAAGACTTCTCAGGAGGCTCAAAGACTCTTATTGCCAAACAATAATTACGTTTTAATAAGAAGATTTAGTGCTAAGGAAGAGAAGAAAAGACTTGTTGCTGCTCCATTCATTTCTGAGGGTGGTAAATCAAAATTTGTTGGAATAGAAAATCACATTAACTACATTTACCGTAAAAATGGTAGTCTTTCAGATACTGAAGCTTTAGGTTTAGCAGCTGTTTTGAATAGTAGTTTGCTTGATGAGTACTTCCGAGTTTTTAGTGGTAACACACAAGTCAGTGCTACTGAGTTAAGAAACATTCCATTACCAGATCCAGACGTTATTGAAAGGATTGGCAAAACGATTAAAAATCGTACAATGGATCTTGTGGAAATTGATCAAAAAGTAACAAACTTAATAAGAGATTATGCCTAAAAAAAGTCAAATCAATCAAAAAATTAATGAAGCTCAAGTCGTTTTGAAAGCTTTGGGACTTCCTCCTGCTCAACAAAACGATATGGCTGCTCTCACATTGCTTGCTCTAAGTGATTTAAGGCCTAGTTCTTCTTGGCAAGATGCTCAGAAACCCAGTTTGACAGTGTCAAAAGGAGTGATGGATTTTATTAGCCAAGAGTATAAGCGAGAATATGCACCTAATACCCGAGAAACTGTGAGGAGACAAGTTTTGCACCAATTTGTTCAAGCATATGTGGCTCACTACAACCCAGACGATCCTACCTTACCAACGAATAGCCCGCGTGCTCACTATGCTTTGACAGATGATGCATTGGCGGTTATCAAATCCTATGGTACATCTGGTTGGGAACTAATGCTAAAAAAATTTGAGTCACAACATGGGAAATTGGTAGAAACTTACAGGAAGAGAAGAAAACGAAATATGGTACCCATAACCATAGATGGTGGAGAAACACTTGAACTATCTCCAGGTAAACATAACGAAGTACAAGCTGCGGTCGTAGAAGAATTTGCACCAAGGTTTGCCCCAGGTTCTAAGCTCTTATATTTAGGAGATACTGCCAAGAAGAACCTTTATGTAAATGAAGAAGTATTGGAAAAGCTAGGAATTCCTATTACAGAACACGACAAGTTGCCCGATATCGTTTTGTTTGATGAGAATAAGAGATGGCTTTACTTGATTGAGGTTGTTACGTCACACGGACCAATGTCTCCCAAGAGAATGGTGGAGCTTGAAGAGATGCTTCAGAAATGTAGCGTTGGAAAAGTATATGTGACAGCTTTTCCTGATTTTTCAGAGTTTAGAAAACACACTTCCCATATCGCTTGGGAAACAGAAGTTTGGTTGGCAGAAATACCTGATCACATGATTCATTACAACGGTGACAGGTTTTACGGACCAAGATAATATGCCAGATAATTTATACCCGAAAGGCTCAGAGTGGAGAAAGTGGGACCTGCATGTCCACACTCCCATGTCGATCATACAAAATTATGGTGGTAATAATAATGCTGCCTGGGACGCTTTTATTCAAAAATTAGCATCTTTACCTCAAGAAATTAAAGTCATTGCTATTACTGATTATTTATTTTGTGATGGCTATGAACATTTGTTAACACGTAGGGATGAAATTCCTAATATTGATTTAATCATTCCCAATATAGAGTTCAGATTAAATACTTTTAGTGGTACAGCCAACAATTCAAAACGGCATAACTTTCATGTTCTATTTGACTCTTCAATTGATGTTCAAGATATCAGAGACCAGCTTTTAAATGGACTTTCAACTGGATACAAGATCCAGGATGGAACAGTGTGGCAACAAACGCCAACTACTCGCTCTTTGGAGGAACTTGGAAGACAAATAATGGCTGCTGCACCAGCAGATAATTCCATACATAATAAATCTGATCTTGAAGTTGGTTTTGATAATATTACTTATAAACGGGAAGACATCGAGAAACTTCTAGAGAAAAATTGTTTCAAAGGTCGTTACATTACCGCTATTGGTTATTCTGAATGGGATCAATCAAGATGGGACCAATCAGCGGCTGAAAAACGAACACTAATAAATACAGCCCATTTTGCTCTTACAAGTTTGGATGACCCTTCTAAGATTGATGAGAATCGTAAAAACTTAGCAGAAAACAAACTCAACGACTTAGTCCTACATTCTTCCGATGCTCATTCAATCGATCAGATAGGGAAAACGCTTCTTTGGATAAAAGCAGACCCCACGTTCGCTGGTTTAAAACAAGTTCTTAATGAGCCTTATGCACGAGTGTTTATAGGAGATACTCCCCCCAACCTCAAGCCTGAACATAAAGTTATTAAAAGCATATCAATTCCAGATTCTAAGGGATGGTTTAAAGATGGGTTTGAATTAGAGCTGAATCGAGACTTGATTACGATTATTGGTGGACGTGGATCAGGAAAGTCTGCATTAGTCGAAGCTATTGCTTATGGCTCAGGAAGTAAAGACGATAATGAAGAGGCGTTTTTAAAAAAGGCTTCAAAGCATAAGGATACGATAATAGGAACCCAAATTAATATTGAGTGGGGTGATGGTCAGAAAACTGATTTCAGAGTTGGCGATCTTATTACAGATCGCGGTCTTGTGCGATATCTTCCCCAAGGGGCTGTCGAAGAACTTTGCTCTCATCACAACAGTGCAAAACTACAATCACAAATAGAGAACGTTATATTTCAGAAACTAGATGATACAGAGCGAATGGGCGCGTCAAACTTTAGTGAGCTTAAAAAGAGAATTTTAAGTAATTATCAGTATGAGAAAGAAGGGGTTGTTGAAAAACTTGGAGAGATTAACAGAAATCTGAGCAGTTTGATTGCCGTATTACAAAGTTTGCCCACAAAGAAAAAACAACTTGCAGAGAGAAAGGGTGAGCTCAAAAGATTAAACGATAGCCTTCCTAAATTGCCCGCAGAAGATAAAAAGGGTCAAGAAGAACTCGCGACATTACTTGAGATAAAGAAAAAGTTCCAAACTAAAATAGTCGCACTTCAGGGGAAATTAAGCAAAATAAGTGATGTAGAGACTAAGGTTAAGATATTCAAAACGAAAATTAGTGAGTTTAAGTCAGAAATAGGTTTATTGGTAGCAGATTTTGATGAAATCAAACCAGATGTTTTTGAGGTGAACTTTGACGAGGAAGCCATAAAAAAGTCTATTGATGATGAAAAAATCAAAATAAGTACTCAACTTAAAACTCTGAGAGAAGGTAAGAAAGAAGACGTTGCAATTTTGTTGGAAATTGAGGAAAAAAGTCTAACTTTTGACAATCTTCAAGATTTGAATAAAGGGATAGAAGATAAACAAAAAGAAACTAGGGCGTTTGAGACAATAAAATTGAAATATCAACAGCAAAAGAAAACAATACTTTCGGTTGAAAGCTCCATTAAGGCTTTAGAAGGAGAAATTACTAGGATTAATACAGAGTCTACCTCTGAAAAACAGAGACTTGAAAAAGAACGTCTCAGCGTATATGAGTCATATTTTGACCTTTTGAAAGAGGAAAAAGAAAAAATCGAAGAGTTGTATAAACCGTTACAAGACTCTTTAGCCTCGGGGACCGATACTGACAGAAAATTGGTCTTTGAGGCTCAAATTAATTATCAACTCGAATCTCATAACAAAGCTGGCTTGGAGATTATTGATAGGTCTAGGAAGGGTAATTTCAGAGATTTGGAAGAATTAAGAAAAACTCTTGGTGATTTATGGGATGAATTTGCAAGAGAAGGCTTTAAGAACGATGTTTTAGAAACAAAACTTCAGAAGATTCTTGAAAAATTTTCAATCTTTGACGGCAAAGAAATATCCATTCTTGAGCAGTTAAGAGAGAATTATTCTTTGGAAGACTTTTTCAATTGGATATTTGACCCTACATATTTTGAGATTATTTCTTCACTAAAGTTTGATGATACGGATCTTTATGTGCTATCTCCTGGTCAAAAGGGAATTATTCTTTTGATTCTCTATTTAAAAATTGACGAAGATGATTATAGACCTTTAATTATTGATCAACCTGAAGAGAACTTAGACAATCTTTCAGTTTATAAAGATTTAATTGAGTATTTTAGCGATAGGAAACAATATCGACAGATTATTATGGTTACCCATAATCCCAATCTTGTTGTAAACACGGACGCAGAACAAGTGGTGGTAGCTAATTACAATGGTAAACGTGGCCCAAGACTTGAATATTGCTCTGGTTCGTTGGAAGACCAAGCTAAAAAGATACCTGATGTGGAAGTTGATGAATTTGAAAATGGGATTATCGAACAAGTGTGTAACATTCTAGAGGGTGGCGAGCCTGCATTCTCGAAGCGGAAAAAGAAATATCAAATTTCAACTCGAAGTCAAATTTAAATTGTTTGGTTATAAGTGTTGACATCTCTTTTTTCAATGTCAACAGAACCGTTAAATAGTTGACATTCGTCTTTAAGCTTGTAAAAACCTCCCCACTTCCTTCACCGTCCACTCCGGATATTCCAGCTCGCTGACCCAATCAATTTTTCCGAATTCATACCATTTCTCGAGCCAGATGGGACGCTTAAGGCACAAAGCGTCCTTTTTTGTTGAAACATCGGGATTTTCGCGATGTTCGAAAGTTTCTTTTTCCAAACCCTTCAAATTTTCCACTTTAGAACAATTTGTCTGACTTACTGCCTCAGACAGTATCTTAAAGGCTCGGGAGTATTCCCAGCTGAGTTTGCCTTCATCTAAAATGAGTTTCTTGAAGACCAGCCTGATTAGGTCACGCTGTTCGTCCAACATCTCCTTCTTTTTGGCGGAGAGGTAAATTTCTTTGGCACGTTGCGAGAGCTCGTAGAGGTTTATGCCGAGATTCAGGTAGCCAGTGCTGGCGGTGGAGTGCCTCTTTATGGTTTCGGTCAGTTCGTCTTTTTCCTTTGAATACTGTTTAAACTTGCGGTTGTAAAATTCCTGGGTGATTTTTTCATCGAGTTTGTCATCGTATAACTTATCCATTCTCCTGGAAACTGCCTCGTAGCGGGTTTCTAACTCGCCCACAGTGCTGTTGTGGTACTCGACTTCGTCCCGATGGCTCTCTTTGAGCGCCTTCTTAAGCCACTCGGTGATTCTTTTATTCTTAATCCTCAGGTTTTCAAAGCCAGCTAAGAGTTGGTCCTCAGTGCCTGGTTCTTTGACCCAAGTCTCCTGATCACATTCGTTGTAGTGGTTGCAGTGGCCGTAGCGATGGCCACTGTGAAGCTCCCAGGTGATTAGCCCTTTGCAGGTAGCGCAGCGGATTAAGCCTTTGAATAAGTAGCTATGTTTCATATAGGTGGGTGTGGTTTTGCTTTTAAGTAACTTCTGAACTTTGTCGAATACTTCTTTGCTGATTAATGGTTCCTGTTTGCCTTCGTAAATTTCATCATTCCATCTAATCTTACCCATATAAAAAGGATCCCGCAGCAGGGAGTGAGTGCGGCTGACTGCCAATTTGTTACCCTGAGGCGATCTCATGCCTTCTTTGTACATGGTGTTGGCTAGTTTCTTGATGGAATAGTCGCCGGAGGCGTAGAGTTCAAACATCTTAATGACCAGCTTGGAAGCACTTTCATCGATGATGTGGATCTTATGGCCGGTTTCACCGACAGTTTTATAACCAAGAGGAGGTCTAGTGGGTAACCAGCCCTGAGCCAGTTTTTCTTTTTGTCCCTTCTTAACGTTCTCGGAAAGCAGGCGGACATAATACTCGGCTGTGGCTACCTTGACCCTCCACATAAACCATTCGTGGGAGCGGGAGGAATTGTGCAGGACACAGGCTTCTTTGGCTAGATGGATCTGGTGGTTTTCGCTTTCGGTGATCCATTGGTCAATAGTGGGAACATCAGAGAAGTTTCTGGTCAAACGGTCGGTAGTTTCAACAATGATGGCGCAGATATTCTGCTTCCTGACATAGGCGATCATTTCCTCAAAGACCTTACGTTGGCTTTTGCCTGCAGCTGACTCGGAGATGGCAAAGACTTTTTTAACTTCCAAGCCTTGTTTGTCGCCATATTCTCGCAGGAACTTCTCCTGCGCCGGGAGGGAGTAGCCCGTTTCTTCCTGTTCTTTGCTGGAGACTCGGCAGAATATGACGCTTTTCATAGGCAGAGCTTTTTCAACACAACAACATATAGGTAACTCGAGGGAATATCAAATTGAATCAGGACATTCCGCATATATTGGGCTATATACGGAATCAGGAGGAATGTGCTCAAAACCACCGACATCTTGCCGTTACATTGCCGACATTTTTCTTGGCTAATCTTCTCCAAAACCACCGAAGTAGCGCCGAAGCGCTGCCGAAGTGTTTTCAGGCTAAGAGCTCTAAAATCCGGTGAACTTTCAGTGAAGTGTTGGTGAACCTTTTCCGTCCTATTTCTGTCCACCTTTTGTACACCCTGTTTAGCCTGAAAGTCTTCAAAATTCGCCCTCATTTTGCCCACCTTCTGCCCACCCAAAAAAGTTGACCAAGTTTTGACCAGGAATTGACCAAGCTTCCTTATAAGTTGTTCTGTTGGTTTTACTATTGATTTGTCTTTCATAAACGGCGCCGTTTTTTGTTAAATTTTTTGTTAAAAACTCCTTCTAGTTTGTTTATCGTCTTTCCGTGACGCAGCCATGTTTAATGAATCCAAGGTTTTAGCCTTAAGTTCTTTGAGTGCTTCCATTTGTTGTCGCCTATATGTGATGGTGGTGTCATGCGGAGCGAAGATAGTAATGATGTTTTGGTTGAGCTGATAACCATTGCTGGCAAAGAGGAATTTGCCTTTAACTTTGTCTTTCTTCTTTCGAAAGACTTTTATTAAGGGCTCACCTTTAAAACGAGCTTTTTCCAAGGAAGCGATTCTTCTACTCACGCTAGCCACACTATTTAAACCAAGAATTTGTTTGAGTTTATTTTGAGAGGGATAACATTCGCCCTTTTTGTTCATGAAGACTGCCAAAGCAGTAAAGGTGTGCCATTGGTCAGCCGTGATCTGTGCCAAAAGAAGGTCTTTGAAAATAGGATTTCTACAGATTTGGAGGTACAGATTGTCTGCTGGTGGTTGTTGTTTTGACATCTTCATTTTCATTTATGGACCAGCTCTTTAAGAGCTGTTTGATTTAGCTTCAATCTTCATGGCCGCTTCTGCAAACTGAACCAAAGTAGTTGCCACTTCCATGACTTCAGCTAAAGTCAGCTTGATCCCGTAATCTTCTTCAATAATTTTCTTCAGCTCGAGTAGTAATTGTTGGCTTACCATGGTCGTTTTTCGGCATAGAGCCTGGCTTTGACATCACGTAACTGGTTGAAAAAGACTTGTGGGGAAACCTTGAGTTGGTGGGTGAAGTAGGAGTCAACTAAGCTTTCCAATTCCGGGGACCGCTGAAACACAAAAACCGCTTTGCGCGGGTTGGTTCGATCAATATCTGCAATGGGAAAGTTAAGGGAAATGGTGGTAGCGAGGGCAAGGTCGCTGGTAAGGTAAGTGGCAGGTTTTGCTTGTGACATAAAAATTCAAATTGGAATTAACTATGTCTAGCCTAGCCGGGACCATATGTTTATCTCAATAAACTTTGTGGTGATTTATGTTTACTTTTGAAAACAAATAGTACTTGCTGTATGAAAAACTACGAATTTCGACTAAAATACATCTAGATGAAAAAAACTGCGTTAGTAACTGGAATCTCAAGAGGGATTGGAAATGCAATAGCCCGGCAATTGGTTACAGATGGGTATTTTGTTATTGGCACTTACAAATCTTCTCAAAAAGAAGCCGAATCTTTGAAAAACGAGGTTAAAGAAATTGAACTTTACCAGGTTGATTTCTCTGATCGACAGCAGACGCTAGATTTTGTAAAAGGCTTAAAAGATAGAAAGCTAGACGCCTTGGTTAACAACGCTGGGATTATTGAGTTTGAAGCGTTTGACAAGGTGTCTTATGACACCTGGGATCAGATTTTCGAAGTCAATCTGAATACTCCCTTTATTCTTTCCCATGGTTTGCGCAAGAACTTTAATGAAGGTTCAACAATTGTGAATATTGCAAGCACTGACGGGATGACCGGCGCGTTTGTAAGTATGTCCTACTCTGCAAGTAAAGCTGCTCTTATAAACCTTACTAAAAGTTTGGGGAATGTTTTCGGGAAGAATGGGATTAGAGTTGTAGCAATAGCCCCTGGTTGGGTTGGCAGTGGTATGGATTCACCAGCCATAAAGGAAGCGATGGAAAACAATCCACTAGGTAGAAATGCTGAAACTAAAGAGATTGCAAATGCCGTTTCGTTTGTATTATCACCCAAAGCAAGTTTTATTAATGGACAGACTATCGTGGTTGATGGTGGTTATACCAATGTTGATCCAATTTTGAAGAAAGAAGCAGAGGCAACCGAATAATATGAATCAAACTAAAGGCTTTTTAGCTCTAGTATCTACTGCCGCTATATTGGGAACTTTTGGGGTTCTCATTCGGGAGTTGGCAAAAACATTCAGTGATCCTGGTCAGGTTTTTGCACGTTCGCTTTTCGCAACTCTGATTATTGCTTTGGTCGTCCTTTACAAGAAGATTAACCCCTTAGATATAGGAAAGAAAAACTTGAAATATGTTCTTGCCTTTAGTGTTGTTTTTCCGCTATCCATCCTTTGCTTCACTGTCTCTGCAAACCTTATTAAAGTAACAAATAGCTTGTTTATGCTCTATGTTGGTAGTTTAGTATCAACAGCAATTTTTGGAAGAGTGTTATTTAAAGAAAAATTCACACTCAAACATATTGCCGCTTTGGTCTTAGTTTTTATTGGTTTAAGTTTCTTCGTCTACCCCTTTAGTGTTGAGTCAATAACTCTGGGGCTTGTGTTGGGATTGTTCTCGGGAATATTTGAAGGCTCAAGCCATACACTTCGTAAACTAATGAAAGATGTTAAAAGAGAAGTGGTTGTGTTTTATCAGAGTTTGTCTGGGGTGATTCTAGCTTCTGGACTGCTTTTGTTTAGCAATGAAGTTTTTATTAAGGAATTTCACTTAAGCGCAATCTTTGTGGCTTTGTTGTTTGGACTCCTTCTTGTTTCAATTGGTTATCTGCTCGTTTACGGGTTTGGAAACTTTGATGTAAATTGGGGAACAATTATTCTTGCAACGGAACTGTTTTTCGCAATAGTGATTAATTCGGTTTTCTTAAAGGAGTATCCTACTTCCTACGAATTAATTGGTGGGCTATTGATATTCTCTGGAACGGCAATCACTACCTTAAAGTTAAACAAGGGTAATAAAAAAGCCATGGAGAAAAAGAAAACAGCAGTATCTTCCTAAAACTCAAATAAATCTCTGACTTTTACTTTCAAGCCTCTGGCGATTTTAATCAAATACCTAACTGAGGTATTTACATAACCATTTTCAATCTTAGCAAGATACGAAACATTGCTAGCTGCTTTATAAGCCAGTTCTTCTTGGGTCATTCCTTTGCGTTCTCGAATCTTCTTGATTGTGTCTCCTAGAAGTTCCCGCTCACGGAGAAATGGGTTGTCTTGAGCATATCCTCTCATGCTCAAATTGTTGCTATATTTGGAATGTATTACCATTCTATATATAGAAAGATTGTGCTAAAATTAGCCTGGTAAGCAGTCGAATCTTGACTCCCTTTGCAAAGGAAGCTAACATCGGCAAACTTTGAAGCTGAAAGGCAAGCTTATGAAGAAAAAATCAAATCGTTTTCCATTAATTCTGGGTATTGTCGCTATCTTGGGTTTGCTGGCTTGGGCTGGTTTAAGGATGCAGCATGGCGACACTGTGGCTGAAACTAAGAAAGCTAATGAGATTGCTGAATTGGTGGCCACTATGGAAGCCAATCCAAATAAAGACTCCCAAGCTTATAAAGAAGCTCAACAAAAGTTTTGTTTACTGACTGCCCGCTCTGCGCAGGAGCGTGAGCAAGCGGTGGTTAACATCCAGAAGTTTCTAGGATCCTCTGATATGCCTGTTGAGTTTTTATGTAGTCGTTTTAATGGCAAACCTGATGACAGTGGGACCGACTACACGAATCCTGCTTCAGAACATTACTCTGCTGGTGGATTTGGTTTTACTGTCGATCCCAATACCAACTACATTGTTGAAGTTGGCGAAGCTGAGCGTAGATGGGGTACTAATGACGATGATTCCCGTTGGTTTGATCCACAGCCTGAATATGACAATACTCCCCGCTACACTACTGCCGAAGCCATCCGCCCGGTGGCAGAGCAATTCATGACAAAACATCAGGACATTCTTGGTGTTGATATCACTCAGATGACCTACGAGTTTCAAGGTACTAAACCTGGCAACTTTTTTGTCAGGTGGGTAGATTATGAGGATCCTCACACAGAGGAATATGAGCAGTGTGGGGATGTGGGCCATGACCTGGAAACTGCCTATCAGCGTGCTGATGGTGTCTGGTGTGCTTCAATCAAAAATACCCGTTACCCAACTGTCAGCCTTACCATCACTCAAGGTGGCCAGGTGATTGTTTATGACAACGATGGCTGGGAGATAGAGAAACTATAATCTTCCAACAGCTCCCCAAACAGGCGTTTTACTTATTCAGATTGGCTAACTATGCCAGGTGAGGCCGGAAAGCCTCACAAAAGCGGCCACAGGCGGTTACAAGCTGCAAACCCGGCTGATTGCCTTATGCTTTTGGTAAACTTCGAGTATAATTGAGATGAGGCTGATAGCTTGATGCGCCTCAACACCTGCCCTTAGTTGGGCTTTTTTTGTATGAATTTAATACTCTGGGTAACCGGGATTTATGTTAATTATATGAAGAAAAACAAATTTACTGATCAAACTTGGGCAACAAGTCATTTTGAGAAAGTTTCAAATAAGGCTGGACCTCGATACACACCAAAACTAAATGTCGATTTACCCATAGCAGAAATATTTGATGGTATAAGTCGCACCGGGCGATTTTATAAATCTTTAAGAACTCACTACGGGAAATTAAGCCGAGAATTTAACCGTGTCTCTTCAAAAAATGAGAATAAAGAGGTACAGAGTCTTTATAAAAATTTTAGAAAGGAAACACTCGATTTATTCAGCCTCTTAGAACAGCAGAAAGAATATTGTACTGATTTGATCCCTTGGAAAAAAATCAAAAATAGATCGAGTAAGGCCCTTAACATTTCTTGGGAATTATCAAGTAAGCTTAGGGAAGAAAAAGAGAGGTTAGAAAAGACAACCAAGTCTCAAGATTCTCAGAAAACTCCGTCACAAGATTTAGGTTCTGATATTCATTACCTTTATGAGTGTCAAAAAGAACTTAGATATTTTCAAGAGCTATCGACAAGTACAAAGGCGGGATTGGCTAATAACCCATTTTTGTTACTGACTGGGATAGCAGGAACAGGAAAAACACATCTTCTTTGTGATGTCCTTAAAGGTCGTTTAACAGGAGAGGACATAAGTCCATCTGTTATGTGCTTTGGGGAGCATTTTAAGTCAGGGGAAGATTTACTTAATCAGATTTCACATCAGTCTGGAGTTAAACTGGATCAAAAGCACTTTCTAAAATGTTTGGACTTTTCTGCTAGAAAAAATAAAAGCAGAGCGCTGCTCATAGTTGATGCTTTAAATGAAACTAGAATAAATAATTTTTGGAAAACTCACCTTCCTGCTTTGATCTCAGAAGTGAAACGATATCCTAATATTGCATTAGTTGTTAGTTGTAGGACTGGATTCGAAAAAGAAGTCATGACTGCGAAAACTTCTAAAGAGTTTGTAAAAGAAGATCATCCGGGCTTTCGCTTCAAAGAATGGGAGGCCATCAGTAAGTTCTTTCATGAATTCAAGCTACCCTTACCAGAAATCCCCCTTTTAACTCCAGAATTTCAAAATCCCTTATTTCTTCTTCTATTTTGTAAGGCTTTTCAAAACAGAAAAAACAAAAATAAGAAGCAAGTTTTCAAAGGGCATGAAGGTGCTACGTATATTTTTGAATCTTTTGTAGATAGCGTATCTAAAAAAATAGCCAAGCAATTCAGTATTAGCAATAGCCCAGGAAGTAATATCTGGGATTGTATTATTGAAAAGGTTGCTGAGGAAATGGTTAATAGCAATGATGAAAGAATTTCAGAGGACCAATTATCAGAAATAATTGCTAAGGCTTATCCTCAGGTTAGTAAAAGTGATCTTATTCAGAGTTTGGAAAGGAATCTACTAATTGTTAAAACTCCTAGATATTCTACAGAAAAGCAAAAGTATGAGGGTTATGATTTTAGGTTTCCTTTCCAAAAGTTTAGTGATCACTTAATAGGTAGATATCTTTTTAAAAACTACGAAGGTGAATTTAGCAAAAAAAATAAAAATTTAAATACTGCAAAAAAATTCTTCTCTAGACGTAGGAGGATCGGGAAGTTTTTGTTTAATTCCTGGAACAAAGGTATTGTAGAAGCACTATCTATTCAATGCCCGGAACAGTTAAGGGGTATAGAGTTTTTTGAAGTAGCTCCCTATTTAAACGGGAAATCATTACTTCCTGAAGCTTTTGTTGAAAGTGTTATATGGCGTAGACCAGACGCCTTTTCTGGTGACTTAAAAAAAGTTAAAGAATTTGTCAATTCAGAAATAATAACAACAGAATCTGGGCACCATAGTTTTTTAAATGCGTTGCTCTCTGTTGCTCCTATCCCATCCCATCCTTTCAATTCGCTGTTTTTACACAGACATCTTTCTAGATTTTCTATGGCAGAACGCGATTCTTGGTGGTCAACTTTCTTGCATTATCAGAATGGTGAACAAGAAGCAGTGGACAGATTAGTTGAGTGGAGTTGGTCCGATCAAAGCAAATCAAACATAAGTGATGATTCTATTTTACTCTGTTCGATCGCGTTGGCTTGGTTTTTAACCACTCCTAATAGGTTTTTGAGAGATAAAAGCACTAAAGCACTTGTAACTCTTTTGACTAATAGATTGAATGTTGTACTCAATTTGCTCAAAATATTTAAAGACGTTAATGACCCATATGTTTCTGAACGTATTTATGCGGTGGCCTATGGTGTGGCGTTAAGATCTAGAAAGGAGAAGATGGAGCTCAAAGCACTGTCTATGTGGATTTACAATAATCATTTTAAGAATGGAAATCCTCCTGTTCATATACTACAACGTGACTATACCAGAGGAGTGATACATGTAGCTTTAAATGAGGGTATTAAATTAAAAATCAGTCAAAATAAAATTAACCCTCCATTTGGTAGTTCATGGCCAAAGAGAGTGCCTACTGAAAAGTACCTTAAGAAGAAATATTATCCGGAAAAATTTTTTAAGGATAAGAGTGAAAATCGTGGATTTTTAGATATATGGTCATCAGTGATGTATAGCTTTGGCTCATTAGCGGATTTTGGTAACTATGTTTTGGGCTCAGCTGTAAATCATTGGTCAGGAAGAAGACTTAACTCGCAAGAAGTTCATAGAAAATCAATTTATGAAAAGTTTAAAAAAAGCCTTACTAAAGATCAATTAAAACTGTTGGAAATGGCAACTAATCCTTTCTATGGAATAGATTTTTCTAAAATTATGGATCATATAAAAATTGTTTCTTATGACAAACCAAAGGAAAAAGAAGAGCTTGAAAAGCAAGAGTTAGAAGAAAAGCAGGAAAGAGCAAAGACGATGAGTACGTTTCTAAAATCTTTGCCGGATAAGAGGAGAGCGTTTTTCAAGAAGGAAATAAAACCTTTTCTAGATGATAGGGGGAGCATAAACGATCCTTTAGAAAGATTTAATCCAGGGTTGGCTCAAAGATGGCTTTTCAACAGGGTTGTACAACTTGGCTGGAGTTATGAGCTTCATGGTCAATTTGATAGTAATTTGAACTACCATCGAGCTGATAGATCTGACCATAAGCCTGAGAGAATAGGTAAAAAATATCAGTGGATAGCTCTACATGAGCTTTTGGCAAGGATTGCTGATAACTTTGAGTTTAAAAAAGATAGCTGGTCTCATGAATCAGATGAATATGAGGGTTCATGGCAAATAAGTGTTAGAGATATAGACCCATCCTGTATATTAAAGGATTTTCCCAATCATCCTACTGATGGAATTCCTTCATTTAAAACCTTTAAAGTAGAGAGAATTTATGATGCTTGGAATAAGAAAGTCTCTGACATTGGTTGGCTAAAAAAGAAATCTGATTTACCAGATCCCAAGGACATATTAGAGTTGACGGATAAAGATGGTGTCGTTTGGCTCTCACTTGAGGGTTTTACAGAATGGCAGGATGAAACACCACCTGAGGACGAAAAATACGATAAAGCGACAAGAACACTTTGGTATATGACAAAAAGCTATTTTCTAAAAAACAACGACACAAAAAAAGTCTTAAATTGGGCCTTTAAGCAAAGGTTTATGGGGAGATGGATGCCTGAATCTCATGAGTTCTACAATATTTATCTTTCAGAATATCCCTGGGCTCCTGCTTTTCTAAATCAATATATCCCATACTACCATCACGACGGATGGACCAAAAATTCTCAAGGTGAAGAAAAAATACCATCAAAAGTACTAGTCACAGATGATGAGTATTTAAGCAGTGGATCATCGATTGATTGTTCTACTGAAAATTCAATTCATGTAAAACTGCCAGCTAAATATATAGTGGGCGAAATGAAATTAACTCAGCCCTATGTCGATGGCAGGTTTTTTGACCCAAAAGGTGAACTTGTAGTTTTCTATCCCAGAGCTTTTGACTTAGAAGCACCTGGTCATGTTTTTATAAGGAAAGACAAACTCATTTCTTTCTTGAAGCAAAAAAACTTATCAATTTTTTGGACAGTAATAGGAGAGAAAAATATGATTGGGGGAGGTGGTGTCGGACAACCATTGGGTTGGTTAGAAGTAAATGGTGTTTATTTCTTGGAAAATAGTCATTTAACAGGGTCTTTAGGGGTATCATTTTCAAAATCTCAGAGCTAGAAGGCTAAAAACCTCCCCGCTTCCTTTACTGTCCATTCCGGATATTCCAGCTCGCTGACCCAGTCAATTTTTCCGAATTCATACCATTTCTCGAAGAGATCAACAGAAATCACCACAAAGTTACAATTACTGACATTCCCTAAATTAATCTCTTACAGCGCTTGCTTAAATTCTATCAACTGTTGATCAATAATTTGGCTAACAATCCACGGCTTCAAATTTTTAGGAATATGGAGAAAGGTATACTGAGCGTTCAGTTTTCCTTGGTTTATCAACTGCATAATTTTCCAACTCACTAAATTGCAATGAGAGTTGCCTATAGCTTCTGCTAACTTCATTTGCGAGTTTTCGTAAAGAAACGAGTTGATTGTAACTTTTTGTTTTTCTTTACTATCAACATAATCATTACGGAATTGGTTGGTACAAACCGTTTCAATTCGAATTTGGTCTTGATCCACTCCCGAATATGTCCCTAAGCTTAAAATATATGATGGCTGATCGTGAAGCAGCATTTCCAGATAGTGATCAATATTGTTAGGATATACCAAGTAGCAACAATCTATTTGTTTGAGTTGATACAAAATACGACTGGTTCCACCACTTAGAGCAAAACCATAAATTTGATTAGGGAAAGAATTTTCAGACATGATAAAAGCTAAACACTCATCGCTTTTCTAAATCTCTGCAGTTCGGTAGCTGGGTTTCTGAAAATAACATCTCTTGGGTCAAACGATTCCAAGTCTAAATCGTTAAAATCACCAACTCCTACCCAGTCCGCAATCTCTCGATGTTCTGGTTGTTTTTTGTCCTTCAAGACTTCAATCTTGTATTCATAGCCTCCGATTCCACCGGAGTCTTCCCAAGGACAGGCCCGTTTGCCAGCGATGATTTGTGGATAAACCTCTTCGGGATTAAAAGGCAAAACTTTTTCTAAAGCAATTTTGTGTTCCCAATTGTCGCCAAAGTCGTAAACGTAAGTAAGTTTTGGTTGATCTTCTGACAAAAATTCATCTAATCTGATTTTAGATTCGTCAAGCGCTTCCTCGCCTTCACCCCAATCATCCTCAGGGTTTGGGATAGCTATGTGAGTTACATTTCTATCCCAAGCGGGACCAACAAAAAACTCATGTAGATGGTAGTCTTCCCAGCCAAAACTATCTTGGATAGCGATATGCAGTTTCCAAAAAGTGACATTAGATGGGATTAATAGTCGTCTCCAAACTGGAGACCTAATGTCTTGCAAAGTAACTTTGAGTTGGTAGACTTGAGGATTTATTGTCATAAGTAGAGTATATCATCGGAAAATAGTTTTTGATTATACTGAAAACTATTCTCAAATTGTTTTCATTGACAGTGAAAACTTTTTATATTATAGTAGATGAGGTATGAATGATCAAGCCTTGTCTGCCGACAGGCAGGTACAGACAAAAATCACCAAAAATCTCTTAGCATCTGCCCTCAAAGAACAACATGAGGCTTTTGTAGCTCGTGATCTGGGAGTAGAAAGAGAAATTTTAGCAGAATTAAAAAAGGCTATTGCTGCTCCACAAGTGACAGTTATCACTGGTCTCAGGCGAGTTGGTAAATCAACTTTGCTTGCTCAAGTAGCCAAGAAGTATCTCAAAAATGACTTTTACTTTGTTAATTTTGAAGATGAACGATTGTTAAACTTCCAAGTTAGTGATTTTGATGTACTTCATGAGACCCTGATAAGTCTGTTTGGTGAGAAGAAGACATTTTTGTTTGACGAAATTCAAAATGTACCTGAGTGGGAAAGGTTTGTGCGTCGCCTACATGATCAGGGATATAAATTTATTGTTACTGGCTACAACGCATCACTCCTGAGCCAGGAATTGGGAACTAGACTTACTGGTCGTTCTATACGAGTAGAATTGTTTCCATTTTCGTTTAGAGAATACTTAGACTTCCGTAAAGTCAAAACTCTTGACCTGAGTGTCTTAACTACCAGGCAAAAAGGCAACTTACGCAAACTTGCCAATGAATACATTACTTTTGGTGGTATTCCAGATGCACTCAAATATCCAGAGCTAGGCGTTCATAAGGCGTTGTATGATGATGTTTTGTATCGCGATATTGCTACCAGGTACAAGCTGAAGAATGTTAAAAGCTTAAAAGAACTGTCATTTTACCTAGTAAGTAATACTGCCAGCCTTGTGTCTTACAACAAACTTAAAGATCTGCTCAAATTAGGAAGCGTAAATACTGTTATTAACTATGTTGATTATTTGGAAAATAGTTGGTTATTTTTTGTAGTGAATAAATATGCCCACTCTGTCAAAGAACAGCAAATTGCTGCCAAAAAAACGTACGGTATTGATACGGGATTGATTAGATCGGTGGGTTTTTCTTTTTCCGAGAACAAAGGCAAGTTAATGGAAAATGAGGTTTTCCTACAACTGCGGAGAAAGTATCAGGATGTGTATTACTATAAGACGACTGAAGACTACGAAGTTGATTTTTTTATACCGAAAGAAGGATCTCTCATCCAAGTAGCTCAGCATTTTGATTCGATAGAAACCAAAGAAAGGGAATTGAGGGCGTTGGTGAGTGCAGCCAGTGAACAGAATAAAACTAAAAAATTGCTTATCATTACCGAAAGTGAGAAAGCTGAATTTGAAAAGGAAGGCGTACAAATTCAAGCCGTTCCTCTGTATGAGTGGCTATTACGAGTTTAGAAATCGATTCACTTCTTTGGTTGTAAATTCTGGGTATTCTAAGTAAGTCAGCCAGTCAATGTTTCGGAAAGTCTCCCATCGCTTGAGCCAAAACACTAGATACGAACTCATTTTTTGACGACAACAAAGCAATATTTAAAGATTGGAGACACTCAACAACACTCGAACAAAGGATAACCATGCTTGGAAAGACAAAGAAAGTTAAATTCGTCTCCTTTGTCAAGACCTATCAATAAAAATGAGGTTCCACTGTATGAAAAAGCAACTGAAAGTACCGAAGTTTAAAAACGAAAACGAGGAGGCAGATTTCTGGGCAAACGTTGATCTATCTGAGTATCTTGATCCGTCTGATTTTGAAAAGGCCAATTTTCCGAATCTTAAGCCATCATTGCGGCCGATATCAATTCGTATTCCGAATTATTTAATCAATCGCGTCAAGGAGAAAGCAAACGAGCTGAATATACCTTATCAATCGTTGATTAAACAATATATTCATAAAGGCGCCATGTCAGCAAGGTAGGTCAACTCATACGTTCGAGATTCGCCTAACCTTGCGAGGCAAAAGTATATAATAAATATATGTCCAAAAATCCAATTATCAACGCATTTAGTGCTTCAGCCTATATTTTGGTTGTCGCTAGCATTTTCAACTTAGTCGCTAGGACTCAAGGGAACAAACCAGACACATTTTTTGCACCAGTTGCATTCTTATCACTATTCACCCTCTCTGCCGCAATCATGGCATACTTATTTTTTTACCAACCCTTTAATCTTTTTATAAATGGAAAGAAAAAGGAAGCAACAACTTTGTGCCTTCAATCTATCGGCGCTTTCGGAGTTATTACTACAGCAATCTGGATCTTTATTATTGCCGGTATAATCTAGTAGCTTTGCAATAAAATCATAGACCTGTTTACATAAGCGATTCGGACTACTGATTTTTTTTCTTGACTTTTCGTCTCAAAATGATACGATAAATATATATGAATGAGACGATAAATCTGACACCAAGACAATCATATATTTTGAACATTATTACATTTCATGACGGTATTTCGCGTGATGGAGTGTCTAAGCAATTGGAAACAAGATATAAGTTATCTAAAGCCACGCTCATTCGTGAGCTAAACTATTTAATCAAGAATAACCTTATTCTTTCGGAAGGTAATGCTCGCAGCACTACATATTATACTGCAACAAAAAATCCACTCCTCAGGTTTATTGACCTTAATATATATTTTCAAGACGAACCTGATGATCGCATATCAGCTCACAAAAGTTATAACAACGACCTTTACTTTTACATGCAAAATTTGTTGTTGGCCCAAGAACAAAAGACTATTCAAGAAATTCACCGTCCTTTCAGCAAAACAACAAAACATTTACCCCCTGATGTCGTTCGAAAAGAACTCGAAAGATTCGTTATTGAGCTGAGCTGGAAATCTTCAAAAATTGAAGGGAATACATACAGTTTGCTTGATACAGAAACCCTCATTCGCAAGAATATTAAGGCCCCTGGTCATTCTGATCAAGAGGCAGTGATGATTCTTAACCACAAGCAGGCATTTGATTACATTCTTAAACATAAAATGGACTTCAGAAAACTTTCATTTTCTCACATAAGACAATTACACAATATACTGATAAAAGATCTTGCTATCACATTGGGCATCCGCAAACACGCTGTTGGCATTACAGGTACGGTCTACAAACCACTCGATAATCAGCATCAACTCTTCGAAGCGGTTGAAAGAACATTGCAAATTATTAATATCGGTTCAGACCCTGTCGAAAAAGCGCTTATCGCTCATGCTATGATTCCGTATATTCAACCATTTACTGATGGTAATAAAAGAACAGGACGCATGTTGACAAACGCAATACTACTTGCTTATGATTATTTTCCACTTTCATACAGAAGTGTTGAGGAAGACGAATTTAAAAAAGCTCTTATTTTATTCTACGAACAAAACAGTCTCTACCATGTAAAACGGCTTTTTATTGAACAGCTCGTCTTTGCCTATGAGACATATTTTGTTGGCAAATAATTCTAAGCTTTGCACAGTCGCTGGAGTCGCGATCTTAATCCCTAAAATTTTGTTAATCTGCATTGGGCATTGCAATATTGCTTAGAAAAACGACTATAATTTACCAGCACAGTTTTTTTATCAGTGCGCTTAACTCTTCATTATTTCTTACATGAACTATTTTTTTATCTGTATGGCTTATTTGACTAGAGCTCTGAAACTTCCTCCACTCGAAAAACTGTTATCTTCTTAATCAAACCATAAGGAATTGGCTTATCTAGGGGAAACTGGATTGTCCCTTTGGAAGTTTTATAGTCTGTCAACTGAACTTTAAAAGCAGCCACCCCTGATGATGTAGGGAAAAGACCAATGTGTTTTTTGAAGCCCGCATAGTGAATTAAATGTTTCCCGTTTAGGTCAAAAGTGGGAATGGCATAGCTGATGGTTTCGGAAGCATTGGGAGCTTGGTTTCTAATTGTTTTTCTGATTTTTTGCAGTATTTCTTGAACTTGAGGCGGAAAGCCAGCAATGTATTTATCTATCGATTCTGCTCCATCAGCCTTTTGATTATATTTTCCAGGCCAACAAGTCGGGCAAATCGGATGATCTTTATCCTTTTGAAATTCATGTCCTCGGCTACAAACAGTAAGTTTACTCATATTTGTTTAAACCACTTTTTAGCCTTTGGTCTGCGATGCGGGCACCCAGGCCAGCAACATGGTCGGCGTTTACCTTTCAAGAGGTCTTCTTGTAATCTTTGGAGGTGTTCTTCCCTGGTTTCGGTCTTTTTAACAATGGTCACCCAACAAATCCACTCATTGCGAGCCAGAGGAGTGAGACTGTCCCATTTTTCCTGAACATCAGGATGAGAAGATAAAACCTTCTCAAGATCTTCTGGAATTTTATGTAGTGATCCTGCAACAACTTTATCTGCCATTAACGAATTGTAACACGCTCTTTATCAAAGAAGCGCCCTTTAGATTGAGGAAGATATCAAGGCTCCTTCTCCAGGGCTAATAATTATTAAAAAGTGTGCGTTATGTGCTTCAATTCAAAACCACAATCGCCGCATTCAAAACACTGGCAAAGCTAACCCACAGTAGATATGGGACAAGCAGATAAAACGCCAGCTTTGATAAGGGGTAGAATTTCTTCATGGTCATCACGATCAGTGCCCACAGGACGACAATCACCAAAAGCGCTATAAGCGGTGATCTAAACCCAAAGAAAATCGGTGATCAGATAAAGTTCAAGCCTAGCTGGGCCAAAAAGTAACGAGCGGCCATCCTGACCTTCTTTTTCTTCCAATTTTGTTTCCAAATCAAATAAAAAGCTACTCCCATTAGTAAATACAGCGTGGTCCAAACCGGTCCAAAGATCCAGTTGGGTGGGGCAAACGATGGTTTGTTTAAAGCGGCATACCAAGTAGGAATTGAGGAAACCGTAAATACGCTCCCCAGAATCCCGACAAGCTCACAACCGACAATGGAAATAATAAGTTTGGGCAAGTTTTTCATCGGTCTTTAGTATGAAACAAGATGAGCAAAAGAGCAAGCAATATTACTACAAAGATGTCGATGTATATTCTGTGAAATCAGAGGTCGTCAAAGTAATCAATATATGACAGCTTTCAATTACTTACCCGCGTCTCATTTTAAGAACCCGATCTCATAGTCTGAAAGCAGGCTTCGAGCATAATCGGAGTGGGGAGGCTTAGTTGCGTACGTCTGGCTTGCGTCTGTGCCGCAGTCTTTGATCATGGCGCCACCACCTGGGTGCTCGCCTGAACTGATGTAAGGAGTGAAATCGTACACAACCCCGTCAATTGCTTGCCAACAATCATCTTTAGCATTGTGAAGAGCAACTTCTTCTAGTGTATATTCTGCCTGTTGAGATATTACCGTGTCTTTTTGCATCTGAGTCGCCTCTTGAGATTGTTTATGGTTTGAAACATAAAAACCGCCGAGGGCGAATCCTACGACAAAGAGGGCGATAAGCAAAACGATGTGGTGTGGATCAAATGTCATGGAAAGCTGTTTTTTCTTAGCCATAGTTTGATGGTAGCAATATTTATAATGGGAGTCAATAACGTCACGATGGATTATTCATACCCAGGTATTGAGTCAAATTCATTTTTCTTCATGGCCATCCATTCTTGCATAGCTTGTGGATCTTGCATCTTTTCTTTCATATGCTGCATTGCCGTCATATGCGCCGCATCACCTTGTTCGTACATCTCTTTTCCGTGTTGTTTGCTGATTTCAGCGATTTCTTCAAATGTTTCTGCATGAAACTGTATATCACACGCTCCACCGAGTTGTGCACATGTCATTGTTTTCATAGATTGTAACCTCCTTTCAAAAATATTGTACTATACATAGTAAATCCATGAATGTATAAAAAGTCGTTCGTGCGCTCAAAAAAACATATCCGGGCAAGAATTTCATTTTACTCCCACAAGACTCTCCAAGCGAAATATTGTGTGAAATCGACCCCACGTGCGAGTATGAGGATTATAGCGTTGCGATTTCTGTTATCGACGGTTCTGTCCCTCACATGCATCACAAAACTACCGAAATCTATACCGTTTTGAAAGGAGAGATAGAGCTTACGATCGAAGGTACAAAACATAATCTCGCAGTTGGCGATACGTTTGTTATTCGCCCAGGAAAGGTACACTATGTTGTTGGTGATGAGTCATGGATAGAGTGTCGTTCTGAGCCAGGATGGACTCTTGAAGACCGCAAAATGAATAGCCTATAATATTGAAAATCCTACTATCATGCTTTATAATATGATTCATGTCTGAGATGGTAATGTATGGAGACACAATTTTATCAAAACCGCTGAATTTAGAATTATCAGATTTATTGAAAGTACACCCGTCATTATTGAGTAGAGGCGGTTTTCCAATTTGTTCAAGTGCTGCTGTGAATCTTGTATTTTCACTTCTTGCGGGTTATCGCTCAGATATAGTCACCAAATCGTTTTTAGACAGGAACCAAGAGATTCCAGATGTTTTATCAAAACCATACGAAATACTTAATGGCGTAGATTTGTATGTTGAAGCAAACCTGCCGCAAGTTTCGTCAAATCAAAGAATACTTTTAAAACATGCTTGTGGTTCTAAAGGCAATGGCATAGTGATGGATGGACCTTATGCAGGATTATTTGTTGCTTTTTTTGAAGATTCTCGAAAATCAGCAAAAGTAGTTAGGTTATTTAACGATTCACCTGTTGTTTTGAAAGAAGGTAAAATTGCGTATATTTTTAATTGCGATTATGGCGTAGTAGATATTAATACTGTAAATTTGGTGTACAACCAATTAAAATATGAATATACTCAATTATTTTTTGAACTGGTCCGCAAACAAAATACAGGAATAAAAGAAGATAAAATTAATATGATGTTGACATATGGATGTCAAACGCCACACCAATTATTTTTATCGGTTGGATCAAAATCTATTATTACGCTTTCAATGATGCTGGAGTATCTTTTCAAGAATCTTCATTTGGAAGTCAACATTAACGAATGGTCCTTCACGAAGGCGAGGATGATGGGATCAACATAAAAATACAGAATATCACCTCATTATTCCACCCATTCTTCTGGGGCGACGGACATCTCCATAAGCATGCATGACGCATCTGTTGGATCGGCGATCATAGTGATTTTTCCAACAGACATTTCTTTGGGTCCCATGTGCACGGTTCCTCCCATCTCTTTAACCATTGCAACAGATTTTTCGACATCTTCCACGGTGAAGTAGACAACCCACATTGGAACAGCACCTTTCATATCATCGGTTATTTCCATCATGCCGCCGTTCATGCGACCTTTGTTTTTAATTGTCACATACCCACTCTTTGCATCCACATCATAGGTCCATCCAAACAAGGCTGAGTAAAATTTCTTTGCAGCATCAAGGTCTTTTGTGTAGAGTTCATTCCAACAAAACGAGCCAACAGTGTTTACTATTTTTGAGCCAATATGTTTTTTGGGCTGCCAGAGAAAGAGCGTGGCGCCGGTTGGGTCCATAACACCTGCCATGCGCCCGGAGTCGAAGACATCGATAGCCGGCATGACAATTTTTCCGCCCAACTCTTCTGCTTTTTTGGCAGCTTCGTCGACATTTTCTACGGTTACATAGCTGTTCCACATCGAAGACATGCCGCTTTTCATCATCTCGGGCGGCATAGGCGATCCGCCGGCGACATCTTTGCCATCAAGATAAAACATGGTGTAATCTGGCATACCTTCGCCGGTTGGCATGTCGGTACTTGTCCACCCAAGGAGTTTGGTCATGAATTTTTTGGTTTTTGCCATGTCGGTTGAAGCAACATCTACCCACGAAAAGGTGCCCGCGGGATATTTGGTTACGGTGTAGTTCATAAATAATAAGAAATAATAATGATTTTATGATACCAGATGATTATTCATATGAAAAATAGTGTTGTCGTATTCATAACATCTATTATGCGCTTTGTCGTGCTACTATCCGCCGGGCATTTTGAGTCAAATATCGTTTACGAAGACGAAGGTGTTGCGGAGTTACTTCAAGGAGCTCGTCTTGTCCGATGAAATCAAGATATTGTTCCAGACTTAGTTTGGTGGGCGGCTCTAAGATCGTTTTTGTTCCTTCCCCAGACGAGCGGTTATTGGTCAGTTTTTTTGCCCTGCATACATTTATTTCGATGTTGCTTTCACTTGAACTTATCCCGACAACCATTCCTTCGTATACTTTTTCTCCTGGGCCATAAAAAAGCGTTCCGCGGATTTGCGCGTTTGCCAAACCATATGTCAATGTTTGTCCTGTATGTGTAGAGATAAGGACGCCGTTGCGAATATTTTCCTGTGCGGGTTGTACTTTTTCATAACCAAGAAGATACGTATGTATCATCGCGGTCCCGCGAGTGTTAGTAAGAAGTATGCTGCGAATCCCCATAAGATTGTTACTCGATACTTTGTAGACAAAACGCATTGTTGTACCGCGCACTGCATGCATATCAATAAGTTGTGCCTTACGTCTGCCGAATTCTTCTGAAATCGCCCCAACAAATTCTTTATCGACATCTATAGTTACCTCTTCAAACGGTTCACATTTTTGTCCATAAATAGTTTTGTAAATGACCTGTGGTTTAGATACTTCAAGTTCAAAACCTTCACGACGCATGGTTTCTATAAGTACCGCAAGATGAAGTTCACCGCGACCACTGACAATAAAATTATTTTCAGTAGGATTTTCTTCAATCTGCAGGCCCAGATTTGTTTCGAGTTCTTTTTCAAGTCGGACTTTGATCTGTCGAGAGGTTACCAGATCCCCCTCGTGGCCGGTAAAGGGACTGGTATTTGCTCCAATGCCGATTCGAATAGTTGGTTCTGTCACTTCGATTGCTGGTAAGGGATCAGGATGATCCGGATCAGTAGCTGTTTGTCCGATTTTTAGATCTGGTATGCCAGCAAGCGTTGCGATATCACCAGCTTCAATAGTATCAACCTCTTGTCTACCAAGCCCATAATTTATGTATAGTTTTGTGGCGGTATATGTTCCAATAACGCTTTTTTGGTCAACAAGAGAAATGCGGTCACCTTTGTGCAGGGTGCCCTGCGAAATTTTACCAATACCTAGTCTGCCGACATAGTTGTCATAGTCAAGTGTAGAAAAAAGCAATTTTAAAGGTTTGTCTTGATTTTTATGACTGTTTGGAACTTCTTCGATAATAGTTTCAAAAAGAGGAGTAATGTCGCCTGGTAAATCGGCAGAATAGGCGGAAGGTAATGTTTTGTATGCTTTACCGTCACGTCCTACACCATATAACGTTTGGAAATCAAGCGCGTGATCTTCGCGCGCAACATCTAAAAACAAATTTTCGATTTCTCGTTGAACTTCTTGAGGTCGTGCATCCTTTTTGTCAATTTTGTTGATAAATAAAATAATTTTGAGCTGTTTTTTGAGCGCTTCCTTGAGAACAAAACGCGTTTGGGGGAGGGGCCCTTCTGCAGCATCGACCAAAAGAAGCGCCCCGCTTGCCATATTGAGAATGCGTTCCACTTCACTTCCGAAGTCGGCGTGGCCCGGAGTATCAATAATGTTTATCTTAGTATTTTTGTACCGCACTGCAGTATTTTTTGACAGGATAGTGATTCCTTTTTCTCGCTCTAGAGCATTTGTGTCCATCAGAAGAACTTGAGATGTCTCTTTTTGATTATCACGGAAAATATGTGATTGCTTCAGAATGGCATCAACGAGCGTAGTTTTTCCGTGGTCGACATGGGCGATAATAGCAACATTTCGAATATCCATAAGCATAGTAGTATATCAAAAAGTATCAGAATATGATTAGGAGAATGAACGAGGTTTTTTATCGAATATTTTTTCCAAACTTTTTTCGACCAAAAGCCAGTGTATCGTCACTGCAAAACGCAAAAGTAGTAATACTATTTGATCTTGACAAAAGCAAATGGGCATTATATATTCAAACTATTGAATATGTATCACCTTATTTTCTTTTCCCATAATCAGCTTCTCAAAGCCTTAGCAAATCCCAAAAGGCTAGAGATCATACATCTGCTGCGTGATCAAGAACTGACAGTAAACGAAATGCAGCATATGCTTGGTTTGCCACAGGCCAATTTGAGTCAACATCTTATGGTGCTACGAAAGTACGACATCGTGAGCACCCGCAAAGAAGGGAAAGAAATTTATTATAAATTGGCGCATAAAAACTTCATCAAAGCAAGCGATTTGTTGCGGGAAGTGCTTATTGAAAGACATAAAGACGACGATTTGGCAGACGGTTTCTCTCAAAAAATGTCCGATTTGGTTCCTTTGGTGCATGACCCGGTTTGTGGAATGCGCATCAGTCCAAAGACTGCCGGCTATGCATTGACAAAAGCAAAACAAACCTATTATTTTTGCGCATCGGGGTGTTATGAAAAATTTAAACAACACCCCGAACACTTTATACATTCAACACAGACAATATGAACACAAAAATCATCGTCGCAGGCATTGTGGCAATCGTTATTATTTTAACCGGCAGTTATCTACTTATTGGTACTGTAGACACCAACTCACATATAGAGCGTTCTATCAATGCCAAAGCAACCATCGATCAAACCGATTACGATTGGGGTGTTATAGGTATACATGACGGTATCGTACAGGCGACCTTTCCCATAAAAAATGGTGGCACAGAGCCGTTAAAGCTTTTTAATGTCCAGACTTCGTGTATGTGCACAACCGCACAACTCAAGGTGGAAGATGTCGTTTCGCCGGAATTTGGCATGCACACCAAGTCGTCGTATGTTACCGAAGTGCCTCCGGGCAAAACAGCGCAGTTGGTTGTCACGTTTGATCCGGCGTTTCATGGGCCAAGTGGTATCGGCCCGATCACGAGGCAAATCATGGTAGAAACCAACGACAAGGCCAATCCTCGTTTGGCCTTTACTGCCGAAGCGAATGTTGTCTCGCAGGGCCAATAATATGCGGCACCGATTATTAATTATATTTTTCATTATTCATTGTTAAATAAATATGAGCGCATCCACAACCATCCAAAAAATAATTAGCAAGGTTCCCCACATTAGTTGGAAAAAAGATAAACCGTTTTTCATCAGAATATTCATTGGAGCGCTTCTTTTTATCGCCACCGTTATCGTTACAACCGCGGTGACCTACTATTTCACTATTCGCGCCAACGAAGAAGCGATCAAAGCCTTTAATAAAGGAGGCATAACCGTCGAGCAACTCACACAAGAAGTAATTCCCGACACTGGCTATACAGTAGATCTTGCATGGAATGATGTTGGGAAAAAGCTGGTGGCGTCTGGAGCTATAGATCTTCAGAAATATCAGACAAACTATACCCAAGAGCAGTATAAAGATTTGTTGACCTATGTTACCGAATCCAAGAGGAAAGAAATTACGATTACGCCACGAAATGCTTATTTTTGGGTTAATACACTATGGGCGCTTGGATTGGTACAGAAGTCAGATGTACTTGGACAAGGAATCATGACAAAAGAGTACCCAGACCAAATTGGCAATTTCGCTTCGACCGCAGGATGGACGCTTGGAACAAAAGACGCTATGTCCCTTTATAATTCAACAAACATAGTTGATTTATCCCCGGAAGAAAATCAAAGAGTAAGCGACATCACTGGACATATTTATCGCCCATGTTGCGGCAATTCTGCAGCATTTCCAGATTGCAATCATGGTATGGCCATTCTCGGATTGGTAGAGCTCATGGTTGACCAGGGGTTTTCAGACGAAGCTATTTATGATGCTGCGCTGGCCTTCAATTCGTATTGGTTTCCACAGACATACATAGATCTTGCGTATTATTTTGAAACCAAACAAGATACGATATGGAACAAGGTTGACCCCAAAACAGTGTTGGGTTTGGCATATAGCTCTGCTCAAGGGTATTCTCAGATCAAACAAGAAATCGGTACGATTCCAGGACTCAATAGTGTAGGAGGCAGTTGTGGAGCATAAACTGCATTTATTTACACAAGCTATTGTGAACAAATCATATCATCATTTTTTCATAGTTACAAATTTTCTATCGTTACTATGCATAAATTAACACCGTTCATATTCGTTTTGTTTATTGGTTATTTCATGTTTGTCCAACCACAGTCATCGCATGCACAAATGGGTAGTATGATGGGTCAAACCCAAAAACAATCAGAAGGATCGACACAGCAACACGAAGAGCATCAAACACTTGATCAAGTGCTTCCTATTCTGTTGGAAAGATACGGCGTAAGTTCGATAAAAGATATAGATTGCAACCAGATTACAGATCAGGATTTTGCTATGGCGGGCGACGCTGTTATGGAAGATATTCATCCAGGAGAAGCCCACGAACAAATGGATACCATGATGGGCGGCGAAGGCTCTTCTTCGCTTGAGACCATGCACATCCAGATGGGTAAAAATTATTTAGGCTGTGAAGACTTTTCCACCAATATAGGCATGATGAGCAGAGGGGTTGGTGTGAGTATGCCTATGATGCAGGGTTATCTGGGTCAGATTGGCTGGACAGGCAATCTAACCTCTTTTTTGTTGATTATTGATAGCCTATTATTTCCGGTGTTATTGATTGTCCTCATACGGTACTTTTGGAGGCGCGCAGATAAAAAATAGTCCGGGTGTTTTGTCATACATCTTAAATAGTTTTTTTTAAAATTTACTGAATGTATTATGGAAACAAATGTTATATATCACATATCGCTTATTGCGGCGTATATTGCTGGCATGGTAGCTTTGTTTGCTCCCTGTTGTATTTCGTACCTTTTTCCTGCTTATTTGGGAAATATATTTAGGGAACGGAAACAAGTTTTGTTTATGACATTTGTTTATTCCCTGGGCATTTTTGTCATTATGATGCCGGTCGTCTTGGGGGCAAACGCGCTACAAAAATTTTTCTTTCGTCTGCACGACCAGACATATTTTTTTGGCGCTATATTTATGTTTATTGTTGCTGGTCTATCGCTTTTGGGTATTCGGATGCCGCTTCCTCATATAGTCTCGGTACGTGGCAGAGGCAAAACAGATGTTGTTTCCACATTTGTATTGGGAATATTTTCTGGCATCACGAGCGCTTGTTGCGCACCGGTGCTTATCGGCGTGCTCGCTTTGAGTTCGCTTACGCCGTCGGTTTTTCAGGCTCTTGGTGTGGGTGCGGCGTATGTGTTTGGCATGGTGACGCCACTTTACATTGCCTCGGCAATTATTCATAAAAAAAATATCTTGCAAAAACCGTTTTTACGCAAGGTGTTGACAACCATAACCATAGGGAAAAATATTTTCCCCATCTTTCTATCAAACGTGATAGCGTTTTTCGTATTTGCACTGACTGCAACGATCATGTTGCTACTTACAGCAACGGGAGGATTGGGCATGTCAGTTGCGGAAAGCGCAGTAGCGAAACAGATCAATCGCATTGCTTTAGAAGGCACGGCGATTGTTAATACACTGCCAGGCTTAGATGTGATATTTGCTATCATGGGCATATACCTCATTATGAAATTTTTACGGACAGTATTTGAAAAACAAAAATCAAATCAACAACACGATCGTAAGTACGTTTGTCCGATGCACGCTAACGTTGTATCCGATGTTCCAGGCACATGCCCCAAGTGTGGCGGCATGAAGCTTGTTCCTGTTGGGATTGGAGGCACGTCTCATAACAAGGAGCATGGCGACCATAAACATCACGACCATGCAGGCCACGATCACGCGAGCATGATGGTCAGTCCTCAAGCCGCTGCGGACTTTCTCAAACGCTTTTACATCGTAACTGTGCTTTTGGTGCCCCTTATCGCGTTTGGCCCTGGCGCAGCGTTTTTTGGTATGACTGATTTTGCACTGCGACCATATATCCAACTTACTATCGCCAGCGTCATCTTCTACTTTGCTTTAGTTTTTTTTGAACACGCAAAACACGAAATAGCTGCCAAACAGTACGGCATGATGACGCTTGTATCGCTTGCTGTCGGAGCAGGATTTGGTTTCTCTGTTCTTTCTACATTTGTGCCAGGCCTTTCTGGAGAATTTTACCTTGAAATCTCAACACTCATTTGGATTTTACTTTTCGGGCATTATTTAGAAGCGAAATCTTCAACTGCGGCAGGCAACGCGTTGCAAGAAGTGGCACAATTGTTGCCAAAACAGGCTCATTTGCTTTATCAAGGCGACTTCAAAGACGTACCGGTTGAGCAGCTTGTCGAAAACGATATAGTGTTGGTTAAACCAGGCGAAAAAGTGCCAGCAGACGGCACCATAGAAAAAGGTTCTGCGCATATGGACGAATCACTCATAAGCGGAGAGTCAAAGCCTCTAAGTAAAAAGAAGGGAGATACGGTGATTGCCGGTTCAATCTGTCTTGATGGTTCTTTGCAAATTAGACTCCGCCACGTTGGTGGCGATTCGACGATCGGACACATACAGCGTTTGATAGCAGATGCGCAAAAAACCAAACCAACGGCCCAGAAAATTGCAGACAAGGCAGCACGCATACTGACATTCACCGCACTTGGTGGGGCAATCCTCGCGATCACATTCTGGACAGGAATAGTACACAAGCCGTTTTCTTTTTCCTTCACGCTTGCCATCACTGCGCTTGTCATCGCCTGCCCGCACGCTTTGGGTTTGGCGATACCTACGGTTTCAACCATCGCAACGTCGCTTGCCGTCAAAAACGGTGTGTTTCTCAAAGATCTTGAGAAAATTGAAATCATCAAACAGATCCGTTGGGTTGTATTTGATAAAACTGGCACTTTGACAAAAGGTGTGTTTGGGGTAAACGACATTAGTACGCTTCACACAATGAAGAAAAAAGAGATTATGAGTATTGCCGCTTCATTGGAACAGCATTCGTCTCATATCATTGGTGCGTCAATCGTTGCCTATGTTCGTGACAAAAAAGTTAGGTTGCACGATGTTAGAAAGTTTAAAAGTCTTGCAGGCAAAGGAGTGGAGGGGTTCATCAATGGGCGAAAATATACCATAGCCAACAAAGTCTACATGCAGGGACAAAATGTGTATTCTCCTGAGGCGGAAAAACAATTTGCGCGCTATGCCCAAGAAGGCAAGACTGTCGTGTTTTTGTCAGACGAGAAGAACGTGCTTGGTATTATCGCCTTGTCCGACGAGATAAAACCCGAATCGAAACGGGCGATTCAACGGTTGCACAAGCTGAGGATCAAAGTCGCCATGCTGACCGGAGACAATACCCAAGTCGCGACTCAAGTTTCCCAGAAACTAGGGATCGATAGTTTTTTTGCCGAGGTGTTACCAGAAGAAAAATATACACATATTAAAAAATTACAAAAAGGTGGAAATCGCGTCATGATGGTCGGCGATGGCGTGAACGATGCACCCGGGCTCACCCAAGCCGACGTAGGGGTGGCGATTGGTGCCGGCACCGATGTTGCCGTAGAAGCAGGAGACGTGGTGCTCACACGCAACAACCCCGAAGATGTGGTGCGTCTTATTATTCTTTCACGAAAAGTTTACAAGAAAATGTTTGAAAATCTTGTCTGGGCTACTGCCTACAATCTCATTGCTATACCTGCAGCAATCGGCGCATTCGCTCGCTGGGGCTTTTTCTTAAAGCCTCAAATCGGCGCGATACTCATGGCTCTATCTTCTGTCATTGTCGTTGCAAATGCGCTTGCGCTTAAGAAAGAAGAAATTTACTAGTTGTTGTGTAGGTTCTAAAACGAAGTGCACCACTTTAAGGTAAAATATTTGCCTTAAGGAGGTGATTTCATTGGCAAAATACAAACACTTATCTATCGAAGAACGAGAAAGAATGTATGCTTGGAAAGAAAAAGGATGGTCATTAAGAACAATTGCTAAAAAACTAAATAGAAGTCATTCGACATTATCGCGTGAATTAAAACGTAACCAGAGATACGGTAAAGGTTATCTACCATGTTATGCTCAAAGACGTTACGAACGAATAGGAGCTAAACAAAGATACCAAGCGCCTCTTAAAGGACCTGAAATACTACTGTATGTACGTAATCATTTAAGACCTCCACATCTTTGGACACCCGAAACAATATCTGGGAGATTACGGAAAGAAACAAAAGGAAGGTTAACAATAACACCCGAATGTATATATCAATACATATACTCTAAAAAAACAGGAAGAGATAAACTGTGGAAATATTTACCATGCAGTAGAAAAAAAAGAATGGTTAAAAAAGGTCGTAAAGTTAAACGTACTGGTAAAGTACCAAACGCTGTTAGTATAAGTAAAAGACCTAAGTATGTCGAGAGAAGAAAACAAGCGGGACATTGGGAGACAGACAATATGGAAGGTTCAAAAACTTCCAAAGCTGCCCTATCTGTCACAAGAGAACGTGTAACTAGATATACAAACCTCAAGAAAATGAAAAATCAAACTAAAATGGTTAAAAAACTACGGCTGTAGTAGAAGATTTGAGTAAGTTACCAAAAAATATACTAAGATCAATAACACAAGATAATGGTAAAGAAAATTATGGACATGAAAAAACAGGTGAGTATTTAGGAACTAAAATGTATTTTTGTCACGCGTATACAAGCTGTGAAAAGGGTGGTGTAGAACGTGCAATAAAAGATATTAGAAGATTCATACCTAAAGGTATCACGCTAACGAAAATTTCTAATACTAAAATTGAGTATGTAGAATGGTGGTTAAATAACAAACCCATGAAATGTTTGAATTGGTCAACACCTTATGAGAAAGTGCAAGAAGTATTAAGTAAGTTAAATTAACATTTTACCCAAGTGGTGCACTTCCACGTTGAATGTACATTGAGATAAATTGAGGATATTTTTATCCTATAACATTTGAATTATACATTTAATTGCTTATACTATATGAAAATGGAAAAACGAATGGATCAGCAACCACCCCAATTAAACTCTATGATGCAATTAACGCGAAGGAATTTCCTTAGATTATTCTTTGGCGCAGGAACTTACGAGCTGATGAGAAGACGTTTGAGAATGCAAGCAACAGATACGGTCTTTTTACCATCCATGCCCGGAAAAGAATTTATCTTAAATTTTGGTGACAGTTTAGTTAATCTTTTTGGGGGGATAAATTTTCTTAGTTTAAAGTCTGCTAATTTGCCAAATCTTGACAATGCATATGAGCAATTTCAAACCCTTAACCAAACACTGCGCGATCAGATTATAGATGTATGCCCTATTCTTACAAGCGATTTTGCACCTCCATTTGCTATATTTGCTATGGCAGCGGGGCTGTTGCAGGATCTTCCACAATACTATTGGTCGCAAAATATTCAAGCAGGTATAAACAGAAATCACGGTGAAGGACAAGCAGACATTATTTTTGTTCGACCAATAAATGTTGGATATCTTCCAGGACATGAAATGCGAATAGAACCTGCTCGAGCGATGCTCAACGATAAGGGTGAATGGGTTGCGTCCACGATCGAATACAATAGCCCAACAATAAATCAGGCGATAGATAAATTTGTTGATTTTACTTATAATTTAGGAATTTCAAATTTTGGTTCATTTAAAGGAAGGACGATATGTTTATTTAACGAACCTGATCTTTGGCTTTTTAAGGAAGGGAGGCCCATCGATTTTATGGGACAAAATGGTGTATTTAATGTAGAAGAAAACATACGGAAGAATATCGCCCCTGGAAAAGAAAGCAATGAAGATGCAATCCACCCAATTGTCGCTGCAAAAGTTTATCTTAAATGGTTAAGAAAGTTAAAAGAAAACGGACAGAACGCAACAATTTTATTTGGTGGAACTTTGGCACCCGATCGTGGCCATTATACATCGCAACAGACATGGGCGAGTAAAGAGTGGTTAACTACTGCCTTAGAATACATCAAAGAGCACATCAATGATCCAGAATATGAAGGGATTACCATAGATGATGTGAATTTTCATTTTCATGGTTATGGTTGGGATTTTGGTAATGTAACTCAAACAGAAGAGATTATAGAAGGGTACACTCGTTTTATTATAGAAAAAGGTTTTGGAAAGATCGTCGACCGTAAGGGTTTGATTCTTTCTGAGCTTGGTAATTTAACTGCACATTCTGAACAAGAAAATTTTTATTACATTTCTCAAATGTGGAGTTATTTACTTTATCGCGCCCATGATCTTGGCATACAAGCAGCTGTGCATTTTATTCCGTGGGAGGAAGGTATCAATAATGAGGAAGTTAATCCAGACACACACTTATATCATATAGATCTTGATACGCGTGAAGTGACATTGACTCCTGCAGGATGGTGGTATTATGCAGCAGCTTTTTATACACTCTATCAGGAAAACCCAAACACTCTTCATAAACTAGATGGGCTTATTAAGAGATTTGGTTCTGGTGGACCATTTACTTGAGAAGGGATATAAAATTCGTTTTTTATAATAAAACGACACCAATATTTTGAAAAAAATGAGAAGAATAAGATTGTTTTGGTTTTAATATTTCGAATAAATAATCCGTTTTGTTCATCCAAGGAGGAAGCGAAACACGTTGAAGTGTTTTTTTATCATCGTCCCGCGTTCGAGATATGAATCTAAGCCTAATAATCTTCCTGCTCCTTGCGAAGCAAGCATCACAAACGACAAGCAATAAATGATATGTTCAGAAACAAGGCCGTGTTCTGGCGGGAATGCAGAGAAATAAAATAGCGCCATCATAAGCACGCCCATCGCCGAGGCAAATCGTACACATACTCCCAAAAGAAGGGCTGCGCCTATCCCGATCTCTCCGTAGATTACCAAGAAGTCGACGAGCGGGTTCCCAGCCATTTGTGCAAAAAAATGTACGAATGGGCCAGAAGTAGCGTGCAAAAGATACGATTCTGCTGAAAAGTTGCTGGTGAATTTGGAGATGCCCGATGATAGGAAAAGTATTCCGAGAAACACGCGGAGCAATACTAAGGTAATTTTTTTATGATTATACATTGTATTAGTATATCACTTCTGTGTAAACCAAAGAGTTCTGCTAAAAAGAATTTTTTTGTATACATCTTATATGTGTAGTCTATCACATATCTATTTGTCTATTTTTTATACTGTAATAGTATTATGATACGTATGCGTAGCACATTCGTTCAATTCATCTGTTTTTTATGTTTTTTCTTTCTCATACCTTCGTTTGTCAACGCTGCGACGATCTATGTCGATAGTTCAACAGGAAACGACAGCACCGGTGATGGCTCATCGGGCACACCATACAAAACATTTCATAAGGGCTATACTTCATCAAGCGCTGGTGACACAATCGACCTTACTGGTACTTTCACCTGGGCCGATGCTGACGAAACCGGCGATACTTCGACAAGCGGTTATACTATCGGGAAAAACTTGACTATCCAAGGTCAAACGGCAGATACAACGATTTTGCAGGCTGCAAGCTCAGACAACACAGCAGACAGAAGAATCTTTAGCATCTCATCTGGTGTTACCGCAACCATCAACGATCTCACGATGCGCTATGGAAAAGTAACAGGGTCAACCGACGAAGGAGGTGCAGTTTATAATCTGGGAACCGTGACCGCCAATCGTGTTTCGGTTTATAATAACCGCGTACCATCGGGTTACGGCGGTGGAGGATTTGCAAACCGCGACACCATGACGATAAACGATAGTACGATTTATGACAACGTGGTGAATTACATGGGCGGTGGCGTGCTTAACAGTTATTACGTGGTCGACGGAGGATATTTGACCATCACAAACTCGACTATTTTTAGCAATGACGTAACCGCCGTCACTGCTTATACCGAAGGAGGCGGTGTACATTTTCGTCAAGGAAATGGAACAATCACCAATAGCACAATTGCTTACAATAGCGCTTGTGGCGTAGGTGGTGTCGGCATGGATGATAATACCGGCACCGTGATAATAAAAAATTCTATCCTTGTGAGTAACGTACAAATAGTCCATGCATATTGTAGCAACGGAGTATACCCAAAAGACTTTGGATACCGGCAAAGTGGCTACGGCAACGTGACAGACAATGGATACAATATTGTCGGCGCAACTCAACACTATACATTTACAGGCACCGGCGATTGGACCGACGCCAATCGCGATGGTACATTTGTGTTACAGACTGTTGGTACAACAGGCTCACTGTATCTTAACTCTTCACTTGCCGACAATGGTTCTATCAACAAAACCCAAACCCTTGCCCTCACCGACGAGAGCAGTATCGCAGTTGACAACGGCGCAACCGGTACGAATGGTTCAGTTTCGGTTCCGACGCTTGATCAGCGGGGACTTGCGAGAGTCAGTGATACCGATATCGGCGCGTACGAGTATGGTGCAACCGCCGATTCAACCCCACCGACGATTTCCACACTTTCTCCTACCGATGGTGAAACGGCAATAGCCGTAGATGCAAACCTTGTCGTGACCTTTGACGAGGCAGTTGCGGTGCAAAGCGGCAATCTAACCATTTTTACTGCAAGCGACGATGCCCAAGTCGAGGCCATCGACGTCACGAGCGGACAGGTTACCGGCACAGGCTCAACCACGATCACCATCAACCCGTCTTCTGATCTGACAGCAGAAACAGCCTATTATGTTAAAATCGACGCCACAGCATTTGACGACACTGCAGGCAATAGTTTTGCTGGAATATCAGATACAACAACATGGAACTTCACCACGGTCGATGTGACCGCACCGACAATATCTTCGGTTTCAAGCATGCCGAGCTCTACTTCAGCGGTTATAACTTGGACAACAAACGAGAGTGCTTCTTCCCAGGTTCAGTATGGCTTAGTCACAAGTTATGGCTATCAGACCACAGAAGCAGATACATCGCCTCGTGTTACGAGCCATAGTGTAACGGTCAGTTCACTTCTTGCGTGCAGACGTTATTACTACCGCGTGAAGTCGACTGACGCGGAATCAAATCAAGCAAGCTCTTCACAATCAACTTTCACGACAACCGGCTGCGATGTTGCGCCGATCCAAAACGGTTCCGAACAAAATATTACGCGAGTATCCGGAGGAGAATTTCAATTAACAAACAGTAACTCAGTAGCGAAGTTAACTGTCCCAACAGGTTTTGCAAGCGAAGATGCCGACTTTCAAATTAACAAATTGAGCACCACTGGTTTACCCGCTGCCCCATCGGGCACCGCGCTTGTTGATAGTAACGTGTTTGATTTGTCCGCCGTCACTTCAAGTAACACCGACCTCACGAGTTTCCTAAAATCATTGACGTTCACTGTAACGTATGGTTCAGATACAGAAACTTCTTTTCAGGAAAGTACACTCGATGTCTACAAGTACAATACGGGTATTGCAGCATGGGAAAAGAAAAACTGCACGCTCGATGTTGCGACCAACTCATTGACATGCTCATTGACATCGTTTTCAACCTATGCTGTATACGGAGATCCGGTGAGCAGCTCTTCTTCGAGTGGAAGCTCAAGCGGTTCGTCAAGTAGCCCAACCATCGGTTGTTCCGATCTTGCGCCGCCGATCATTCCCGATTTGTTTCAAATTGATACCACGCAAACAACCGCAACTGTCTATTTTTCTCCATCGACGAATATGGATTGGTATTTCATCAGTTTTTCTACGCAAACACACGCCGAGGAGCATGGAGCTTTTGTTAAACTTGGGCACGATGGTGTACAGAATTTCACGGTGACCTATTTGAGCCCTGGCACCCAGTATTTTTTTAAAGTACGCGCCCAGCAAGGATGTATGCCAGGTGTATGGTCGCAGATTATTCCCGCAACTACAAAACCGTTGCAGCCGACAGTTACTGTGACCGCAACGCCACAACCTATCATCAAAGGCGAACACGATACAAAACATGAGAAACCAGAGCAAAAAATAGAAGTGAAAAAGGAACCAAGGGTTATTATCATAACCCCAACACCGCAACCGACAACATTGCAATCGTTTTTTGAGAAAGCACTCTATTATATTTTGATGAAGGAATGAGTATCCCAAACAAATGTATGAAAAAGAAATATTTAATTTTTATTTTTCTCTTCATTCTCGTTTTTGCGTTGGCGTTTACAAATAAAATCTCATGGGAGGCAGCCTCACAAAACCCGATAGGAGGGTTTATTACTGAGTTATTACACACAAGTAATCCGCAATCAACCATTACATCTTCGTCTTCTGTAAAAATGACACCCATACAACTTTCAAAGGGTACTATTGTGTTTGATTACAAAAATATCGTCTACGCAATAGATCACGAAGGAGCTCATTTTGTGGAATTGGCTCAAAATTTTGGAGAGTCAAATATGAAAATAGGCAGATATCACCTCTCGCCTGATGGTACCAAAGCAGTATACAATTTGTATGAAAACAACAAATCGAGCGATCCACGAAGTGGACTTTGGCTTATTGATCTTACAACGCGCAAGAAAACGCAGCTTCTTTCAGCAGAATATTTATTTAATTATGGCGTTGATGTTAACTGGTCCCCGACGGGGAAATATCTTTCATTTGCGAACACTGAATATATGCAAGACCGTAGTCGTCGTTACAGGGTGAGGATTATAGATGCTGAAACCGGAAAGGAAATATGGGATACGTACAGCGTGAATCAAGATACAGATTGGCAAGATGGGTACCGCGGCAAAATGTCAAATGTATATTTTTTAACCGATGATAGGATTAGTTATGTTAAAAATGGCAACCTCATTGTAGAAAATATCGATGGCACTGATCGCACCGTGTTAGACACAGAAGTTTCGGTAGAGTTTGTGGGCGACCGCGGACCAAACCGTCACGCAATCGTATGGTCGCCTTCGTTGCGGTTTGTAAGATATATCAAATATTATTCGCTTGATAGCAAACGTTTTGGCTTTAGCAGTGGAGAATTTGAAACAGTCATTGACACAAAAACCGGCAAAAAAGATTTTCTGGTTGGCGCAGCAAAAGATGGGTATACCTTTGCAGAACCAGGATTATTCAAGGAATATGCAAAAGAAATGGGTATTGCAGCAGCCAAACCCTACGTTTACCTTTATACTGGTGACAAGCTCGGTATCGTGAGTTATGCTGACCTTACCAATGGCAAATTTGTCCTTAATGAGTTTGGGGAGTACTCCAGAAACGAAAATTTTCTCTACCCTAAGATATTTGTAGATGCATATACTGCATTTGGTTTTTATCAGTATTATGGTTCGGAAGAACATGGCCACTTTATGACATATCCTGTTCTCATCGATATGCAAACACCCAAGATGCACAACTGCAATATAGCTTTTGACGACTCGATTTTTAATTATGTCATCAATTTACCTGGCTTTATTGGCATTACAGGTAGAAGAGAAGAGGAAAATGTTATTCTCAATTTACAAACGTGCATGTTGCAACAAAATCTTCCTCAAGAGTTTATTTACGGAAAAATTGCATATGTTATTAATTAGTCGCTATAATATTGCATGAGTAAGCAGCGCCAACCAGCACAAACATCAAGTAGCTTGTATTACGAAACAGCAACATTTGCTGGAGGGTGTTTTTGGTGTCTCGAGTCCATCGTGCAAGAAACCAAAGGCGTGATAGATGCAGTAGACGGCTATGCGGGCGGTAAAGAAACCCATCCAACCTATGAAGATGTGTACTTGGAACGGACTGGACATCGTGAGAGCGTGCAAGTTACTTTCGACTCCAAAGTTATTTCCTATCAAGAGCTTCTTGCTATTTTTTGGCAAAATATCAACCCAACCGACGCTGGAGGACAATTTTTCGACCGTGGACATTCGTATACCACTGCCATTTTCTATCATAACGCACAACAGAAAAAAATAGCTGAGCAGTCAAAAAAAGATCTTGAAACATCGGGACGGTTTGACAAACCAATTGTGACCGAAATTTTGCCATACACAACCTTTTACAAAGCTGAAGAGTATCACCAAGATTATTACAAAAAAAGCGCTCTGCATTACAATGCATACAAGAAAGCAAGCGGGCGTGAAGCATTTAAAAAACGCATATGGGAGGAAATCAAAAAACGCAACCAACATACGTGAAACCCTCAGACGAGGAGCTTCGGGCAAAGCTCACCGACATGCAGTACAACGTGACGCAAAACAATGGCACTGAGCCGCCCTTTCACAACGAATATTACGACAACGAGAAGGAAGGTATTTATGTCGACATCGTGTCTGGTGAGCCACTTTTTAGCTCAAAAGATAAATACGACGCTGGGTGCGGGTGGCCAAGCTTCACCAAGCCGATCGATACAGCGCATATTGTCGAGCGTGCCGATCGCTCGTGGATTATGGAGCGCACAGAAGTACGCAGCAAAATAGCGCATTCTCATCTGGGACACGTGTTTGACGATGGGCCGCCGAAACAAGGAGGACTACGTTACTGTGTGAATTCTGCTGCGCTTCGTTTTATTCCCAAAGAAAAACTGGAAGAAGAGGGATACGGTGCCTATCGTTCGCTGTTTTCATAACATGCGTTTAGAGATTCTGGGTTGACATATCGGCATGTCCTATTTATCATAACACTATGATTCCATCGCTTCTTATTACCATTCGCGAAGTTATCGAAGCCGCCCTCATTGTCGCTACCATTCTTGGCATTTTGGTAAAACTCAAACAGCACGCCGCCATCAAGACAGTATGGTTGGCAACCGGAGCAGCGACGCTTACCAGTATTTTTTTACTGGGTTTCGGAAGTGTTTTCGGATTAAAAATGCAGGAAATCTATTCGGGCACTGTCGAACAAGCAACAGAAGGAACACTCATGATTGTGTCGGCCCTCTTTATCACGTGGGCCGTTTTTTTTCTGCACAAGCAGTTTGCCCAATATAAAGTCGGCCTACTTTCAAAAGTGAGAGACACCATTCAAAAGCATTCACAAAATGGATTGTTTATATTGGTATTTACTGCTGTATTTCGTGAAGGATTTGAGGTCGTTCTTTTTCTCTCGACTGTGTACTTTTCTTCAGATCCGGCAAACATTTTCTTAGGTTTTATCCTTGGCGCAGGTATAGGCCTTGCGGTTTCATTTTCATTGTTTTCCGCGACCTTGCGACTTCCGGTATATCAAGCTTTCCGTACAACAAGCATTCTGCTCATTTTGTTTGCGGCAGGGCTCCTTGCACGTGGCATCCATGAATTTGCAGAAGTCGGGTTGGTGCCAGAAATCGGATCCGTGCACCTTTCGTTTTTACCAAAAGGCGCAAGCTTTGCCGGAGAAATAACCAAAGCCCTTTTCGGGCTAACACAACATATGGACTACGTGCAGTTATCGGCATACATCGCTTATATTCTCGTTATGGTTTGGTACGTTTTTATGAAAGAGAGGCTTTCCTTTTCCTCAACAGAGGCTAAGCACTCTTCATAAACCATTATTATTTGTTGTCGCTTATGAACAAATACATTATCGTTGTCCTTGTCGTTATTATTATTGCTATTGGTGCTTATGCTTTTTTAAGCTCAAGTTCAGGAGCACCTGCGCCGACGAGCATAACAATGAACGGTGTCCCAACAGTAGCTCAAAACGCCTCTCAAAATAGTGACGCAAGTTATACACTATCTCAAGTTGCCCAGCACAACTCAGCAAACGATTGTTGGTTTGTGATAAGCGGGAAAGTGTACGACGTGACGAGCTATATTGCACAAGGCATGCATCCTGGAGGGCCATCTATACTCGAAGGGTGCGGCACAGATGCGACCGCCATGTTTGAAGGACAAGCTGGTCCAAGAGGAGAACCACATTCACAACAAGCCCACGCCGAGTTGGTCAACTTTGAAGTAGGGACATTGATGCAATAAATTCGTTCTGGTTTAGTGAGCTTAATTGGCACCAAAACATATCATACAAGCGCCGAAAGTATTAGTGTGTAGATTGTATCGTTTGACAGGCTTGCGTGCCAGCCTTTTCTATTTTTTGTTCAGTTTCGTGTGAGTGCCCAGCTTGTAAGATGATACAAAACATTAAAATTACACCAAAAAGAAAGGAGAATGCTTGGCGAATGCTTTCGTGTTTTTTTGCCTTGTGATGGAGCTCGGGGATGAGGTCGGCACAGGCTATATATATGAAAATTCCAGCAGAAAAAGCCAGGGTAAATGGGGAAATAGTTTCAAATCGTTCCAGCGCAATAAAGCCAACCACTCCACCCATGATGGCAGTAAGCGCAGAAATAAAGTTGTAGAGAAGTGCTTTGTTTTTGTCAAAACCCGAATGGATGAGGACAAAATAATCTGCAATTTCTTGAGGTAGTTCGTGTGCAGCTATAGCGATTGTCGTTGTTATACCAAGTGGTACGCTCACCAAAAATGTTGCTGCGATAACAAAACCGTCGATAAAATTGTGAAGCGCGTCGCCAAACAATACGAGAAATGCAGACGGTTTTATCGAATGCGTATCCTCGTGGTGGTGATGGTACCAGAGGAGAAAGCGCTCCATGAGAAAAGAAACAATAACCCCGATCAGAGTCATTCCCAATATCATATGGATGTCACTACTTTCGAGCGCTTCGGGTAGCGTTGAAGCAAGGGCCGTTGTCAACATCACGCCGGCTGCGAAACTCACCAACACATCAAGTGAGTCCAACGTCTTTTTACTGCGGGAGGAAAACAAAATACCAACAAGCGAAATGAAACTTATTATAGTGTTTGCCGCGATAGTAAAAAGGATCGGGGTTGTTATTGACATTGTTTACATGCGCCATAAAATGTTAACGAATGGTCTTCAATTTTATATGAGGACCGTTTTTGTGCTTCACTGATGAGCATTTTTTCTTTGTTTAGGCTGACGCCTTCGATTTTACCGCACGAGTTACACACAACATGATGATGATGGTTGCGGTCCGCTGGTTCATAGTAGGCAACGCCGCCTGCAAGAAACAGTTGTTTCAAGATATGTTTTTTAATGAGAAAATTGATTTCACGATAGACGGTCGATTTGTTCACTTCCTGGTTGCTTTGTTTAAGAAATGCTATGATATCGAGAGCAGAAAGCGGCATACTATTTTGATCAAACATAAAAAGTATCGCTTTTCTGGCATTCGTCATGCGGAAACCTTGTTTTCTGAGCGTTGAGATAGTATGCATAGTTTTTGCAACTGAGTTGCAATAAGTATAATTCTTTATGGAGATCATTGTCAAGCGTTTTATTATGGCGCGTTGTATCTATGACGACAATTCGATTGCATCATTTGATGAGTAGTGTCCGACAGCTTTTCGGACAAGGCTTTTCATATAGCCACCTGTTTCGAGTTTTTCGCCAATGTCCCGTGCAAGCGATCGAATATATACCCCAGACTGGCATACAACGTTCAGTGTAAGAAAAGGATACTCATATTTCAAAACATCAATCTTCTCAATCACCACACGTTTGGGTTTAAGAGTAAAATTCTCTCCACGTCGCGCACGCTTGTACGCAGGTTCTCCATCAATTTTCACTGCAGAGTATCGAGGAGGCACCTGCTGTATGTGCCCGACAAATGATTGTACATAACTATCAACGTGTTCTTGCGTCGGCGGTACAGCCTCTGGCACAGGCTTTATAACCCCTTCACCATCATCGGTTTCTGATATTTTCCCAAGCTCAATCACTGTTATATATGTTTTGCGCGTTCCTTTGAGAATCGTTTGCAGTTTTTTTGTATATTCTTTGCCAATTGCAATAACCAAGACGCCTTCGGCTAGTGGGTCAAGCGTACCACCATGGCCGATTTTTTCGTGGGGAAACTTCCTTTTGAGCAAACGAATGACATCGTATGAAGACATACCCTTGGGTTTATAGAATGGATAGATCCCCGTTTCATTTGGTAACCCCATACTGTATAGTATATGATAGAAACACCTATGCAGCTCCCATTTTTTAACCAACTTTTTACACAAGCAATAAAGCACAAGCGAATCATCATTACTCTTTTTTGGTTTGGTTATGCGGTGATATTTTTTATGGTGCTGCTTGGCGTGTTTTGGGTTTTGAACAATACACAATTTGGACTCATGAAAATAATGGGTGATAAGGCAGGAGACACTGCCGCTGTACTGTTTCTGGTTACGATCTCTCCAGGCATTGCCAAACGGCTTGCCATAAAACACAAATCACTTGACCTTGTCATGGTATTTCGTCGCCAGTTTGGCCTTTTGATGTTTAGTTTTGCCTTTTTGCACTATTCATATGTACGATTTTTACCTATTGCCCTTGGGAAGTATCCGATCCCTCAGGTGGTCCCAACGTTTGAGCTCATGGGAATTCTCACATTGTACCCTATGGTAGTTTTGGCTTTTACTTCCAACAATTTGAGCGTTAAACACCTCGGCCCCTGGTGGAAACGTATCCACTCGTTTGTATATATCGCCGTGTGGCTGCTTTTTTTTCACGTTATGCTCAATAAAATTGGGATTCTTAGTCTGCTACTTGGCGTGTTTGCCGTTTTGGAAGTGTATTCGTTGTACTATGCCTTTCAAAGCAAACCACGCACTGTTCAACCTTGATAATCGCATTGATTTACAGCCATGAAGAACACTCATACGTTTTCACTTCCCACAATTTTCGTCATCTTTGGCATAACCGGCGATCTTGTAAAAAAGAAAATCCTCAAGTCACTCTACGATCTATATCTCAAACAGCTCCTTCCTGAAAAATTTTTGATCTATGGATTTTCCCGAAGACGGTATGACGACGAACAACTTCGTGCGTATCTTTTGGAGATTATGAATAGGCGCATATTCAAAGAACCTAAACAATACAACGCGTTTTTGTCACACATCCATTACGTGCAGGGAAATTTTCTCACCATCAGTGCATACGAAGATTTGGCTCTCAAACTTGGTCGTGTAGACAAAGATTGGACATTTTGTTCAAATAAGTTATTTTATCTTGCCGTGCCGCCGGTTGTATATCCGCAACTTATTAACAATCTCCATCTTTCCGGTCTGACCAAACCGTGCAGCCCCGAGGAAGGGTGGACGCGCGTCATTCTCGAGAAGCCGTTTGGCACGGATTTCGAAAGCGCGAAAGCTCTCGACATGCAACTTGCCAAACTGTTTAAAGAAGAGCAAATTTATCGGGTCGATCATTATTTAGCAAAAGAAACCGTGCGAAACATCCTTGCATTTCGGTTCGGCAATAGCTTTTTGCAACCTGCATGGAACAAACACTATATCCATAGTATTTCAGTCAGACTGTACGAGAAGGATTTAGTCGGTAGCCGTGGAGGATTTTATGACAAAGTGGGTGCGTTGCGCGATGTGGGGCAAAACCACATGCTCCAACTGTTGGCATTTTTTCTCATGGATCAGCCAAAAACGTTTACTCCGGAAGAAATCAAAAAAGAGCGAAGCAAGGCACTTTCATCACTAAAACTTTTTTCAGCGCAAGAAGTGAAAGACAATGCATTTCGCGGACAGTATGACGGTTACACAAACGAAGACGGTGTAGCTGCACATTCGACCATAGAGACATATTTTAAGATCAGGGCTTACAGTACGTGCCCGGATTTTGTAGGAGTTCCTCTCATCCTTGAAAGCGGTAAAGGTATGCACCAAAACCGCACAGAAGTCGTAGTAGAATTCAAACGACCGAGTTCGAATTTGTTTGATGTGGATAAACAGCAAAATAATACGTTGCATTATCTCATCAAGCCTCACGAAAAAATATCATTAGACTTTTTGGCAAAGCGGCCAGGGTTTTCATACATGCTCGATTCCCACGAGTTGTCTTTCGACTACCACGAGCGTCATCGTCACGAGGAATTTGTTGATGATTACGAAGCATTGCTGTACGATATTATTCGGGGAGACCAAACGCTTTTTGTCTCAACAGGAGAAATTCTCAATCAATGGAAGTTTATAGAACCGTTTGTCGAAACGTGGAACAAGATGGGGATCAAGGATTTACAAAAATACCTGCCAGGAAACTTTGAAGGAATCGAATAATAATTGTCATTTTCGATTAGAAGACAATTTTTACCTATCATTTATCATCTAGACATATGCAAAAAGAAATCGGTATCGTAGGTCTCGGGAAAATGGGCGCAGGCATCGCTCTCCAACTTCAAAAAAAAGGGTGGCGCGTGATTGGAAAAAATCGTTCTCCCGAAAAAACACGTGAACTTGCCAAAGAAGGCATCATTGCGACATTTGACACAAAAGAATTTGTGCAAGCATTTACTCATTCGCCGCGCGTGGTGTGGCTTATGGTGCCCGCAGGTCAAGCGGTCGATGACGCATTGTTTGGGCAAGGGGGTCTCGTTAATCATCTTGAGCGCGGCGATATCTTAATCGACGCTGGCAACTCGCATTACACCAAGACACAAAAGCGGTACGAACAGGTCGAGCAACACGGTATCCGTTTTATCGACTGCGGTGTCTCTGGTGGGCCCTCGGGAGCTCGTCACGGCGCGTGTTGTATGATCGGCGGCAGCGTCGAAACCTTTTCATATCTTGAGCCGCTTTTCCAAACCGTGTGCGTAGACAAAGGCTATGCACATTTCTCAGGCAACGGCGCTGGACATTTTGTCAAAATGGTACACAACGGCATAGAGTACGGTATGATGCAGGCTCTTGGCGAAGGTTTTGGCGTTATGAAAGAGTCACCGTTTAAGCTCAATCTAACCGACGTTGCGCAAGTATATAATCATGGGAGTGTTATCACGTCGCGACTCATGGGTTGGCTCCATGAGGCTTATCGTGACTGGGGAGAAGATTTGGCCCCGATTTCTGGCACAATCGGCCACAGCGGTGAGGGTGAGTGGACAATACAAGCCGCAGGAGAAATGAATATCGAAGTTCCCGTTATCAAACAAGCGTTTGATTATCGCTTACAATCTAATGGAAAGCCAAACTATATTGGCAAAGTTGTTTCTGCCTTGCGTGGTAAATTCGGCGGCCACCCAGTCAAGAAAGAGTAAAATATAAAACGTAAGTATGATTTGACAAACGTAATACAAATATGTATTATGTAAGAATATGCAACAAATAACAACCACAATTTCCACCAAAGGCCAAGTGACCATTCCTTCGTATGTGAGGGAATCGCTGCACATCAAAACCGGGGAAAAAATACTTGTTCAAAGCGCCAATCCCAGGACAAAAGAAATTGTTTTGAAAGTTCTCACTTCGCAACAAAATATCGAATCCCTCTACGGAGTCTTAGCCTCTCACAACAAGAAAACAAACCAGTACGTACCTCTAAAAACAGTTCGATCAAAAGTTGGTAAAAAATTAGGTCAAAGATATGCAGTCAAAAAGTAAAGCGATTATTGTCGACGCCAATATAGTTTTGCGTTTTTTGTTAAACGATCACCCGCAATTGTCACAAAAGGCAAAAGCAATTATTACAAAAAGCACTATTTTTATCGACGAGACCGTTATTGCAGAAGTAATCTGGGTTTTAGAATCGTTTTACGAGCTTAAGAAAACAGACATAGTCAAGAATATGAGCATATTCATTTCATTTAAACACATCGAAAGTGAAAACAAGGAGCGCATCATGCAAGCACTCAATTACTATTCTTTGTACAATATTTCATATATCGACGCATGGCTACTAGCTTTACGGAAAGACAAGAAAACAACACTGGCTACATTTGATAAAACGTTACAAACATTGGCCCAGAAAAAAAAGATATGACGGATTATGCAACAATCATCGACATTTCCTTGCCCCTTCATCCCGGGACTATCGTTTACCCGAGCAATCCTGCTATTGAAATAGAAAAAGAAACAAGCGCAAGTGGCAATACTATTTCAAAAATCACCTTCGGCTCCCACACCGGCACGCACATCGATGCACCTCGCCATTCGTCGGTAGATGGTATTCCGCTCGACCAGATTCCTTTGTCAACATTTGTCGGCATGTGTAGAGTCATTGATTGTACATCGGAGCAAACGTTTATCTCACAATCGTTCCTTGAATCACAAAACATTCAAACCAAAGAGCGCATCTTATTGAAAACTTCCAATTCCACCAGAGGATTTGAAACGTTTTATGACGATTATGTGTTTCTTTCGCCAGAAGGGGCACGCTACTTGGCAGAAAAAGGAGTACAACTGGTTGGCATTGATTATCTTTCGATAAAACAACGAGGATCAAAAGACAACCGTCCGCACACGGAGCTGTTGAGCAAAAATATCCCGATTGTCGAAGGTATAGACTTACGTAAAGTTGATGCAGGAGATTATTTCCTTGTTATCCTTCCTTTGTATTTTACCGACATTGATGGCGCACCCGCACGTGCTATTTTGTTGAAATAGTCCTATTCAATCACCTTTAGCACATTCCACCAGGCTTTGATGTAGTCTGCGCGCTTGTTTTGGTACTTGAGATAATAGGCATGCTCCCATACGTCAAGCCCGATCAGGGGTTTGTGACCTTCAAGATATGGGCTATCCTGGTTGGCAGTAGAATATATCTCGAGTTCGCCATTGTTGTCTACAAGCCATGCCCAGCCGCTACCAAACCTGCTCAGTGCTGCTTGTGTAAATTCGTCTTTAAACGAATCAATTGAGCCAAAGGTAGATTTAATATCTTCTTGAAGCTCTTCATTAATTTCCTTTTCCGGACCCATAATGGACCAAAAAAGGGTATGATTGAGGTGTCCACCGCCATTGTTTTTAAACGAAATGTCGTCGACATTTGGTTCGCCCATGGAGTGAAATTGTTCCATCAATCCTTCAAGCGTTGCATCTTTGGGCATTTTATCTCCGTACTTTTCAAGCACAGCATTCAATTTATCCACGTATCCTTGATGATGTTTGTCGTGGTGAATGCGCATGGTCTCCTCGTCAATATACGGTTCAAGCGCATTGTATTCATACGGTAAATCAGGAAGAGTAATAGTCATAATGGTAAATCCAATTTGTAAATTATTTTCATTGTACAGCAATTGACGAAGATATGAAAATCATATGGACATAGACCAAGACAATTCATCAAGGAACGTAAAACGGATGATGGTATACTATACCCATATGACAAAACTCATTATCCGTATACTGAGCACATGTTTATTTTTTATTTTTGTTACTTCTGTTTTTGCCCAAACTCCAACAACCGCTCCGACCATCAGCCCAAGAGAAAAAATCAATATTAGTACCGACGGGCTTGTAGCCACTCAAACACAAACAGGAAACGATCTATTCATCGGCGGTACGTTCAATAAGTTGGCTATAGAAAATGGCACACCGGTCCAGCGAAGAAATCTAGCAGAAGTCTTTGTCGACACAGAAATAGTTGGCGATTGGCAACCGCAGCCTGATAATACAGTCGAAGCTTTGGCTCTCTATCAAAAAACTTTAATCGTTGGGGGGAAATTTACCAATATATCGGCAACGCAGCAACCGTATCTTGCTTTTTTCGATATTGATAAAAAATTTCTTCTGAAGAAAGACCTTGCCCCCGATGCTCCGGTACTTGCACTTGCGCTTGATGGTGATTTGCTCTACGTTGGCGGAGAATTTAAAAATGTAAACGGTGCATCACACCAGTATGTGTTTGCGTACGATCTAGCCGGCAACACAATTACATCGTGGGATCCGCACGTCAATGCTCCTGTCGAAGGGATTGTCATTGAAGAGGGTGTAATAAAGCTGATTACTGTTGGTGCTGCTGCTGACAGCGGAAGCAAAAACATCATTGTTGAAAAAGCAGGAGCAGCAGAAAAAACAGATGGGAAAACTCCTCAACCAACAACAGAAGATGATCCTTTAAGTATTTCTGTCGGTCAGTTGGGTTTTAAAATTCCTACGCTTTCTGACGTTTTGACATTTGCAGTGCGCGCATTTTTTGCGGTATCTGGGCTGATTGCTATGTTTTATCTATTACTTGGGGCAATAGCCTGGATCACAAGCGGAGGCGATAAAGATAAAATCCAGGCAGCGCGGGATAAAATTCAGGCAGCGCTTATTGGTGTCGTCATGACAGTGGTGGTTTTAGGGTTGACGTGGACTATGGAGCAAGTTGTTTTTAACAGGAGAATTTGTTTTGGGTTATCTTGTCCTCTTACTATTCCTTCTATTCTTGAGCCTACCTAATGGCTGTTTATCTTTGAACAAATCTATCATATCGAGTTTTTCGCCTTTTCGTACAAGATCTTTTAATGAATATTTTCCGATATTTGTTCGTGTTATTGCATATGCTGTCAGCGGCAGTTGGATGTGGCTACCGATATCGTGTACGAGTTGGCGCACATATGTACCGCTTGAGCACGAGATTGCACACGCGACGAGTAGATGGTTTGTACTATCTTGATGTTGCGCAAAATAGTTTTCCCACCCAGCATGGATGAGTTTTTGTCGAAAATCTCCCTGCACGTTTTCTATAGATGTAAGAATGTAATTTTTGAGCTTGGTTGCCGCAACAACATTCATATGACTCAACGAGAGCGTGTGTATTTCGATTTTTTTCGAAGGAAGCGTAACAGTGTCTATTTTTCCCTCACGCGCCCAGTAAAAAAGTGGCTTTCCATCGACTCTGCGCGATGAATAAGGAGGATACTGCTGGATATGTTTTCCTACAAAACGAGGAAGCTCTGCCGCTATTTTTTTCTGTACTTGTTTAAAGTTTGCGATCCGTTTCGATTGAGTAATCAACCCAAGCAAATCATACGAATCAGTGGCAATCCCGCACAACATGGTGAAAACATATCTCTTTTTGAGCCGTTCATATGTTTTGCGTTTTTTATTTTCCTCATCAACAAGAAGCAAGAGCAGTCCTTCAGCCATGGGGTCCAACCTTCCTGCGTAGCCAATTTTTGCATCATGATATTGAGGGAGCGATTGTATCTTTTGAACGATCTGGTAGGGTGTTTCGCCCGGTGGTTTGTAAACAAGGAGCATAGTGTATTACGAATGATAAACCTGCGCATGGGTGCCTATGCCGATAAGAAAAATGTCACAAGAGGTCATGATATATTTTTTTATGCATTAGAAAGATTTTATGAGTACTGCAGCCAAAAATGCAAGCACTCCAGCAAATAATTTTCGTTTGAGATTGGTATGTTCTTTGAAAAATATGACACCAAAAATGACCGACACAACAACTTGTCCTGTCAAAAGAATCACTACAACACCTCTATCGGGCGCAAAACGGTAGGCAGCAAAAGAGAAAATAAAATAGAGGAGGCTTGTCCCGCTTGCGAAAAAACTCCGCATCACCGCATATCGTAACTGAGGGATTATTTTTTTTATATCTTTGGCAACAGTTTTAAAGTAGAGCACAAGAGTAATGAGCGAACTTCCGCAGTAGGCAAGCACAAGGTACGTACCAGTACTCACTGACGACGATACACCCGCACTCGCCACCTGGAATACAGAAAATAGCAAAGCAGATAGAATAATCCATAATACGCTCGAGTTCATTGTTAGCCTTTTTTCATTATATTGAATCAACACGATGGCATACAACATGAGCTCTACCCCAAGTAATTGCGTGAAAGAGAAATGACTACTGAGAAAAAGAATCGAGAGAATTACTCCCCAAACAACGATTGACGAAAAAGCAATTTGAGTAGTTCCCGCATCAAGATTTTTTTGACCTTTGAAATAGATAATGTTTCCAAACGCAAGCGACAATACGACAAGAAGAATAGAGAGAGCATTGTTTCCGGCATTTTGTATCGAAATTCCCCCAAAAAAAGGAGAAAGAAATAAACTAAGTAACCCAGCAGAAGCCGTGACCAAAAAGGATTGTGTTATGGCAGAAACATGGATATCCTTGCTGAGCAGTCTTGTTGCAAGACTGTATGTTGCACGGGATACAATCGCACACAGTGTAAAAACAAACCAGTTCATAGTTGTTATGATATTAATTTTCTAATTTCCTCTTCGCATTGCTTGGCTTCTGTAAACAAAATGCCGTTAAAACCTAGCGCTTGGGCAGCTTCCACGTTCTTTTTTCCGTCGTCGATAAAAATACATGTATTTGCCGGCACGCCGAGGAGCTCGAGCGTTTTTGCAAACTGCGCTCTTTCTGGCTTTTTGAGACCAGTTTCACACGAAGTTATGATCGGCTCAAACAAATCTGCAAGATGGAACCGCTCTTTTTTATATGCGATTATTTCTTTGTGAGTGTTAGAAAGTATGGAGAGTTTGAATCCTTGTTTTTTGAGTTTACGCGCAAGGTCAAGCATACCAGGAATTTCTTTTTGGTAGTCGCGCGAAAGCTTAATAGCAAAGGCTGGGTCGGTATCTATCGCCTGAGCATTGGTCAATAGTTTTTTCCAATAGTCTTTTTCAGACATGTGTCCGCGCGAAAGTTGATCGTTAAACAGTTTCCGCGACTTGGTGTAGTCGTCGGGCGTGATTTGGTAGTGATTATAAAATGCTTGATCTTTCTCATTTGAATCGATGAGCCAGTCATTGGTCATGAGTACGTTGCCTTGGTCAAAGACGATGTGGGTGATCATATATTTTTAAATATTGTAATAGTGAAATACTTCTTCCAAAACCGTCATACCATGCTTAATCAGCGTTTGTAAAAAGGGCGCTGAATCGACTTTCGATCGTTTAAATCTAAGATGTAATTTAGAGATAAGATAGCGAAGTCGATACAACGCCAGTTTCTCATCAAAGTGCGTTGGGAGAGCGCTTATCGTACGGTACCCTTCAATAAATGGTTTCATACGAGTATCGTCATAGAAGAGGCTGAACTGCGCAAAATCCATGACAGGGTCTCCGGCGCAACATTCGTCCCAATCGACAATGCCGGTTATGCGCGTACCATCTGAAAGTACGTTCCAGTCGGCTACATCGTTGTGTACCAGCGACGACGTTTGCAGTTGCAACAGCTGTTCGTTATTTTTACATATTTTTCGTATGGCGTCTTCTTGTTTTTGAGAAAAGAGCCCCTCGCTGACAAGGAAACGAAGATCATCATCGAGCGCGGCATAAAAGTGATCGCGCATGGTAGGATACTGTCCGACGAGCTCTCCTTTGGTTTTGGCAATATCGTTGCGCATAAATCCAAAGTCTGTCGGGTGTACATTGTGAAATTTGGCACATTGTGCTCCAAGATCTTTCATAAGCGTGGTAATTATTGCTGGTTCAAGAGGAAGCATATGTTTTATTGCAGTTCCTGGGAGACACTCCAAAAGCATGAAGTCAAAGGCAAATCGTTTTCTCGTATCGTCAATATAGTAAGTAGAAAAACTCGCCGCTCCTTTTTTACGAGCATTTGCTGCGGCGGTTTTTTCAACCCAAAAATAGCCGTTTTTGACCTGTGGCGGGTGTACGCGTGCTATGACCTCCAGGCCATTTTGCAGTGTTGCTTTGACAACGTTATTTATGTTCCCAAGTTGAATGGGACCGCTCATTTCGACCACTTGTGCGTCTTTTTCAGATAGTCCATACTGTTGCATGCCATACGCTATAGCCTGCTTAACCAATGTTTTCGAAAAGTCTTTTCTTCTTGTCAAAAAAAGCTGTTTATTTTCCTGAGGAGAAATGTTGCGGTTGGTTTGCCAATAAAACATGTTTGTTCTATCTGAAAGATCAAACAAGGTTTTTTTCATATGCCTATTATATAATGAACTGATGGCAAATCAATTTACCAAGAGAGATCTCAAAGAACACCTTTCAGCAGAGCACAATGTCTCGCCACTTTCTGAATATTTGCAAGAGCTCGTACTCGGCGGTGTTGACGGCATCGTGACCACTTTTGCTGTAGTTGCTGGTTTTACAGGCGCTCAATCATCCGAACATGTGGCTGGCATGAGTTATTTAACCGTGCTTTTGTTTGGTCTGGCAAATTTGTTTGGGGATGCCGCTTCCATGGGATTGGGCAACTTCCTCTCGATCCGCGCAGAACAGGACAGATATGCCAAAGAACGCGACCACGAGGTGCACGAGATACATCATAACCCAGAGCTAGAAGTCAAGGAATCTATGTTATTGCTGCAAGAGAAAGGGTTTACCAAACAGCAGGCAACGAAGCTGGTGAATGTATACAAAGATAATCCGGAGTTTTGGGCAGATTTCATGATGCAGTATGAGCTTGAGATCAATGACCCTAGGGGAATGAGTCCACTTTTTATTGGATTGGCAACGTTTGGTTCATTTATGATTTTTGGTTTTGTACCTTTACTTCCTTACATCTTGTTGAAAGACCAACCCAATGCATTTATCTTTGCTCTTACGGCAACAGCGTCAGCTCTTTTTGTTCTTGGCGTCATTCGATGGCGTATCACCAAAATCAATGCGAAGCGATCAATCCTAGAAACGCTCATATTGGGCACCATAGCAGCATCGATTGCATATATTGTTGGAGTATTTTTTCGAGGATGAAATAGAATCGATCATACGCCACCAAGTGTCAGGCGAGCCATGTAGAGTACTGCTCCAATGATGATGATCAACACCACCATAAAAAACATATTGGTGAAATGATACTCGCCATCGATATTGATCGAAAGTCGGTTCATGTCCTTTTTGGACTTTTTTGATTGAGAACGTGCCATATATCCATATTAGAGAAGGGAAATTTTTTTGTCAACATTCATTTCAAAATTACTAATCACTACAATAGAAACAGTATGCGTATCGGCATCATCGGCGCAGGGTTTACCGGCCTTACCAGCGCGTGGGAATTGCTCAAATGTGGTCACACAGTGACTATTTTTGAGCAACATAGTATTCCCGGCGGGTTGGCCATGGGGTTTAAAGAACCTTCATGGCAGTGGTCGTTGGAAAAACATTATCACCATATTTTTTCTTCAGATCGCGATATTTTAACTCTTGCTGACGAAATAGGTCATCCGTTTTATTATTATCGTCCCAACACGTCTTCGTTTATTGCAGGCGAAAGTATCCAGCTTGACTCTCCAACAAAGTTGCTCACATTTCCTCAGTTATCTATTGCCGAGCGGTTGAGGATGTCTGCTGTACTTGGATACCTCAAATACGTTTCGCGATGGCAAGATCTTGAGGCGTACACCGCTCACGACTGGCTCATCAAGCGCATGGGCGCGCACGGTTACCGGCTTTTGTGGGAGCCGCTTCTTAAATCAAAATTCGGTTCACACTTTCGCGATATTTCTCTTGCGTGGTTTTGGGCGCGTATTAAGGCTCGCACTGCGCGACTTGGGTATCCTGAGGGTGGTTTTCAATCATTTGCCTATCGTCTTGCCCAGGCAGTCGAACAGAAAGGCGCGACAATTGTCTACGACGCGACCGTGCAAAAAATAAACCAGAACGGAAACGGTGCGTTTGTCGTTGATCGTGGCGACGGCACTTCAGCGGCAAAAGGTGCGACTTTTGACCGTATGCTCATCACGACACCAAACAGTGTAATTGCCCATCTTGTTCCCGCATTACCACAAGAATACAAAAAAAACCTTATGTCTTTTGAAGGGATAGGGGCAATCAATATGGTGCTTGAACTTTCACAATCATTTCTTCCCAATGATGTTTATTGGCTCAACATCTGCGATGAATCATATCCGTTCCTCGCTCTTGTCGAACACACGCATTTCATAGACAAGAAATATTACAACCACCACCATTTGCTATATATCGGCAATTATCTAGACCGCTCCCACCGATATTTTTCCATGTCAAAACAAGCCATTTTGAAGGAGTACCACCCCTATCTTGCAAAAATCAATCCACACTATGCTTCTTCAATCATTTCCTCGCACATCTTCAAGGTGCCGTTTGCCCAACCCATCGTCACTACAAATTATTCACAAAAAGTGCTTCCGTTTAAAACGCCGATCAAGGGTCTTTTTATTTCAAATATGCAGCAGATTTACCCGTGGGATCGTGGCACGAATTACGCGGTGCAATGGGGGAGAAAGTTGGCGCGAGCCTGTATAAAACAGTAAATATTATGCGCTTGCTTGCCATGTATCAGTATATTGCACAAGATTCATCTTGTTTTTGAGACCAGCAGTATTCATGTATCGTACCAACCCAAACACTGGGCGTTCAAACCAAGGTCGGTCGTGCACTCCGCCAATGCTCCACATGATGCCGACATAACCATTGGGGTCGTATCCATCCAATTCGTACGTATCGTTTAAGGTGATTGCAGCTTGTATGGCGTCCTCCGGCGTTTTTGTCCACTCCAATATCTTTTTTGCCCAATACATACGCATGTAGCCGTGCATCTTGCCTGTTTTTATCATTTGCATTTGGGCAGCGTTCCAGGCGGCATCGTGTGTTTGTGCTCGTTCAAATTGTTCTAAAGAATAGACATAGGTTCGCTTGTCTTTACGGTGTTTGTTGAGTGTCTTTTGAGCCCAAGATCGTAATCCCGTAAACGAATCGTAGTGTTTGTTATACAAGCAAAAATTATCAGCAAGCTCTTTGCGTACGATGATTTCTTCGCAGAAACTATCGACACTTTTTCTATTTTTTACAGTTTTATGTTTTTGTACTTCAAGCGCAGCACGAATACTTGCAATTTGGCCAAAGTGCAGATATGGACTCAAATCAGAAAGTATATTGGCATTTGGGTCGTTTCTTTTTTTGGCGTAACCAGAGAGACGTTTTTGTATAAAGGCATTGAGTGTTTTTTGCGCTTGCATTTCTCCTGGTAAAAAAGGCGGTGCATAAAAGACTGGGCGTTTGGCATGTATTGATCGTTTCAATTCCTCCCAATCGTTTTTGGGGATCGTGTCGGAAAAGGGGAAGGGGTGTTTAACAACTTGTTTTGGTTCAAGAAGCCACTCGTGCATCACCTTGTCGAGTTTCCGGCGCAACGTGTGTGCAGCCCATTCTTCTTTTTGTGAAGCGATCCATGCGGGTACAATATTGTGCGTATCAACTTCAAAACACGGACATGTGGCACGTGCAGTTATGGTTTTTTTCAAGGCTCGTGCTTCGCGAAGTGGCGAGAAATCGAAAAAGAGAGCACTCGGATTAAACGTTTTCTTTACTGTGCGAAAATTGTTTTCTGCGTCACCCTGCATGACAATCATGCCGATGTGATGCTTTCCAAGTTCTTGTTCAACTTCTTTCAGCCCTTCGATCATAAACGCGAATTGCTGATACAACCGAGGCCCGAGTGCTCTGTAGAGATTAAAAAACACAAGCAATGGGAGTTTGCGTTTTTTTGCATATTCCTGTGCGGCAACGAGTGCATGATTGTCTCGCACGCGTTGATCCCGTGACATCCAGTACACTACGCTTTCGCCTGCGTGTTCATCTCGTTTTTGAAGTATTCTGACTCGGCTATGCATAGGTGTTACAATGTTCTATCAAGATTGTAGGTTATGAGTTCGCGCAATAGTGTTTTGTGTTGTTTTGCGATGTTCATCTGTTCAATCATTGTTTCTGCTTCTTGGGCGTGTTTTTGCATGATGTGATTTCCTTCTTCGACAACACCATATTCGGTTAACCGTTCCTTTACAAAGTCAAAATCATCTTCGGAAATATGATCGTTTCCAAAAATATTTTGTAACCTTTTCCGCTCCTTATCGGTTACTCTGTCAAAAAGGAGCTTGCGCAAAATCGTCTTTTTATTCTCTGTAATGTCGGCGCCAATAGGTTTGCCAAGGCGCGTATCGCCGAAGAGCCCAAGTACATCGTCGCGTAGCTGGAACATAAGGCCCATTGAGGTGCCGAGCTTTTCGCAATCACGCATTGTTTTTTGAGAAGCGTTGTTGAGTATAGCACCAACCACAAGGGGCATGGCAAAGGTGTAGCGCGCAGTTTTGTATGTGTATACTTGTATGATTTCTTTCATTGATGGTTCTTTGGTGGTCAAGCCGAATTGCACATCGTCCATTTGGGCAAAACATACGGCAATATATTCATTACTCATAAACGTTTGCACTGTTTTGGCGAGAATGGTATTTGTACACGCGTGTGAGAGTATGTGTTGGGCGAGAAATATATACACATCACCCAGAATCACCGCCTGACTCAAACCGTACCACGTCGGGTCAGACGCCTTTTCACGCTGACCTTTTTTGGTATAACGGACGAAATAGGAAGGAGCGCCTCTTCTTGTTGCGCTGCGATCCATGATGTCGTCGTGGATAAGGAGCGCTGCGTGATACAGTTCGATTGCTGCGGCAATGTTCGTTATATCAACATCAGCTTGGTGTTTGTTCTCTCCACCAAACAATTCATAAGACAATATTGTCAACACTCCGCGTAGCGATTTGCCGCGCGTTGCAAAAGCCATCAGTTCGTGCAAAATCGTCGTGTCTACACATATAGGGCGTTTACCTTCTTCAAAGTCTTTTGGAAGAGACAATAGTATGGTATCTATGTGCTGTTTGTATTTTCGTAAATAATGTTGAATATCCATATTTTTGTTCAATGGGCTTTTTCTATTTATCAAAACAGTATACAATGATACAATAGCCTATGTCTCAAAAACGCCAGCGATTGCTCATTGGATTCATTTTAACTCTCATCATTGTCGGCATCTTGGACACTGCATATCTTACGCTTCATTATCTTGATGGTTCTATTTCCTCCTTGTCCTGCAGCGTGGGAATCTTTTCAGATTGCGGCAGAGTGCTCACGAGTGTTTACTCGCGCATCTTTGGCATCCCACTTGCTGTCATCGGCCTTGTCTATTATACAATTTTGCTGCAGTTGTTTATTTTTTCCCACCGTACAAAAAAAACCGTTTTTATATACGGCTTATTCCTTGTTTCGACCATCGGACTTTTGGCTTCGATATATTTTATGTATCTACAACTGTTTGTTTTAAAAACACTATGTCTCATGTGTTCAATCTCTGCCTTGACCAGCTTTTTGCTGTATCTTTGTATCCGTATCGGATACTGGCGGGCGTACCAAGCACTTGTTCTTAAGAAAATCGAGTTGCTCTATCGCTACATTGTGAAACCGATTTTTTTCACGATCAACCCCGAGTTTCTGCACGAGCGTTTTTTACACCTTGGTGCTACACTTGGTGCAAGTCGTTTTCTCACATCACTTACTGCACCAGTGTTTCGTTACAAAAACAAAACACTCGCACAAAAGCTCCACGGCGTATCCTTTCCCAATCCTATTGGGTTGTCAGCAGGCTACGACTATGAAGCGCGCTGGGCACGTTTCTCCGGATCAGTAGGGTTTGGGTTCACCACTGTGGGTACAATCTCCAACCTACCTTTTGCAGGCAACAAGAAGCCACGACTGGGGAGGTTGCCACGATCCAAAGCGCTTCTGGCAAACAAAGGTTTCCGCAACCCAGGGGCAAAAGAAGTCATCAAACGTCTGCAGGGAAAAGCATTTGATATTCCAGTTGGCATAAGCATCGGGAGGACGAATCGGGCAGACATAGACACACAAAAGCTTGCGATTGCAGATATCGTTGCTGCGTTTGAGCAATTTGAGTCATCAAGAGTGCAAAACGCTTATTATGAACTCAACATTAGCTGTCCAAATTTGAAAAAAGGAGTCGATTTTTACGCACTCAAAGACTTAGCCCCGCTTCTGAAAGCTGTGCAGGCGTTGAAGATCAAACAACCGATTTTTGTCAAAATGCCAATCGACAAAACCGACAAACACAGCCTGAACATGGTCGAAGCTATTCACAAACACCACTTTGCAGGAGTTATTTTTGGCAACTTGCAAAAAGACAGGAATCATCCTTCGCTAGTTCCCCAAGAGGTGGCGCGCATGGGTAAAGGGAACTTCAGCGGCAAACCGACGTATGAGCGATCCAATGAGCTTATCCTCGCAACCTACCGCGCGTTCAAGAAAGACATAACGATCGTCGGCTGCGGCGGTATTTTTTCGGCACAGGATGCGTATGAAAAAATTATCCGCGGGGCATCTTTGCTACAACTTATCACGGGTATGATCTATGAGGGCCCGCAATGCATGACGCAGATCAATCGTGGACTCGTCGATTTACTCAAAAAGAATGGGTTTTCTTATATTTCACAAGCAGTAGGGAGCATGGTTCAAAAATAATCATTTCGTGCATGTACCCCACAGCCCCCGTTGTTCTTTTTGAGCTTTTTGCAGAGCATTTTGGAATACTTCGTGATATTTGACGTCTGGAGGGTAGGTGAGTATTTTTGCATATCCTTGTTCGACGAGATATTCGTTAACAAAGAGCGCTTCGGTCTGGTCTTCGGGGTTGGGAAGATAAATATATCGCAACAATCTGTCGTACCGATCAGTTTCCGACACATCTTTTTCAAGGTAAATCGTTTTTCCTTCAACAAGCTCTTTGTTTTTTTGCGATGCCTCTTTGCCGTAGCATTGGACCGGTTTGCTTGGATGCTTGGTTTCTGGCGTGTCGATGCCGATGTAGCGGACAGATTTGCCGTTGGCGAGCTTTATGGTGTCGCCGTCGACCACTTCTTCGACATAGGCTTGCTCAAGTGTTGTCGGATCGATTTCAACAAGCGCCGTCGTATGTTCAGCGATTTTGTCAAAGGGTTGGTTACTATTGTAGAAAAAACCTATTTGGTCGCCGATAAGAAGAATCCCAACCACAAGAAGCGGCAAAATGTAGAGTTGCCAGAGTTTGGTGATTTTGGGCATATGCGCATTGTAAAAGATTGCTAGCTGATGGGCAAGATGATAAAATATGTTTGATAAAGAGAGAATATATATGAAAGAAATGAAAGGATCTCAATTATTGTTCGAGTAAATTGAGAACGAGTTAGGGCAAAAGATGTTTCTATCAGTTTCTTTTTACTATTTCATATTTATTTTGTTTACGGGGCGTATCAGTAAGAGACTGAGCGTCATTAAGAAACGTTTTGGATGGTAGTATTCGGGGCGTAGTTCAGATGGCTTAGAACGTACGCTTTGGGAGCGTAAGGTCGCTGGTTCGAGTCCAGTCGCCCCGACAAAGTGGAAAACGTATAGCATACGAAATGAATGTATTAGACATAAAATTATGAAGATAAAAGTGATGGATGGATGAGCGAAAAAGAATCGAAATAATGTATATGCATGCACTACAATAGATACTATGTTCGCATTTCTATCCCGTCTTTTGCATCCGCCGACAGACTTTCGACACCTTGCAGAAAGTATTGTTGACAACATGCAAAAAGGTCATACCCCTTCTCGCTCATTTTGGCCCAAAGAATTTTATCTGCCCACCAATGTCATGGACAATGTCAAAAAAATGCGCCAGTGGACCAAAGAAGATGGTTTTGAATACGAAATTTCCGTGATAGATGCAGCGGGGGACATCGTCAGTTCGCCCCTGTTTCGCGGTGAGCGGACAAAAGTGCGAGCGACTCACAGTACGCGCGTACAATACAACAAAATCGATAGCGCAAAATTTCAAAAAGTCGTTGAAGTAGATGGGGTTACTGTGCTCAAGCGACCCATGAAATACGAAGAATACGACAAAACAAGAAAAATTCAAACCATCGCAAGTATTCATACCCATCCGTCGCACGAGATTGAGCACGAAGGAGGGCAAAAGCGTACGTATGGATTTTTCTCTGTGCGGGATATCCTGACGCTTTTGCAATCACCAAATTTTTTGCTAGGGCTTGTGACCGATCGCTTGTGGTTTGCCTGCAAAACCAGCAGCACTATCCGCACCATCGGCCAAAACGGTGAACAGATGCTCCAGCGGGTTTCAAATGCTTCCTACAGCGGCGTCGACGATATTCGCCACATCGTTAATGAGGAAATGAAAAATTGGGGACTTGTTTTTTATACCGGCACACTCAACGATTACCTTAAGCGTATAAATTGATCAATGGATATGTATTTTTGTTGACCCGCGTTATATTTAGCCAAGATTATGGGTTACAATCTGAACATTATGTCAGCTTCGCCCAAAAAAGTATTATTCATCCACCACTCAACGGGAGCCAATCTCATTCGGCAAGGACACATCCGCGCGCTCCTTAAAGAACAAGCGCCCGATATAGCGTTCTGGGACCATAGTTACAATCTCTACCCACATTTTCCCCGCGTTTTGTCGTATTTGACTTATCACTACGGCCTAAAAGATGATCGGGGCAAACGACTATTTTACGACTATGACATTGTCCTCAGCAATAATTCGCCAAAAGAATACCAAGAGATTTTTTCCCGAGACCCAGCAGATCTTACCCTTTCTGAGATCCTTTCATATGATCTTGTCGCAACAAAAAACTGTTTTCCCACATCGGGCATTACATCTGAAAAAGAATTGGAAGAGAAGAAGATGTTTTATCGACTCATTCGCGACGATATGAGACGGTACAAAGATACGCAGTTTATTATATTTACTCCGCCACCATTGCGTAGAGAAACGACCACACCTGCAAGCGCTCATCGCGCTCATAAGCTCGCAACATTTATGAGTGCGCCAACCTTTGTAAAACATACACCTAATGTTGCAGCGTTTGATTTTTTTGACCTGCTTTCAGACAGCACAGGAGGAAATAGTCACATGCTCAAGCGCGCGTATTGCCCCCTCCTGCCAATCGATTCTCATCCAAACGGAAGAGCAAACAGAGAAATCGCCCCGCAATTTGTGAAATTGCTCATCTCTCTTGTATGAATATCAAACTCCTCCCCAAACACAAGCGCCCGAGGGAAAAGCTCATCGCTCAAGGCGCACAAAACCTTAAAAGTAAGGAGCTCCTCGCCATTTTGTTTCGCACGGGTAAGAAAGGTAAAAATGCCATCGAACTTTCGGCAGATATTTTAAAGAAGCACCCCATTTCTTCGCTGCTTGATTTGAGTTACGAAGAACTTTTGAAAATAGATGGCATCGATGCCGGCAAGGCGTGTGGTCTGCTTGCAGCGTTTGAGCTTGCACGGCGGGCTATGAATCTATACGATGGCTCGCGGCCGCTCATCCTTTCCCAGCAGGACGCACTCGACCAGATCGGCGACATCCGCACTCTCAAAAAAGAACATTTTGTGGCGCTCTATCTCAATGCGCGCAACGAACTCATCTACAAAGAAACGATCTCAGTCGGGACTTTGAATATTTCAATCGTGCACCCGCGCGAGGTGTTTGAACCGGCGCTGCGCCACCAGGCGATCGGCCTTATTCTCGTCCATAACCACCCGTCAGGCGATACACAACCTTCCACTCCTGATCTTGAAATAACCAAACGCCTTGTTGCGGCAGGAAACTTGCTTGGCATAGAAATCATGGATCACATCATCGTCGGACGCGACGCGCATTTCAGCTTTAAAGAAGCAGAGTTACTATGAAGGTCGGGTGGCAAACCAAAGTTTAGTTCTCAGGACTATCACAATAGCACCAAACAGAAAGACGATCAAGCCCATCGAGGGTGTAGTATATTTTCCTTGTCCCATAAACCACCTCCACCAATAGGGCAAGCCTTTGATACCAAAATGAAAAATACCAAGGGCGTAAGCAATAAATCCAGTACGCATGAGTATGCGCCAACGTTGCCCACCAATTTCACGGATAGCGTATTTGTTTGAAATTGCCGCCATAAAAATGAAAATAAGGAGGGAAACAAGCGCAGCAATAAAAGGAATGAGTTGTTTTTCGCTCGTGTAATATGTTGGAAACGGGAAGAGGTCGCTCATGAAAAAAAGCGACACAACGCCGTGAGTCAGAATGTACGCAAACCCGACCAGCCCGAGGTGTTTGCGATAGATGATATATTTGTCGGCAAAATCCCAGAAGTAACAGATGCTACTCATGGCAAGCGAGAACCCGATGATGACCAGTCCGGTGTCAGCAAACACGCGGTTGAACGTGCGCAACTCAAGCGATTGAGACTGGATGAAATAATAGGTAAGAATGACGATAAAAACGATCAGACTATAGACAGTTGTGTTGATCCACAATTGTGCCTCGGTGAGCACGCCTGGGTGTTTGTCGAGTTTTTCTTGAAACCGTTTTTCTGCGGGCATATGAAATTAAGTATAATGAATCTATGAACCGTAGACCACTTATTTTAATGAGTATCGGCATGGGCATATTGCTTTTGATAGGTATCAGCGCTTTGTATTTCCAGCAAAAATCAAGTAATAACCAGCCGCTTTGGCCGGATTATACCATCGAAGAGCGCATGATAGAAGGCAAAAACTACAAACTTATAAAAGCTCAGACACCGCAACAGTGGGAAAAGGGCCTCATGTTTGTCCGCGGCAAACAAAACGAGTACGATGGCATGATTTTTTCCTTCCCAAAAAAAGAACAACGTACTTTTTGGAACAAAAATACCTTTGTCGATTTACACATTTATTGGATGGATGGCGAAGCGGTAGTAGGGAAAGATGTGCTGCCGTCAATTGTGTCGTCTGGTACTATCGTCACCGTGGCTTCTCCACAGCCAGTGAATGGGGTTATAGAATTATTTTGAAAAATAATACTACAAGATGTATTTGTTCTTCTTGCAATAAAAAATACAACTTATTATACTATTAGCAGTTATATTTTATATCTGCTAAAATAATAGTATGCAAATGAATTATCAACCGCCACAGCAACAAGGCGAGCCACTTGAGCTTTACACCATCAACTTTACCGAGCGTGCAAAAGAAGGGAAAATTGATCCCGTCATCGGACGCGACAACGAGATCCGGAGAGTCATGCAAATTTTGTCGCGGCGAACCAAAAACAATCCTGTGCTTTTGGGCGACCCGGGAGTGGGGAAAACGGCCATCATCGAAGGACTTGCCCAACGCATAATAGCAGGCGACGTGCCGGATACTCTCAAAAACAAGCAAATCCTTTCCCTTGATTTAGCGGCACTGCTTGCCGGTGCAGCCTATCGAGGCGAATTTGAACAGCGCCTCAAGATGCTTATCAAAAAAATAACTGAATCAAGCGGCAAATACGTGCTGTTTATCGACGAGCTTCATACGCTTGTTGGCGCAGGAGGAGCACAGGGTGCCGTGGACGCCAGCAACATGCTCAAACCCGCACTGGCACGAGGCGAACTGCGCGCAATAGGAGCAACAACGCTTCGTGAGTACCGTCAGTACATAGAAAAAGATCAAGCGCTCGAGCGACGTTTCCAGCCGGTCTTTGTTGATGAGCCGACCAAAGAAGATACCCTCGCCATCTTGCGCGGAATAAAGGAAAAATATGAAGTCCACCACGGGATAAAAATTTCCGATGACGCGCTCATTGCCGCGGTACAACTTTCCACCCGCTATATTGCCGATCGATTTTTACCTGACAAAGCAATCGATCTCATTGACGAAGCGGCAGCAGCAGCCAAAATCGAAGTCGGTTCCATGCCGGTAGAACTTGATAAAATGCAGCGCAGGATTATGCAGCTTGAGATTGAGCTTGCGGCACTCAAAAAGGAAAAAGGCGTTGAGGAACGCAAGAAAAAACTTGAGAAAGAACGCGACGAACTCAAAACATCGCTTGATGCGCAGAAAAAGAAATGGAACGAACAAAAAGACCTCCTTTCCAAATTGCAAACCAAGCGGGTCGAACTCGACAAACTCAAAGCAGACCTTGAAATTGCCGAACGTGAGGTAGACCTCAACAAAGCAGCAGAAATAAAATACGGCAAACTCCCCAAAATTGAAGAGGAAATCCAGACTCTTGAAAAAGAATGGAATACGATACCCGACGAAGAGCGCCTGTTGCAAGAGCAAGTCTCTGAGGAAGACATCGCCCGCATTATCGCGCGTTGGACAGGCATACCGGTTACGCGTCTCATAGCTAGCGAATCGGAAAAGCTACTCCATCTTGAGAAGCAGCTCAACGAGCGGGTCGTGGGTCAGGATCATGCTTTGACCAAAATCGCGCGGGCAATCCGTCGTTCACGATCGGGGCTTGCCGATACTGCCCGACCCATTGGCTCGTTTTTGTTCCTTGGCCCAACCGGCGTGGGAAAAACGGAAACCGCACGAGCGCTTGCTTATGCACTTTTTGACGACCAGAATGCCATGATCCGTATAGACATGAGCGAATATCAGGAGCAACACTCGGTTGCCCGACTGTTGGGTGCACCCCCGGGCTATGTAGGGTACGAAGAAGGTGGTCAACTCACCGAGGCAGTACGACGTCGACCGTACTCTGTCATTCTCTTTGACGAAGTTGAGAAGGCACACCCGCAGGTTTTCAATACGTTTTTGCAGATACTTGATGATGGTCGACTCACCGACGGACGCGGCAGGGTAGTAAGTTTTACGAATACAATCCTCATTCTCACCTCAAATTTAGGAAGCGAAGTATATGCCAAAAAATCTGAGAAAAAAGCACGCGATGCGCAGATTATGGAGCGCGTCAAGTCGTTTTTTAAACCAGAATTTATAAACCGTCTCGATTCTATCGTTATTTTTAACGACCTTGATCCTGCAATGACCAAAAAAATCGTCGATATTCAACTTGAACAGGTCAAGGCGCGGCTCCACGAGCAAAATTTGACACTTGAAGTGACCGACAAATTCAAAACGCATCTGTTGCAGGTTGGGTTTGACTCAGTCTACGGTGCACGCCCCTTGAAGCGCGTGATCAACGAGCTTATTATCGACGAGGTTGCACTTCAACTTATTGAGGAGAAAATCAAATCAGGCGACACCATTGTCGTAGACATGAAAGGTGGCAACGTAATCTTAGACGTTAAAAAACCACATTAAATTGCGAACTTACATATTATATAAGTACATAAGTATGCTTATTTTGTTATTCTACTCTCTTCTTTAGTATAATCTTGCATAATGCAATTGAAAAAATATATACTTGATTTTAAAGATGAAGAAGGGAAAAGATACACTTGGTTACGAAAGAATTATAATCGGAAAAGGAATAAACACCCAGAATTAGAGGACGAAAACATAGCAGTTAAGCGCATTAAAGAAACAATCCTAAATTATGATTATATTTACAGATCATACCAACAAAAGTATCGATTTTGTTATTATAAAAAAGAGTATGAACTGGCTGGCAGACCTAGATATACAAAGGTAGTCGTTCAGAAAAATAAAGGTGAATATATTATCATAACAGCATTTATGCCGGATACTATTCACGAAAAAAAATATAATTACCAACCACTATGCAAAAGACCATAAAGCTTAATTACAATAAGCTTCAGAAACAATTAGCCAAAATGGATAAAATCGCAAAGGAAAACAATTGGATTTTTTCCTATGAGGAAGATACTGATAGTCTCTATTTTTCACCTAAAAAGATAGAAAGAAGATTTAAGTTACACTCCTTGAATGATGAAATGTCTATATATATTGATAATAACACGAATCTCGGTGGTGTCTTTATAGAATATTATAAGGCAAATTTAGCAACTCATGAAGAGGTCTTTAAAGATTTTAAGAACGTATTTACTAAACACGAAGAAGGTTTTTTAGTGATAGCTAAGAAAAACAAAAAAAAAGAAGCGATTTTACTCAAGCTCTTGAAAGAGAATTTAATGACGACTGTTTCATTAGAACCTTCGCATAACGCCACTCATTTCATCCCAGCTTAAATTTAATGCATCAAATTATTTTTTGAGAAACGCGTAGATTTCCTCAAACAATGTTTCTGTTGTTCCTATTTCGTAAAAACAGTGGCCTGCTCCGGGCACCGTCACCTGTTCCATGCCTTTGATGTGGGGTATCCACCGCTTTGAAAGTTCGGAATTCCCAGCAAAGATAAATTTGCAAGGCTGCTTGATTTTGTCAACATACGGTTGTAAGTTCGCAGCTTCCATCCATTCGTCGATCATTGCCTGACCCATAAGGATTTCTATCCCCCGATTATACACATATTGTTTTTTTTCTTTATCATAAGTTATATTTTTCTCTTCGAGATTGTCCATACCGCGTGATGGATCAACAAGCACTGTTTTTGCGATTCTCTTTAGATCAGATTTGAGAACAACCAAAGCTCCCAAACTGTGTCCGACTAAATGAATCGTTTCGTACTCGTCCGAGAAATGTTTCACTACTTCGTTGAGATCTTGTGCATGGATAGAAATCGAGCATTCAGTTAATCTCCGTGCCTTTTTTTCACGTGAATATTGATCAAAACGAAATACATTAAATCCCTTGGGACAAAAATAGTAAGGCGCACGGATATAGTGCTGTTCATATTGCGAGCCGGTTATGCCGTGGACAAAGATAATAAGGGGATTGTTTTTTGTTGCCGAAGTTATCAATGTACCGTAAATGAGGTGGTCGTCTAGAGTCGGGATCGTTATGATTTCTTCACGCATATTTTTCATTCAACACTATTTTTAATTTTTTTGCAGTTGCTGCAAAATCTTTTGAGGTAGGTTTCTTTCCAGGCAACGATTGCATGATGCCGCCGCCATCGTTTTCAAAGCGGGGCATGATATGGACGTGTAAATGATGTACTCCCGCAGGTTCTCCGTGATTTATACCGATTGATAGGATTTTAGTATTATATGTCGTTTCAATAGCTTTTACTATTTTCTTTACGGACGAAAAAAGCTCCATCAATTCATGCTCAGTGTAATCAAGGATGGTGTCACCGTGTTTTTTGTGAATGACGACCACGTGGCCATCTGTTGCGGGAAAGATATCTAAAAATGCGCACGTTGTCTCATCATCATAGACCGTATGCGAAGGAATGTCACCTTTGACCAGTTTACAAAAAATACAATCATCCATACGCATACATGATACCATGTATGATAGAAATATATTGACAATATATCGATATGAAAGTATGATAGGATATGAGAAATTAACAAATTATCATTCTCACTATGAAAATACTCGTTCCCGCAGATGTCCCAAACGATATGTCTTCAGTTTACGAGGAGCATTATAAAAAGGTAACGCACGATTCTGGTCGCCTCTTGCTTTTTGCGGGAGATCAGAAGATTGAGCACCTCAACGATGATTTTTATGGCGAAGGTATACCCAAAGACGACGCCGACCCCGAACATTTGTTTAAGATCGCGTCAAAAGCAAACATCGGCGTGTTCGCAGCACAACTGGGTCTCGTTACTCGTTACGGCAAAGATTACCCCGATATTCCCTATCTCATCAAGCTTAATTCAAAAACCCATTTGGTCAAAACTGCTCAACGCGATCCGTTGAGCAAACAATTGATGGGCGTAAGCCAGGTTGTTGAAGTAAAGAAAAATAGTGGTATAAACATTGTGGCAGTAGGTTTCACCATCTATTATGGTAGTGAATTTGAGCACATCATGATGTCGGAAGCTGCTGCAACTATTTACGAAGCTCACAAAAATGGGCTCTTGGCAGTTATATGGGCCTATCCACGCGGTGCTGCCGTGAAAAATGAGAAAGACTCACACTTAATCGCGGGCGCAGCAGGTGCAACCGCCTGTCTGGGTGCAGACTTTGTCAAAGTCAATGCGCCAAAAGACGAAAGCGGTTCAAAAGCAGAACTGCTCAAGGAAGCGGTTGTTGCCGCTGGGAGAACAAAACTTGTCTGTGCCGGTGGTTCTTCAAAGGAGCCAAAAGCATTTTTACAGGAACTCCACGACCAGATCCACATCGGAGGAGCAAGCGGCAACGCAACAGGGAGAAATATTCACCAGAAGCCTCTTGATGAGGCAGTACGGTTCACGAATGCAATTTATGCAATAACGGTCGAAGGTAAAACCGCTGAAGAAGCAGTAAAGATTTATGAAGGAAAATAATAACAAGTATAAAAAGAGAAGACAATCGGTAGTGTAGAAAATGAATCGATAAACAACTTTATCAGTTTAATTTGTTTCTATGAAAAAGGTAACAATTGGACTCAACGGCTTTGGTCGCATTGGCCGTATCCTCACTCGTATAGCATTTCGCCGCGACACATATCAAATCGCACACATAAACACGCGCAAGACGAAAAACGACATGATGGCATATCTACTCAAATACGATTCTGTCTATCGCACCTTTGAAAGAGAAGTTAAAGAAACCAAAGAAGGCTTGGAAGTAGACGGACAAAACATAACTACTTCGATGATTGCCGAACCACAGGATATCCCCTGGGGTGAGGTGAACGCCGACATTGTGGTTGACGCAACCGGCGCATTCGTGACCAAAGAAGCCCTCGCCAAACACCTGCACGATACCGTAAAAAAAGTCATTGTCACGGCACCAGCCAAGGATAAAGAAACAAGCCATGTGGTGCTTGGCGTAAACGAACTCGATTGGAAGAACGAACAGATCATATCCAACGCGTCGTGCACGACCAACTGTTCCGCGCCGATTTTTTCCGTTTTGCACAAAGCGTTTGGGGTTGAAAAGGGATTTCTCAACACCATTCATTCTTATACTTCTTCTCAAAGCTTACTTGATAATGCCAACAAGAAACCAGATCGGTCGCGCGCTGCCGCACTCAACATGATCCCTTCAACAACGGGCGCAGCCAATGCAGTAGTCAAAGTCGTCCCCGAGCTTGCTGGCAAGCTCGATGGTATTTCGGTTCGCGTACCCACGCCAACGGGTTCCTTTACCGACGTTACGGCCATAGTCAAAAAATATGTGACGGTAGAAGAGGTAAACGCTGCGTTTAAAAAAGCAGCGGAAGGTTCAATGAAAGGGATCCTTGGATACACCGAGGAGCCGATTGTTTCATCCGATATTTTGGGATCTCACTTTTCCTCGATTTTTGCTGCCAATCACACGAGAGTCATTGGCGGTAATTTGGTCAAAGTTTTTGCTTGGTATGATAATGAATGGGGCTACACCGAACGCGTTGCAGACCTTATTGAAACTGTTAGTACTTTTATATAAATCATGGATCAAAAAACCATAAAATATATCGACGAGGTTGAAATAAAAAACAAAACCATATTGTTGAGAGTTGATTTCAATGTTTCTCTCAATCCCAACCATTTAACTATTGCCGACGACGCACGTATCCGCCAGTCGATGCCGACGATTCAGTATTTGCTTCAGTCTGAAAACCATAACAAGCTCGTGCTGGTTTCCCACCTTGGCCGACCAAAAGGAGAACGCTTGAGTAAATTTTCTCTGCATGTAGTGTGCGACAGGTTGGAATCATACCTAAACAGCAATTTCAAAGTTCGCCTTATTGACAATTTTCTCACAGAATCCGACAACACATTTATAGATCAAAAAGAACACGAGGTATTTTTGCTCGAAAATATTCGCTTTTACCCACAAGAAGAAAAAAATGATGCAACGTTTTCCAAACAGCTTGCTGCAATAGCCGACGTTTATGTCAATGATGGATTTGCGGTTTCGCACCGCAATCACGCATCGGTAGTTGGCGTAACGGAATATTTGCCAAGCTATGGCGGTTTGCTGCTCAAACGGGAAATTCAGATGATAGAGAAAGCCATGCACAAGCCCGAAAAACCGCTTGTTGCGATCATCGGCGGTGCAAAAATAAGCACGAAAATCGATGTGTTAAGCAAATTGGTAAATGTTGCCAATTATCTCATTGTCGGCGGTGGCGTTGCCAATACCCTTTTGCACGCTCAGGGGATTAATATCGGTGACAGTTTGGCAGAGCGCGATGCTCTCAAACTGGGTCAGAAGCTTCTTTTCCAAGCAGCACAACACGATACGACAGTCATCCTACCTTCAGATGTGGTTATCGGCGACCCGGACGAACTCGAACACGGCGGTATGGTCATAAAACTTGAAGATATGCCACCCTACGGACGCATATTGGACATCGGTCCTGAGACAAAAGCTCGCATCGGAAACATTATAGCCAAAGCCAAAACTATCGTATGGAACGGGCCGCTCGGCTATTTTGAAAACATTCACTATCGGCAGGGCACGGACTTCATGTACTATGCAATCACCAATAATACCGACGCGACTTCGATTGTCGGCGGCGGTGATACGCTTGCTGCTATTTCCAAAAAAGAATATTTGGACAAAATCACACACATTTCAACCGGCGGTGGGGCGATGCTCGAGTTTATCGAAAAAGGGTCATTGCCAGGCATAGACGCGCTCAAGAGGTAGATTGATCAAGAAACAAGGTCTTGTATTTTTTCAAACGCGTCCGCATTATTTAAGTAGTGGATAGTAGCCAGTCCGGCTTGTTTTGCAGCTTCGATATTATGTTCACGATCATCAATAAAAAGAATGTCGGCAGGTTGCAGGTTGAGCTTCCCGGCAAGCAGGAGATATGATTCTTTTTCGGATTTTGAAGATGCGAAGTCGAGCGCAGAAAATTGATCATCAAATAGTGATTTTGTTATGCTGAGGATTTCGTCGTCAAGGTGCATCTTGCCAGAGGTAAAGATGTATAGCGCGATATCGTGTTGTTTTTTGAGATTGTGGAGAAAACGAAGGTACTCGTGGTTGAGGGTATAATGATTAAATACGGACACATCTTTTCCCCGCAAAGAATCATATAAATCGCTGAGTTTGCCGCGATATGATGTGTCTTTCAAAAAACAGATGACGCGGGCAAAGTCGGAAAAGATTGCTTTGATCATAGAAATCAAGACCAGTATACTATATTTACATTATCTATTTTGATATGAAATTTGCACTTGTAGGAGATCTCCATTACGGTCCACCATATTCGGGAAAAAAGAACGGTATTCAAAGAAAACTTGTTCAGCAGGCGCTTCCTTTAGTTCAACAGTTCGTTAAACACATAAATAATCTTCCGGATATAGATTTCGTTGTAGAGCTTGGTGACACGATTGAAGATGTAAATGACGAAGCTATAGATATTCAATATTATAAAGAGATATATTCCGTTTTGTTAGAACTACGTAAACCACTACATGTGCTCATTGGCAATCATGATCAACGCACATTATCGCACGATACGCTCAGAAAAATATTAGGGTACGATCAGCTATATTATAGCTTCAAATTAGACGGCTTCAAACTGATTGCGCTTCACGCGACAATGCTTGGCGACCACACCAAAGATATTGCAGACATCAAAGCCGGCATTGATGAAAAACAACTTATTTGGTTGGAAAGGGAGCTAGCCACACAGCAACCGGTTATTATTTTTTCTCACTACAGCTCAGCAGAAATGAACTTAAAGGATAATTTTTGGTTTGATAACGATCCAGTGAACGCACTGCTTGCAAACAGAAAAGAACTGCGTGCGATTATAGAAAAAAATAATAATGTTATCGCGTTTATCAATGGTCACGTGCACTGGAATAATATTACGATTCACAACAAGATTCCTTATATCACTCAACAGTCGCTTGTTGAAAATTTTTGCAATACCGATACGCCTGCAGCAACATTTAGTATCGTTACTGTTGCCGATGGCGTGTTTGATATGACGATGTTTGGTAATGATCGGACACACGTTAAATTTGGTTATTAGTATTATCAATTATTTATTTTTTTACTTATGGACAGAAATTTAGCACTCGAATTCGTACGCGTTACCGAAGCTGCAGCAATTGCCGCAGCCAAATGGATCGGTAAGGGCGATAAAAAAGCGGCCGATCGTGCGGCAGTCGACGCCATGCGTACGCGATTCAACCAAATCGATTTTTCCGGCACCGTCGTGATTGGCGAGGGCAAGAAAGACGAAGCGCCAGAGCTTTATGTTGGCGAAGAAGTAGGCACCGGCAAAGGTCCAAAAATGGATATTGCCGTTGATCCTTTAGAATGTACCGATAGTGTTGCCTATGGTCGCTACAACGCCATGGCGGTGATTACCACCGGCATGCATGGTACGTTGTTGAGCGCGCCTGATACGTACATGGAGAAAATAGCAGTTGGTCCAGAAGCAAAAGGCGTCATCGATCTTGATGCGTCGGTTGGGGAAAATATCACCAACGTTGCCAAGGCCCTTGGAAAAGATGTAGGCGAAGTGACGGTCAGCCTGTTGGATCGGGAACGTCACCAGAAACTTATCGAAGAAATTAGACGAGCTGGTGCGCGGGTGCGGCTCATAACCGATGGCGACGTGGCATCGGCAATGGCAACATGTATGCCGGAGAGCCCAATTGATCTTCTTCTGGGACTGGGAGGGAGCGCAGAAGCCGTACTTGCAGCAGGCGCGATGAAGATTTTGGGCGGTGAAATTCTATGTCGCTTCAGACCGCGCAACGACAACGACAAAAAAGAAATGGACAAGATGGGTCTTGATGAGAAGACGATATATACTGCAAATGATATGGCTCAGGGAGACGACGTGTCCTTTACCGCAACAGGAGTGATCGAAGGGCCAGTTCTTGAAGGTGTGGTGTTTGAAGCTGAGCACATCATCACGCATTCTATCGCGATGCGCGGCAAGTCAAAGACAATCCGACATATTAAAGCCATGCACCACGAACACAATTGAGCTTGTATGTTTTTTACGATATACTATAGTTGTGGAATCATGTTTAAGAAAACCTTCACAGGTTAGCAGGGTAACACGACAAAGAGATCGCGCACTTCATTATGGTGATAAAACTAAGGGTTACTATTGGCCAGATGGAAGAGGCAGGGATGATGAATGGTTGGGAGAAGAAAGGATGAATGAGATTCTAATAGCACTCCAAAGAGATACAGGCTTTGTTCCTCCACCTCTTCCTTCACAATCTTCTCTCGATGAGAGCACAGAATAAAAACATATTGAATATGTAATGATATAACTTACATATTTTATACTCAATTACATAGCAATTTTGCTTGATGTATACCTTGGCATATATTAAGGTATACGATATGCGAAGGTATATTTTCTTCACTATTCTTCTTTTCTTTTTTATTCCCTTGAAAAACGTGCATGCAGGCATTACTCCACGAGTGGTAAAAATCACCGATGGGTTTTCGATGGTTCCTGGCGATATAGGTATCTGGAGAAATGGCAGAACGTATTATGAAATTAATAGAATTTATGTCGATGGACACTATTTCGGCGGTAAGGCAATTATCAGCTCAACGCCTGACGGAACAGGCACAATACATGCAGAAGATTTGCTTTCTTTTGCTCTAGGTGTTCCTTTTCGCAAAGGACCATACGATGTCATAACAACTACCACGTGCGGACATGCTATCGAAATGCCGCCAATAGATGTGACCCATATGATGGCTATTAGCGATGAATATTCGTTTGATGTGTATTTTTACAGTCTGTGTCATACTGATCAGGAAAGAACGGTTGGCTCGTTGTATTTGACCATTTTTGAACCCGAGCAGGAACCGATGTTTTTTTTGGATTTGCCCTGGGATTATGAGGCTAAGGGTTTGAAGTTTTTGGAGGCTTCGACTGCTATATCGTCTTATTTTGACCATGAGTATCCATTGTTGAGTAATACGGCTCTGGCAAATCAGTACGATGTTAAAGATTCACTAATCACATACGAAAATATAAGGAGCGATAAGCTTTATTACACTGCTCATGATGGATACGACTATGCTGCAATCAGCAAGGCTTTCCTCGGCGATCCGGTACTTGCGGCTGCTCCCGGGTGGGCAACCTATGTCAATTCCTGTGGCGCGTGTGGAAACGCCATATACATAGATCACGATAACGGCTATCAAACGCGCTACTATCATTTACAACCCGATGGCCTGGTTGTTTCAACACCAGGGGAACCGGTATGGGTCGAGGACCGTCAGCAAATAGGGAAGGTTGGCGCAACAGGCAACGTGACAGGAGCACACATCCACTTTATGGTCGTGCAGGACAAAAATGGAGACGGCAACTTTTCAGACAATATCCCAGATGGCATCACCGATCCATATGGGTGGCAATCAGATGACCTTGACCCATGGGAAACGTTTACCTTTATGCAAAATGGTCAGGAAAAGACCGGGAATGCCAGCTATCGGCTGTGGAAATCTGGGGCTGCCGATCCACCGTCATTTACCCTTTCCAAAGGGGGTGGAAAATATCTGAGCGGACGGTACACATTCACTTTTCCGAAAAATTCGACTGATAAAGATCTTGTTTTGCAAACTAAATTTTTGCCACAAACGTTTCAAAACGAACAACGCCGTTCTGTGGGTTTCTCAATCGAAGCAATAGCAATAGATGCATTTCATACGGTTTATGAGAATTTTAGGAAATATTTCACCATACATCTTGATGCCAGTAGATTCGGCGTATCGAGGTTCAAACCAGACTCGTTGAGCATCTATTCCAGTTCCGACGGAGGCGAAACTTGGCAGCAAGAAGACACAGAATTCAATGAAAACAAAGATAACGCAGAAATAAGCGTAAATCATCTCACGATTTTCTCGCTCATGGGAGAGCCGCTCGACAGCATTGCGCCGGTCACGACCGCAACCATGTCTGGCACACTGCGGGAAGATTTGTCAGAATATTATGATACACCGTATGTTTACGAAACGCCGGTTATTGTATGGATGAATCCGACGGATGAGCCTGCAGCAGATTCGCTGGGCGTTGCCTATTCGATGTACAAAGTGGTTCAAGAAGGTGAGGAAGATGCAGAGTGGCAGGAATATGACGAGCCATTTGCGCTTTCTGAGGAAGGAACATACACGATATCGTTTTTTTCTGAGGACGGCGATGGTAATATCGAAGATCCACAAAGCCTGACTCTTGTCCTAAATAATGGTCCAGTGCCGACGAGTACGCCTACATCGACACCTACACCGACTATGAGTCCTACGGTATCTGGCACAATTTCGCCAACTTCAATCCCGAGTCAATCTCCTTCTCCTACTGTTGAACCATCAGCGTCATCGAATACCGGTGGCGGAGAAAATCCTACTGGAGACAAGATTAAAGCTCTTATCGGTACTATTTTGGGAGCAGCGACAAGCAAGGCGACGGACATCATAGAACACGGAAGCGAAATCGCACAAAACGTGATTGAAAATGGCGTGAAAGAGACCGAAGCGATAGCTATAGCACATACTCCAACAGGACAATCTCCGGAAGACGCAGGGGTAGACGAGGAACCTTTTGAACAAGGGGTTGTACTCGGCGTTTCTTGCCAAAACAATACATTTTTAGGAAATATTTTTTTCTTTATCGCATGCGTTGATGTTGCTTTGTTTTTTGCCAAACAATACATGATGAAGGAGGTGTGGTATGTGACGGTTATTGGTTTGACTTCGTGCGCTGTCTTTTTTGTTACTCAGTCTGCGTGCAGAGTATACCTTTGGAGCGCGCTGCTTTTGATATTACAGTTTGTATATGTATTTGCTATGCGAAAGGTATTTGCAAATGGTTAAATTTTTATGCATATTTAAGATATGGCATCAAAAGGTCAAGAAAAATATTCAGCAATACTAATAATTATTCTTATTGTTCTTGGTCTTTTTGTAGTTTTTACATCTTTTTCCAAGGGTGGTATTTTTTCAGACGCCTTACCAAATGAAAATAGAAAGCAGAATGAATTTACTTCAGAATTGTTAGCTTTTTCGATAATAGTACCACAAAATTTCGTAACAGAATCAAAGGATATTGGTGTCATGATAAAAAATGATAAAGGTGCTATTACGATTTTTAGATCGGGTAGTTTATATAATAATATTGACGACCATGTAAACGGACTTAAAGAAAAAAATCATCTTCAGTTCGTTAAATCATCAAAGCAAATAATTAACGGTGAAGAATATTTAATTACAGAGTCAGTAAAAGAAGATGTAACAGAAAAGTCCTATTTTAGGATGATTGATAATGCAGTTTATATATTTTCCACAACAAGCCCGGAACTTTATGACACACTCGAAGAAGTCGTACAATCCTTCAAATATTTGGGAGAACAATAATCACTTCGTCGTCATATAGGCTACGGGGATAAGCCCAAACAATCCTCCTCCGAGGAAGGCAAGTACGCCGGCAAGAAGCCCGAGGAGAATATATTTGAAATCACCTAGTAAATTTCGTTTTTGTAATACTGCAAACGAGAGAGCAAGCGATCCAATAACCGCCACATTTGTTCCGATTTTCACCCCGACATCAAAGCTTGCATCTGCACCTCCAAACAAAATACTTGCTATCATGGCGACCAGGATCATTACAACGAGATAGGCGATATAGAATCCAATAGCTTGGTTTGTCGTACGTTTGTAACCAAAATCCGTCAGTTTATTAAACATACATAAAATGAGAAAGTAATAATACTTTTAAGTCTAGGGGAAACTTCTTTTCACGTCAACACTTTTTTACTGAATCGGATCCTCACCGCCTTCACTCCATGGGTGGCACCGTACAATTCTGTTTATTCCAAGCCAAAGACCCTTCAATACGCCATATTTCTCAACCGCCTGATACGTATATTCCGAACATGTAGGGTGAAACCTGCACGCGGCATCGGAGATAAACAATTGTTTGAAAATGGCACGATGAAAAAAAGACGTTTTTTGATACAAACGAATGCTTACAAGTACGACTCGTTTCACCATATGCACCATTATAGCCCATATGTTGATTTTGCGCACATTACCTTCTTGAGGGGGGCGAAATCACACTCGTCTGCTACAATATGCTATGCGTATCTCCATTATCACTCTCTTCCCGGATATGATCAAAGGCTTTGTCGAAGACAGTATCGTCAAGATCGCACAGCAAAAGAAAGCGGTTACCATCGAAATCGTTAACCTACGCGATTTTGCCATTGACGACCACGGGACTGTCGACGACCGACCCTACGGCGGCGGGGCGGGTATGGTGTTGCGTGTGGATTGTCTCCAGAAAGCTATAGCATCGGCAAACCCTAAAACAAACACAAAGTCAGCCAAACACAAAGTCGTCCTCACTTCGGCAAAGGGCAAAACCTATTCACAAAAAAAAGCGCAACAGTTGTCGGAACTCGATCACCTTGTCATCGTTTCCGGTCACTATGAAGGAGTGGACGAACGCGTAAGTAAATATATCGATGAAGAAATCTCAATCGGCGATTATATTCTAACCGGTGGGGAAATAGCTGCCTCCGCGATTGTCGATTCAATTGTTCGCCTTCTGCCTGGCGTACTCAAAAAAGAAGAAGCAACTGCAGAAGAAAGTTTTTTTGAAGTGTCGGTAAAAGAGCTCGCGGCGATTATAGGATCTCATTACATACTCAACTCGCTCGTTGAGAATGGCGTCACCAAGGTACGTTTACTCGAGTATCCGCACTACACGCGGCCGGAAAACTTTGAAAATACCAAGGTCCCGCAGGTGCTACTTTCCGGCAACCACAAAGAAGTCCGCAAATGGCGGTTGCAAAAGGCGTTTGAAAAAACTGTCGAATGCCGTCCCGATTTGTTGTATTAATTTTTCCTTTTTTTTATGAATATCTTACTTATAAATGGCAGTGTAGCAAAAAAGTCTCACACCGAAGCTCTGTTACAGTATATTGCCTCGCTCTTTGAAAAAAAAGACGTAACGACAAAGTGGTGGAATCTAAAAGAGAAACCCATGCTTGTTGTACTGCCCGAATACCATCATAATCCTATGGATCACCCCGACAGAATGGTGCACGAGTTTGTGCGCGCAGTTGAACAGGTAGATGGTATCGTGCTCGGAAGCCCGCTGTACCATGGTTCATATGCCGGCGTGCTCAAAAATGCGTTGGACAATCTTCATTTTGATACATTTCGTGGAAAATGGATTGGTTTGGTCGGAAACGGTGGAAGCATTCGTGCCGATCATGTTCAGCTCGTTCATTTACGACAAGTAGTAAAAACGTTGTATGGCTACACACTTCAAACACAGGTAGGGACATGTGCTCAGGATTACGAAGAACAAGAATCAGGATTTACTCTCAACAATAAAGAAATAATTAAACGTTGCCAACGACTTGTTGACGAAATGATTAAGTTATTAACCTAGTTTTTTATGGTTACCACAAGAGTTAACGATATTGTCGAGCGGTTCGATAGCCAATGGTTTTATGCTGAAGAAGTTGGTGTATATCTCATAAACCTTCCTAAAACAATTGTGCTTTTTGACCTCCCAACATATTCAACAAAAATTGAAGAATATTTACAAAATAAAGGAAAACCGATAATTGCGTTCCTAAGCCATGGTTCGTGTGGTATAGAAGACGGGGCAAAGTGGCAAAAAAAACTTGGTATGAAAATATATTTGCATAAAGCAGATGCAAACCATTCGTGGTTAAAGATAAAACCAGACATTTTATTTACAGAAGTGCCCGATATTCATCCTTCTCTTAACATTATTCATACGCCAGGACACAGTCCGGGAAGCATCTGTCTTTTTGAAAAAACAACAAAGTCGATGTTTACCGGAGATACTCTCGGAGGAGAACACAGAAGAGTGCATAATTTTCGAAATGAGATAAATGATGATGTTCATGAAAGGTTTAAAAGTGCAAAAAAACTTTTGCAATATGATTTTAGACATATTCTTCCGTTTCATTATGATATGTTGCTTTACAAAGGAAAGGAAGCGTTACAACGATTTGTAAAAAATAACATTTTGAGTTAAAATCCATCTCTAAATTAAGTAAAGAATCTGGACGCTCCCGATTGCATCGGGGTTGCCAGAATGACCTAGAATAATAGATTTCGAGATAACTTCTAAGCAATATTAAACACCATTTTGTATACGCGATCTTCGAGATCGCAGTTTATCTATGTAAGATTGTTTAAATCGTACTTCACCTGTAGTGCGTTCTGTCAGTTCTTTTGCAATGAGGTGTTGTATCGAAACTACTCCGTGAGTATGAAAACCAACACTATCTGAGTTTCCCTCACTAAAGACAAGAGAAACATGGAGAGCATTTTCAGGTATTTGTTGATTTATTTTTTTTGCACTTTTAGCAACTGAATTATCATCATTCAATGCTCCATCTCCATAGGATATGACAATATCAGCCCCTTGAAGAGTTTGCGTAATTTGACTTCCAAAAGCCATATTAAGAGCTTTTTTTTCGTCGCCTTCTCCTCCATTTAAGAATATGGTCAATGGTTTATTCCCAAATTGGTCAACTCTTTGTCCCACTGTATCTATTCTTTGCTGTTGTATGTCTCCCTTGAAGTGACCTTGAGAAAAGGTAGTTACGCTTAATGTACGTTCATCCAAGTCGTCGGAAGTAAGTCCGATTATTACTTCAGCAAGCTCAGCATACGGATTTATAGGTGCTTCAGTTATTTGTACCACCTCATTCAAACCAATATCAAAGACGCTATAAGGCTTAAAATGTTGAGGATGAGTAGCAATCGGAATAATCCTTACTGGTTGACCTTCATGCTTATTTCCTTTATAAACCGTAAGAGCAACCTGTTCAAGTGTTTCTCTGTCATTTCCAGAGAGAATGACGGTTTGTGCTGAGAGTGCTCCTGCATTGCGAAGAATATCAGTATTTGCTGCGTCCATCGAAAGATCAACAATTTGAGTATAATGTCTTTTATTGAAGCCTTCGGGTCGAGGAGGTTGAGATTGTTCTTGTCCATAAAGTGCTGAAAAATAGAGGTTGCTAATTTCTCCTTTGTTTTGAGATATTTGTCGACCGTATGAATTTGCAATAGGCATAGCATCACCAATAGATAAAAAGATTATGCCATTATGATCATCAATGGGTAATTCTCCTCTGAGGGCACTCTCATAGTGTTTCCAAATGGCTGCGCCTACGGTGACTCCAGTAAGTAATCCTACAGTTTTCAATTCACCAAGCTCAAGAGTAAACATGAGTTGACGTAGATTTTCGGGATTACTAAACATAGCGTCAGCTCCTCCAGCCCACGTTGTTATGGGGTGGGTTATCGCACTCCACCAAGGCATACCTTCTGCGATACCTCTTCGTACAAAGTCGGCATAAATAAATGGCTGTGCTCCGAGTACGAACTGAACAGCCCTTGAATCGCCGACTTTTGCCGCTGTTTCAAGTAATCGAGTTTGAAATGTTCTAGTCTGTTCTGTCATATAGTTAATTATGTAAATATTTATTAAATTGATTATCTAAGATATATTGAATTTGTTCTTTTGACTGACCATTGAGGACCAATTGACGGACAATTCTAAACCATTTATCGTAAACTACCGAACTACAGACTGACGGAATAGTTTCTCCAGTTTCTTGTTCAATGGCTTTAAGATCTTCAAGGCCTTGCGAGCGATCAAGAAGTGCGCAACATAATTGAGGTGAAACAAGTTGACTTTCGATAAGACTTATGACTGTTTGAGCTGTGTCTGCAGTAGTATCTTGATATACAAGTCTGGGTATTTTATTTGAAGCAGCTTTATCAAGTTTGTCTAGCACAGTATACCCAAGTCTTTCAAGCACGGATTTTATAGTAGCGAAATATTCTCGATTTGTTGTATCAAAGATAACGTTTTTTTCTTTTTCTGGATCATCACTCAGAGAAGTTTTAAGCCATGAGCATATTGCTTCAACAAGTGGTGCTTGAGAGTCGATTATTATATCTGCTTCATGTTGTTGTTCGATTTGTTGTCTCAGTGTCCATATATTGCCACCACCAGTTACCAGTTTTTGTTGTGTGCTGGCTAATAAAACTCTCATACTTTGGTCAAAATCAGCACCCCCATCTTGAGCTATTTGTTTAATTTTTCTAAATCCTTGTGCAGTTTCTTGTATAGATAAATCGTTCGCATTTTCTGGTCCAAGAGCAAGCGCTTGTTCTCCAGTTGAAGCATCTGCTTCCATATAGAGAATTTTATTTCCTTTTTTATCCTTCAATAACCAAGAAGGATAAAAACTAAACCCTTTCCATGATTCATTTTTACCATATTTATTTGGTTCCACACACCAAGCAACGGGTGTATTATTGACTGAAAACCGATCAACTAATTGCCCCATAGAGCCTGCGTCTTCATAAACTGGTAGCAAATGAGCGCCGTCAATATCTGGAGAAAGTGAATAATCTGTAACATCACTTTGTTTTCCAGCCAATCTGATCACTTTCCCATTGGGTTCTTTTGGAAATGGTGCCTTACCTTTTGAAACTCTGTCTTTAATGGATTGTTTTACTTCATTAAGCGCTGTTGCAGCGCGAACTACATATCCTACGCCAATAAATCCTGCAAGAATGGATCGAGCGTAGACTAGATCATTAATAAGAAGTTGAACATTTGCATCACGCACACTTGATCCAAATGTTCTTAAAATTGTTTCAGGATTGAGTCCCATTGTTTCGGCTATAAGTTTTGGATTCTGTGTAAGCCAAATGATGCTTGGAGCTATATTTTCTAATGCATAGCGTGCTGAAAATTCAACCGCATGAGGACCTTTACTTATCAGAAGGCCTTCTGCAAGACCAATTAATCCTACAGCAGTAAGACTGAGTAAAGCAGGATAATAAAATTCTTTTGCTCCAAAAGTACCTCTTAATTCCTTTAGAGCTGTTTTGGCTCTATAGCAAAAACTCGAAGTGAAAGTAGCATTATCATTCCATTCTTGCGGTAATAGTTGATCAGGATTTGAATCATGTTCCATAGTAAATATATTTGAAAATAATAATCTTATAGTAATTTATATTAGTACTTATAATACAGTTGTAAATTGTTTTCATACGTGCTAAATTTTACTTAGTGCCTTTATAAAAACACTGTTTAATCGTTTAATCACTGTTGATAGAAAATATTTTTTAACTTTCTGTTATAATCTAATTAGCATAATTATATTATAGGTTTAATTAATAAACCTGATTCTTATCTGATCTATGCATGGAACAAAACAATACCAAGAATTGCTAGAGAAAAGCGAACAAGCGGTAAAAAGTGGCTTTCCTATATCCTTTATTGGGATGTATGAGTGCGGTGTAGATTATTTGTACGGCGTAATGATACACTATTTGAAAAAGAAGGATAGACACATTATTCCTGTAGGTTTCATTAAAACGGAAGGGAAACTCGAGAATACGCTAGCATGCCTTTCATCAAGCTTGAGCCTTGTTACGCATACACAGCACAACTTTCAATCCTTGGCAGAAGTGTGGACCGTCATTTGTTCCTTAGCTGAAAACAGATCAATCATTTTTTTACTTTATTTTGACGAAAAAGAAAGCGTAGATCTTACGTTCTTAGAACAATTTTTACAATGGAGATTTTTGTTATCTGTAAAACTTAATTGGATCGTATGTACTACGTATTCTATTTTTCATCATCCTTTTGTAAAATCACAAGCCTTTGAAAAGATGATCAAGACGAACATAACACCCATGTTGCCACTTGAGAAAGCAAATGCCGAACTCGTATTTAAAGATTTCCATTCTTATTTTGGTCCTATTTCAAAAAAAGATCAGGAGGAAATATTTACCTTATCTGGAGGAAATGCAGGGATTATGAAAGCCTTGTACCTCCTTGCTAGAAAGAAAAATCTAGATCAATGGAAAACTGATGAAAATCTTACTGCAAGAGTTGATGGTATTATTAATGAATTGGATAAAAATGAATTATCAATGCTTTACAAAAAGGTTTTCACTAGTAATTACAAAGAAGAAGACCAGCTAGAAAATCTTATTAGATATGGGTATATAAAGGGCAATTCAATTTTTAGTCCTTTGGTTAAGGAATATCTAAAATTTCATTACGATCAAGCTGTGCCAGAGCTTTCAACTTTACAAAGAAAAGTATTCCAGGCATTGAAAAAAGTATCACCTGAGGTTGTTACGCGCGACGAGATAGCAAAACTCATGTGGGGGAAAAAGTGGCAACAAGAGTACTCCGATTGGGCAATTGATAGATTGATCTACACGATGCGAGGAAAGTTAAAAAAGTCAGGAAGCAAAGCGATATTGAAAACAAAACGTAATAAAGGATATTATATTGAAATATATGATTGATGCAGTCGATTGGCAATTAAGTCAAAGTCAAGTATCCCCCCAAGAAAAACTTCAGAATTCACACGACTTTCCTTTTTTTCATCCTGTCTCGGAATCAATTGATGGCATTGTTAATGATTCTCCAACAGCAGTTCGATATGTAAATGAACATAAAGAAGATGCTCAAAGACTCATGCAAGCTACACAAATGTTCGGAAGAGGTGGAGAAGGATACGAAAGCTTAAAGGTTGCACTTGCCATGTCGATCCCTGAACCTGGAGACAGCCAAGTTATTCAAGACTTTAGTTTAAGAAATACTGCTCAAAGATATAGAGAAGCTTTTGGCTTGCTCAGTAAGTTTCAGGAAGAACCGCCAATAGTCGTGACTCCACAACTACTCAAAAAGATACCAACAGAAGCAATGCTTTCTTTTGCATTGCAAGAAATTGCTCGCGTTTCGACTGTTGACCCTAGTAAAGATTCCGAGCAAGTCCGAAATGAAGCGGCTAAGCTGGGAAACCTTGCCATGATATTAAAAGCGATGTCTCTTGTTGCGTATGAAAACCAAGAAAATAGTGTGTCTGTGGTTGGAAATGTTAATGATACGATCAGTGCGCTTCGCGACATTGCACTTTATATGAGGCACCCAACATTTTTTTTAAAAACTTCTAAAATGGCGGAACTTTTCCAAGGAATACATCTGCACAATCTCTATAATACCGAAAAAGCTACGAGTGTATTAACATCAGCCCTAGCAGATGGCATGAGCCCAAGGCAATTAAGAGTGCTTAACCGTTCACAAATAATTGGAGGGTTTAAATCGATCTCATCACAGTTATATGAAGCTTTATATGATCAGCAGCAAAAGGATACTGGCAAAGGACAACTAACCACAGATATTATAGAAAAGGCTGCAACATCGTGGCAAGATTTAAAAATCAGAAAAGAAATCGAGTTAAAACTAATGAGTGCTTTGCCAAATCTTAATGACCGGTTTAGAGCTCGAGTTTTCTGTCAAAGCGTTGCAGATTATAATTGTTTAGCAAGAAGATTGTCAACAATAACAAAGATGGGAAAAATTTGGTTTGGAAATAGGACATGGGACACTTCTATTTGGTCGTATCATATGCCCGCTAACGAAGAGCCAAGATTTACAAAACTAGATCTAGGCAAAAATCCTGGGTCGCGAGTTCTTAATATTCTTGAAGATGCTATGAAAAAGAGAACTGTTTGTTATACTGCAGTTCACAGCTATATTCCGCTACCAGTGCTTACTAATACAGACAGAAGTAGAATGTTGTCGGAGATACAACTAAGATTTAAAGGTAGAGGGTTGCCAATTATGTGCCGACTTGGGGCATGGACGTCAAGAACTAAAGGATTGGAGAAACCCATCGATTTTTCAACAATTATTCAAGGATATGAGGATATTTTTAATGTATGTTTAGATGAAATTGAGGCTCTAAAAAAGTAGGAATAATTTTCTCATATAAGAGTTAATCGTATTTATGGAACAGAACGAGATAAAGAGTTATAATGATTATTAATTAATAAATTTAGTTACTTAATCTATGTCAGATACCTATAAAATCGTTAACACTGGAGATGGTTATTCTCCACATGTTTTGGAAAACACCGAAACTGGAAAAAAAGTATCACTTTGCAGTTGTGGATGTACAAAAAATCCCGAACATTATTGCGACGGTTCGCACCATAAAAAAAAGAAAGGCTCGTGCGGAAACTGTTTTGTCTGCGGAGGAGACGACGCAACATCATGTTGTTGCAGTAAAGACGAATGTGCATGCGATTGCTGTAAAAAAGAAGATTGACCCCTTGACTTTTTATCCTTCAGGCATAAACTATATGCATATCGTATGATTACTCTCTCTCATGTATCAAAAAAATTCGGGTTCCATGAAGCGCTCCGCGACGTTTCTTTCTCGACAAAGCGTGGGGAAATCATCGGTTTTTTGGGTCCAAATGGGGCAGGTAAAACAACCACTATGCGTATCATCTTGGGCATTCTTGCTCCTACTTCAGGCAGCATTACTATAGAGCACATGAGTCCGATCGCTCAGCGGATGAAGCTCCTCAAGAACGTCGGCTATTTGGCAGAGAACAATCCACTATACCCCGAGATGACGGTTGAGGAATATTTGCTCTTTATCGCCTCGGTCAAAAACGCAGAGCTATATTACGATCTTCTCTACGAAGTGGGGCTTGAAGACTACATGCACAGTACGATTTCGACCTTATCGCGTGGATACAAACAACGCGTTGGTCTGGCAGCCGCCATCATCGGCGATCCCGACATTCTTGTCCTCGACGAGCCGACATCGGGACTTGATCCGATTGAACAAAAGCACATTCGTGATTTTATTTCACGTTTGGGAAAAGAGAAAACAATCATTTTTTCAACACACATCCTTTCCGAGGTTGAAGATATCGCAAAACGACTCATCATCATCAACAAAGGCGAAATCGTTTTTGACGGTAACAAACCAAAGGGGAAAGGAAAAGTAGAATCGCTTTTCACCAAAATTATAATGGCAGAAGAACATGCAAAAAAGAAAAAAAGAGGAGTGAGAAAGAAGATAAAAAAATGAATGATTTTTCGACCGTTATGGAACGTTATGCTCATTTTAAAAACAATATGTTAAAAAGATTGTATAAAAAAGAACTAACCTATTATCTCAATAACGCGGTAGGGTATATTGTTATTGTTTTGTTTGCCGTTTTTGCCAATTTTCTCTTTGTCAAAGATATATTCGTCGTCGGAGAAGCTTCGATGCGGCCTTTTTTTGGCATCGTGCCGTGGCTTCTTATCATTTTTGTTCCCGCGCTTTGCATGCGTATGTTTGCCGAAGAGCGTCGTCAAAACACTCTCGAGCTGTTATTAAGTTTACCCGTTTCTGAAATTCAGATTCTGCTTGCGAAGTTTTTTGCGGTTTTAACCCTTATTGCTATTGCTCTCGTGCTTACGCTTGGATTACCGGTTTCGCTTTCTATCCTTTCTTCCTCTGCAGGGTCTTCTGTGTATTTTCCCGAAATTATAACGGGATACGTGGGGGTAATTTTCATGTCGGCTATGTTTACTGCTGTTTCTTTGTTCCTTTCCCTGAAAACACACAACCAGATCGTTGCCTTTCTTTCCTATGTTTTGGTGCTTTTTTTCCTTATCATTTTTTCAACAGATTTTGTCGCTGGTTTTTTGCCTCGTGTTGTGCAAACTGGGCTTAATTACGTCAGTCCGGTCACACAACTTGACGGATTCATAAAAGGTGTGGTCGACTTACGATCGTTTTTTTACTTTGTAAGTGTGACAACGATCATGCTTTTTTTGAGCGTTATCGAATTGGAGCGGAGATCATAATATGAAACGCATACGCGCACTATTTTCAACATTGAGATTGGGAAATGTCAATCTTTATCGTCGATTGCAGCTGCACCGATTCCGCATGCCGGCAATTGTACTCGTAGTATGTATTGTTGCCGTGGTAAGCAACCTCATTGTTTCCAACCTTTCGTACCGTTTCGATTTTTCCCAAGGCCAGGCGTATACATTGTCTCCGGCATCACGCGACATCATTCATTCTTTGAAAAAAGATACAACCATTTCGTTTATCACTTCATCAGAAATACCCACGCGCCTGAAACCGGTGGAGCGTGAAGTTGTTGATCTTCTGAACGAATTTGCTCGCGCAGGTGGCAAAGTACACGTCGAGACACTCGATGCCAGCAAAAACCAGGATGCAGCAACCAAAGCACAAACTGCAGGATTACAACAACTCCAGTTTTCTCAGCTCACGCAGGAAAATTATCAGGTCTCGCATGCCTATTTTGGCATCGTTATTTCCTATGGTGACAAGACAGACGTGATCCAGCAAGTTGGCGACGTTAATAACCTCGAGTACAATATTGCGGCATCGCTTTACACCATGAGCAGCGAACAAGTACCTTCGGTTGCGTTTCTTGGCGTTGAACAGTCGATTCTTCCTCAGCAGGATCCTGTTGCTACAATCAAATCGTTGCTGGACAAGCAGTTTGATGTGACCTACATAAGCGCACCGGTTGTCGCAGGGGATGAGCCAAACGAACCGTTCACCATAGACAGCGCAACAAAAGCAGTACTCATTTTTGACCTCAACAATCGCACTTATTCAGACGAGGAGATTGCAGAACTTGAAAAATATATCGCACAAGGTGGGCACGTCATAGCGTTCTTGAACGGCATCGGCGTGCAGAGCGATTTGTCTGCCTTGCCTGCAGAGCACAATCTGTTTGGCCTCACACGCAAATATGGTATCGATTTACAGAAAAATTTACTCCTTTCTGCAAACAGCGAAATCGTGAATTTTGGCGATGGGAGCGTTTCGTTTCTTACGGCATATCCATATTGGCTCAAAACCAACGTTATGAACCAGGATGCACCGTATTTTTCCAATGCCGTACAATTTACCTTTCCGTGGGCTTCGTCGCTTGCTCTTACAGAAGGTAACAACCAGACCGTCACACCACTTATACAAACCACCACTCGGTCGTGGGAAAAAAGCGATGTTGTTACTGTTTCCCCGGATGGCATCACCAACCCAAAACCCAGCGAATTCAAACAGTTTGTGGTTGCCGCAGAATCCAAAGCCCGGGGGAGAGGCAACGTGATGGTTGTAGCGTCTTCGCGGTTTGTTGCAGACCAGTTTATTTCCAACAACTCGAGCAACGTCAATTTTGTACTCAATACACTCAATAATTACGTGTCAGATGGTGTGCTTGGATCCATTCGACAACGGGCAGTCACAATCTATCCATTGCCTGACATTCCCGCAAGCGCTCAGGATGTATTCAAATATCTCAACATGTTCTTGTTGCCAGGGTTGTTTGGCATATACGGCTTTATTCGTTTGTGGAAACGATCCAGATCACAGTAGTCTCGAGAGTTGGAAACGAAGCGAGATAAACATTATTTGTCTGCATTTTTCCCGTAAACTATAGTTTACGGCAATCCCAAACCCCATGATTAAATCCTGAAAAACACCCTGCACAAACGATCGTTTTTCTGGTTTTGTCACTTGCCGGATCGGGAGGGGAACAATTTCGATCTTCATTTTGTTATCAAGCGCAAAGGTATTCATACAGGTTTCCAATCCATACCCTTCGGGATGAAATGTTGCATACATACTTTTAAGTGTTTTGACAGCAAGACAGCGATCGCCATTGTACATGGGGTCGACAAAGTTTAAAAAATGTTGCTTGAAAGATCCCAGCTCTCGATAACTTATTGTCATATCTGCCTCACTTCGTACCACCGGCTCAATGAGTTTTATTATATGCCTCTCCGTAAGCCCTACAAGATCGCCGTCCAGAAGCAAAACATATTCTGTTGAAATGTGCGAAAGTCCGTAAAACACCGCGCTGCTTTTACCCTGAGGATGAGGATTGGAAAGGAACATAACATGAGGATACTCGTCAGCAATATATTCTCGTGTACCATCGGTTGAGTGATCGTCAACAACGATGATCGATTCAATCAACGGATTTTTTAAGACCGGTTCTATCACCGCTTTGATTCGAGGCTTTTCGTTGTGCACCGGGATGAGGGCAGTAACCGTTGGTTTGTGCTTCATAGCCAGTTTTTCAATCCGTCAACGACTCCTTTAAATGCGATGCGATCCCAAGGAATTTCATTCTCATCAAACCAAGCGACTTCAACAACATCATCGCCCGACTCTATTTCTTCTTCATTGTCAAGTGCGACCTCAAACCACATACACACGCTGTAGTAGTTGATCTCTCCAAACAAGTAACGACCGTTTGTCGAACCCACGTATCGCATCGACTCGACTTTTGCGCACAGTTCTTCGTGTATTTCCCGCTCTACAGATTGCTCAATGGTCTCTTTAATGTCGACAAAACCGCCCGGCACATCCCAGAATCCTTTTTTTGGATCGAGTTTGCGTTTGACGAGCAGTACTGCGCCTTCTTTGTTGCGGATGATTGCCGCATTGGTGGGTTTTGGGTTTACGAACATGCGCAGTCCACACGAGTTGCACGCGAGTGAGCGGTGCTCATCAGGGTGCAAACCTTCACCGCATTTGGGGCAGAAGAAAAAATCGTATTCGTCCATAGAGATAGTATATAATATGCACATGGGTGTGATAAGCTTAGATCCAGCAGATCTGCAATCTCCCTCGGAACGAGCTCTTGAAGGAAGAAAACTAATTCAGGTAGGAGAAAAGGATGAGAGATATCGAGAACTTGTATTTACTGAACAGGCAATGCGCGACATGATGACATATGGCATGTCAAACAGAAACCTCGAATTAGGGGGCGCCTTGTTTGGATTTCATGATGACGAACGAACGATTGTACGTCGATTTTTCCCTGCAACAAAAGCTGTTTCTACCCCTGTAAGTATTACGTTTACCCAACAAGCGTGGGAAGAACTTAACGATCAAAACACAGCTGCAAATCAAGCGGCTGGCACTAACGATATTATGGTGGCTTGGTTCCACACACATCCTGTAGGTTATCCTCCAGAGCCCCAAACAGATATGGATAAAAATATCATGTCAAGGTTTTTTCCAGAAAGTGATAAAAAAGCGTCTAATGATGCAACTACCGTTATTATGTCGACAAATCGAGCGCGCCAAGATCTACCTGTCTTAGGATTTTGGAAATGGGGCAAAGAGAATCAAGTTCCGGTCCGCGTGAACGGGATCACGTTAGCGATGTCCAAAGATAGCAACAATATTACCACAGATTTAGATTTATATGATGTAAATCGTTTCAAAACTCAATCAAAGGGAACTGCTGTTGATATTATCATCGAAGAGAGTGATTTAGGAAATCTTCCTCAGGATATAGTATTTCTTTCAGGGGTTCAAACTCCTACCACCGCACACGAGCCTCAAGAGGTTCCACTTGTTCTCACTGATGAAAGGCAAGACGATGTAGCTGCTCAAATAAAAGTTGGTACACCAATAGATACCGGATCAGTGGATGAATTGCTTGAAGAGCGGATAAAGGTCGGCTAGAAAAACATTTCTTTCATTATTTTTCGCGTTCGTGGGTTATAATGTGCACATGGTACGCACGCGCATAGCCCCCTCTCCAACAGGATTTCCGCACATAGGCACCGTGTATCAGGCACTTTTTGATTTCGCATTTGCCCGACGCCACGATGGCCAGTTTATCGTGCGTATCGAAGACACCGACCAAGCACGTTTTGTCGAGCGGGCAGAAGAAAAGATATTGGAAGCGCTCGATTGGTTTGGATTGACTGAAGATGAAAGTCCGCGCAAAGAAGGTACATATGGTCCGTATCGCCAGTCCGAACGCTTGGATATTTACAAAAAATATGTACATGAGCTTATCGAAAAAGGGCACGCGTATTATTGTTTTTGCACAAAAGAACGTCTAACAGAAATCCGCGCACAGATGCAAAAGGAAAAGAAGATTCCGCGATACGACAGACATTGTAGAACGCTCGACCCGCAGCAAGTGCAACAACGCGTAGACGCAGGCGAGTCCTATGTTGTTCGCATGAAAATCCCAGACAACGAGACCATTGTCGTCCCCGACGGATTGCGTGGTGAAGTGAAATTCCAATCCGCTATCATCGACGATCAGGTCATCCTCAAATCAGACGGATTTCCAACCTACCATTTGGCAGTTGTAGTCGACGATCATCTCATGCAAGTAACCCATGTGCTCCGTGGTGAGGAGTGGCTTTCTTCTGCCCCAAAACATATTCTTTTATATCGTTATTTTGGTTGGGAAGCGCCACAGTTTTTCCACACACCGCTTATCCGCAATCCTGACAAGTCCAAGTTTTCCAAGCGCCAAGGACACACAAATGTTTCGTGGTACCAGCAAGAAGGCTATGTACCCGAGGCGATTTTGAACTATCTTGCGCTCATGGGGTGGACACACCCGCAACAAAAGGAACTTTTTGATTTGCACGAATTCATCTCGTTATTCGATTTTAAAGACCTCAAACCTTTAGGGCCGATTTTCGACCTTAAAAAACTCCAGTGGATGAACGGGCAGTATATCATGCGCATGAAAGAAGAGGTGTTGAAAAAGAAGATTGTAGCATTTTATGCAGATAAACATCTTGATGAAACTATTGTTGAACAATCGGTACCGCTTATTAAAGAACGTATAAAAACACTCAAAGATTATTACGATATTGCAGGGTTTTTGTTTGAAGCGCCAACAACATACGAAAAAGATCCTGCAGAACATCGTCAACTCGTGCAGGCCATGATTGATCGCATGCAATCGGTTCAGCCATGGCAGGCAGATGTAATCGGTGAGGCAATGCAGCGCCTTGCAACAGAAAAAGAAATAAAGTTCGGAATTTTTTTTATGGTGCTTCGTGTTGCGCTATCGGGCAAAAAGATAACCCCGCCGCTTAATGAATCCATGGAACTTTTGGGGAAAGAGGAGTGTGTGAGACGTTTACAGAGCTTGGCTTAACATCCTTTCACGTGTTTTTTGCAATACGTTTTAACTGTTTGTCAAATGTGAGTAATTGCAGCTTATTCTTACGCGCAAGCGCAACATACGATGCATCATAACTTGAAATATTTTTATTTAGTGAGATAGTAAGTACTTCAGACCATGTTGGTATCTCCAGTGGTATTGATAACAGTAAAAAAGCCTGGCAACCAGTCTGCACATCTTCTTTTTTTAAGCGGTTACGTAGAAATGCTGACTTTAGTCCATTCATGACTTCATATGGCAAAAGGGTCGTCGAAATAAACCTAACCTTTTGTTTTTGATGCTGATGCATCATCTGGTCGATTTTTTTATTACGCTCATCAGAAAAAAGGTACGAAAGGATATAGGATGCATCTACGACAAACGTGTTATTATTCATATTTTCTATCTTCATGAATGTATTCTAGTATTTCGTTAGTGGAAATATGCGAATCAATATTGCTGCGTAGTTGTTTTACAAGTTGGTGTGCTCTTTTCCGTTGCGACTGAACAGTTACTTCTTTATTAAGATATTGTTTTTTGACCGCTTGACGCACAAGTGTACCAACCGAGGTATGGTGATTGTTTGCAAGCTTTACTAAATACTCCCATGTTGTTTCATCAAAAAGTATATTGGTGCGTTTATTTAGCATATGTATACATATTAACATATGTATATTTTACTGTCAATATACTTCTTACATTGTCCACCTTCGTAGAATACTCTGTTACACAGAGCGGGGTATGGAGCTTCACTTTTTCCCTGTTTGGAGTTTTCTGGTTACTTCGCGCACGGCAATTTTTGGCAACAAATCTTTGTTCCTTTCCATATAGTCTACTACGCGTTTTCGATGCAGTTTCACCATCTCTCGTAAAATCCACGACACCGCTTTTGTGATAAGAATATCTTTCTCACCTTTCACTTGATCAACATTTGCAAGCGCACGATCAGCCAGTCGTTTATCATCACTTTTGCGCACCGACCGACACAGCAACACAAGGCTTGCACGGCGGAGCTGAATAAACGAACTTTTTGAAAATTCCGTGAGTGCATCCTTCCAAGTGTTCCAATCACTGAGAAAAAAAATTGGTTCAAAAGTTGACTGACAGAGTGTATCGATCTCCGCCCACCCTTGGGATCGCTTCAACCATTTTTCAAGATGCGTGGGCGTTACAAGGGGAATATAGTGTTTGTATTGCATAAGTAGTTCTGGAGCTAGGGTCTTTTCTTCATACACGGTACTTGTGTACAGCTCGTCCATCAGCGAAATCAATTCCTTGAATGGTACCTGCGGGTGATTTTTTTTGAACAGTTTTGCTACGGCTCGCTTATCTTTTGTCGCAAGTCCGAGAAATGTCGTTTGTGAACCATGATAGCGGTTATTATCAAAATATTCGTAGTCTTTTTTTGGTGCTTTTTGCAGAGCTTTTTGTATCTCCTGCACATAGCCTTTGATAGGGTGCATAATAAATACATTCTACCTTAAAAAAAATGAAAACCGAGATAGATACAAATTATCCTTTTCTGACAACGAAAAATACATACTCATTCCGCATTGATAGATACATATCAAGTATATATTTAAACCACAATTTATTAGACACACATAGGCCATTTTGTATAGAATGATATATACCACCAGAAATAGTAAATTACCATTTTTTGATATATAAACCACAAAAAAATAAAATAACAATACATAATCAATAGTTTTTGACAAGAATGTTGCATCACAATAAGCCGAAGAGGACGATAGGGTCTATGATAACAATGGTTGTCCTTTTTGTGGTTTGCTTGCTTTTTAGCCCTCCTGTGTTTGCCACGCCTACATTTTCTTCAGGTATGAGCAAACGTACCGCTCCCGGCCCATACACCGCTGCCCCTATCCTCCAAGGCGATGCAACAGATACATACAGTCTCAATGACGATACGCTTACGACTTCACGCGGTACGCAGGTGAGCGGTAATTTCTATCAGGTTGCTGATATGAACCAAGGTTCAGTAGTTGTGTGGTGGACGCCAGAATACGGGTCGTCTGATTTATCGGGTTCGGGAAAACATTATCTTTGGACTTTAAGCTCAGCGTATGCTTTGAGCTACGATTACGTAAATAACAGATTCATCCTCACCATTGGTTCACAATCAATACCAATTTCTACGACCATAACTGCAGGTACCACATACAGCGTTGTTGCAAGATGGGACGTTGACAATACGCTCGACGGCACGAACTATTTATCACTGTCAATAGACGACTCCCACACGTTTGGATTATCCGCTCGAACTCCGACAGTTGGTGCTCCAGGGACAAACATATCAATTGGGAGCTTGGGAAATAATTACGCATCCTCAGGGATTATTGAAGGACTTACGATTTATCGAAGACCACTCTATGACGGCACCTACGGCATAAATGTCGGCAATGGTGACGAGATAAACAAAATATATAACAGCGGAAGCGGTACCGACCCGGTAGAGATAACCGGTTCTTGGGATGTGACGTTTTCGTTGCCAACAAACGGTTCAACGGGCGCAATGTCAAGCGGCACTGGAGAAGCGTGGAGTCATCCTCACACTTCAAACCTTACCTATGTTTCGACCACCAACACCGGAGGATTTATGATGAACGGAACCGCAACAAGCGATGGTTGGACAAGCACTTTAAGTATGAGCGCGCTTGCAACGACAGAAAAGATATTTTCTGGTGGGTATAAATATACAAGCACAGGCGCAAATCAATTTATGTACCATGGCTTATCTGCAACAAGTGGCAACGACTATGTGCTTCGGGCAATCGGCAACAGCGACGGCACGTGCAATCCAAAAGTGCAAGTTACCCAATCGGATGGCAGTACGGTAATTGGCAGCCTTGTGGGAAGTACCAGTTCAACAAAAGCAGCACCAGATGTGTACATTTTTACCTGGGAAGCACCAGCAACCGAAACAGAGCAAATACAGTTACTCAACACCGCATCGTCAGGCACATGTTATTGGCATTATGTCGAAGTGTTATCAAATTTACTCAGCAACCCTTCGTATGAAACATTTGCAGGAACCGATCCTGACATTCCTAATGATTGGGAAAACTTAACGTTAACCAGTGGGGAAGGGATTGCAGAAACAACGCATGTACATAGCGGGAGCAAAGCAATGAACATAACCAGTACAAATTGGGCTGCGCGTATACGTCAACTCATTAACTCTATCACTTCAGGGAAATATTTCCACAGTGGTATTTTTTATAGACACGACACAGGAGGTTCGTATATTGCACAGCAGTTTGATATATATAACCTAGTGCCTGAAGTAAGTAGTTCAGGTACAGTCGCACTTGCCAACACCGGAGAGGACAGTTATGAACATTTGCAGACAGTAGGTCGATCCAGCGGCACGCAACTTGAAGTGTGGAATAGGCACGGATACACCAATAACACATCGTATTTTGACGATGCGTATGTTTTTTTACTGGACGACATTTCTCTCACGGTTGGTCCCGCTTCTGAGGCAAATAGTACTGAAAACAGTGGTGAAGTGAGAGTCGATGGTAGAGATACGTATATACAATCCAGCGCGGTTTCAATAGCAGACGATGCTGGTTCAGTAGAGTTTGATTACAGACCAAGACATTCCGCTTCTATTGCAACAAATTTCGCAGAAAACAGCAATGCAGATGCATATATTCTTTCATTGTATGGCGATTCAGACGATTATATTAACGTATATTGGGACAGTAGTAACACTATTGCGATGAACTATTCGATGGGTGGAAGTACGGGTAGCGACACATGGGATGCAACAGGGTCGATAGCGGCCAACACACAGTACACTTTAACGTTGCAATATACTGGAGGGAGCACCATGGTGTTGAGTGTCAATGGTACTGCAAAAATAACCCTTTCGTCAATACCATCGAGTTTTGGTACGGCGCCAGATACCGTATATTTTGGTTCAGATACCTCGTCTGGCAATCAAGGAGACGCGACGTTCAGCAGTTTTGTATTTGATGGTACCCCTCCTTCAATATCCATAACCCCACTTTCTCCCGATCCTAATAATGGTACCACCCCAAGTATCGACGGAACTGCAACCGATGCCATAGCAAACGTTTCAAATGTTTCCTTTCAAATGGATGGTACTGGAGGGGTTTGGACTATTTGTACGGCGACGTATGGTAGTTCGTCTGTTAATTTTACCTGTACAGTTAGTTCTGCACTTTCTGACGGCGACCATACGATGTACCTGCGCGCAACAGATAGTAATGGCAACACAACAGCAAGCGGAAGCGAAACAACCACGTCGTTTACCATAGATGCAACCGCACCAAGCGTTTCGGTTACTGCGCTTTCTCCTGATCCAACGAGTGATACAACACCCACTTTGACCGGTACAGCAACTGATGCAACAACAGTTTTGACGGCGATTGAGTATCAAGTAGACTCAACGTCTGGCAGCTGGACAACGTGTACAGCAGACGATGGAGCTATTGATGAAACATCTGAGGCGTTTTCGTGCACGACAAGTACGCTGTTAGAAGGAAGTCACACAATCTACGTGCGCGCAACCGACAATGCCAGCAACACAACAGCATCGGGTGATTACGCAACCGATACGTTCACCATAGATGCATCGGCGCCAACAATTTCTCTTACTGCCGTTACACCCGATCCAACGACAGACAGTACCCCTACACTCACCGGTTCGGCAAGCGACAATGCAAGCACGATAAGCTCGGTTCAGTATCAATCAGACAGCACGAGTGGCAGCTGGACAGCGTGTACGGCAGACGATGGTACATTTGACGAAACAACAGAGGCTTTCACGTGTCAGATAGCAAGCCTTTCCGATGGTAGTCATACGATCTATGTACGCGCAACAGATAGTTCGTCGCAAACTACGACCACTTCAGATACATTCACGGTCGACACAACAGGCGTTACAGGTGGCAGCATCGCCTCTCCTGCAGCAAATGCCTACATCTCAACTTCGCGACCGACATTCACCTGGAAAGGCTTTACCGATGACACAAGCGGGATTGCAAAGTATAGTTTAGCAGTACGTTTCTATGGTGGCGATGTCATTTTTAATATCGATAACATTCCTGTTCAATCCAATGGTACCTACAAAACAGATTTGTATACTGCAAAATACAGCAACTTCAACGATGGCGACTCAAGCAACGACACCATAGATCTTACGACAAAATCGTCAATTGGATGGGGAAACAGTAGCAATGACGGCAAGCTTAAGGAAGGAAAACTAACATGGAGAATAACCGTCGTTGACCATGCGGGCAATACCGTTTCAGAAGATCGTACATTCTATGTCGATTTTACAAAACCAACATTATCGCAAGCAGGACTCTCATCAAAAACGCAGCTAGGAGTGAAAGATGGTTATGCAGTAGTGACTTCTGTCAAGCCAGAGGTTATAGGGTTGGCAAAAGACAATCTTGCGCTTGACAATGTGCGTATCGAATTTTATCGTCAAAATTTGTTTTTGGGAGCGATAACGTCCGAAAGTATAGAGCTCATCCACACTATTGAAATTGACTCAACAGAGCTTGTTACGTCAAAGAGTTTTACCTCAGCGCTATCAAAGAGTCTTCCACTAGGTAAATATAGCATTTATATCTTTGTTGTAGATAAAGCTGGCAATGAAACCAATCCTGTCACAATCAACATGCAGCTCGTAAACGAACGTGACGCGCAGAAACTGTTGAGCGACGAAGATCAAGATGCACTCAAAGAAAAGATCAAAGAAAATACGCACATTTCGATCCCACAGCTTGAAAAGTTAGCAAAACTCAATAAACAACAACAAGCAAACAACCTCCACATTTTTCTTAGTAATTTACAAACTATAGCAGTCAATAGCGCAAAAGGCACCTCGTCAATTCTTGTCAAAGTAACAAATTCATTATTTGAAAATGTTGTGAGGACCTTGGCAAGGATCCAGCGCGGGGTGAGAAATTCGGCACAGCAAGTAGATAAGAGAATTACAGAACAGGTAAAACCCCAAGAACCAATTATCGTTTTCAATCTCGAAGGAGTATTTACCGATTCATTGAAAAATACAACAAAGGAAATTAGTGGTGCATCTTTGCAGCTATCGAGCGAGCTGAAAAAAAATAGAGACGCATTTGTTGCCTGGAACAACACCCTAACAGTAGATGTTTCGCAAGGATTTGACAATGGTCAAAAAGAACTAGCTCAACAAATTGCTCAATCAAACAGCAACACCAGACAGGCGCTTGAAGTATTTGTCAAAGGCATACAACAAACATACATTGCATTTAGCGAGCCCCTTGTCGGGAGTAACAGTTTTTTGGCGCGTGTTCGAGCGGGGATAGGCGCCTTTAATAGCGTTGTCTTTGACAATAACCCGACGGTCATCACAGACGTCACAATCCAAGAACTTGGGGCTGATTATGCAGTGATTTCATGGAAGACGAATCATTACGCAACAGGGAAAATAAACTATGGAACAGACTTAACGTATGGACACGAAATCCTGTTGGAAAAGTACGAAAAAGACCATACGGTCAAAATTGAAAATCTCGAACCGAATCAACGCTATTATTTTGAAGTCATGAATCACGGCAAGAATTATGTATATGACGCGTATTACTCATTCGAGACACCGTCGGAATAGGAATTCTATTCTTGACACCTATTTAGGTATTGGTTTATCATGAAATAATGAAACAAATACGATCTTCGACAATTGGTATATCGCTTCTTACCTTTGTGGCGTATATATTTACGCGACTATCAATTACCAAACCCTACGCACTGCACTTCACGTTATTACTTCTCCTTGGGCTTATTATGCATCAATTTGCCAACAAAGAGAAAACGATTCAGGATAAAAAATTCATTTTTTTACTCACCCTGTTTATCATTATGCTTGTTGGCTCGACTGGGTGGTTCTTATCTCCGTTCTTTTTTGTATTATATCTCGTAGGCATTTATCTGGCGTTTGTTATCGATTTACCGGCAAGCATTGCCTATGTCATCACCTTAGTGATTCTTTTTTCCTTTAACATAGGTGAAATCGATATTATCTACGACTTTCTTATTGTTCTTTCGCTGCTTACCGTTATTCCTCTTTCTATGTATTTGCGCAGTAAATATTTGGAACTTAAAGAACAGACAAAAGAGATTCTTATCATAGAAGAAGGCTCAAAGAAAGAACTATCAAAAATCGAAAAGATATTGTCGAACAAAATCTCGCATTTTGTAATTGATATCAAGGAACCGATAAACGATGTGAAACAGATCGCTTATCTGCTTGATAAAACAAATAGCAAAGAAGAAATAAAAAAGTATCAAACACGCATTATTGCCCTTGCTGAAAATGCCATCCGACAACTCAAGACGTTCGAAACAACCGTTACTGGGCGGAAAATTTTGGAGCGCTACGCAACACCACAAGGACAACGTGAAGATCAAAAAGAATCAGAATCCTCGGAAACAACGAAAGCATGAAGAATAATATCGTTACTGAAGGTATTTTTTCGTCATCTCTTGCAATTCTCCTGGGTCAATATCCGATTTTATGAGACAATCTTTCACGCCGAGTTTTTTTGCTTCGTTGAAGATAAGGTCATAATTCATATTGGAAAGAAGTATAACCGGACCATTTTTTGACAATCCACCTGTATCTTTGAGTTTTTTCAAAAAACCCATGCCGTCAAGCCGTGGCATCATGGCATCAAGATAAATAAGATCGAATCCGCCCTTCTTTGCTTCTTCAAAACCTTCTTCGCCGTTTGTCGCGACTGTCACGTTGTAGCCTGCGTCCGTTAGTATTTTATTATATACGTCACGGATATATTCATCGTCTTCTACGACAAGGATTTTTTTATTGTCTTTCATATAACTATAGTACTGTTAGGTGAGTTTTCTGTCAAGAAGCTTATGTGATATCTACATATCAGAAGCGTTTTCTTAAATAACTGGCTAAATTTTATCAAATATAAAATATTCTTTCAAAAAAATTTCAGTTTTGAATTTGTCCAACATATAAAAAACATTGGACAAACGTAAAGGGAATTGTGAAGTATGAGCGCAGATTACATCATATTTTAATTTAATTTCACTTGGGGAAAACTGAAGATAATGGGTAGGCGGCAGTGGTTTTGCACCAAATGCATCTGCCATCTTTTGCGCACCTTTTGAAAAAACGAACCTTTCGCCAATGGTGCAGAAAATAATGTGTTCTTTTGTACGACATGCAAGCACGGCTTTGGTTAATGCGATGTGGTCGGGGTGGCCGTACACGCCCGACGGTTCAAGGACAACGATGTGTGAGGGAGCGAAGGTTTTGATTTCTGATGCAACAAGATCGCGCACTTGCTCATACGAGGTTTCTATTTTTCCATCGGGGATGTCGCACAATCGATAGTTTTCGATACCCATGAGGCGCATGGCATTTTTCAGCTCTTTTGTGCGCACGGTTGTAAGATTGTCGTTCTTGGTCAGTCCGATGCGCCTCGTGCTTTTCTCGCCCTTGGTGAGTGTCACGACTCGGGTTGGTACGCCGGCTTTCACTATTCGAGCAAGAAGAACAGAACAAAACATAGCTTCGTCATCGGGGTGCGGCATGCATGCCAGCACTTTTGATTGGGTAGTGATTTTAAGATCTTGTACTCCTTGTATTTTCATCATGATAGGTCAATTGTAATAGATAAAATGAACATACACTCTGAGAATACACACGTGTTACTATATGATATTCGGGATTGTTAGCAAAAAAACATTTTTATTTTATGATAAAAAAATATTGGTTTCTTTTGGCCGCACTCATTGTTCTATTTGGTGTTTATTTTACAGTCGTGGACGGAGGGATTGCTCATCTTGGAAACGAGGTTGTAGGAAAATACGTGCCAGGTGATACAGAAACAAACTACCTTTCAGCGCTGAGTACCTATCGCGGAGAAGGATTATATAAAGGTTTTAGCATCGTGTATCCTCCAGGGAGATTTCTCGCTTTAAGCACACTGTTCTATTTTTTGGGAGCATCTTTGCCGACATTTGGTTTTTACTTTAATTTTTTTGCACCGCTTTTGTTTCCAACCTTTCTTTTTATCTTAAGTTTTTTGATATTGAAGCGTTTTATATCTGAAAAGATTGCTTTTCTTCTTTCTTTTGTACCTCTTTTTTTTGACATGACTATTGTAAGAAGCGCACAGGAGGTGCATGTGTGTATTGCCCTATTTTTCATCGTGTCTTTACTCAAGTTCAAACGAGAAAAAATACAACGACTCTTACTCGGGATAGCACTTGGCCTTGTTTTTTTATTTCGGATAGAATCGGGCATTTTGTTAACCACGGCATTAGTCCTTACTAGTTATCAATTGATGAAGAAAAAAGAGTTTGTACGACAAATCATCATAGGTTTTGCACTTGTTTGGGTTCCAGTTTTACTCCTTGTTGTTTTTCAAGGGTCAATCGGCAATTTTTTTAATGATTTATTTATCCTTGGCTTTATCATTCACCCTAGAATTGGTGAAGAAGCTATTTCTCCAGATCACATACGGTTGTTTATTGCGTTGGGGATCTATTTGGTCGCCTCCGCTGTGGCATTATTTCAAAATACAACTAATAAGTCGTTGAAAAGTTTTGCGATATTTTCCGCGTTGTCATTTATTTCATCGCTGGGACGTTCTGATGAGGGACATTTATGGTACGGTCTCATGTGGATATCGATATACGTTGGGTTGGCATGTATTTTTGTTGTGCAATGTAAGCTTCCAAAAAAGAACAGAGTTTTCGTTGATGCGCTGTATGCTTTGGCAATAGCTTTTCTTGTAGGATTGGCAGTGTATATCAAAATAACAATACTTTTTTTGCTGTTGGTCTTGGTACTATTCGTGTTTTCAACCTATGTCTTTTCACCAAAAAATAAATCGCTCGTATTTGTGATTGGCGCGCTTGTATCTTTGGCGATTTTTCATAGTGCTTCATATCTAAAATTACGCTTCTCTCCGTTGACGTTGAAATTTGATCCGGTACATTATGCTCCAGATTTTTTCCACGATGATGATGACGAGATTGCGGGTATGATATTCCCCAAGGATGAAATGATGGTATTGCAGAAGATTGCACAGCATATTCCAACGAACGAACACTATATTTTTATTTTCCCTGATTATGAAATTCTGTATGAATATTTTGACCAACACAATCCAACGAGGTATTATAATCTTTCTGGTGAACGCACCGATAGCACCGAACGAGAAGTTATTAAGGAATTGGAGAATAAAAACGTATCGTATTTTTTGGTATTTCCACAAAGAGCAGAAGATCGAGGTGGTATGGTCTGGGATTGGATTATGAATCACACGAAGATGTATCAAGAGTATGAATTCAGTGGAGAACCCGTTGAATTACGAAAGATTAAAGAACCATTATCAATAAAAGGCGCTATTTGATATAATTTTTCATATGAAAAAAATCACTCAAGCAATAGGTGCACTTATATTCATATTATTGTTTTCACAGGCAGTTTATGCTGGAGGAGGGCCGGTGACCATCAAACCCATGTCCGGCACCAAAAGCACTCCGGTCGGAAATTACATACCTGTGCAAGTTTTGGTCATAGATAGCAACAAGACAGCCCAAATGGATCCTGAAGAATACTACAACTTGGTAAAAGAAGACCGGTTGGGAGAAGTTGCCGGTTTGCCAAATGTGAAAGTAGTTATTCGAGTCAAAAATCCGCGTGAAGGAGATTATTGTCAAATGCCGGGCACGGAATTTACCAACGAACAGGGAAAAATAGTTGCTAATTGTTATGCAAGCGAACCTGGACAAGTCGAAGTCTACGCCGACATGGAGGATAAATCACGATTCATAGGATATTATTACAATTTTATACATTTCAGCGCTGCACAAAGTACCTACCCTACATCAATCCCGCGGCCTACAAGCACGGCAGCACCGGTATACGAACTCCCTATAGTAACGCCAACAACGATACCTTACGTAACCAGCCTACCAACTGCTCTACCAACCGAAGTTGATAGCACCGGATCCGCACAAGACCAACAGGAGATACAAGCGCTGCAAGACAAGGTCGCACAACTTGAGAAGAAGATAGACGAACAGGATCAAAAACTTGCTATGTTCCAAGACATTATTGACAGTGTCCAAAACTTCCTCAAAAGGATTTTTAATTTTTAGTGTGTAAGCGAAACGAACGTGGTTAAAATTCAATTTTTTCAGTTCCCATAAACATTTCGTCTGTGGAGAATTCTCAAAATAACATATTTGTATCCACGGTATCAAATATTACTCTGTACGACCCAACTCTTCATTTATAGGTTTCAAGCGATATATCCGTAAGCTTTTGAGAGTGGAGCAAAGGATCTTTGGTATACAGTAGAATTTTTTCCCTATACGTTTTTTTACCACAGGATCAAGTTTTTTGATGTCTTTAGCTGCAGATTGAGTGTAAAGAAGTTTATAGTCCATTACAGTTCACCGAAAACCTGACGATGAGTAAAAACATCGCCTTCCTCGTACTCTTGGCGAGATTTTTTAATGCTTTCACGATATTTTGGGTCGGCTAAAGGTATAAGATCCTCGAAAAGATCAATATCGACAATTGCCGAGGTGATTCTGTCTTTTTTTGCAACAAGAAGATAGTCCCTGTTTTTCAATATAGTTGGCAACTTTTTGGGCATCGTCTCTTTCCTTTTCAAGTAAGTAACAAATATAGTGTAATTTCTTTCACCAAAAAATCTCGCTGTGCCAGCGCCTATTCCACTCGAAGAGCCTGTAATTAAGATAACTTGATTATTGTTTTGCATACTGTGTGTTTTGTCTAATTATATTTAGGTTTTTCAATTTTAAAAGCTTGAATTTCATCTAACGTTCGCTTGTATGCGACGTTTTGCACCGGTTTTATCGGTACTTGTTTTGAGTTTAGCAGTTTCGTCTGATTATTTAAAGACGTTCATTCAAGTACATTCGGAGGTGCAAAATGTGGGTGGAGTAAAAATGACATTCTACTAATATTAAAAGGGTCATTTTTACGGAACCGCATACAAGCTGTTATCAGATGTTCTGTCACTCTTTACACTGAAAAGTTGAAAATGGTTGGCTTTGATAATTCAAGATAATCTTTAGTGTCCATTACAATCGAGTCAGTTAATGAACCAGCATTAAAGGCAATCTTCTCATTGCTTACTATTGAATTATCAACATAAAGTTCCAAATCAATTATTGGATTTCCAAATGGGGGAACTGAACCAGGCTCAAGACCTGTTAATTCTAAGAGTTCTTCACGAGATGCAAAGCGTGTTTTTTTAGTATTGAAACGAGCCTTGATTGCATTTGAATCCAGTTTTTTAGCGGCACTTAAAACAAAGATACGAAAGGTGTCACCAACTTTCAATATTAACGCTTTGCCACCAATAGATATATCTTCGCCACGAGCTTTTGCTGACTCTTCGGAAGTCTTAGTGACCTCGCGATGAACCTCCCTAAACTTAATTGATTTGGAATTTAGTCAACTTTTAATTTTCTCAAACATATTAACGTCATTAAATTGTAAAAGCCTCGATAAGAGTGACAGGATTTCCGATAACGTTCGCGTATAACTGAAGTTGCGCAGGTGTATAATATCCCGAAGGGGACACCTGTGCAATTTGGGTGAACCTGAGTGTGGCGGAGCGGAGTCGAAGGTGAACCAGTCATATGCTGTTAAGCGATGGCCAGCAGATATTAGTTCTTAGAATTAATTCTTAATTTTATTATTCGTTGAGCCAAATCGACACGACCCCATAATTCTTGGATGAAAAATTTATAATCATCAATTTTAATCCAATAATTTTCATCTATCTTTTCATTTTTGTTTTCTGGACAAAAAATTACTGCACCAACAAGCCCCCAGATAAATTTATTGCATAAAGTCAAATTACCCTTTTCATCAGACCCTATAATTGTGTTATCGCTCCAAATAATTCTTTCATCAAGGCCTGTTGCATGTATTAATCCACATCGAATTATGTGGTACACAATATCCTCAACGCCACAATAACCTGTTGCATCTGGTTTTACATCTTTATGGTCAAATTTTATGCGAATTGTACCTGCCATTATTCCAGGTAAGCCCATATACGAAATAAGCCACATATAATTGGATACGAATTTTTTGTAATCTGATTTAGAAGAACGGCTTTTACCTGAAATTTTCTGTGCAGTAATATCGATGGCTATACAAACTTCTGTCAGGGCGTGTTCGATTTGGCCTTTTTCCATTTCATCTATCGCCTTCTTTATTCTGTCTCCAATTGTTAGCATATTATTAATATTTTTCTGAATCTGCTGGCTTTTGCTTAATGTTTCGGCATATCTGATGTTTTGTGGAGCGTAGCGGAACAAAATATGGGTGGAGGCTTTTGTATAAAAGCCGTAACCAGATATGCCGTGTTAAGTGATGTGTAATTTATTTCTTTTCTTTGCTGACCCGCTCCTCCAAAATTGATTCAAAATCATTGAGTTTCTCCGCTTTGATGACCAGTCCAAGATTGTTTGGAATTCTTGATATTGGTCGCACAGTTTAAGTGGTTGGTATATCTACAATTTTTAGCTCTCCTTCTGCTGTGTGTTGTGGCCCAGCATAAAGAATTCCTAGCAAATAAATGCGTGTACCAACCACGGTTCCGCCTCCCTTTGCTTGGTACATGCCAGGATTATACAAAAGCACAGGCGAACCACTAGAACCAGGAAAGCAAGCCATATCAACCATAAATTCTTTTTTGCCGTTGTAATCATTATAAGCTGCGGTTGCGGTGATGCCTCGTCGAACAAGAGGAAGATTGTTCGTATGATCCCAAATACCGTTTGGATAGCCAACCATAATCACATCTTCAATCGCCGTTAGATCGTTTAGTTGATCATGGCTTGCGATTAAGTCTTTTGTGAAGCTTCGGCGAAATAACTTTGTTTCTTCGGTATCAAATTGCAAATGCAATTGTTGAGTTGGCATTATTGCCAGATCAACATCATCGTCAGGATGTTGGATCCAGGCTTTTTCAAAATCAGTGATATTAATGTCATGAAATTTGTTGGGTATAATTTGCCAATCTTTATCGCACATCGTGAATCGCAATTTACCCTGAATTGCATTTGCAATTACATGTTTGTTCGTAACTATAGTTGGAACATTATATTCGCCGATTTTAAAATTGAAAAAGAAGCCGGAGCCTGTGCTTTTGTGGTTGCCGGGTAAGACGCACTCAATTCGAGTGGTGCAGTGGAGGAGCTGGTCAGCAAAGCTTTGTTCAGTCATAAAGAAATAAATTACATTTCACTTAACGCTTCGGTATATGCGAACTTGCTTGATTTTACAATGATATTTTACCACAAAATCATGCAAGTTGGGTGAGAGCCTGCAAGGCTCGAACCGCATATACTGTGTTATACGTCCCAAAGAGCGCAGCGTGGTCGGAGCGCCAGCGAAGACGTAATAAAAACCAATTTTCTCTTTATTCTTAATAATTTTGGCAATTATTAATCTATGAAATTTATGTAGTTTGAACCTCGTTTCTATAATTAACCCACTCGCTGTAATCTTCAGATATTTTATGCAATGGTGATACTTCAATAAACTTTGGACTATAATCTAGGGGACTTTTAGAAATTTTATCAATTATTGTGTTAACTCTTGCAGCCGATCTGCGGAATAATGGATTGGATGAAGCTCTCAACTGTACTCCATTTTCAAGTAATACTACTCTATCTAAGACTTGTTTCACAATAATATCAAATAGTTGCGGAGATGCATTTAGCCGTTCACGTCCGTGTTGTGTACCGTCTAAATACCCTGTTTGTTCACTATGAAAAATTGCGGTATCGTAAGACTCTTGTCCATCAAGAAAATTTGCCTGGGATAAGCCCACTAGAACGTCTTCAAGTGCAATGCTATCATTATCACCTAACTCATGTTGTTCTGATAATTCTTGTGCTAGCGATCTACAACCTTCTTTTAAATCTTTAATTTCTTCAAGCCTTGCTTCATCTGTCAAATTTTCGCCGGAAGCCATCAATTCTAATTCTCTGGGTAAATCATCTAGTGATAGTTCCTGAGAATTTGCAGAATCGCCCAAAAGAAATTGATAAAATTCCCTAGAACCTGGCTTGATACGTTCAACTACTCCTGTTTTTATATCAGGGCTACTAATAGTCATAGTATTACCTCCTTTAAAATATTAATTGCCAAAATTATATCAAATTGGCTTTTTATTATGGCGTATAACTGGTTTATATACGATATGTTTTTTTAATAAATGTTAAAATATGTATCATATACAAACTATTTCTCCTAATCTTATGGCAAATTTGATACATATTATAAATAAAGAACTCACACTGCGCAACTATAGCAAAAAAACAATAAATGCATATACATATGTTGCAAAAAATCTGTATACATACTACAAAAAGCCTCTCAGAAAAATTACTACTCAAGAAATTAGGGAATATCTTTTCGACAAACAAAAATAGGCTTATCTAGTCAAACCATCTCGCTTTACGTAAACGCAATCAATTTAAGATATTTTAAAAATACTTGTATTATATTCACCAGGGTTCATAAGAATGTTTGCTGATTGTTTATACCTATTTCAAGGAGAAGAAACGGAAGTTAACGAATTAGGAAGATATTTTAGTTATCCACGATTAATGGAAAAGTATAGCTAAGAATAGTCACAGATGTTCTTCAAATAAACATAAATTTGAAGCGTGAGTGATCGACGGGGATCGAACCCGCGAGGTGCCGACTCGGTACCCTCTACAGCCCGCCGAATCGGCGGGTCTACCAACTGAGCTACGACCACCAATTTGGGTGATCGACGGGGATCGAACCCGCGACAACCTGCTCCACAGGCAGGTGCTCTACCAACTGAGCTACGACCACCAAGTTATGTTTTCAACGTATGTTCAATTTGTTTCTTTATAACTTCTCTTCCTGATTTTAAGAACCGCTCTCTTCGCCTTGCATCAAGTTCAGAGGTATATGCTTCGTAATATATAAGTTTTAACGGCCTTCTTGATCGAGTCGATGTGTTCATGCCATCATTATGAAAGGCGATTCTTTTTTTCACGTCGGTTGTATACCCAGTATAGAGTTTATGATCTTTTTCTGACCTAAGAATATAAACGTAATACATGTTATTTCCACAGCCCGCCGAATCGGCGGGTCTACCAACTGAGCTACGACCACCAATATAGGTATTATATCAAAGGAACAACCTGAATTTACTTGAATACAATAAATATTGACTTCTTAGTATAGCTATTTTATAGTATATATATTTTCATACTCTATCATATGATAGGATTCGCATAGTTATTTATGATTTAGACTTGGTGGCTATGTTCGAAACTTTTTTACATCTTTCAAGGACCTATAAACACTTAGAACTAAGTGATGGAAAGGATTTTAAGCTTCTTCTTAGATGTTTAATGGTTCCTTTTCTCTTCTTTTGTTCTACCTGCAGCGGCGACGATCAGAATGAGGGAATAATACGTCGTTTTATAGCAAAACGACAAAGACGTGATAGCCCAAAACCATTAAACGAGCCTCGTGCCTGGAGTATTCTTAATGATCATAGTGGTGCAGAAAAAAACGGTCAATTTGGTAAGCCTTCTCAAGGATGGCGGACTATTATCGACGTCGACGAAGGTACGTGGAATGGGCAATAATGAAAACCAAATCAAGATGGTGCTGAGCCAGGACATGGTATCCACTCCAGGGACCTAGATCAACAGAGACTTTATCCAGAAATATGGGAGGGACATATTTAATTGTATCATTAATATTTGTTGTTACTTTTTTCAAGTAGGTGCAAGGTGGTATTCTTCCCAAGATTGAGTGTTTTCTTACATAGTTGTAATAGTAGAGATAGTTCATAGCCTCTTTGTAAAACTCATCATTCGTTGTGATAGTATGAATACGAGGCATATAAAATTCTTCATCATCTGTACGGTGTGACCTTTCAAGATGTGCATTTTCCTCAGGATGTCTTTTCCTGTTTTGAATAAGAAAACATCCAAACCCTTTGAGTAGTTTCCTAAGCTCTACAATCTTGTACCAACAATCTCCTCCAAATTCTTGTCCATGATCCATGGTATATACAATACGAGTGGTTACTCCATGTGATCTAAGCCATGAGGTAACCCATAAAAACCAGGTTAATCCATTAGTCCAGGTCTTCTCTTTGGAATAGCCAATCATCTTAAAACGTGAATTGACATCAAGTGCTCCCCATTGGTAGAGAGGAAGATCGTGTTTGATGATATGAGTAATCTGTGTAGCAGATAATGCCTTTTGATCAATAATGTATTTTAAATCAATCTGTACGACTTCAAAAGCTTTGGATGTATACCAATCTATAAATTGTCGATCAGATTTTCGTATGCGTTTTACTCGTTTCCCCTTTATGCGTTTCTTGTTGCGTCTTACGATATTTCTGATAGTATGATGAGATAGTTCTATCTGATACACTGCCAAGCTCCTCTTTAAGTCGTATTGGTCCATAATTTGTCTTAAGCTTTCAACGTTACTACCTTTTCTTCAATGGTGATTGTTGTCTTGTTTGCCACGTGAGAAGGTGCGGTTGATGCATCATCCAAACATTGTTCTTTTTGTTTTTTAAGTGCTTTGTAGATTGTTTTTCGGGTGGTGTGAAGAATCCTTGAAGTTACAGCTATATTCCCTTTGTTTGCCCGTAGTATTTGAAGCATTGCACAACGTGCTGCTTTGGGGGATATGTTTCTTAGCTTATTGTATTCTAAATGGATGCCAGTATATATTCGGTTGGGTAACTGATAATAGTCCTGTCCGAATAATTCTAAACATCTCTGTCTGTATTTTACATACCGACTTTTATCTGAAAGGTGTATACCATGTGCTAACCTCCCTACAATCTCACACGAACATCTTGTTGCATTTACCGTTGTTTTTGGTTATAGTTTTCATATGAATCCTCGCGTGAATGTACACAATAACTATTCTCCCCAGCACTAAAACACCTCTTTTTCTAACCTTTTTTGTTATTCTTTTTTTTATTTTATGAAATCCGTCACCAATCGGTATTTACCAGAAAAATACAGTATCATCCAGGGAAAACAAAGCAACGTCGCGCTCTGCACGTGTTGGTCTGATCCCGAGCTACTGCTTAAAACACACCCGCGCCTCACCGACGTATTTAGCATAATCGGTACGCTCTATAGCACCGAAGGCGTTTCGATATTGCTGCGCAATTTGTGTCTCAACCCACACATCGATACAGTTTTTGTTTGGACCAATAGTCGTTTGTCAAATACAGCTATTGGAAAAGCGGGGAAAGAACTACTCCAATCGCTGTGGGAGCAGGGAATTGCGCGCGTTGCAAAAGAGAACGAGAACCTTTTGCACCAAGAATTACAAATTGCAGTTATCAAAAAAGTAGTCCAGCATGTTACACTCCTTACTCCTGAGTCCAACGATATAGAGCGTGTTATGAAGCAAGCGCAATCACGACACTCATCATCACTGCAAGCATATATGGAGCCGGTTTCGTTTCCTGAACCATCGCGAGATACATATGAAACCATGCCTTCTGAAAATGTGGGGTGGAGCCTGCGAGGGAAGACAACAATCAATGCATGGCTTGCGGTGGTTGACCGCATCATGCGCTATGGAAGTACAAAAAAAACTGAGTATGGCAACAACCAAAAAGAGCTGCAAAGCGTTGTATGGACCATTACCGAAGATGATACAACAACGTTTTCTCATCCTCATTGGCCACGCGAGGTGAAAACCAGAATCGGCCTTGAAAAGAACATGCTTGAGCAATACAAATCAATTTTTACTACTGCCGAAAAAGAAGCAGAATCCGCCTATACTTATGGCAGCAGATTATTTACTTTTCCTCAAAACATCGATCAAATTGCATTTATTATCGATAAGTTACGCGCCTGCAGGTATTCGCGCCGTGCCTTTGCTACAACCTATTGCCCTGCAGTCGACACGCATCATACATCGCCTCCATGTTTGACCAGCATACAATTTTTATCACATGGCGATCGTCTCAATCTGTTTGCTACATTTCGCTCGCACGACATATGCAAAGCAGCACTTCCCAACGTGTACGGTTTGCTCGCCCTCCAGGAACACGTTGCGCACGAGTCGGGCTTTCACGTTGGGAGTCTTACGATCCATTCTATTTCAGCACATATGTATGAAGAGGATTGGCTCATGGCTCACGATTTACTTTCGTGCGCGAAATGGGGAAGAGTAAAGCTCTATTTTGACGAAACAACAGACATAGAGCCTCGAGGAAATGTGCGTATTTCTTTACGAAACAAGAAAATCCACGCAGAACTTATTGATGCAAAAGGTACGGCATTGTTCACCTATGCCGATACATCGGCCCGTCGTATCGCTATGAAGTTTGCACGACTCGATTTATTTTCTCTTACAACACACTATGTAGATATTTCTATAGAACTGACCAAAGCCGAGATAGCGCTCCACCGCGAACAATCATACATTCAAGACAAGCCACTTATTTTTGACGGCGTGGTGATCAAATGATATAATTGGAGCGTTATGACTTGTTGCCAACTCCGCCATGTACAAGCATCGGCGGAGAATACTATCCCAGAACTTCTTCTACGATCGCATGCTTGTTGCCAAGCTGGTGCGCAACTCTTTAATTGACACAAACGATACAGTTTTAGAAATCGGTGCAGGTACTGGCATCATCACGCGGGAGCTTGTTCGACGTGCAAAACACGTTATCGCGGTTGAAATCGACCCCAATCTTGTTACTCTGCTCAGACGAGAATTTCGTCACGTCTCAAATCTTTCGATTATCCATCACGACATTCTTACGTATCGTCTGCCCGAGGGGCAGTATAAAGTATTTGCCAATATTCCGTTTTCCATTGAAGGTAAAATCATCCGTAAACTTGTGAGAGCAAAATATCCTCCCATAGATAGTTATTTGGTTATGCGTCGAGATCTTGCAATGCGTTTAGGCGGATTGTCACACGAGTCTATGTTTTCGATTATGTACAAACCATGGTATGCTTTTTGCCCCTTTCACCGGTTTAATGGTACCGATTTTGTTCCGCACGTAAAAATACAGGCAGTTCTTTTTCGCGCGCTGCAAAGAAAACATCCATTACTACCACTGGTTGAGCAAAAACTTTATCACCGATTTGTTCGCCAAGGATTTACTGGCGGAAAGAAAATTGATTACAATCTCAAAAAAGTGTTTACCCATACACAACTGAAGTTGCTCGCACAAAAGTATGGATTTGATAGAAAGAGTAAGCCAAGCGTATTGACCCTCAATCAATGGTTGAAGATATATGACTTTAGCAAAAAAACATTAAGCAAAAAGCCTTAATCCATTCCTTTTGTAGACGGTAGCAAATGAGAGAATATATTCAATTCCTCTATCTTTTGCAATAGCGATATTCATGCAGTCAGTATAAGACACTCTATTATTTTTTTTGAAAATAAGGAAGGTTTTTTGCGCGAGTTTTGCCGTCGGATATATTATGTTGACGCGCTCTTGTTGAAGTGTTTTGTAAAATTTCTGAGCTGTTTTGTTTTTTCCAAAATAGGTAGTTTTGTTATTACATCATCAACAACATCGTGGGTAGTAATAACAATCTCCTTTTTGATATCGATTTTTTTAATCAAATCTACGCATCGCTGGTGGTGAGCATCATTTTTAAGATAAAGGCCTATAAAGAAGTCTGCGTCGGCAAGTATCATAGCGCACTTTTACCATATAAATATTCATCGTTTGTGCTTGCATCAGACGGGATAGATTTATCGTATACTGCATCTTTTGCCATATCCATAAGGATGTCTGTATTTGTCTTTTTCTTTTTATACATGAGTTTTTCTAGCGCTTTTCGGACAAGGGCAGAAAGAGAAAGGCCTTCTTTTTCAGCTTGCATTTTGACAAGTTCGTACAGTTCTGGAGTTAATAGTGTTTGTGTTCTTATCATGCGTTAAATTATACACATTGTGTAATATGTATGTCAGGAATACAATGTAGCCTGCCAGTGGGGATCTTGCTCAACTTTCAAGTCCAAAAAAACCTTTTTGTTTGTCGCAAGAGCGATTTCTTTTCGTGCATAACTGCCGATTTCTTTAATTTTTCTTCCTGCTTTGCCGATGAGCATGCCTTTGTGTCGCTCGTTGGTCGTCAAAATTCGCGCTTTGATATACAATGTTTTATCTTTGCGCTCTTCGATTGCGTCGACAATCGCGGTTGTTGAATAGGGAATCTCTTCGCCCATCATGAGAAACACTTTTTCGCGGATCAGCTCGGCAATAAATGTCTTGCTATCGATGTTGAGTACGGGATGCACCACATCAATTGGCGTTTGATTAGGTTCCTGTTCGGGTAATAGTTCAAAAATACGATCTAAGAGTGGTTTAACATGCTGTTGTTTGAGTGCAGAAATGGTAAAAACGTCGCTAAATTCATCTTTAAGGAATGCGTATTGTGGCATAAAATAAGGCTTTTCCTTTTCTTTTGTGTTGAAAACGAGAATCACTGGGCACTCTAACTTACGCACGATACCCAAAACATTTGCCTCCTCAAAGTCTCGTTTGCGCGTGGGGTCAATCATGTAGATGGCAATATCGACATGGTCGTGTATGGCTTGCACAGTCTGTTCGTTGATTTTTTTGACCATCGGATCATTGACTCCTTCAAATATGCCTGGGGTGTCGGTGAAAATAATGGTGCCTCGCTCGTCTTCGTACAATCCTTGGATGGGGAAGCGGGTGGTTTGCGGTTTGGGTGAAGTGATAGCTACTTTTTGCCCCACAACATTATTGACAAAGGTAGATTTGCCAACATTGGGTCTGCCCAAAAGCAGTACGGTGCCTTTTTTCATGCGGTTATTGTATCACAAATGGCTTGATTTGGCGATCATTCTACGATTAGCGTACCGACCATACCCATGGCGCGATGGTTGCCTACAGCACAATAGTATTCGAATGTACCGACGCGATCTGCGACAAATTCGATGGTTTCCGATTCGCCTGCACCGAGAATATCAGTTTTGGCATTGTCAAATTCGTCAAGCACAAAATTGTGGTTTCCTTCGACGCTTTTGAATACAATTTTTACGGTATCGCCCTTATTTACGGTAATTTCTGCCGGATCAAAGGAAAAGTTTTGTCCAGTGATTTCAAAAGTTTTTACTTGTTTATCGTCCATCATGGCGCCTTCCTCACCCTCCATCATGGTGTCTCCATCTTCTTTCATCATTGCATCGCTTGTTTCTTCTCCTTCCATCATAGTATCTTGTGTACCCGTTTCCTTCATCATTGTTTCTTCGCTTTCTGTCGTGGCTTGATCGTGTATCGTCCCATTTTGTTTAATATAGAGATAACTGCCTATTCCGACGACGGCAATTATGATTACCGCGACGAGCATATTTTTGTTCATAATAGTTTGGAAATTGGTAATTAGGGTAAGTATAGCATATGGTGGCGCAGCAATTTTTCGTCATTATAAAAATGAATAATTCTAGCCGATTGTGTCCATAAATTGGTCTTGTTTTGGTACAATAAGCACTACAAAGCGAATGGTGTGAATATTTTGCCCGGTCGTCCCTGCCTCGCTATGCGAGGTAATGGTGGACATAAGTATTGGCGCTTTTTGGTTTGCCCGGTCGTCTAATGGTAGGACAACGGACTTTGGATCCGTTTATCTAGGTTCGAATCCTAGCTGGGCAGCCAAGTTGCTTTAACCTCTCACAAATACAATAAATCTTGGAAGCCTGTTAGGACATCGGAACTTTATATATAATCATTACTAATGAATCTCGATGACTTCTATAAAATTTATCCTATTCAAAGAATCAATGTAAAGAAAAAAGAAGGTAATTGCTAAAAAACATTAATGTTAATAGGTTTGTTTAATTGACCTCTAATAATTGGTAATAAGTCATACTTTCGGTTATTGAATCTAAATTGAATCCCAGTTAAGTATAAATGAAAATATTGTTTTGGTACACCTCGCAACCTTTCCTTTCCAATATGGCGACATTCCTGTTGTTTGCCAGAAGGTTATTTGTTTCATAACATATCTTATAGCTGTATCGTATCGTCATTGCTACTGCAACCTATCTCTACAATACAACGTTTAGACTAATCAAACAACCTATTGCTAATCTGATATACTAATTATGTTTGGCAATTACCTTTAATTAAGTAATTTATTATGTCCTGGATATATTTAACAATGGGGTCAGTATTTTTCTTTACGTCATTGAACTTGCTTCAAAGAGTTCTTGCAGTAGATAGTAAAAATCCAAGAGCAATGGCGATTGTATTTAATGCCATCGCTGCCTTGATAGCATTATTAATTTTTACTGTGTCGGGTTCATTTAAAGATTTTGCTCTTCCAACAGCACCCAAAGCCTGGATTGCTCTACTTATAGCTTCCTTTTGTTATGCAATGTTTGAAAGGGGTCGTTTTACTGCTGCAAAATTATTAGACGCATTAGTTTTAACAACAATAGTAAACATTAGTGTTTTAATTGCATTTATTGGTTCGGTGTTTTTATACACAGAACCACTATCTTCAGACAAACTATTGGGAGGCGCACTAATAATCGGTGCATTATTTCTTGTTTCGTTTAACAATAAAACGAAAAAATCATCAAGAGAAGGCATTATTATCGCAACAGTCATTAGCATTATGTTGGGATTGGCTTGGTTGCTGGATAAATTAGGAGCGCAATACTTTAACGCAAGTACATACAATATTTTCGTCTGGACTATTCCAATTGTTTTTATTTACTTTCCCCATATAAAAATCCAAGAGATTATATCTGAATTAAAGCTTGCTTCTTGGAAAGTTTTTGTTCTAGCAGGATTAAATGTTATTGGGTACCTAATGCAATTAAAAGCATTTGAAATTACCGAAGCTACCAGAGTAATTCCAATTGTTCAGACATCAACTCTTTTTACAGTGTTAATGGGTATAGTTTTGTTAAAAGAAAGAGAACATATACCTAAAAAAATTATTGCCGGACTAATGGCTGTGGCTGGAGCGTACTTTTTGATTTAATTGAATGCTGGTATAAAAGTAGGTTCGTCCAGACTTGTTATTAAGGTTCTAACTCTGTCCACGGTTTGCAGCACATTCGGATTTGAAGCATACAAATGCTCTAGTTGGCTTGTTATATCGGCATTTTCTTTTGGTTCGAACCTCAGAGGAATAATATTACAAATCAACACAAATAAATCATGGATACAGAATTTAACTCTCCAACAACTCAGTCTGAACCGAACACCCTGCCAGTGAGTGAAAAGCAACAGAATGTAAGTGCTCTCAGAGATTTGGCTAGTAGTATAAAGGCAAATAAAGAGAAAGGAGTAGTTGTTTTAGTCGTGGGTGCCTGGGGGGTAGGAAAAACTACTTTGGGAAAAACATTGTCTAGTTTTTCAGATGGAGTTTATTTAGATGGAGACAAGCAAGGAGACTTTGAAATGATAAAAGAAAGACTGCATGGCAATATTTCTCCAGGGAGCTACACAGTTGTTGGTAAAAGTTTTGCAGAAAAATGGGCTCCAGAGGAAACTATTCGTCAACTACAACAAGATGGCAAATTGGTTATTGTAAATCTGACCGCAAATGAAGATACTAGAATGGAAAATATGTATATGAGGGCGGAGGGATATAAGCCACACAGTAATTATGATGTTGAAAGAACAAGGAAACGCATTCAAGAAAGTCCAGATTATCGAACACCTCTTGCAGATTTTGTACTAAATTTTAATAAAGAAGCTAGACCAACTATGGAGGAAGTTTCAGAATTATTGAGATCTGAATTATCAGTACCACCTCCTGAAGTATAATATCACCCATGATGATACAAATACAAAGCTCTAATCTGTTTCAGTTCTGGCAGCATGGAAGCACTAGATAGTCTTCTCGGTTATTTTACCAATGAGCGTTGCACTTCGTTTTAGAACTCGCGATATTTCAATATTCATTTTGAGTCTTTGTTTGTGTTAAATGACCGCGACTCTATCATATTTCTTATTACTTCAAGTCTTTAATAGGTTTCAGTTTTCAAGGGTGCACAAAAATAGTAAGAAATAAATTTTTTAATATTGAAATCTTTATTATTGATGATTATTTAAAAGGTCGCTATTGATAAACAATATAAAAACAGTATAGTTATTTTATGAATCTCAACGCAGTCGGTGTCACTTCAAGCAACATCAAAAAAACCGTACAATTTTATACACTTCTCGGGTTGCAGTTCCCGGCGTTTGCTGACGATGAAGGTCATGCGGAAACCACGGTTTCCGACACTTCTGCCAAACTCATGATCGACACGAAAGAAATCGTCAAGCAGATTATCGGCGAAGATCCTGTTCCGGGAAATCATTCTTCCTTTGCTATAGAATACGATACGCCAGCCGAAGTGGATGCTGTAGCGGAAAAAGTCCGTGCGGCAGACTTTACTGTTGTTAAGGAACCGTGGGATGCACTTTGGGGGCAGCGCTATTGCCTAGTTAGAGACCCAGATGGTTATATGGTCGATCTATACGCAGCATTGAAGAAGGCATAGCTTCCTTGGTACACTACGTATCATGACGAAACGACAAGCGTTTTTTGTATTGTTTTTTCTGGCTGTTGGTATGATATTTTGTCTCCAGAGGAAGAAAAAAGTTCGATCTCTTCCGCCTGCCGATTCAGTTTCCGGCGCAGAAAGTGATTATTGCAATATCCTATAGGTTTACATGGTATAATGGGAGATTGTCCTAACAATCTTTTTTAATCTAACGAATAGTTACCATGGAAAACTCAGAATTTAATTTCTTTCATTATTTTTTAGCAGCCAGAAAATACGTTCTCGATGTTTCTGAGCTTGAGAGGAGGAGTCTTAATACAAGAGGAAAACCATATCCTCATTTCAATACTTCGCTTGAAGACTATAATCGTTCCTTCATTCAAGTATTTGATGGGCCATTATCATCGTTTTTAAACGAAAGGAAACAAAGATTTGGTTTTGTTTCAACGTTGGACGTCATGGGTCAAGGGGCTTTTGACGACGACCACGCATTAGATTTGCAAACCGCAATAACATTAAATGAATTTCGACCTAAAGAACAAATTAATGATGACACTACAAGAAATTGTCATGTTATTGCTGGCAATATTTTCTCTGGGGCAACGTGGAGAAGAGCAACAAATTTACTTCATGCACATAACAATTCACCTTTGGGTTACGATCTTATTATATTGCGCCCAGCCGATGCGGGTTGGCGAGATATCAATATTGGGTCAAGTGACGACGAAGATGGTTACGCAAAACATATGGAATGTTTGATAGTGAGGAAAGCGTTAAAATTATTGCACCCAGCAGGTGGTATGGCATTGATTCAATACATTTATGGTGATTGGATGAACGATTTGAACTCAGGTAAAGATTTTCAATTACAAACGGGACCAATTATTGTACATAATCAAGTTCAAGGTCAAGCAGCTTGTATAGTAAGAAACTATTAAGTATTGATAAAATATTTTTTAATATTTCAGATGAAGAATAGAAGTGAAGAATCTGCTTTTATTTACTGGAAAGATAAATTCGGGTCAAAACCTTTCGATTCAATTTTGTTTTTTTCCTAAAAAAACTCCAACATTAAAATATTCTTCTCCAAAGTCGTTTTGGCGAAAAGAATATCCTCCACTTTCGAATATGGGTTTCCCCAAGCGAGTTAGGGTGGTTTCTTTTAATAATTTAGCTTTACTTCCAATCAATTGAGGAACTAAACCATTACGGCGCATAAGGTCTTCCGTTTTCTCAAAACCAATAATGTCAGAATGGGCTATAACCAACATTCCAACAGGAGATAAAAAACGATAAGAAGAAGCAATAATTTGATCGACTAACATACGCCCACTTTCTCCTCCAGAGCTTGTATGAATATGATACGTATCACTCGAATTTAGTAGTGTTTTAATTTGGCTTTTCGAGAGAGGTAGTTGAGGAGGTACAGCGATTATCAAATCAAAGGGTTGTTCTCTTTCAACAGGTTCAAAAAGACTACCCGTACGTATGCTAATCTTATGCCCTAATCTATTTAATTGGACATTTTGAGTTGCCAAAAGAATAGCATAATGATCAACATCGGTTGCTATTATTTGTTCAATAGACGGAATAAGATTGGGCAGAACCAAGGAAATATAGCCTCTTCCGGTACCAATTTCTAGAACGCGTTTGATAGAATTAAAATTATTTTTTTTTAAAAAATTAAAAAGGCTTTGCAACAATAGGTCGCTGTAATAGTCTGAATCATTTACATTCGAATCATGTTCTAGTTCAAGTTTTGATAGATAAGTTAAAACTGGTTTTTCATAAGTCATAGATTTAAAAAAGGGTTAAAAAAGTCGCGGCATTTAATTCTTTGAAATTGCGAATAATTTTATTTGCATATAAATTATTATCATAATTGGGATCAAAGCCCACAGTTTTCATGCCTGCTTTTTTTGCTCCTTTTATGCCGTTATTTCCATCCTCAATAACAATACAGTTTTGAGGGATTTCATTTAAAAGACTTGCAGTTAATAGAAAAATATCCGGAGCGGGTTTACCATTATCAACTTGTTCACTGGAAACTATAACATTGAAATATTTTTTGATATTTAAATTTTCTAAAGCGTAATTTAAGAATTTTTTTGGTGAAGCCGACGCCACTGCTAATTTATATTTATTTTGATAGAGATCAACAATAAATTTTGAAACCCCCTTAATTGATTTTAAACCTTTTTTTTTAATGATTTTTGTCATCATGTTCCATTTTGTTTCTATAAGATGATCAATGTCTACATTATTGATTTTATATTTATTTATTAATTTATTAAAAAAAACATAGTCTTCTATTCCGGCGTATTGTTGTGTGATCTGGTTGGGTGAAAGAATGATACCGATTTTGACTAATAACTCAGATTCGATTTTTGCATGATATTGTTGGGTGTCTGCAATAACTCCGTCAAAATCAAATATAATACTCTTCATTGAAATTATTATACATTTTTGTAAGTTCACAATCGAATCCAAACACATAGAGAGTTCAAAATGAAATATAAGAATCATTACTAGATAAAAATCGAAAATTAACAAACCTTGACAACGGTCGGGAGAACCATTTACATATTAAGCTAAACACAGATTTTACAACGTATTTTGCTGATCCCTATTTCGACATGGCAAAGAGGCATAAATGAATATCGCAACGGATTTTCAATGGAACTCGTGATTTCAACTCAAAAAAATACTTTGTGATAAAATACGTGTATATAAATATGATGATAAAAAAGCTTGTCTTTCTACTTGAATCCAAATATTATAAAAATAATAAAACAGCAGCGTTTATTAACAACTCAAAACAATTTTTAGACCCAAAAATTATCCCACTTATATACGCTTATTCTTCAAAAGGAATTAGTTTAAAAACCGACAATGTAATTCATAATGGAGAAGTTTTAGATTTTGCTGGGCAAACAGTCACTTGTATTCTTGGTCAGAACGACCCTTGGGTTGTCGCAAATATGATTGCCTTTCTGCTTAGCGGAAGACCAAGCTTTTTGAGTACAAAAATAGGTCAGGAGATATACTTCACCCTTCCAAAAAAAATAAAGGATATAAGTAAGATGAATGAAGATTGTTTTGTAAATCATCGATTAAATAATGGTTCCGACGCAATTGATTTTGCAATAAACTTAGCATATGAATATAGTCGAGGAAAGAAAAAATTAATTTCCTTCAAAGGATCGTATCATGGTCAAGGACACTTGCCTTACGGAGCATCTCACTTACAATCGCATAGACGTTTTTTTGGAACATTCGACACTATTTTCCTTGACGCGCCTTCTCATACAAAGGACATTAATAGAGATCAAAAATTATCAAAGAATGACTCGAACATTTTAGAAAAATTGACATTAATAGGAAAAGATGCGTTCGCAGTAATTATTGAACCAATTCAATTTAATAATAATGGTAATACGCCAACTCGTATATTCTTGCAGAATTTAAGAAGTGAATGTAATCGATTAGATATTCCACTGATATTTGATGAGGTGCAAACTGGTTGGGGGTGGTTAGGAAAAATGACAGCATCTGAGTACTATGGTGTATGGCCCGACATTATGGTAGTAAGTAAATCTTTAACTGCAGGATACGGACCTTTATCAGCGGTTATTGCACGAAGGAAGTTTTCTTTTACAGATGCTTTTGGAGCAAGAACGAATGGGGCCGATGTAAGATCGCTTGTGGCTGCATTAGCCGTGATAGATAGATTGATCGGTACGCGTGACATTCCTGTAGAAATTATAGATTCGCAATTGGGAAAAGAACTAAAATCTGGTTTACTTATTGATTTCGAGTTTAAACAGCAAATTTTAATGCAGCAAATAAAAAAATTAAGAAAAGAAGTTAATAGTGAAGCTAAGCATATTAGAATTGGTCAGATCAAAGGAAACGGTTTAGCAAGAATGATTGAAATACAAGATAAGAATCGACATTTCAATTCGAAATTAACAAAGCAAATTCAAAAAAAACTTCTTATAGATGGGGGCGTATTTGTTCGTCTTCCTAGTAATAATGACGAAGTTCATACATTATTTATTAAGATGCCTATTGTAGCGAGTGAGAATCAAATTAAGGATGGTTTTCAACGCATGAAAGAAATAATGATACATATTTAAGATTAATGAAGATTTATGTTTGTCGACGGTCAAATGCATTGTGTTAAAGAGAGAGGAACTACTGATGATAGTAGATTTATATCTATCGGAGGTAAAAAATATGTAGCAAGATTCACTAAGTCGTTATTGAAGTTGGAAAGAATAGTAGATGAATATAAAAGGATAGGCTTCTTTCAGTTAAGTGGTTCGATTAGACGAAGAAATTATCAAGAGCAACTAAGATTAGCACAAAGATGTAATACTCTCGGAGTCATCACTCCATCCCCAATTTGTCACTTTAACAATAATGATTTGACATCAATTCAACCCACTACGGAAAATGGCATGTTACTAAGAAATCCTTTTTTGAGCGAGTTCCCATCAGAACAAGAAGAAACAATTATTTATCCCTTCATACCAGGCGTCACTCTTTCTACTTTTTTAGCAACACCCTCCAGAACTCAAGAGTGGCTTGAATGGAAACGGAAAGTAATTTTACGACAACTGTACGACCTGAACGTTTGTCATAAACATGGAATCATCATGGGTGATAGATGGGGACCTAATCAAATAGTATTTTTTTCTGGAGGGTTTGCTTTAGAACCAAACTTAGCACATATAGATATTGATTTGGACATATCTAAAAATTTAGAAAGTGGGGAATATAATCAAAACGCAGCAGTCTTTGAGGTGGCACAAGTACTATATCATATTTTGTTTTGGATAAACCCAGCAGAAAGAGAAAGTACTTTTAGAAAGGTATTGAAACCCGAATGGCAAAAGATCGAAAATAATTACGATAAAGATACATTATATTTTCTATTAGAGGGACACAGAAACCATTTTAATACAAATGATGTACATTATTCGTTTCCAGAAAGCACACTATTAACACAGCTATGAAATTATTATAGGGAGAACATGTCGATCTATCGGAATCAAAAATTATTGATTTTTTGTGACGAACATAAGTTTTTTACGAAATATAGTCTCTTTTTCCACATTTTGTTATACTTAAGACGATATTTTTCTACACAATATTTATATGACAAAGCATATATTTGACCCGGTTGCGTACGAAAAACGGATTCGCTCCATCGCCTCATTTATCAAATCACGCCTTCCTGACTATTTTGTGCCGCAGTTTGCCCTCACCTTAGGTTCGGGCCTTGGTCAAGTTGCAGAAAACATAACATCCGTATGCAAACCCATCCCGTATGCCCAAATTCCAGATTTTATTGAAACTACCGTACCCGGGCATGCCGGAAACTTTATCGCAGGCACGATCTCAGGCATTCCAATTATCGGTTTGCAGGGTCGCAAACATCTTTATGAGATGGGTATGCAACCGAACCCAGTCATGGCGCTTCGAGAAGTCACCTTGCCGGTGCAAATAGTTCGAGCATTGGGGGCGCATACCTATGTTGCAACCAATGCCGCAGGCGGACTCAATAGTTTATTTCAAAAGGGAGATCTAATGATCATCCGTTCCCACATGGGACTTTTCTATCCCAATGCTTTGCAGGGTCCACCGGTCATGGGATCTCAACAATTTGTCCCGCAAAATAGAGAGTATAACGAGTCGATGAGAAAATTGTTACTTGAGGTAGCTCGTCAGACAAAACACACAAAACATGTCTACCAAGGGGTGTATGCAGCGGTGCCCGGGTCTTCGTTTGAAACTTCGGCCGAATGTCAGGCTCTTCGCATGCTGGGGGTTGACGCGGTTGGTATGTCGACGGTGCCTGAGGTCATGGTTGCAACCAGCCTGGGTATGGAAACCGTAGGCATTTCGCTCATCACCAATGTCATCGCCCCAGACGGAGTGAATGCAACTTCGCACGAAGAGGTCATGGATTCACTCAACGAGCAAGAAGCCAACAACCGTATTGCGCAGATTATTACTGACTTTTTTTCTTTATATAAAAATAGGAAATGAAGTCGAGATACTTTTTCCTTATCCAAAGGTGAAGGCAAAAATTTGAATGCCCGGGTCAAATTCCAGTCTCAGCTCGTGGTTCCCGCGGTCGCCTTGCAGATCGACCAACTCATAGAGTCGGTCAACATCGAGTTTTACCACACCGTTTTGTACATCCTTCCCCGCACGGGCAGTATCGATTTGTTTTCCATCCAGATATACCCTAACCATATTGTCTCCACTTTCTGCAGGGTGCATAACCAAATATACATTGTTTGCGCGAAAGGAAAGCACGAGCACGGCATCTTCGATACTTTCTGCATATTCCTGCTCCAGATTCCAGGTGCCGCCATATGAGAAGTAGTCCTCTTTCAAAGATGGAACAAGCGTCAAATTTTGTTTGCCCACTTTATTAATCCCATTCATCACACGATTGATCCTTCCTAAACCAAGATACGTTTCAGGTGTTTGATCAAATTGGGGAGTCTGATCTTGCAGGTCGACCGTTTCTTTCGTTACCGCAGTGCCTTTTTCTTCAAGGAGCTGTTTGATCATCATTTCCGTTTCTTCGTACTTTCCTTCGCCAAAATGAGTGTAACGGATGCTCCCTTCAACGTCGATGAGATATTTGGCAGGCCAGTAGTGATTGTTGTATGCGCGCCATGTTGCAAAATTGTTATCCTGAGCAACTGGATAGGCGATACCATAGTCTTGGATCGCGTTTTCGACATTCTCAGTCTTTTTTTCAAACTCAAATTCTGGTGCATGTACCCCGATAACCACGAATCCATCGTCCTTGTACTTCTCATACCACGAGGTCACGTAGGGCAACGTGCGAATGCAGTTGATGCACGTGTAGGTCCAAAAATCGACAAGCACGACCTTTCCCCGCAGCGATGCCATAGTGGGTGGGGTATCGATATTGAGCCACTGAGTTATGCCGACAAATTCCGGAACCTGTTTTTTTGGGAGAATGCTTGTTCCCGGCTGACTCAATTTATCGAGTTGATCTTGCACTTGTGGGTTGGATTCGAGTGCAGTGAGATATTGTGAATACGAAGGAAATGCATCGAGTAAGTTCGCTTGAAGCGTTTTGTCATATCCGGTATAGATGAACACTGCTGTTATGATCATAATAACGCCGAAAATTTGTTGAATTCGACCGGTATATTGTGAAAAAAACTTTGTTTTCGTAAAGAGTTTGTTGCCAAGAACTGTGAAAAGAAAGAGGGGAATACATACCCCGACAACATACGTAAGCGTAACCAGCACCACATCGATACTAAGAGAGCGGGTGGCAGCAAGCGTTGCAATAGTTGCCAGAATTGGTCCTGCGCACGGCGTCCAGACGATGCCAAGCGACGCACCGGTTATGAATCCGGACAAAAAGCTATCTCCTTTGACGTTTGAAATGTTCATTTTCCCGCTGAGGGTACTTACCCAGCTTTCGAGCTTCTGATTGAGCGAGGGTATGATGAGCGAAAGTCCCAAAAAGCCGATCACAATAACAGCAACCAACCGAAACGATTCCGCGTCAATGGGTAGAATTTTGACAAGATACGAGATGGTCAGGGTAAACAAAGCAAAACTAGCGCCGATGCCGATGGTCATGCCAAGCGCTTTGTTTTTCCCACCGGTTGCAGAAGAAGAGAGAATAATAGGCAAAAGCGGCCAGATGCACGGTGCGAAAATGGTTACCAGACCAGATATGAACGCAAAAACAAGAAGTACCAACATAGGTTCATTATAGCGAATGTTGAAAGATTATAGAAATGAAGTTATTGTGGCTGTGTTGGTTGATGATAATATAACGGTGGCTCCATAGGTTGACCATATTCATCAAGAAGTTGCACTTGCACTGCGCCATTAGCTAGCTTACCAATTACTATTGCAACAACAGCTTTTGTCAGTGTAATAAAGTCACTATCTTCATGAGTGCCGTAGTTAAGCTCGGTACCTGTAGGAATTGTTATACGTTCATTCATAATTAAGAAAATATATAAAAGACTATTTTCCTCTATTTTAGTTTTTGAAACAAGTCATACATTTCTTCGAGTTTTAATCGGAGAATAGGTAATTCATTTGGAGCATCAGGAAATAAGGATTGTTCATGGTCTCCGGGTTCCCATTCGCCAGTAGTATAAAAATAAAGTTTGTAATAATAAGCCTCTAGGGTTTCAAATATTCTTTCAATTATATACTGTCGTAAAGAATCGAAATATGGTATTTTGCCAGTTGATCCGATTTTCGGAAGTGCTAAGTGATGAAGCCATTCTCTTATGTGCATATCGTTTTCCCACGCAGCTACTTGCCAATCGCCTAATGAGAGATTCAGAGAAGGACAAAACAGTAGTGGATCATATACGTGACGTTCATGTATCCTATTTGGTTTAATTGAAGCCAATTTTACGTTGATTCCTAGAAAGGGAACAAGACCAATTTGCGGATAAATCTTTGCCAATATAAGATCCACACCTTTCCTTTGAAATTTTTCATTAGTCAATCCTTTTTCAAAGGTATCTGGCGCTAAGTGGACATCGTATCCAAATGGTGAAATGAGTCTTTGTAGTGCGATAAACGTAGCCCATTCTGAAAATAGAGCCTTAGGTAGTTCGTTACTACCTGACCCTTGATTAATTATGAGTCCTCGTACGGCTTTTTGTTTATGATGTTGAAGTCCTGGTTCGTTATTGCCTGGTATCTGTCGCGCGGTAAGAAGTCTTATATAGGGCGGATTGGCTGCAAAAGCTGTTGCCATTGCAACCTGTAAAGAAGCGTATCTTGTGCGTGATATATCTTCACTCAAGATAGTATTTATTATATTACTTTTGAACATTTGATTTCAATTTATTTTTTCTTAATGTGTACAATGAGGTATGGGCGCACAATCTTCTTCACATTTTCACAGCCTAAAGAAAAAATGGACTAAGCGCCACGAAGATCTTAAAAAGCATATTTGGGACAAACACAGAGATTCCCTCACGTGGGCACAACAATCTTCAAAGCAACTCATGGCCGGGTCACTTGCCGGCCTTGTGATGCTCACTCAGGCCTCAACAGCACATGCTGCACCCCAAAACCTTTTGCCGTCACCAGTGCCTGCACCCAACGAGCGCCACCACCGGACTCCAGACCAGCTTGTGTCCGAACTTGCGTCTATACTTCCTCAAACAGTCAGATCTCTTTCTCAAGAGCAAAAAGAAGAGGTTGCACGTACCCTCTCAACATCATTTAACCTCTCGGTTGCATCAAACCTGCAAGGAAAAGAACTCAATAGGACCTACGGCGTAATCGGCGCGGAGCAACACCTGACACGTTATCCAGGCGACAACATCATAACCCATTTCCAAACACTTGAAGAACAAAGTCGCTTTGCTCGTTCGGGCATGGCACCAGGGCGCAGCGCGTGGGGCTATTTTACCGATTCTCGATCCACTCTTACCCAAAAGGATATCGACCGAGAGAAATATTACATCGCGGTACAAACATTTCTTTCTCCGGGGTGGAATGAAAGCACAAGAGAGTATTATAATTTCTTTAAGTATCGAAAAATGCTCGTCGTCAATCCAGAAAACGGCAAAGCCGTGGTCGTCGTCATCGGCGACGCCGGACCCGCTCCATGGACGGGCAAACAGCTTGGTGGTTCTCCGGAAGTTATGCAGTATTTAGAACGCCAAGACGGTGGTGCACGTGGGTCTGTGCTCTATTTTTTCATAGACGACCCAGCAGATACCGTGCCACTTGGGCCGATACAAATTCAGTAAACAAATTATGCACAAACATTTTTATACACACCTTCTCCAAATCGACTCTATTATTATTCCACTCGATACCATGGAACTGCTCCCGGAAGAAAAAAATGAACTTCTCGTGCTTATCGAGACTCAGGTTCACCACGTAGTCATCGATACGGTACTTTCAGAACTTTCAGAAGAGCATAAACGAATATTTTTGGCTAATCTCGAAGAAGACAACCACGAGACAATATGGAAACACCTCAAAGAACAGATTGAAGAAGTTGAAACAAAAATCCAACAAGCAGTTCACACATTGCAACAAACATTGCACCAGGATATGGTCATGACAAAACTTGCGCCTTAGATATGTTAAAATGAGATTATGCAAAAACCAAGACGCGCATTGAGCGAATTTGAGGGATTTCTCAATTTTATCCGCGAACAGGGAGTAGTTGGTCTTGCGGTCGGGTTCATTCTCGGAGGGGCCGTGTCAAAACTTGTTTCTTCACTTGTTACCGACATCATCAACCCTTTGTTGGGATTGTTTTTGGGCAAAGTAGAAGCTCTTTCTGATGCATACATTGTGCTTGGTGATGCAAAGCTTATGTGGGGACACTTCCTCAACGTCCTCATCGATTTTATTGTCATATCAATGGTTGTCTACTATGGCGTGAAAGGTCTTGGCATACACAAACTCGATAAGCCCAAAAAATAGCCATCACGCCCTATCATCCTCTTCCGTCTTTCTCTACCCTCAATATATTCATCACTCTTTTTTTAGCTATTGCTTGCGCGGGAAGTTGTTATACTGATAATTGATTATGCAGATACCATCTCCTATACACATCGACCACGATATTAAGAAGGTGCAAAAGGCGACCCTCGCGAAAGAAATAGATGAAAATGCTTCACTTTCGCAAACCTACATCATTCTTCTTGTTGTCTCGGCGGTTATTTGTACACTCGGTCTTATTCTCAATTCCACACCGATTGTCATCGGCGGCATGATTATCGCACCACTTATGTGGCCGATTATGAAAGTGTCAGTTGGCATAACCGCAGGAAGTAAAAAAGATATCTCAGATGCAATTATTATTTTCCTTGCATCTGTTGGTATCACGTTACTGAGCTCTTACCTTATCGCCATGTTGTCGCCGATCAAGTCGCTCAATGCCGAAATCCTTGCCCGTGCACAGCCAACGGTGCTTGATTTGTGCATCGCATTGTCAGCAGGTGTTGTTGCAGCACTTGGTCTTGTTGAAAAAAAGGTTTCATCTATGCTTGCGGGTGTAGCCATCGCAACTTCGCTTATGCCACCTTTGTGTGTTGCAGGTATCGGTTTTGCCCTTCAAAGTTCCACAACTGCATGGGGAAGCCTTCTTTTATTTATCGCAAATGTGTTATCGATCATTTTTATTTCCATTCTCATTTTTCGTTTTTCGGGCCTCAATCGCGCTCAGGATCCGACCTTGCGCAGAAATGGCCTCATCTTCGTTGCGGCGATGCTCCTTGTGACATCGTTTCCCTTGCTGTTTTTTCTCAACAGGTATTCGTTCAAATCAGCCGCATACAAAGACGCACAGTCCATACTCGAATCATCGCTTAAAGAAATTTCCGAAGACATTTATGTGCAAAATTTATCAACAGAACTCATGACCGACACAGAGAAGCCCACTGTTGTCGTGAATGCAGATGTTCTTATTCCAGAAAATGTAGTTTTAGATTTTGCACAGCGGGATGCCATAATCAAAAAATTACAAGAAACTTTGCAACGCGATGTCAAGCTCAATTTACGTATTCAAAATACCATTGCGCTCCAGACCGAACAAGACAAACAAACGCAATTCATTACCGATCTACTCAAACAAGCCTTCACGAGCGAGATTCAACAATACGATAGTTCGCTAAGCATCGACGATGTTATGGTAAGTCCCGGAAAAGGCGACAGTTGGCAAGTCGATGCTGTTTTGCGAGGCGACCCATTGTTACAATTTTCCGAAATTCAAAGAAATGAAATCGAGCACAATCTCAGCGCAGTTGTGGGGAGTGAGGTTCGCCTTAACTTAGAAATCATTTCTCGCATTCGTCTGAAGGCAGAAGAAGATGTCCAGAAAGAGGAGTTGAAACAACTCGTACTTGCTTTTTTCGAAGACATCTCGCCAGATATTGATCTGAATGCACTGCAAGTATCAAATGATGTCGAGCAGTCAACGTTGCGCGTCCGTATCGTTGCATATATTCCATCAAATATCACCATGTCCCAGAGCCAGGTCGATCAGTTGAAACTTCTGCTCCAACAGAAATTTTCCGAAAAACTTGTGCTTTCTTTCACTACAGTCGAGAAGCATGAATACGTATCAGATTGAGTTTGCACGACACTTTTTTGCTATAATGGTGGCATGGACGACAGAGATCGGTCGACAAGGCACGCCTTCATGCATTCGTTCAACATGTATCCTCGCATACGCTTCGAGATGCAACACAAAGATGAACACGTTATCCTTGTTCTGCGCAGACATCCGTTTACCCTCATTCCGTGGATTTTCAACGCATTGGTGGGGTTAATCCTTGCTTTGGTTCTCGGACTTCTGCTTTTTCCTCAGTTTTTGGAGCCAAAGGTTATTCTTGTGTTTCTTCTTTTTGCCCTCAGTTTTATTCTCAGCTATGCGTGGGTCAATTTTCTTATCTGGTATTTCACAGTTGGTATCGTAACCAACACGCGTATCCTCGACTTTGACTTTTACAATCTAATTTACAAAGAATTTTCTGCAACAACCATCCGTCAAGTAAGCGATTTGACGACGACCATTGGTGGATTTTTTGGCTCAATACTCAATTTCGGCGACGTCATGGTGAAAACAGAAGGATTTGAACAAAATATTGAGTTTGACGATATACCCGATCCGTCGCTTGCAGTCAAAATTATCAATGAACTTATGCAAAAGATAAAAAAAAATATCGTTAGTAGTAGCAAACCGACACATGGAAGGATTATTTAGTTTTGCCACCGTGTCTTCCGGCACGTTTGTCTATTTTTTTATTCGTGCATTTGCCATCATTTTTTCGTTGATGTATTTTTTGTATGCCATCGTCATCACCAAACAAACGCAATCATTTATTAAAACTATTACAACAACCAGGCGAAATATATTATTATTTATATCGTTTTCGCAAATCATTCTTGGTTTGATTCTTGTCGCGTCAGCAATTTTTATTTTGTAAGATAAAGTATGGACATGTTCACGGCTTTAGGGAAAATAGTGATCGGAAAAATGCCAACAGGTGGTTTCATGGGCGGAGAAAGTAGTGACAGTTTTTTTGTTCTTCTTTCGGTTGAATCCGGACTCGATGAAGTGGCAGGAGCAACAACGCTTGCCAGCATCAAAGACGCACTCACCACGAACAACATTCACAACCTGAAAGACTTTGAGAACGCAGTCTCCTCTTCGATAATGCAAAACAATCTTCCTGCGCATTTTGACCTTGTCGTTGGTTATATTCTTGAAAATGTACTATATGTCAAAACCGTAGGCAACGGAACAGTATTATACCGCCGCGGTAGTGCGCTTGACGAACTTATGACGGGCAACAAAACCGCATCCGGTGAGCTTGTAGATGGAGACCTCCTCATCTGTACCACACAAGGGGCCAAATCGACGGCACATGGACTGGATGGTTTCAAGACGTTGGTGCAAAAAAGCAAACAGGACGAAATTCTTCAAAAGATTCAAGAAAAAGAATTATCTACCAAAGAAGGTTTTGTTGCTCAGGTTGTACAGTTTAGCAAATCGACAGAATCGCTTGCTCAGCCGGTTATCCCTGCAGCACCCTCTCAGACAGGCGCCGATCTTTCTGTGCAGAATGTTTCACCCGCTCAACAACAACCTGCAACACCGTCTTCTGTTGGCGGTAGCGTCCTGCCACAACCAACAATCCCTCAAGCTGCCGCACCTCAAACCCTTCCCGTGCAAGAACCAGTGACCCCCGACATGCCGTCGCGCAAGGGCCGCTTTTCTTTTTCCGGTTTTTCGATCAAAGAGCTGTTGCACTCTCGCGTTTTTATCATCGTGATTGCTGTCGTACTTGTTGGTGTACTTGTCTGGAGCGTGGTCTTTGGTTATCAACGTCGCCAGGCAGCCCAACTCAACGAGCACATCGCAACGGTGAAAGAAGAAATCGATGGACTTTTACAGGAAGCTGAAGATATAGCAACGCTTGATACCGAGCAAGCAACCGTGATTATAACCGAAGCAAAAAATAAATATACGGCATTATCTACCGAACTTAAAAATAAAAATAAAGATAGCCAGCTCAAAGATATACAAGACAGCATTGACGCAATAGAATCCAAAATCGTCAAACGGGAAGAAAAACAATTTGACGAATTTTATGACTTAGCGCTTGAAGACGAAAACGCAACCATGCAAGACGTGTTTGTTTCAGATGGAGAAGCGGCTTTGCTTGATGCAAATAATGGTCGAGTGTATATTCTTTCTCTTGATTCCAAATCTATTGAAAAATATGTCTCTCCAGATATTGCCGAAGCAACAGCAGTTGCTCTTTACGGAGGTAAAGTGTATGTGTTTCACCCGAAAAAAGGCGTTTTGCGATTTACTTCCACATCCAAAGTTGAATCACTCGTCGCACCAGACGACGAGTGGGGAACGATTCGAGATTTTGCCGTATATAGTGGAAATCTATATCTTCTCGACAGCACAAGCGACGAGGTGTACAAATATTTGGTTGCAGAAGGAGGATTTTCTGACAAGCGCTCTTATTTCGGTGCAGGGGAATCAATAGACCTTGGATCTGCAGATCGTATGGCTATTGATGGCTCCATTTTTATCTCGCTCGGGAGCAGTATTGCGAAATACACACAAGGAGTGCGCGACCAATTCAACCCAAATTTACCGACAGAATCTCCGAGCATCAGCATTCTTTACACCGACGTAGACGAAGACCACGTGTACATGCTTGATAAAAAGGTCGCAACCGTGTATATTTCCGACAAAGAAGAAACATTTCAAAAACAAATACAAACCAAATTTGCAAAAGAAGCAACAGGCATGTTTGTTTACAACAACGCCTTGTTTATCTCCACAGGATCAAAAATTTATTCAACTTCGCTTGAATAAATACGAAAACACATTACCTTATCACCAAAACCTACACATGCAATCATTATCAGATAAAGAACTCGCCCAACAGATTATTGTCGGCAACGAAGAGGCATTTCATGTCTTTTTTAATCGACATCGCGCACACGTTCTTTCATTCATTACCAGACGGTTACGGGATGAACGCATCGCAGAGGAGATTGTGCAAGATGTATTTATCGACTTTCTCGAAAGCTTACGAGACTTTCGTTTCCAGTGCAAGGTAAAAACATTTTTGTTCACCATTGCACGCAATAAATCAATCGACTACATTCGTAAGAAGAAGCTCAAAACCGTTTTGTTTTCAAAATTTCCCCAGTTTGTTGTCGAAGGTCTGGCAAGAGTTTTTTTAGACAATAATCTGGAAAAGGAGCACCTCCAGAGCAAGATACAAAATACGTTCGCACAATTACCGCGTGAATATGTGCATATCTTACGACTCAAATATATCGAAGGGAAATCGGTACAAGATATCGCGGCGTTGTTATCAAAGACATTCAAATCAACGGAAAGTCAACTATATCGCGCGCGCAAAGCGTTTATTGCTATTTACAATGAACAAACCTAACATGACATCAATAACAAAACAAGAACAGTATCTCATTGACCAAATGCACAAAATATTTGAAGTGCAACCCAATACAACAGGTAGCCTTTGGTTAAACAACTGGTACAAACGCACCACCAAGCATTTAAAATCCATGCCATTCATACTTCTTCTGCCCATGGCGTTTGTGGTAAGCTTCTTTGTGTACACGATCCTCGGGAAACTGACCATTATTGCAGTTAGCTTTTTACAACATGGCTTCTGAAACAACCATTGTTTCTTGGCTCGCTTCTTTGCTTTTGGTGCTGCAACGATTTGTTCGTTTGATTATCGCACCCTACAAAACAGCTCGAACCATCGTTCAAGAGCGCGATATTACCCAAAGCATTATTATTCTCGCCTTGGTGCTCGTGTATATTATATGGGCTCATCATATTAGGCCTTACGCAACTTCACCATATATCATTTTTTTGCTTACCGTTTTTCAGTTGGGAGTAAAAAGTTCTTATTTTTATGTTTTTTTTCGTTTTGCTTCACAAGAAAAGGTTTCATACAAAGCCTTTTTTGTAGGATATACCTACACACTTCTGCCAACACTTATGTGGTTTATGCTTAATTCGCTCCTCTTTGTTCTCATTCCACCTCCCCGTCGATTTTCGTTGCCCGGCACGTGGTTTAGTATTGTATACATTGCCATTGGCACGGCACTTTTTTTCTGGAAGGTTATTATGGAATATCTCATTACGCGGTTTTCTTCTAAGGCGCGATTGAGTAGAGTAGTGTACTCATGGATTCTTTTCGTTATGTTATTTCTCCCCTACATGTACGTGTTGTATCAACTCAAGATCATACGCCTCCCGATCATTTAAAGGAATGATTTTGTGTCTGTGCACGACTCAATGTCTATGTCCTTACAAGCATTTTCGGACGATCGTGCTCGCAGAACATTTGTCGAGCAAGAAACAAAAACCACTCTTGACACGCTTGGGCGTGCCCTTGTCGACACCGATACTATTCACTGCGAAAACCTAATCGGAGCAGTATCGATCCCCCTTGGCGTTGCAGGTCCATTGAGCATCCATCATTCTTTGCATGGCAAAAATCAAAGCAGCTCTCACTACATTCCGCTTGCAACGACAGAAGGTGCGCTCGTTGCCTCGGTCAGTCGTGGGTGCAAAGCTCTTTCTGCTGCGGGGGGTGTTACAGTGCATGTCGAACATATTGGCACCACACGTGGTGCTATTTTCCGTTTCGAAAATATCGCCGAGACACTGAAATGCATTGCATTTCTCGAAAAACACAAGGACGACATGAACAAGACCGCCGTATCTTCTTCCTCACATTTACAACTTATTGATATTGATCCTGCACACATTGGTCGCAGCTTGTACGTACGATTTGTCTACGACACCGATCAAGCCATGGGTATGAATATGGTGACTATTGCAACAGAAAAGATTGCACAGTATATATCAAACGAGTGCCACGCCACATGTTTGGGTGTGGCTGGCAATTATGACATTGACAAAAAGCCGGCATGGCTCAACTTCATCAAGGGCAGAGGGAGACGATTGTCTGCCGAAGCAGTGATTCCATCCGCCCTTGTAAAAAAACACCTGCACGTTACATCAAGAGAAATCGTTGAGCTTGTTCATCACAAATGTTGGGGTGGTTCGATGATGAGCGGATCGCTTGGTTTCAACGCCCATTTTGCCAATATCATTGCCGCCTTTTTTATCGCAACGGGTCAGGATCCGGCACACGTTGTCGAAGGGAGCCTTGGCGTGACTTCGGCAGAATGCAACAAAGATGGGTCACTTTATATATGCGTTGACCTTCCCGATATTATGCTCGGCGTTGTCGGTGGGGGAACAAAGCTGAAAACACAAACTGCCGCTCGGTCGATCACACAAACACAATCGGTCGACGAACTTGCCGGCGTGCTTGCAGGAGTCGTTTTGGCAGGCGAATTATCACTTTTGGCATCTATTGTTGAGCGAACGCTTGGCACAGCCCATGCCACACTCGGGAGGTAACAATTTATGATAGGAATAGTTGACTATGGATTCTATATTCCCCGATTTCGCATAACAACCGAAACCATCGCCAAACAATGGGGAAAATCTGTCGATCACATTACCTCATCGCTTAAAGTGCGTGAGAAAGCGGTTGCGCGCTACGACGAAGATGTCCTTACTATGGCCTACGAAGCATCGCATATGTTGTTTGAAACAAGCACAAACCAACAAAAAAAAGTTGGTGCTGTTTTTATCGGATCAGAAACTTTTCCGTACGCCGTTAATCCTACTTCAACCACGCTTGCAGAGTGGCTTGACCTTGGCAACAATTATCTTGCCTACGACACGCAATTTGCCTGTAAAGCAGCAACCGGCGCGCTCATTTCTGCTTATGGTTTAGTGAAATCTAAGGAAATAGCAAATGTACTCGTGTGCGCCTCGGACAAAGCTAATGCAAAAACAAACGACGCACTCGAATTTTCAGCAGGTTCTGGAGCAAATGCCTGGCTTATCGGGTCCGAACACGTGCTCCTTGAAATGGTTTCATGGCATTCATATGCTTCCGACACGCCCGATTTTTGGCGTCGATCAAAAGCTGCCAACCCTTCACACCTTGGGAGATTTACAGGCGAACCAGCGTACTTTAATCACATCATGTCTTCTGCCAAAGCCTTACTTGCAAAAACCCACCATCAACCAAACGATTTTACCCATGCCGTCTTTCACATGCCAAATGGCAGATTTCCCCTTAAAGTTGCTAAACGCTTGGGTTTTTCACAAAAACAAATGAAACATTCATATGTCGTTCCGCATGTGGGGAATTCGTATTCCGCGTCGGCACTCATGGGTCTGGTTGGCGTTTTGGATGTTGCCAAACCAGGAGATCTCATATTTTTTGTGTCCTATGGTTCAGGTGCGGGGTCAGATGCATTTGTTTTCAAGGTGACCAAAGAAATAACAAAAAAAAGGAAATCATTTTGCACAGCACTTGAGCACAAAACATATATCGATTATGTTACGTATTTACAATTTATGCACAGCATATAATCTGTCACAATAATCTCATCTATGAACGCAGTCGTTGGTTATTACACAACAGATTTTGGAGAACTTTGGGAGCATTCGCTCGATAGCCTGATCCATGAAGCCATGTATGGTGTATTACATGCGTCAAACATGGATCCAAAACATGTTGATGCTGTTTTTTTGGGAAATATGCTCGGTGGCGTTCTTAACGACCAACTTCTTCTTTCTTCGCATGTTTGTCAGGACTTAGGGAAGAATATTCCCGTATACCGCATGGAGGCAGCGTGCGCTTCAGGCGGTCTGGCCTTTCAAGCTGCAACAGAATATCTTTCTGCTGGAAAAAATCGAACGGTACTTGTTGTGGGGGCAGAAAAAATGACCGACCAAACCCCCGATCTTGTGACAAAAAGCCTTGCCACGGCAGCGGCGACCGAAGAACAACACGTAGGTTTGACCTTTCCCGGGCTCTATGGCATTATGGCGCAGGCATATCTCGAGCGCTTTGGGTATACCGAAGAACATTTAGCTTACATCTCGGTAAAAAATCACGATCATGCGACACGCAACAAACATGCACAATTCCACATCCCAATGACAGTCGATCAGGTCATGGCAAGCATGTATGTCGCCAAACCGCTCAAAGTACTTGATAGCTCCCCCATTTCAGACGGCGCAGCAGCTGTTATTATCTCAAATGATCCAAAAGTCATTTCTTCTCATCAATCGGTTCGGATTCTTGCTTCGGAAACTGCAACAGACACAGCAGAACTTGCTCGACGTACCGACATCACCTCGTTACAATCGACAAAGATTGCAAGCAACAAAGCATTTAAACAAGCAAAACTTACCCATAAAGATATCGATGTCTTGGAGCTACACGATTGTTTTACCATTGCAGAAATTCTTGCTATGGAAGATTTGGGGTTTTGGGCGCCAGGCAAAGGCGGCGCATATGCAAAAGAGATGCGAACACACATCAATTCGTCTTATCCTTTGACTGCCAATACCTCTGGAGGATTGAAGGCTGCCGGTCACCCGGTTGGGGCAACGGGCGTTAAACAAATCGGAGAACTATACCTGCAGCTTACTCAAAATGCATCCGAACGCCAAGTGAAAAAAGCTCAGTATGGCCTTGCACACAATGTAGGTGGCAGCGGAGGAGTGGCGGTAGTTAGTATTTTAGGAGTTTGATATGACCAATACCATTGCAGACTGGAGAAGACAAAAAACAGATCGGCATTTATTACACAAGCACGGTACGATTGTCTCATGGACCGAAATTCATGTTGCTCCGCCTCAATTTTCTGGTCATACTCCTTACTGTGTTGCACTTGTTAAACTCAACAAAGGGCCAACGATTTGTTGTCAGGTAGTCAACACTGACGAAAAAACACTATCAATTGGTGCAAAAGTTAAAACGTTATTGCGTAGACTCCACACCGTCGGCGAAGAAGAAGTAATATCCTACGGAGTCGCCTGCGCGCTGATATAACAAATTATATGCGATCAATCACGTATTCAGCACCGGGCAAAATATTCATTTCCGGCGAACATGCAGTGGTCTATGGCAAACCTGCACTTGTGACCGCGGTAAACAAACGCCTCGCCTTTACACTATACGTTCAAGACCACAACTCGCTACCTGCAAACAAGTCACACGAAGGCGTGGCACACATCAAATCTGTGGTGCAGGATTATCTCAAAAAACACAACCTTCGCCTTTCGAATACACCATTTATATATCACATCACTTCTGATATTCCGGTTAGATCAGGCATGGGTTCTTCCGCAGCGCTTTGTGTATCCGCAGTTGCCGCGTTTCTTCACTGGTATACCGGCAAGGCGTACAACAAAGAAATCATCAATTCTCTCGCGCATACGGCTGAACATTATTTTCACGGTAAATCTTCTGGAGTCGATGTGAGCGCTGCAACGTATGGAGGGTTGATCTATTATCGAAAGGAATTTGAATTTTTGAAAAATATTTCTTCACTCCACATGAAAATTCCTCAGGTTATTCAACAGACGCTCATTCTCATAAATAGTGGCAAGCCGAAAGAATCGACAAAACAAATGGTCACCCAGGTGGGGAAATTATTCAACACTCAACCTAAAAAGACAGAGCGCATATTACAACTGCTTGAAAAGTGTACCAAGCGTTTAACGCTGGCAATTTCTCAAGAACGTCTTTCCTTTTTCCGTGAATCGCTCCTTAAAAATCATCAAGCGCTTGTCAAACTTGGCGTTGTTTCAAAAGAAACACAACAATTATTGCAAACATTGAAACCGTTTGGTGCGGGGAAAATAGCCGGCGCAGGAGGAAACCAACATGGTTCAGGCTATGTGTTATTTTCATCAGATCGTATTTCTGAGTTGCAAAAAAAATTAGATTCAATGGACATCAATTATCTTTCGTTTGAGCCATCAACCGAAGGCGTGAGAAAAGAAGAGTGACATTATGGTCCACCGATGCGAGGGAGCTTGATAATCCATTGACCATCAGCATTTTTTTGCATAACGCCAAGAATTTCGCTCGTTATCACAACATATAATCCTAACATAATGAACCCTGCGATAAATCCAAGAGCTGCATTGGTCAACCGTTGTCTGGCTTTACTAAGTTTTTCGCTTTCGCCACCAGAATTGATCCAATCAAGAACACCCCACAATACTTGCACAAGGAAAAAAATAATACTCACAAATATAGAACCTTGTATTCCAAAAATGATTATGGTCCCAAGACCAATCACAGGATTAATAAAACTTGGGCCAGGAGGTGGAGCAACAGTACCAAATAAATCTGGTATATCAGCAGCAAACACAGTGAACATATATATAGATATAATTATAACGGAATGTTAATTTGGGTGATAAAACCAGCAAGTTGAGTCAAAAGATAGGCAAAGATAACGATAAGCAACCCAAAAATTGCAAAGGTAAATATTTTCCAAGCTTTGGCAATTTGATCGGGATTACCGCCAGCATTCATTAATGTCAGCGAGCCATAGATCAACATCCCGAGAAAACCAATAATTCCACCAATTGTTAATGTAGGGGCGAGAATATTTGCCAATGTGCCAATTTCAGAAAAACGAGCTGCGGGAAATGAGTTTGAGTCGATAACAAAAACAAACATAAAGTATGATATATAGTTAGTTACATCAATATTATAAAAATTGTTCTAAAATAGCAACAAATGAAAACACAAGCATTACAGCACATCGCCGTCATTCCAGATGGCAATCGTAGATGGGCCACCAAGCAAGGCACGTTGGCATTTGAAGGTCACCGGTATGCAGTAGAAAAAACATTGCCGGCATTGTACAAAGCGTTAATCGAACGCAAGATTCCCTACTGTACCTTTTGGGCACTGTCCCCAGAAAATTTCACAAAACGCTCTCAAAAAGAAATCGAAAATTTACTCACGCTCATGAGTTTATTTTTTCGATCGTACATCAAGTCATTTAAAGAAAATAATATTAAAGTATTGGTCATCGGCGACATTGCTTCCTTACCGGCAAAAACACAAAAAATCATCACAACCGTTGTCGAAGAAACAAAACACAACTTTGGACTTACTTTTATTTTTGCTATAAATTATGGCGGTAAAAACGAAATAGTACGTGCAGTCAAAAAATATTCTGCATCAGGTTTTAAATCAGAAGAGCTTACTGAAGATCAACTGAGCTCTTTTTTGGATACACACGATATTCCCGATCCCGATCTCATTATCCGCACCGGAGGAGAGAAACGTTTATCAGGATTCCTTTCCTGGCAGAATAGTTACGCCGAACTGCTGTTTGTTGACACGTTGTTTCCTGATTTTTCTCCCGAGCACCTTGCTGCTGCAATAGAGGAGTTTCATAATCGTAAACGCAGATTCGGGAAGTGATGATTGCGTTGAGTGTGCATTATCACCGCAACACAATCCCTTTTCACGACGTACAATCCATACTATAATAAAGCATTGTATGTTTAGCCCGCAATTTTCCATTTCAAATAAAATTCTTTCGCATATTGCAACCATTGAAGCAGTTGAGGAAGTTATCAAACATGCACCCATCCTCCCTCTTTGGGAAAAAAAGTTTCGCGAAGATGCGATCGTGCGTTCGGTCCACCACGGGACGCATATCGAGGGAAACATGCTTGAAAAAGACGAAGCCAAAAATGTGCTCATGGGTAAAGATGTCATGGCACGATCGCGCGATATACAAGAAGTCATCAACTATCGTCGCGTGATCGACTTTATCGACGAAGAAGCGAAGAGAAAAATCGTTTCCTATTCCGAAAAATTTATCAGTCGTTTACACACAATTATTGTCGATAAAATTTTATCCCCCGAACGTGCTGGAGCCTATCGCACCAAGCAAGTCGTGGTACGCAATTCTCAAACTGGAGAGGTTACGTTCCGTCCTCCTGCCCCTGTCGAAGTCCCGTTTCTCATGAAAGAGTTTATCATTTGGCTCAACAACACCAAAGAGGAAGATCTTCACCCGGTTCTTAAAGCTGGCATCGCCCATCACGAACTTGTACGCATCCACCCGTATGTCGATGGCAACGGACGACTCGCTCGCGTTCTTGCGACACTTATCATGTTTCGCGGCGGATACGATATACGCCGCTTCTTTTCGCTTGAGGAATATTATGATAAAGACGCGATCATGTACTACGAAAGTCTGCAAAAAGCTTCAAGCGGTCAGATGACTGCGTGGCTTGAATATTTCACCTATGGCGCATCGATCGAATTTACAAAAATTAAAGAGAAAATTCTGCGCCTTTCCAAAGATGCAAAACTCAAAGAACAGTTTGGTGGCAGACAGATTTTTTTGACGGAGCGGCAAATGAAAATTATCGAATATATTCAAGAAATTGGTTATTTGCAAAATCAGGCGTTTGATACTCTGTTTCCGGATCTGTCTGAAGACTCGGTGTTGCGCGACCTTAAGGATCTTATTGACAAAGGGTTGTTAAAAAAAGTTGGCCGTACAAAGGCAGCCCGATATGTTTTGACCGGCTGATTATTTTGTACATCACATTATTTCCTAACATCTCATATCTAGTTATCTAAACATTATGACATTTTCACAATTTTCATCGTACATCCAAAAAATAGAAGAAACAGCATCACGTCTTACCATGACCGAAATTTTGGCAGATCTATTTTCTCATCTTGACGTTCATGAATGTGCGCATGCAGCCTATCTTCTCCAGGGGAATATTAGCCCAAAATATCGCCCCCAACAGTTTAATTTTGCCGAAAAACTAGTTATCCGTTCCCTTGCAGAACTATTTTCTATACAACCAGCTCAGCTTACGCAACAATACAAACAAGAAGGAGATTTGGGAACGACCATCCAAGGGCTTAAACAAAAGCAAAAGAGTATCAACAAGAGCAAACATACTATTGAGGTAGTGTTTGCTAAGCTTGTTGCTATTGCCCAATATGAGGGTGCAGGTTCGCAAGAACGCAAAATGCATGGTTTTGCTCAGCTTATCTCAGAAGTCGATCCACTGTCTGCGCGCTATTTGGTACGTATTCCGGTTGGTGCGCTTCGTTTGGGTTTTTCTGACATGACTATGCTCGATGCACTGTCGTGGATGATGACTGGTGATAAGTCATTGCGAAGAAAGTTGCAAAAAGCATATCATGTGTTTCCCGATCTTGGGTATATTGGTACCGTGCTCAAAAAACAAGGACTTTCGGCCGTGGAAAAGATTAAACCGGAAGTTTTTACCCCAATTATTATGATGCGTGCAGAACGCATTACCTCAGCTCAAGACATCATTGACAAAATCGGTACCTGCATCATTGAACCAAAGTACGACGGTTTTCGACTACAAGTGCACAAAAAAGGAGACAAAGTAGTTCTTTTTACCCGAGGATTGGAAGTCGCGACATATATGTATCCAGACATTGTCAAAGCCGTGCAAGATGAAGTGTCAGCCGATGAAATCATTTTTGAAGGGGAGGCGATTGGTTACAATCCAGAAACTTCGTCGTTTTTACCATTCCAACTGACGGTACAACGTAAACGAAAACACGGTATTTCAGAAAAAGCAAAAGAAATTCCCCTCAAATTGTATTCATTTGACCTTTTATACCTTGACGGCACCAATCACATCCACAGTCCATTTGTCGAGCGAAAAAAACTTCTCAGGGAAAACATCGACAATCACAACGACGCTACAAAAGATTCTATAATCCCAGCAGAAGAAACCGTTGTTGAAGAAGCAAAACGCATCGAGGCGCTTTTTGACGATGCAGTCGCTCGCGGACTTGAAGGGATTATGGCAAAAAAAATGACTGGCACGTATCAGCCGGGCACTCGTGATTGGAACTGGATCAAATACAAAAAAAGCTATTCATCAAAAGTTACCGATACTATAGATTGTGTGGTCATGGGCTATGATTTTGGCAAGGGAAAGCGTACGGCTTTCGGCATCGGAGCTTTTTTGGTCGGTGTTTTCGATCCAAAAAATGATCAATATTTTACCATTGCAAAAATTGGTACCGGCCTCAAAGACGAAGAGTGGCATAAGCTTCTTTCGCTCATCAAACCGCTCAAAGTAGCACATATCCCTTCATCATTTATCGTCGACGACCTCATGGCATGCGATGTGTGGGTTACGCCCAAAATCGTTGTAGAGATACGCGCCGACGAGATAACCAGGTCTCCGGTGCACACGGCGGGTCGTGTCATGCAAAAGACAAAAACTGGTACAGCAATGGAAGTGAAAGAACCAGGGTATGCGTTGCGTTTTCCACGCCTTGAGCATTTTAGGCTCGACAAATCACCACAAGAGGCAACTTCAATCAAGGAAATCAAGACGATATCGTTATAGCAACAATCACTTCTTTGGAGTAGACTCTATGGTAACAAGTTTGGAGAGATCTTTTTGTATTTTAGTAAGCATGGAGCGAAGCTTTTTTTTATTCAACTGTTTATCTCCAATGTCCGCATAATAGTCACCCCCCATTTGGTAGGGTATCGTTGTGGTGGTTGCTTGAAGGAGAATCATTTCGATACCAGCGATGATATATTTTGTAGCAACAACAAGGTAGCCTTCTTTTTCGATTCTTCGGAAAGAAAAAATAAAATTTACTGTTTTTAATTGTGCAGCAATAATCCCTGTTTGTCTTGCTCTGATAAGAAAATCTGCATCTTCAGAAAACAATACTTTTTTTTCGTGCAACTGAGTAATGGTAAATCCATCTAGATGTAAAAAAGTATAACGGTGAATAATGAGGCATGCTCCAGCAGCAAAAGGTCGTTGAATATATTTTGCAACAGTAATAAGGTAATTTGCAATCTTTATGATATTTTGATCAATAAGTGAATCGCGTGAAGTTTTAATTTCTGGTATACAGATAAGATAGGCACATTTTGCAAGTTCACTTTTGAGATTTTGTAAAAAATTATTGGGTATTTGAGAGTCGGCATCAAGAAAAATGAGGTAATCGCCTTTTGCTCTTTGCGCCCCCAGATTGCGTTGAAATGAAAGATTACGAACCCTAGCTCTCAGAATCTTAACAGGTAGTTTCGAAGAAAAAGACTTTGCAACGCTTATGGTTTGATCGGTTGATTCTGCATCGACAACAAAGATTTCAAAGTCATGTTTGCCTTGTTGTTTGACAATATTGTCCAGTAACCGTGGAAGGTATTTTTCCTCATTTAATGTTGGAATAACGATAGAAAATTGCATAGTATGTATCTTTATCTTGTTAGTTTATCACCCATTATACTCACAAACAGCCTTAAATGCATTACTTGTTATCATTAGCTGTATGTTCCTACAACACGAGCTGAATTTATCCACAAAATGTGCATATTGATATGCGTAGCGTCATAAAGAACTTTTTTAGCGTTTTATTATTATAAGGTATCTTATAATAGTATCTAATTATATTATAGGACTTGACATATGATTTGAGCTGCTTTACTATAAAAATATGGATACATTTGTATTTCGCTTACAGACAGAGAAAAAGAAGCAGGAGGCTGGTAAAAAACAACTACCTATCAGAGTCATTGATCAGAAAACTAAATATTTTATGAAAAAGGAGTTTGCTGTGTTTCAACACAGGAACATGATCTTGCCGATCACGTTACATTAGGGGAAAAATAAAGAGCATCACTACCGCTCGTATTAGGGGAACGACGTATAGTAATGCTCTTTATTTATTCGTCAAAAAAACGAACTAATTTACCATATCATATTCGAAAAATTTTGTCAATATTTATGTCAAAACACTTGATATAAGGAACCCAAACCATTACTTGACTCAAAAATTTTTCTGCCAATTTCGTTAAATTTTTCTTCATACAGATGAGGATATTTATTGCGTTCTAGTTCCGAAACCACGACATACCCAACACGATAGTTATGAAGCATCTCCCGTGTCTGAGCAAGGTCATGCGACTCGTATATGGTTACAATATCGGGTATTCTATTTCCTACCACATCTGCTGTGCCCCGCCATAACCATTCGTGTACCCACCACCCTGCAACAGTTGGATTGCCTGTATAGGCTGAAACGCGATCAAACTCGGTGTACGAATCTCCTTGCGCTTCAAGAATCACTGGCTGTCCGGGGATAGTGCTATTGATATAGTCAATGATTTCCTTGTCTTGTGGTCTCGCGGCGATCATCCAATTTGACCCATCAAGCTCTGGTGTTTTCCAGTTTACCGAATCGCCATAATATGAAGGAAACGCAAAGAAGGGATATATAAATATGGGCAAAAAAATGACAAAAAAGATGACAATTCCGATTACAGACATCCATTTTTTGTCAACAAAGAAAAGGCGAAATAGCGCATACGCCGATCCTATGCTCATAAGAATGAATGCTTGGTAGCCCATCTTAAACATAGTGTTGGCGCGAAAGTGCAAGGGGTAAATATCTTTGATATAGAAAAATTCGGGAACCGTTATCAAAAATAAACTAAAACAAAAAAACGCTATCACAATCATATCAATGTGGTTCGGTTTAATTTTGCTTTGTTTAAGTGCTCCTAGCAAAAGCAAAAAACACAACACAAAAAATCCCCATAGCACGAAGAGCATCCATATGGCAGATATTTGACAATTTCCTTTTTCAAATAAAAATGGTCCAAGCGACCCCAGGTTAGTTAGAAAGTCCGGACTGCAGTTTACGCCGATACCAGTTGCAAATGGTTGAAAATGGATGGAAAACGGCAATGAAAAGAGAATAAAAAACAGCACGGTTGCACCAGCCATGAAAAAAAATTGCCTTGTCAAACGGTATAGTAGGAACAACGTAACAAAAAAGAGCAGGAGATACATAGGCCCGTCAAATGCATTGGTCATGTAGTGAACTGCCACCATAAAGCCAAATAGTGCGGCGATGGGCACTGTATCAACAGAAAACCCAAGGCGATGCAAGCCTTTTTCGATATGAGGGAGCATTTTTGAAAATGCCGAAGCATGTTCCTTTCCTTTTTTCCTTTCTTGAGAGAGGATAAGCACGACAAAACCAATACTCAAAAGCACAAATGGTATATCAAATACATGGCCGTGTAAGTCGGCAACTACATACGAATACGAAGGAAATTCGTGAATCGTGTAGGGAATGAAGCGCGTGGCATTGGGATACCAATAGCTCGAGTTGCGCACCATCGCCTGAAAGAACGTCAAATGTTCCCGCTGCATCGTCTCCTGGATCTGTGTTTTGGACTGCATAATTTCCCAGAATGGTTTGGGTTGTTCATTGGGGTAGCCGGTTGTGGCGATATAGATTGTATGAAAATTTCCGCCGAAATTGACCAAAAATGTTCCCACAAGACCAACAAGAATAATCATAACCATATGACGCGCATTGATACGTTCTTTTATCGTATGGAAAAAAAGATGACCGAGATTGCTTACAATCGAAAAGCTAAGAGCAAGTGCCTGCCCCAAAATGGTCGCCAGAATAAGATTATAAGTGATGACCGATGGAATATTTGTGAGTTTGGTAAGGAGCGCCCCTGAGAGGTGACCGAAATAATAGTAGTTTATAGCAAAGCCGTTGAGGTGGGTAAGATCGGCCGCGTACCACATGTCCAATGGGGGGAAGTAACGCGAGCGCAATATCGACTGCATGAAGCCATAATCCATAAACTTTTCCAATCCGTTTATCGCTGGTTGTTGTCCACGTACGTAGGTCAAAAAGAACAGTCCACCGGCAAAAAGAAGCTCTTCAAGCGCTATGATGTAAATCTGAGACCCTTTTAGTTTTTTCCATTCTTTAAGAAATGACCGAGAAAAAAAATGTATATTGACAATAAATGCGAGGATCAAGAAAAAGAGTATTCCTTCGCGGGAAAAGGGATATATTTTGGCGGTGCCGAGAACAAACAAGATATAAGAGGTCAGGAGAACGCCGATTGTTTTGGCAAAAGCATAGCCTTTATCGATAAACGCGTTGAAGATTTTAGTAGCAAGGGGGAGGAAAATAAGACCAACGGCAAAAATATAGAGATACCAGGTCAACGTGGTCATAATCCAGTTCATGATCTATTTAAGATACAACGTTTGTATTGCAAAATCAAGCTTTTTTTGATATAAAAAGCGGTACAGAAGTATGGATACAAAATATCAATTTTCACAGCACGAATCTCGTCTCTACACCTTTTGGGAAAAGAAAGGTGTTTTTCGGGCCACTTTGTCTGGTAAAGAACCATTTTGCATTGTGTTTCCTCCGCCAAATGCCAACGCCGATCTGCACCTTGGCCACGCCATGTATGTGTTTGAAGATATCATGATCCGCTACAAAAAACTTGCAGGCAAAGAGGCGTTTTGGGTTGCGGGAGCAGACCATGCAGGCATCGAGACGCAATATGTATTTGAAAAACATCTCAAAAAACAAGGGAAATCTCGGTATGACTATCCGCGAGAGGAATTATTCACGATGATCTGGGATTTTGTCATGCAAAATAGAGAAACCATGGAGAACCAATTGCGCAAGCTCGGGTTTGCGCTGGATTGGGAAAAGAAAAAATTCACTATGGATCCGGACATCGTGACGATCGTCTACAAAACGTTCAAGCATATGTTTGACAAGGGCTTGGTGTACAGAGCCAATCGCTTGGTAAACTATTGTACATCGTGCGGCACCTCGTTTTCTGACCTTGAAGTTGTTGCCAAAGATATTCAAGGCAAACTCTACCATATCGCTTTCCCATTGGTTGATGGCGGGACTATAACCGTTGCAACAACGAGACCTGAAACATTCTTCGGAGATGTGGCGATCATGGTGCACCCTAAAGACAAACGCTATACACAATATGTTGGGAAAAAAGCTCACATTCCCCTAACCGATCGGGAGATTCCAATTATCGCAGATGCATATGTTGACATGAAATTTGGCACTGGGGCAGTGAAAGTGACTCCAAACCACGATTTTAACGATTTTGAAATCGCCAAAAAGCATAAGTTACAATACAATTCCATCATTGGGTTTGATGGTAAGATGCAAAACACGCACGTGGTCGATGGACTACGCGTCAAGAAAGCACGCGAAGTTGTTCTTCAAAAGCTTGAAGAAAAAGGGCTATTGGTGAAAGTCGAGGATCACGACATGACCGTACGCACGTGTTATCGTTGCGGCACCGTTCTTGAGCCACTTCCCAAGAAGCAGTGGTTTGTGAGCATTAAGCCTCTTGCATCTAAGGCTATCGCATTGGTTGAAACCGGCAAGATCAAAATTCATCCCAGCCGTTTTAAAAAACAACTCATTAGCATTCTTGATAACTTTATCGATTGGAACATATCTAGGCAGATCGTGTGGGGCATCCGTATACCAGCCTATCGATGTGTGAACAAATCTCACAAGGGTAACGAGAATTGGTTTGCTTCTGTTGAAAAACCCAACAAATGTGCGATCTGCGGTACCTGCGCTTTTGAACAAGATGAAGACACCTTTGATACATGGTTTTCTTCTTCTCAATGGCCCTTTGCAACATTACAGACTATTTCTGATACAGAAAACGATTATTTTTCTGCATTTTATCCAACAACCGTTATGGAAACAGGTTATGACATACTCCGTGCCTGGGTGGCGCGCATGATTATGGTTGGATATTTCGAGACTGAAACTATTCCTTTCCAACATGTGTACTTGCATGGCATGGTGCGTGACGCCAAGGGCCAGAAAATGAGTAAAAGTAAAGGAAACGTCATCAACCCCCTGGACATAATTGAACAATTCGGTGCCGATGCATTGCGGGGAGCATTAGTTTTTGGCACGAAAGAAGGTGGTGACGTGGTACTTTCCCAGGACAAAATACGCGCTATGCGCAATTTTGCCAACAAAATATGGAATATCGGCAGATTCATCCAGATGAATGATGACAAACGAGCACCGATGCAACACCCAAAACAAACCCAAGACATTCTTGCAGATCTTCAGGATGAGTTTACCGCCCTTGAGAAACAATACCACCGCGATCACAAAGCATATCGTGTGGGCAAACCCTTTGACATGCTTTATGAATTCATTTGGCACAGGTTTGCCGATTATTACATCGAAACTTTAAAAGAAGAAATGCGCGTTGGTAACGCAGAAACGTGTTCTGCCATGCGCCGGGTGTATCTTGGTTGTCTGAAGATGCTGCACCCCTACCTTCCTTTTGTCACAGAAGCGGTGTGGCAGGAATACCATGGCAAAGAGACATCGATATTGCAAGAACGCTTTATGTGTTAAGTAGTATTACTCGATGTATTTGAGATTAATACTGTATACTATTCAATACATTACATTTATTTTCATCATATGCCTAAACGCACTAATCAGCCAAAAAAATTGAAAAGAAAAAGAAAGCACGGTTTTCTTTCTCGAAAAAAAACGTCAGCTGGAAAAAAAGTTATAAAAAAACGGAGAGCAAAAGGTCGCAAAACACTTGCAGCATAAATCTCCTTAAAATCTTATTTGAATTGTTATTCTTAATGTCATGCTGAACGCAATTGGTCAACTATTTAACACGCTGTTTGCTCAACCCGTGCTCAATGTGTTGGTGGCGGTATACAAATTATTTGTGGCGCTTGGTTTACCAGGCGCATTTGGGTTTTCTATCATAGCCATAACTGTCGCTATTCGTGTCGTGCTTTATCCGGTTTTTAAACAGCAACTCGAGACCACAGAAAAAATGAAAACGATCAAGCCCAAGTTGGATAAGCTGCAAAAAAAATACAAAAACGACCAGCAGCAACTCCAGAAAGCGCAGCTTGAACTCTACAAAACTGAAGGAATCAATCCTGCGTCGGGGTGTCTCGCTGCACTGGTGCAGATTCCACTATTTCTTGCTTTGTATCGTACATTGCAGCTTTTTCTGCAATCTGACGCCCAGGGGAAAGTCGCTCAGCAGATCAATGAACAACTGTATGGCTCGTTTCTCCACATCCAAAACATTGACCCCTATTTTTTTGGCATAAATTTGGCTGTCTCTCCGGCAAGCACCGGCAATTATTTTTTTTATATCGTCCCTGTGGTGACGGCCGGACTGCAATTTTTACAAACAAGCATCACGTTTCCTCAATCAGACGATAGCAAAAAAATCGAGGAAAAAAAGAAGAAAAAGGAACAGCTGAGCACCACAGAAGAATTTCAAAGCGCAATGGGAACACAAATGAAATATGTGTTTCCTTTAATGATTGGATGGTTTTCGTATAGTTTGCCGCTCGGGCTTTCGTTGTACTGGAATATTTTTTCTCTCTTTAGCATCGCACAGCACTATCACATCAACGGTGCACCATCCAAGTCGCTCAAACCATCCAAGGCGCCTGTCGTGGAAACAGAATCGCCGGAAGAAAAAAATATGAAGAAATCTTCACAACAGGACGCAAAAAAATCAAAAAAAAGAAGCACATCAAAAAAACGTACATAATTATTATTAATTTATTTTTTCCTTATGGATATTCAAGATCTTATAAAAACAAACGCGCAAGCACTATTAGATAAAATGATTGACGACGCGGTTGTCGAAGTCGAACAAGAAGACGAGATGTATCGTGTACACATCCAGGCCGGCGATAATGCGCCGACAGTCATTGGCCGACACGGGGAAACACTTCGCGCCTTGCAGAAACTTCTTGAAGTCATGCTGTACAAAGCAACTCAAGAGCGCGTCAATATGCTCATAGATGTCAACGATTATCGCGAAAAACAAACAGAGCGACTACATTACATCGCATCCGAAGCAGCACAAAAAGTACAAGATCGCCAATCGGCAACCTACTTGCGCGGATTCTCATCTTACGAACGTCGCCAAATGCATGAATACATAACCGAACAATTTCCAGACCTTGTGAGTTTTTCAATAGGCGAGGGTCGTGACAGAAGAATGGTTATTGATATCAAACGCGAAGGCGAGGATCATCAGGAAGAACCATCTGATGATTATTCCCAAGACGAAGAATGAGGCGACCATCTGATGTTCATATCATCCACCTAGTATCTGAAAAGATAAGATACGTCAGCTGCTGCACACTGTGGATGTAAGCCGATGTAATTTGTATACTTCAACTTTTCCTTTCCCACTTTTGTGTATGATGAATATATGTCGAAATTGAGGATTTTTTTGTGGATATTACTTCTGCCATTTTTGATTGCGTTTGACTGCTTGGCTTTTTTAAGTGTCAAAGTAACGTGTATGCAGTGTGCATTGCAGGACTTCATCAAAGAATCATCACTATCCGTTACTATTTCAAAAAGTCTCTATGCAGAATTACGAAAAATATTTAGGGGTTGACATATGGAAATCCCATGATAAACTTAGGTGTCCTATAGTTATAACTTTATCATATAACTATGACTGAAACGGTAAAGGTTCTGACAAGAACCCCAAACAATCAGTCTGGGCTACTAAGGCAGCCTGGGAATCCAAACGCCTCCCGTCAAGGGTCGTACCCTCCCTATACTTTCCCGGGTCCGGTTAGTCGCGAACATGCTAGACAATATAATCGTGAAGCAATCATACTACGACCATTTCAACAGATGCATCATGCCCGTATGCAGTTTATGTTTCTCGACAATGGCACCATGTTGCCAGAAGGTATGCTTCCTACAAAACAACAAGTTACAGCAAAAATGCAACAAGAAATAGGTGCGCGTTACGGATGGGGCGATTTACAAAAAGTAGTACAACACGAACAGATTGCAAACAGTAAACACGCAACGCGTGAAGCATGGGCGCAAGATTTTAGAGGATATGTGGAGCGCATGCTCAAACAGTACCCGAACTCGGCGCCAATTCTTTCTGCCCTGGGCATAAATGTCGACGATATATCTCAGGAACACTTTGCATCTATCATCGGCACTCATACAGAACAAGGAATTGTACCTGGTTTTGCTGACGACCCGCGAAAATTTGCGGAAGTATTGGCTCAACTTAACCCTAACACAACCGATATCCGGTTAGTTTCTGTACTTGCACAGTCACTATATGGCAAAGAAGCAGGACAGTTTGTAGCCCAGGCTATTGATCAAGAGCGCAATTTGCGAATGGAGATTGGTGATAAAACAGAACCAGCAGCCCTTGAAAAAATTTATGCGCGCGCGACAGATGCGATGTTGAAAAAAGCAGAAAAATCGACACCCGAAGAAAAGCAACTCATCGAATGGCTCAGAGAGAGAGTTGCTCAACTGAATGCCACTCGTCAGGCCCAAGGAGGGATCGCACAGGCTTCAGGTCCAAATCAAGCTCCTGAGGTAGTAGCAAACTCAAGAACCTCCCAGCCAGCGACTTCTCAAACTGGATCGACGGGAACTGCACCGCAACCAGGGGTTTCCGGACCAGCAGCAGGGACTCCTTCTCCTCGACCAGGAGCAGAATTCTCACAATCTCAGTCAGTAGAACCTCAAGGCGGAGCACCTGCGCCTGTAAATGCAGAGGCGATCACAGAACTGCGAAAAGGAGTAGATATTCCCAATCAACCAATCACTGTTCGACCAGGACAGGTTATGGCAGAAGTCCATGGATACGGCAGAAATCATGAAAGTCAAGACGTAGCCATGACGTTTTCAGGAGCGGGTTATGAGCTTGGCATAGTATTTGATGGCGTAAGTATGGTACCAGATGGGAGTGGAGGTAGTCATATGGCCACGCAAGCAGAAATTGCTCAACATAGAACGGTACTACAGGAGGCAGCTGAACAGTTAAACACAGAAATAGCTCAAGGAATATCATTTTCTCAAGCTGTAGAAAACATGAAGCAGTGGCTATACCAGAAAAGCGGCAATCAGGCAGCAACTGCCGCGATTGTTCTTAGGAAAAATGGGAAAGTACAGGTTGTCAAAGTTGAAGATGCAAATATAGCCCATGTTGCTGCAGAATCAGGCACCGCCGGTTCAGTAGATTGGTATCAAAAAGTAACACCAGAATCATTACAGCATTCAGGGGTCACGTATCCATTGGGTCCAACACTTCCAAACATTAATGCACGAACATATGATGTGCCAGATAGCGATCGTATGCTTCTTTGTACCGACGGTCTTTTTAAACTGTTCTATTATGGAGACGGTCTCCACGTGCTGGATGCACTATTAATGCAGTTGGGCAGAGAAAAACTTTCACCAACTCAGTTTAGGGATGCGTTGTTGAAAGCTGTCAAGAACCAAAAGCTGAAACTTTTGAAGAGAGGACTCGAACCTGAAAATATTGACGATGTAGGATTTGCAGTTATTTAAGATATTGTGTCTGTATGATTAAATATATCAATAAACATACGATGATTATTAATTGCTATAATATAAAAGATATCCACCACCTCTGGTGGTGAGTACTCATGAAGGTTTGACCAGTACGTTACAATAACATAG
>JAGQLS010000030.1 GCA_020429045.1 Candidatus Woesebacteria bacterium
AATAAAAAGGTCTATGTGTTTTCTACTAGTGGATGTATTTCACATGAATTAAGAACAGGGACTGATGGTTATTTTGATATTCAAGATTGTGTTGAAATTCATGGTGGTGATTTAGGCAATAAAAAATAGCCCGCACAAAGTGCGAGCTATTTTCTGTGGTATGATATCCCCCTAAGTTTATGGCAAACCTAGGGACCTTTTTATTTTATCGTATTAGCTAGGACATGTCAACATATATCTGTCAAGCCTTGTCTTCAATCACATTTTAGCTAACGTCAGGGATATACGAAGTTTTTCTGGAACGAAGTGGAAGAAAAATTTGGGTGAAGCCCGAGCCGAGGGCTGAACCGTATATCCCTTGTTATGTGTCCCGACGACCAACGGGAGAAGAGCGCAGCGTGGTCGGAGCGAAGCGGAGAAGTCATTTTTTTATCCTTATTATTCTTTTGTAGAGAGATTTTATCATTATTCGAAAATTTAATTTTTTTCGTTTTTCTTTTTCCAAGAGGGGTTAGGGGTGAATTGGAAAAAGAAAAACACCTTATTATATCAACTCAATTATATCAACTCAGCTTCAATAGTTATTTCTCCGTGCATATCTTCTACCATTTTTTGTTTTATATCCTCATAACTTTTCCCTTGAGCTAAAAGCCACCCCATTTTTACTGTCATTGATTCAATGCTCATATCATGTGCGGGAATTGCTAAATCATGTTCTCT
>JAGQLS010000031.1 GCA_020429045.1 Candidatus Woesebacteria bacterium
GGAGGTTGGCTTAGAAGCAGCCATCCTTTAAAGATAGCGTAACAGCTCACTGGTCGAGAGTCCTTGCGCCGAAAATGATCGGGGCTCAAGCATATTACCGAAACTGCGGATTTGTACTTTTAGTACAAGTGGTAGGAGAGCGTTCGTATTGCGATGAATCCAAGGCGGGAGCCGCGGTGGAGCGATGCGAAGTGAGAATGCCGGCACAAGTAACCGCAAGGCGGGTGAGACCCCCGTCCGCCGAAATACCAAGGTTTCCTTTGCGATGGTGATCATCGAAGGGTTAGTCGGTCCTAAGCAGATGGCGAAAGCCGCACGCGATGGACACACGGTTAATATTCCGTGACTTCTTTAAATAGTGATGGAGGGACGGAGTCTAGTATTTCTAGCGCATTAATGGATTTGCGTTTGTACTGTGAGGATGTGTTGTAGGTAAATCCGCAACGCATAAGTCCAAGCAGAGCATAAATGTTTGCCTTCGGGTGGATAGATTAGGAAAAGCAGGCTTCCAAGAAAAGCTTCTAAACTTATATTTAATGAAACCGTACCGCAAACCGACACAGGTGGTCAGGTCGAGTAGACCAAGGCGAACGAGTGAGAGGTCCTCAAGGAACTCGGCAAAAAAGCAGCCGTAAGTTAGCGATAAGGCTTGCCTTCACCACTTTGGACGGTTCCAAAGTG
>JAGQLS010000032.1 GCA_020429045.1 Candidatus Woesebacteria bacterium
ATAAAGGATTAATGGCCATAGCAGAAAAAATGGGAGTTTCAGTTCTGGAGATAAAGCAGTGAGAGAATATAGCTTTACCGAGGCAAGACAACATTTTGCATCACTTCTCGAAGAAGCGAAAAAAGAAGGTGTTGTCTGTATTAAAAAACGGGATGGCGAGGCATTTTACATCAGGCCTGTTACGCCAAAAAAATCTCCTCTGGATGTCGAGGGGGTTGATCTTGGCGTAACTTCATCCGAGATTATAGATGCGGTCAGAGAAGGTAGAGAAAGAAAATACAGCTAACAATCACATTCACGCGGACATCAAAAAGCGCCGCTCGTTCCTCGCTCTGCTTTTTGCTGCCGGTGATGTAAGGCGTTATGCCAAATAAGGAAGATAGATGGTACTGGGAAAAGGGCTTGTTGATTTAGTCGCGGAAATGGGACGGCACTTGGGCTATGAAGTTGCCATTGAAGTTGAAGCTTCAGAATCCGCATGGGTTGATGTTGTGTGGTTCGACAAGCGATTTTCTTTTGAATCAATAGGAATAAAAAAAGGAAAAATGAGATTTTCTCCTGTTGTACCGGTAGCAGCATTCGAAATAGAAATAAAAACAGGTACAAATGCAAAGCATATAAAAGGCAGCGTTTCAAACCTCGATAATTTGGGTGCTCAATTAGGC
>JAGQLS010000033.1 GCA_020429045.1 Candidatus Woesebacteria bacterium
CTGCGAAGGTGTCTCGTAAGGGATGCTGGAGGTATCAGAAGTGCGAATGCTGACATGAGTAGCGATAAAGGGAGTGAAAAGCTCCCTCGCCGAAAACCCAAGGTTTCCTGCGCAACGTTCATCGGCGCAGGGTGAGTCGGCCCCTAAGGCGAGGCAGAAATGCGTAGTCGATGGGAAACAGGTCAATATTCCTGTACCACTCTTTAATGCGATGGGGGGACGGAGAAGGTTAGATCAGCCGGGTGTTGGACGTCCCGGTTTAAGCGTGTAGTCGTGCCTGGTAGGCAAATCCGCCGGGCTTAGACGAGGCGTGATGACGAGGGCTCATTGAGCCTGAAGTGATTAATACCATGCTTCCAGGAAAAGCCTCTAAGCTTCAGTTAAAGAGTGACCGTACCGCAAACCGACACAGGTGGGTAGGTAGAAAATACCAAGGCGCTTGAGAGAACTCAGGAGAAGGAACTCGGCAAATTGACACCGTAACTTCGGGAGAAGGTGTGCCTCTTGTATGTGAAGCCCCTGCGGGCGGAGCAGAAGGAGGTCTCAGAGAATCGGTGGCTGCGACTGTTTATTAAAAACACAGCACTCTGCAAACACGAAAGTGGACGTATAGGGTGTGACGCCTGCCCGGTGCCGGAAGGTTAAGTGATGGGG
>JAGQLS010000034.1 GCA_020429045.1 Candidatus Woesebacteria bacterium
GAACCAGGACCGTCTGGGCAAACGATGGTAATTGATGAAGTTGGATGCACTGATTCTACGATAAACTTCAAAGTGACAACGCCACCGAACCCTAATTGTAGCTTTTCTCCCTTCGCGCACATTCCAGAAGCCGTAGTCGACCACCACCCAGAAAGGCCTTCTGCCTCAGTTAACGCCCAAAATAATTTTTCAGGTTTTCCGAGAATTCCAATTCGATGTCGAATCTTTGTCAATTTTGCGCATCCCTAATGTTCTTGTGACGCCACTAATTGCCTAACGTTCAACATCAGCCGAACTTAACGCAGCGCGGCGTTTGCGCAATAATGGCGAAGCCATGCGCAAAAAGCCACGCAGTGTTCGGCGTCCGCTGGAATGACTGGTTAGCCACTTAGAACTCGTGTTCTTCGACGATAAAGGCGCATGACCTTGAGTGATCGATAAAATTGCTCTCATCTTCCTGCAAGGCCGCTCCCAGCTTCTGGCCTTCAGGTGAACTCATGCCCTCAATCAGTGCCTGCTCCGACTCAAACCAAACCTCAGCAACGCCATCATATTCCGGCTGCATACCTCGGGAGTTCTGCAGACCTTCGTTCAATGAGCTACTCAACGTATGCGACTGAACATACTTTTGCGCACCCATTGTATTTGCGTTAC
>JAGQLS010000035.1 GCA_020429045.1 Candidatus Woesebacteria bacterium
TAACAAAACTATCTTTTGCGCAAGATTCTTTCTTATACCTATGGCAGCGTATCGTTTCGCAGAAAGATCTAATTCAATCGTGCGCTTTGAACCGATGGGAGATTGGCTCAGTATCAAAAGTATTTCTCTCAAACTCTCATAGCCCGAAGCATCCGCCCCGATATGCCAACCAGGATAATTTCTTTCGTCTGGTTCATAGGTCCAGACGGAAATTTGGCCATTCTTCCTCCAATCGTGGAGTTTCATCTCCAAAATCTAACGCCAAGGTAAGCGGCGGCCCGTGTGGAGCGCCGTTTGCGCAATAATGGCGAAGCCATGCGCAATAAGGCGCGGAATACGGGACGTCCGAGTGAGCGCAGCGAACGCCTTGACCGCCTTGTTAGGGCTTTTTCTGCTCATACTCCACGACAACCCCATCTGCACTACTCCCTCGTATGGACCCACTTGAACCGCTGACCCCGGCCAAGACAAGACGGTTCGCGGATAGCCACTTCGGTGCAACGTTCACTTCGCTCTGGGCGATAAAAACGTTACCCGCTTCGTTCGGTAACTCGGTTCCGGCTTTCAGAATCGACACTTGCGTGCTGTAACCAGTGGTTGCTCCGCAATTTCTGGTGAAAACAACTACAGCGAGTTCCCCGTTG
>JAGQLS010000036.1 GCA_020429045.1 Candidatus Woesebacteria bacterium
ATATCTGCTAAACCACCTTGCGAACCACCCCTGACCTGATGTCTATATATTGGTCTGCTTTTTTCTCCATACCTACAACGCTCTTTCGTCCTTTCAATCTACACCGTGTTTGATATTTCCGATCTTCTTTGCAAACCCTGGACGAATATTCCACAAATCTATCGCCGCATCAGCGGCCCAACCCTGAATCAGAATATTGTGCCTCTCTCTCCCGCTTCAGCGCGCGACATACAAACAATAAATACCTACGCTCTATGAGGCACCTAACGCTTACATCAGCCGACCGCAACGGAGCGTGGCGTTTGCGCAATAATGGCGAAGCCATGCGCAAAAAGCCGCGCGGAGTTGTGGGTCGGCTGGATGTACTTGTTATGCCTTGCTGTTTCTCGACCATTCATTCCAGTACGCCTCGCTTATATCGCCAAGTTCATTGAGTGTGTATTGCCTGCCACTTTCATCGGTTACTTCTGCACCAATTGAATTGAATAGCAATTCTCCACCACAGAACTCTTTGACGATTTCAGCTGAACTTAGAATAACCTCAATACGGCCTTCTTTTTCGTTTCCCTCTAGGATAGTCATTGGGTCTGCAAGAATCGCGCTTATCTCTCTCAGAACAGATGGTTCGGATTTAAGATCTGCT
>JAGQLS010000037.1 GCA_020429045.1 Candidatus Woesebacteria bacterium
CACAGCTCATCCCCGAATTTTTCAACATTCGTGGGTTCGGTCCTCCACTGAGTTTTACCTCAGCTTCAACCTGGCCATGGGTAGATCAACTGGTTTCGGGTCTAGTGCATGCAACTAAGTTCGCCCGTTTCGGACTCGCTTTCGCTGCGGCTTCGTCTATAACGACTTAACCTTGCTACATACACTAACTCGCCGGCCCATTATGCAAAAGGTACGCGGTCAAACATTGCCCTTGCGGGCCATAGTTCTCCCACCGTTTGTAAGCATACAGTTTCAGGTACTATTTCACTCCCCTTATCGGGGTACTTTTCACCTTTCCCTCGCGGTACTAGTTCACTATCGGTCAGATACGAATATTTAGCCTTGGAAGATGGTCCTCCCGGATTCAGACAGGATTTCTCGTGTCCCGCCCTACTTGGGAAACTTTCAAGAGTTTTTATGATTTCGATTACGGGGCTATCACCCTCTATGGCCGAATTTTCCAAATCGTTCTTCTATCATAAAAATTTGTAACTCTTTGAGTTCACTGCAACGAACTCCAAAAGCTCCCGCGACACCACACGATCGAAGCTTGCAGGCCATATGATCTGTGCGGTTTAGGCTATTCCCATTTCGCTCGCCACTACTTTGGGAATCTCTGTTT